>NZ_CP145607.1:0-600000 GCF_036884275.1 Sphingomonas kaistensis | reverse complement strand
CAGTCGTTTTAATGCCTCGGAGCGTTCCTGCACCGACCGGCAATTCGGACCCGCGAGTTTTTCCTTTGCCAGTTCGGCAAAGCGCGACACCTCCGTGCGCAGGGCGTCGAGCTGGTCGGCTTCGCGGCAGGCCGCGCCCACTTCGCCGATCACCCGCAGGAAATGCAGCGCGGCGATGGTGTCGGTGGCGACATATTGGCGCAGGCGGCCGAAGCTCCGTGCGACAAAGGAACGGAAGTCGTCGGGATTGGCGATCAGCCTCGGCGTTCCCGTATCGTCGGACCGCACGGCGCTCGGCAGCTCGCGGGTGGCGAACTCGGTGCCGCCGGCCCCGAGCCAGTCGAGGCAGGTGACCGCCGTCATCGGATCGTTGACGCCCGGCGACAGGGCCCGCGCGGCGATCTCGACCAGTTCGCTGACCAGGAACATGAGGTCGCTGTCGGGGGTGCGCTTGGCGCCGACGGTGAAGCAGTCGCGCAGCTTGTCGTCCTGTTCGTCCGACCAGCGCGAACGCGGCGCGATATCGACCAGCCCGCGGCCTTCCATGACGAAGTCGCCGGGGCGATACCGCAAGCGGATCAGGACGTCGGCCTCCTGCGCGATTCGCAGCAGGGTGTCGCCGTCCAGCGCCTGGATGTAGCCCGTCCGGTCGCTGGTGGTAACCGCCATCTCGCCCGTGAGCTCGGTTGATTGCGCCTTCTCTTCGGGCGTTCCCGACCCGATCAGCCGCGGAAAGCGGGTGCGTGCATCATCGATCAACTGGCGGCCGATCCGTTCGACCACATGGTTGATGTGAATGCTCTGCAGCACGTGGTGGATGAAATAGATCAGCACCCCGATCGAGCAGACCGCCAGCAACAAGCCGACGATGACGGAATATTGCGGGACGAAATCCTCTTCGCCGCCGCGGATCGTGCGCAGCACCATCAGGCTGTAGAGAAAGGTCGCGATAAAGGTGCCGAGGGTGACGGTGTTGCCCCGGTCGTCCATGAAGTTGGTGAGCACGCGCGGACCATATTGGCTGGACGCGTAGGACAGAGCAACGATGGTAATGGAGAACACCACGCCGGCAACCGTCACCATCGATCCGGCGATCGTCGACAGGACTTCGCGGGCGCCGTCGGTACGGACCTGCTGATACCAGCCGAGCCCCTCGATCCAGCTCGCGCCGAGGCTCGCGTCGACCCAGATCATGATGCCGCCGAGCAGGATGCCGCCAAGCGCCATCAGGCTTGGCACGAACCAGTAGCTCGACCGGACGGCGCTGAGGTGGGCGCGGAGCCGGTTCATTTGCGCGTGCCTTGGCGCTCGACCGTGAGGGTCGGCAGGCCGGCAACTTCATAGGTGGCGGAGGCGATGCCGATACCGGCGGCGTCCAATTGCTTGAGGATGTCGCGGCTTATGGCGTCCTTGATCTCGCGGGTGCCGTGACCGGGCCACAGGAACCGGACCGCAAGTTCGAGCCAATTGTCGGTCAGCCGCCAGTAGACGTTTTCGGGCGTCGCGCCGACCAGCGTGATACCGAAGATCTGGAGCGCGCTACTTGCAGCCAATCGTGGCCTCCTCAAGCCAAGAGACGGACGAACAGGTCGGTTGGTTTCATGGCGGCACCATCGCCTGGCTGATCGACCGGCAAAAGCGCACGGCCCGCGACTGGACACCGAACCGAACCATAAGCGGCCAGCGCCGTTACGTCAGGCAAGGAGAAAAACTGATGGATCACGAGACTGGCGCGGGCATGGGATGGGGCCGGTTCGCGGCGATGATCGCGACCTCGACGTTCATCATGTTCTTTCTCATGTATCAGCTCGTCTACCGGTGGGAGCACGCGCTGTTCAGCGTGACCCGGCTGGTGTCGTCGCTGGTCATGGGCTGCGTCATGACCGCGGTGATGCTGGCGTTCATGTGGAAGATGTATCGCCCGCAGGCGGCCAAGATTGCGGTGCTGGCCGTCGCGATCGTCGGCGGGATCGGGCTTCTCGCGATCAATCGGTCGCAGGCGCTGATCGGCGATGTCGATTACATGAAATCGATGATCCCGCATCATTCCATCGCCATCAACAATTCGCGCGAAGCGGACCTGCGCGATCCGCGCGTGCGCTATCTCGCCGACCGGATTACCCGCGATCAGGTCAAGGAAATCGCCGAGATGAAGCTGCTGATCGACGATATCGAGCAACACGGGCGCCGCGCCGATCGGCCCCTGCCGGCCGGTCCCGCCGAACTGCGTCCTGCCGGGCGAGAGGAAGCCGCGAGCCTGCTGAGCGGCCAGCTGCTCGAGCGCGAACCGCTCTAAGCCGATCGGGTCGGGACAGGCTGGCCAGGACGACCGTCGCGCGCTAGGGAGCCGCCATTCGCATGGACCCGGTGCAACTCCGGGTGGCTATTCCGGCCGCCGATCCGCCGGACAACATCACGCACAGCTTTGACCCAGCGCCTTCCCCGGCGCCGTGCGTTTTGATGTGGATTTTCAATGACTGCTTTTTCCGCTCGCTTTCGCCAGCAATGGCTGGGCGACAATGCTTCCCCCTCGCGCGAAGTGCTGGCCGGGATCGTGGTGGCGCTTGCGCTGATCCCCGAAGCGATCGGCTTTTCAATCATTGCCGGGGTCGATCCGCGGGTCGGCCTGTATGCCTCGGTAGCGATCGCCATGGTGATCGCCTTCACCGGCGGCCGCCCCGGCATGATTTCCGCGGCCACGGCCGCCGTCGCGGTGCTGGTCATCCCGCTCGTGCGCGATCACGGCGTCCAATATCTGTTCGCCGCCACCATCCTGATGGGGCTGATTCAGACCGCCGCCGGGTTCGCCCGGCTCGACCTGTTGATGCAGTTCGTGTCGCGCTCGGTCATCACCGGCTTCGTCAACGCGCTGGCGATCCTGATCTTCATGGCGCAGGTGCCGCAGCTGACGGGCGTCACCTGGCAGGCTTATGCGATGATCGCGGCTGGGCTGGCGATCATCTATCTGCTGCCGCGCGTAACCAAGGCGGTCCCCTCGCCTCTGGTCGCGATCCTTGTGCTGTCGGCCATCTCGATCTGGACCCAGGCCCCGGTCAACAGCGTCGGCGACATGGGACAATTGCCCGAGGGGCTGCCGAGCTTCGTCTTGCCAGATGTGCCGCTGACGCTCGAAACCTTGCAGATCATCCTTCCCTACTCGCTGGCGATGGCGGCGGTCGGGTTGCTCGAATCGTTGCTGACGGCGCAGATCGTCGACGACATGACCCACACCGACAGCGACAAACGGCGCGAAAGCGCGGGGCAGGGCACCGCCAACATCGCCGCCGCGCTGGTCGGCGGGATGGGCGGATGCGCGATGATCGGCCAGTCGGTGATCAACGTCACGTCGGGCGGTCGAGGCCGGCTGTCGACCTTCACCGCCGGTGCATTTCTTCTGTTCCTGCTCGCCGTGCTCGGACCCTTCGTCGGTCAGATCCCGATGCCGGCGCTGGTCGCGGTGATGATCATGGTGTCGATCGGCACCTTCAGCTGGAACTCGATCCCCAACCTCCGCCACCATCCCTGGCCCTCGTCGGTAGTGATGCTGACCACGGTGGTCGTGGTGGTCGCCACGCACGACCTGTCGATGGGCGTGCTCGCGGGCGTGCTGTTGTCGGGGATCTTCTTCGCCGGAAAGGTCCAGCGGATGTTCGCCGTCGAGCGCGTACTGTCGTCCGATGGCGAGCAGGTAACCTATCGCGTCACGGGTCAGATTTTCTTCGCGTCCGTCGATCGCTTCGTTCGTGCGTTCGGAGACGATGCGGATGCACGCAGCGTGCTGATCGACCTAACCGCCGCGCATTTCTGGGATATTTCGGCGGTGGCCGCGCTGGACAAGATCGTTGCCCGGCTCCGCCGCGAAGGACGGACGGTGGAGATGATCGGCACCAACCGCGCCAGCGCCGATCTCGTCGACCGCTTCGCCCTGCACGACAAGACCGGCGTCGAGACCGGCCTGGTCCCACACTAGGATCGCGGCCGCGATCCTGCCTTTGTGGCTTGCTCTGGCGACCAATCCAAAAGGTGGACGACAATGAACCTCGCCGTGGCATCTTTGGCGACCTTGCTGTCGGCGCAGACCGTTGCGGCCGTTCCGCCGCCGCCGCCGATTGCGTCCGCGACGGTCGGGCTGACCCCGAACGGCTGCGCCGTCGAACGAAGCGGCAGTGCCGCCCCTTATGCGCCTGCGCCCCTTCGCTTTCGCGCCCCGGCCGGAACTACGCTGCTTCTTGTACTACCCGAGGCAAACCCGAACCTGACGTTCGATCTGAAGCGCGGGGGTCAGCGTCCGCTCATCACCGGCGCCGGATTTGGCGCCGGTGACGTCCGCATCGTGCTGCCCGCCGCGGACAGCTACGAGCTTGCGGTGTCGGGCTACGACCCCTTCCGGCGTGTCGCGGTTCCGGTGACGTTCCGGATCAAGCTCACGCTCGAGGTCTACGGCAGCCCGCGCCGGTGCAGCACCGACTGACGGCGCCCTAGGCCGCGCTTTCGCTTCCGCTATATTCCACGCGTCCGAGCGTGCCGTCGCGCCGGGCCTGGCAAAGCCATGGTGCTTGTGCGCCCTCGACGTTGACGAAGATCTCGATCGGGTCGCGCGATTCGTCGATGCGATTGACCCCGATGACCGGCGCGCGCGTGATGTCGGCGACCCGGGCTAGGCATTTCTCTTCGAGGCTGTTCTTGCCGCGAACCGGAACAGACGTGTTCGACATCGCGGCGGCGGGCCTGCGCGGGACCGAGACGAGGCGGATGCCATCAACGGTCGCGAGCGCCTTGCCTTTGAGCGCCGCGGCGGCCGCATCGCTCGGGCAACCGACGAGGTCGGCGCTGTCATCGAGGTAATTGCTGGTGGCCGGGCTTTCGCCGACCCGTCGGCATGGGTCGCCAGCGGTCGGATAGCCTTCCCCGAACGGCTTCAGACTGGCCGGCCAGGCGGTGGGGGCGGCGGCGACATCCGCACCCTCCTTTCCATCGGACGCG
Organism: Sphingomonas kaistensis; assembly: GCF_036884275.1. NCBI lineage: Bacteria > Pseudomonadati > Pseudomonadota > Alphaproteobacteria > Sphingomonadales > Sphingomonadaceae > Sphingomonas > Sphingomonas kaistensis. Next base: position 595,017 of record NZ_CP145607.1, on the reverse strand, counting down.
ACGGCGCCCGCTGGCGAGATTGTCACCGGCCTCCCCCTGGCCACCCGAACAGGCGGCCAGGGCGAGGGTCAGAGACAGCAGTGCGGGCCTTAGCGGCACAGCGGGTGCTGGCGGATGTCGCGTGCATCGACGACCCGCGTATTGGCCATCGTCAGCTGAGCGCAAACCCGGGTCCGCGGATTATAATAGATGCCGTATTGGGTGTTGCCCAAGGTGGTGCTGTCGACGTTGCGGGAGCCGCGTTCGCCCATCACGTCGATGGCCCGGATGGAATTCATTCCGTTGAGGCCGCCAAGGCCGTTGCCGCCGGCCATGCCGCCACCCAATCCCCTTCCGCGTCCATCGACCGCCACCGACAGCCGGAAGTTGCCGACCTCACCGCGCCGCGCCGAGGCACGCATCTGATAGACGCGGATCTTGTAGGCGCCCGAGACACTCAGCGTCCCGGCGAACGAATTGCCTTCAGTCGAGCCGATGAAGATGGCGGAATCGTTGCTGCCCGGCGGCAGGACATTGAAATTGAGATTGGGGGAGCCGGTGAGCCGGACCCGCATCGTCTGCCCGGCAGTGGCACGAACGACGTAATCGCGGGTGACGGGGCCGCGGATCGTCCCGGCAAGGGTGGTGGCCACCGCACCGCGCGGGAACACGACGTTGGTGGTGACGATCTGCGCCACTGCTGTGGTCGTGACCGCTGCCGCCGCGATACCGAGTGCGACCATCGCCGCTTTCCTGATTGTCATCATCGTACGCCACTCCTTCTTGTGAATTCGCTGTGGATACGGGAATCGCTCACGTCGGCAGCGTTCCGCCGGACTTGTTCGGGCGCCGCGACCGACGCGCGAGTAAGATCAGGATTGCCAGGGTCACGGCGGGGGGCAACCAGCAGGGCCGTGCTCGACATCCCGGTGAGACGGTCGAGCATCAGGTTCCACGGCAGGCCGAGCGGCAGCAGAAACACCCCGCCAAGCGGATCTTCGCTCTGGCCGAGCAAGCCCCAGAAAGAGATCGCGAACAAGCCAAGGGCGACAAGATAGGCGACGCCAAACATCCAGGCCGCAACGCGCATCGGGTCAGCTCCTTCGGAGTCTGCGTGCGGCAAGTATGATACGGATTTCGGGGACGAAAAGTCCCGCACTCCAAGAGGGTGCCGGCAAAGGCCCGCTCAGAAGAAGTAGAAGAGGAAAGCGATCAGCATCAAGGACTCGACATAGGCGCGCAAGGCATGGCCAAACGCTCGCAGGCGCGACAGATCGGCGTGCTGCGCAAACCACAACGTCTCGATGGCGACGTAGAAGCCGACCGCCACCAGGATCGTCCCTGCGCCGCCGATCTGCACCCATTGCGGCGCCTCGACCGGCATCAGGCTGATCAGGCCAAGAATCAGCGCGTAGGGCGCGGCCAGATAACAGTGGCTGTAAAAGGGAAGCCGCATCGTCTCCCGCGTCAACGGCGTCTTGGTGACCCGCAGAAAGCGAAGCGACGCGATCAGCGGAAAGATCGCATAAGCGACCGCCCGCAGCGCGATGAGATTGGTGTCGTCGGTTATCAGCGCATCGAGCCCGTCCTTATTGCGGATCAACTCGTTCTGCCCGCGAACGCCGATTTCGATCCCATGGGCGATGATCAGGCTGATGATCAGGAACAGCGGTGGACTGACGGTGTCGGTATATTGATCGTCGACCTGCTGCGTCAGTTCGTCATTGCTGTAATCCATCATGCGCAGCGGGTGACGAAGCGACAGCCACAGCGTTCGCGGATAGAACACCAGCCAGGTCATGATTTCATAAAGCAGCTCCTCCATGCTTTTCAGGAGCTTCATGAAATCCATCGAACGATCCCCGGGCCACGCTGTCGCGGAGGAGTGCCCCTCCGCTCACCGTGATACGCGAAGAGGCGCGCAGCGCACTAGGCCGGCTCGTGCTGCTCCAGCGCGTCGGTGAAGCGACGCCGCCACCACAGCACGTCCTGTTCGCAGATCACGTCGAACATGGCCCGCCAGCGGCGAATTCGTTCGTCCTTGGGCATCGCCAGCGCCGTTCGAATCGCGTCCGACATCTCCTCGGCACTGTAGGGATTGATCAGCAGCGCTTCGCCCAGTTGCTGCGCGGCCCCGGCGAAGCGCGACAGAATCAGCACGCCCGGATCGTCGGGATCCTGCGCCGCGACGAATTCCTTCGCGACGAGGTTCATGCCGTCGCGGATCGGCGTCACCAGCGCGATCCGCGCCGCCCGGTAGACTCCGGCAAGAACGGCGCGAGGATAACCTTGATTGACGTAGCGGATCGGCACCCAGCCAAGATCGGCATGCGCCCCGTTGATCCGGCCCGATAACCCTTCCAGCGTGCTGCGAATGCGCTGGTAGCTTTCCACCGTGCCGCGCGACGGCGGCGCGATCTGAAGCAGAAAGACCTCCTTCCGCTCCTTGGGGTTCTCGATCAGGAATCTTTCATAGCCGAGGAAGCGTTCCTCGAGGCCCTTGGAATAGTCCAGCCGGTCGACCCCGACGATCATCGCGCGGCCATTCGCACTTTCCCGCATTTCGCGAAAAATCTGCTGGGCCTGGTCGCCTTGCGCGAGGGTCGCGAATTCGTCGCTGTCGATCCCGATCGGGCAGGTAATCAAGCGGATCTGGCGCCCTTCGAGCCTGAGGATGCCGTCGGCATAATCGCCGCCGCTTTCCAGCACCACGAAATCGACGAACGATTGCAGCCATTCGTCGGTATGAAAACCGATCACGTCATAAGCGAACAGGGTGGCGACCAGTTCGGTCGCTTCGGGCAGGGTGAGAAGCAGGCGGCGGGGCGGCCACGGCGTATGCAGAAAGAAGCCGATGCGGTTGCGACAGCCGCGCTTGCGAAGCTCCTGGCCGAGCGGGATCATGTGATAATCCTGGACCCAGACCATGTCGTCGGGTTCGATCAGCGGGACCACCGTTTCGGCGAAGCGTTCGTTGGCGCGCTGATATCCTTCGGCAAAGCCGCGCTCATATTCGGCGAGATCGACGCGGTAGTGGAAAAGCGGCCAAAGCGTACGGTTGGCGTAGCCGTTGTAATATTCCTCGACGTCCTGTTCTTCGAGATCGACCGTCGCGGTGGTCACCCCGTCTTCACGATTGAAGCTGATCTGGCCGGTGAATTCGTCGGTCACCTCGCCCGACCAGCCGAACCACAGGCCGCCGCTTTCGCGCAAGGCGGAGGTCAGCGCCACGGACAGTCCGCCTTGCGCACCGGCGGCTCCCCCGGTCGCAGCGGAAACGCGATTGGAGATGACGATCAGGCGACTCATCGGATGGAATTCCACGGTTTGCTGAGCAGAACAGCGCAGTTGATGGTGCCGACGAGCGAATAGGTCTGCGGGTAATTGCCCCACAATTCGCCGGTTTGCGGATCGATGTCTTCGGACAGCAGGCCGGCACCGGTCCGCCGTGACAGCATTTCCTCGAACAATTCGCGCGCATCGGCTTCGCGCCCGGTCGCCTGAAGCGCTTCGATCAGCCAGAAAGTGCACACGTTGAAGGCAGTTTCGGGAAGGCCGAAATCGTCTTCGGTGGCGTATCGCAGCATGTGCGAACCGCGGCGCAGGCCTTGTTCGACCGCCTGCAAGGTGCCGGTGAACCGGGGATCGTCCGGCTTGAAGAAGCGGAGGTCGAGAAGCTGGATCAGGCTGGCGTCGAGATCGTCGCCTTCAAACGTCGCCGAGATACGCTTGCTGTCCTCGCGCCAGGCCGCATCCTCGATACGGCTGCGGATCGCCGCTGCCCGCTCGGCCCAATGGCCGGCGCGGTCGTTCAGGCCCAGCGCAACCGCGGCATGGGCCAGGCGGTCGCAGGCGGCCCAGCACATGGCCGCCGAATAGGTGTGGACATGCTGCCTGGTGCGCAATTCCCACAAGCCCGCATCTGGTTGGTCGTGGAATTGCCAGGCACGGTCGCCGATCCGCTCCAGCGCCGTGAAATCCTCCACCGTCGCCATCCGGAACAGGCGATGATCGAAGAAGGCCTGGACGTTGGACAGGATGATCTGGCCGTAGGCGTCATGCTGGACCTGCTCATAGGCCTGGTTGCCGGCGCGGACCGGCCCCATCCCGCGATACCCCGCAAGGCCATGCTCGATGCGTTCTTCGAGGCGGGTTTCGCCGCCAAGGCCGTAAAGCGGCTGGATATGACCGCCCCGCGCATCGTCCACGATGTTGCGAAGATAGCCGAGATAGCCTTCGAGGACGTCGAGCGCGCCGAGCCGGTTGAGTGCCTGCACCGTATAATAAGCGTCGCGAATCCAGCAGTGGCGATAATCCCAGTTGCGCTCGGACCCGGCATGCTCCGGGATCGAGGTGGTCATCGCGGCGACGATGGCGCCGGTTTCCTCATGCTGGCACAGCTTGAGGGCGATCGCCGCCCGGATCACCGCTTCCTGCCATTCGACCGGGGTTGCGAGGCCGCGCACCCATTCGCGCCATTCGGCGGCGGTGCTGGCCAGCATGTCGCTCGTTGCGCGGGTCAGGTCGTCGCTGAAGGGTTCGTCAGGACCGAGAAAGAAGACCAGCGGGCGTTCGAGGCGAAAGAATTTCTCGTCGCGGATCAGCGTCACCGGCGCGTCGGTGGTCAGCCGCATGGGCAGCGTCGGAAGGGCGTAGCGAATGTGATTGGACCCGCCGGGCAGCGCTGCCGCGGCCTCGCCCCAATTCTGCGTCGGGCGAAGCCTGATCCGCACCCGCGGACTGCCGCCGATCGGCCGGACCAGGCGCACGAACGCAGCTGGGCGATAGGTCCGCCCCAGCCGGTAGAAGCGCGGGCAGAAATCGGTGATCTCGACCCCGTTACCGGCTTCATCGACCTTCCGGGTAGTGAGGATCGGCGTGTTGCGCAGGTAGGATTGCTCCACCGTCGCTTCGCCCTCGAGGTCGATCGCCCACATACCGCGTTCGGGCTGCTCGCCGCCCAGCAGGCTCGAGAACAGGGGATCGCCATCGACCCGCGGGACGCACGCCCATACGAGGTCGCCCGCCCCATCGATCAGTGCGCTGACCTGGCAATTGCCGATCGGCCAGAGGTCGAGCGAGCTCACGACAGCGCCTCCACGGATGTCTGCAGCCAATGGTGGACATCACCCACATCTGGCAGGCGATAGTCGGCCGCGGTGTCGCGTTCGGGCCCGACCAGAATGCCGGCGCCGCCAAGCTCCCTGGCCGCTTCGAACCCATGTTCGTCGGTCAGATCATCACCGATGAACAGCGGCCGCGCGCCCCGGTGCGCATCCTCGCTCATCAGCAGGCGCACCGCGCTGCCCTTGTTGCCGGTGGCCGGCTTGATCTCGAACACCATCTTCCCCGCCTGAACCTGAAGGCCGGCAAGTCCCGCAGCCTCGGCCGCTGCGGCGCGGCAATCTTCTTCGGCGGCGGGCTGCTCGCGATAATGAAGTGCGGCGCCGAGCGGCTTTTCTTCGAGCAGGACGCCGCCATGCCGCTCCGCGACGGCACGAAGCAGCGCGATGCCTTTTTCCAGCGCCGGGGGGCGATCGGTGGCGGTGCCGGCGCGTTCGAGGCCGTGACTACCGACCACCGCGACCTGCAGCGGCTTCAGCCACTGGAGGACGTCCGCCGAGGCGCGGCCGCTGACCAGGGTCAGCCGTCCGTTCAGCCGCTTCTGAAGGTGCGCGAGCAGATCGAGTAGACTTGGCGGCACTTCGATCGAATCGGGGCGGGCTGCGATCGGCACGAGGGTTCCGTCGAAGTCCAGAAAAAGGCTGGCATCCCGCAGCAGGCTTGGCGGGGGCGGTAGTAGGGGCATGGTCCTCGCAGGTCTGGCGAAACTGATGAGGCGACGCAGCGCCGCACGCCGCGCGCTCGTTACCCAAAGGAAACAACGCGCAGCCGTGGCAGTTCCCGGCTGCCGGGGGTGGCGTCGCTGTGGCTGTGTCCGGGGAGACCGTACGGAACAAGCCGGGTGCGACCGGAGAAGCCTTGGACCGGGCTATCGCCCGCCTGCGGGCTGATGTGCACGTCGCTCATGTGGGAAGGGGGGTGGTGCCCAGAGCCGGGATCGAACCAGCGACACTGCGATTTTCAGTCGCATGCTCTACCAACTGAGCTATCTGGGCCCACGGATCCGCGGGCGGCACGAAGGCCGTGCGAGCGGCTCCCTAACGGGCGCCTTCGTCGCTGTCCAGCCCGGGATCGGCCGGCGGACCGGGAAGTCGATAGCCTTCGCCAAGCCACTGCAGCAGGTCGCGATCCTTGCAGCCGCGGCTGCAGAAGGGCGCATGGTCCTTTGACGCCGGTTTGGCGCAGAGGGGACAGGGCTTAAGCGGGTTCGGCATGGCCGCCCGACATGGCAAGACCGGTGTCCTCGCGCAAGGCGACGCTGCCGCCGATCTGGCGGCCGAGCTGGTCGAGCCATTCGGGGCGTAGCGCGGCGGCGACCGCCGGATGGCAGGCGAGGCGGATCGACCCGACCTGCCGGGCTGCGCGGCGCAGCAGGGCGCGCGCTTCGAACGCGGGGCGGTCGGCCGCCAGCTCGAACAGGCTCGGGCCGCGGCGCGGGCGGACGATCTGGAGAAAGCCGAAGCCGTTCACCGCGGTTCTCTCGAACGGCTTTTCGAGGCGCGCGTCGATCAGCTCGGCGATCTGCTGGCGAACCTCGCGCCCGGCGACGGTGGGAAAATCAATCCCGATCGAGCCGCCTATAGAATGACGCCGGATCGCCGCCGCCGCCGCCTTGGCCGCGTTGCGCGCGAGATCTTCCGGACGCCCGATCCCATCGACGTCGATCAGGGTCATCGCGGGGGTGACCGACACGCGCAGGGTGCCGCCGGCAAAGGCAATTAGCCCGCTGCGCGCTTCTTCAAGCAGGTCGGACCAGCCCACTGCCTCAAGAGGATCGTCGGGTGCCGGGAACGGGATGCTGTCACCCGCCAGCGCAGTCGAAACGGCGCCCGCTTCGATCACCCGGGCGAGGGGCCGCTTCCACGGTTCGGCGCCGGGAATGGGTTCGCGGGTCACCTCGATCAACGCACGCGCGCCTTCCGGATGCCCGCCCGCGCCGCCCGGCAGCAGGAATTCGCCCGTCCCGTCGGTGGCCACAGCTTGCGGGCGGACCGCCTTGATCCGCACCTCGCGCTGCTCACCGGCACGCGGCGCCCCGTCGAGATGGATTCGCGCGTCGGTGATGTCGCCGCCCGCGATGCGCACCCAGCGCTCTTCGCCGATTCCGCGTTCGACCTGCCACTCAGGCAAGCGGATAGCCTGCGCTCTTCAACAGGTGCCGCGTTTCGGGCAGCGGCAGGCCGACGACGTTGGACCAGCTTCCGGCCATGAAGCGGACATAGACCTCGCCATAGCCTTGCAAGGCATAGCCGCCCGCCTTGCCGCGCCATTCGCCATGGCCGGCGTAATGGTCGATCTCTTCACGCGACAAATTCTTCATCGCGATCACCGTTTCGACCAGCCGGGTGCGCAGCTTCTGCCCCGGCGCGGCCAGCGCAACGCCGGTCAACACCTTGTGCCGGCGGCCGGAGAGCAGCGCCATGCATTCGCGCAGCGTCGCTTCATCCTCGACCTTGGGCAGGATGCGGCGCCCGACCGCGACCACCGTATCGGCGGCGAGCACCAGCGCGCCGGATTCGAGCGCGGCGACCGCGGCCGCCTTTTCGCTCGCCAGCCGAAGCGCGTGCGGGCGCGGCAATTCGCCCTTGGCAGGCTCCTCGTCGATATCGGCGGGGCGGATGGCGTCGGGGGTGACCCCGATGCGGGCAAGCAGGTCGACCCGGCGCGGGCTCGCCGAGGCGAGGACCAGGCGCATCGGCGTCGCCTTAGCCGTTGTAGCCCGGCGGGCCGCCGCGGCCCGGCATGAAGCGGTAGGTGATGCGACCCTTGGTCAGGTCGTAGGGGGTCAGTTCGACTAGCACTTCGTCACCGGTCAGCACGCGAATGCGGTTCTTGCGCATCTTGCCGGCGGTGTGCCCCAGAATTTCGTGGCCATTCTCGAGTTCGACGCGAAACATCGCGTTGGGTAGCAGTTCGACCACGCGCCCACGCATCTCGAGAAGTTCTTCCTTGGCCATGCAGATCCTTTTGAGAGAAAGCTAAAAGAGTAAGTTGCGCGGGCCCTTAGCGGCAGACGGCGCGAAAGTATAGGTGAAGCGTCAGTCGGCGGCCGGTCCGCGCCTTGCCTTGCGGGTCACCAGCAGCTTGTCGATCTTGCGCCCGTCGAGGTCGACGATTTCGAAGCGCCACCCATCATGGTCGAACACTTCGCCCGTTTCGGGAAGCCGCTTCAGCACCGCCAGCGCAAAGCCCGCGACCGTGGAATAATCGCGCTCGGCCTTGAGGGTGATCCCGAGCCGGTCCTCCAGGCAGTCGGCGGTGGCCGAACCGCTGATCAGCCAGCTTCCGTCCTCGCGCTCCACCAAAGGCGGGTCGTCGTCCTCGACGTCGCTGGCAAAGGCCCCGGCCAGCGCCGCGAGGATCGAGCCGGGCGTGACGATCCCGTCGAGATGGCCATATTCGTCATGCACCAGCGCCAGCGGCACTTCGGCCGAGCGGAGCACGTTCAGCGCGTCCATCGCGTCCATGACGTCGGGGATCACCAGCGCCTTGCGTGACAGCGCGCGAAGGTCGAGCGGCCGGCCTTCGAGCATCGCGTCGAGCATGTCGCGGGTCTGGATCACGCCGACGATCTTTTCGATCGAGCCTTCGGCGACGGGCAGGCGGCTGTGCGGCGTGTCGGCCAGCGCCGCGCGCAGTTCCTGCGGATCGCTGTCGATGTCGATCCAGTCGACCTCCGTCCGTGGGGTCATCACCTCGCGCACCGGGCGGTCGGCGAGGCGGACGATGCCGCTGATGATCGCGCGCTCCGATTCCTCGAGCACGCCGGCGGTCTGCGCTTCGGCCACCACCAGATGCAGTTCCTCGGCGGTGACGTGATCGCGGTTTTCGCGGTTGAGGCCGAGCAATTTGAAAATGCCCGCGCTGCTCTTGTCGAGCACCCACACGAAGGGCGCGGTAAGCTTGCTCAGCCACAGCATCGGCCGGGCGACGATCACCGCGATCGGTTCGGGCGTGCGCAGCGCGAATTGCTTGGGCACCAGTTCGCCGACCACCACCGAGGCGAAGGTGGTCAGCACGATCACGATCCCAAAACCCAGGGTCACCGACAGTTCCTGCTCGAGCCCGAGCAGTTGGAGCCGCTGCGCGACCGGGGTGCCGAGCCGCGATCCCGACAGGGCGCCGGTCAGGATGCCGATCAAGGTGATCCCGATCTGCACGGTGGACAGGAAACGGCCCGGGTCGGCGGCAAGCCTAAGCGCGACCTTGGCGCCGCCGCTGCCGCCCTTGGCCAATCCCTTGAGCCGCGCTTCACGCGCGGACACGATCGCCAGTTCGCTCATCGACATCACGCCGTTCAAGGCGATCAGCGCAAGGATCAGGACCAGGTCGAGCCAGGGGAAAGGGAGCAGGGTGCCGCTCATCGGGTAGTCAGCTTCTAGCCTTCAAAGGAGGACCGCGGCAAGCGCGTGGATCGTTGTGCTACTGGAACATTCAATCCGGCTGCCGGTTTCCCGTGCCTGCAACTTTCGTGCTCAACAAGATGGAGTCTCCCTGATGATGACCAAGGGAAAGAAACTGACGGTCGGCCTGCTCGCCGCCTCGCTGATGACCACCGCGGCCTGCACCACCAATCCCGAGACCGGCAATCGCCGGCTGAGCCAGACCGGCCTTGGTGCCATCCTCGGCGCGGCGGGCGGTTATCTGGTGGGTGACATCGTCGGCGGCCGCAACAGCCGCACCGAACAGATTATCGGCGCCGGCATCGGCGGTCTCGCGGGCGCGGCGGTCGGCCGCTACATGGACCAGCAGGAAGCCGAGCTGCGCCGCGAGACGGCCGGCACGGGCGTCGACGTCATCCGCCAGGGCGACGACCTGATCCTGCGCATGCCGAGCGGGATCACCTTCGCCTACGACCGCTACGACATCCAGCCGCAGTTTCAGTCGACCCTGAACGAGGTCGCCAGCACGCTGGCCCAGTACAATCAGAGCTATATCGACATCTACGGCCACACCGATTCGAGCGGCTCCGACAGCTACAACCAGACGCTGTCCGAGCGGCGCGCCGAATCGGTCGCCAACTATCTCGCCAGCCGCGGCGTGGTCCGCGCCCGCATGGCGACTCGCGGCTTCGGCGAATCGCAGCTGCTGGTGAACCCGGAAGTGAGCGAGGCCGATCGCGCCGCCAATCGCCGGGTCGAAATTAAGGTCGTTCCGCTGCGTCAGTAAGCAGCAACGACAAGTGGAAAGGGGTCGGCGAGCGAATCGCCGGCCCCTTTTTCATGTCACCTTCGCTCGGCGAAAAACCGGCGCAATTGCGCCGCCGCTTCGTCCTCGCCGATCCCGCCAAGCACGTCGGGATGATGATGACAGGTAGGCTGGCCGAACAGGCGCGGCCCATTCACCACCGCGCCGCCCTTGGGGTCCTCGGCGGCGAACCGCAGTTCCTTGATCCGGGCCAGCGCGATCGCCCCGGCGCACATGGCGCAAGGTTCGAGACTGACCCACAAGCTGCATTGGTCGAGCCGGCTGGTGCCGAGGACGGCGGCGGCGGCCCGCAGCGCCACCATCTCGGCATGGGCGGTGGGATCGTTCCCCGCGCGCATCCGGTTCACACCTTCGGCCACGACCCGGCCGCCGCGGGTCACGACGGCACCGACCGGCACCTCGCCCGCGCGCGCCGCCTGGGCCGCGAGATCAAGCGCGCGGCGCATCGGCGGGGGCAGCGGGAAGCTCATGCCGCCCGCTTGCCCGCCTGTTACTGCTGCGTCGAGTCGGTCGTGGCCGGCTGCTGGCCGTTCTGCACGGGCTGGGTCTGCGGCTGGGCCGAGGCATTGCCGTTGCCGCCCGGCGCAACGCGGATCTGCGGGACCGGAATGGTCGCCTGCCCGCTGCCGACCTCGATCTTGCCGGTCTGGACCTGGAATTCGGGCTTCTGGCCGCCCTTCAGCACCACGCCGTCCGTGCCGACCGCGACGGCGGGGGCTTGGGCGGGCTGGGTCTGGTTGACGTTGACGAACCCGGTCGCGACCAGTGCGATGGCGCCGACGATGACGAGAATGAGAAGTAGAATGACGGCGCGCATGGAACGGCAACTCCCTGTTCGTTTCGCCTCGGTAACGCGCTACGGACGGGAGGGTTGCGGTTGACGGGTCGGGGCCGAGCCGTTAGGGGGCAGCGCTTTCCGGGAGCTTCCATGCGGGAGCGCCCTCGACCAATCACGGGATAGATCCAATGGCACGCGTGTGCGAGCTGACCGGCAAGGGCCGTCAGGTGGGCAACAATGTTTCCCACGCGAACAACAAGACCAAGCGGACGTTTCTGCCGAATCTGCAGAACGTGACGCTGATCAGCGACGAGCTCGGCAAGAGCGTCAAGCTGCGCGTGTCGACCCACGGTCTGCGCTCGGTCGAGCATAACGGCGGTCTCGACAATTGGCTCAAGAAGACGGGCGAAGAGAAGCTCGGCACCGAAGCCCGCAAGCTGAAGCGCGAGCTCGCCAAGAAGGCGAAGGCCGCCGCGGCCTGATCCTGGACGGCCGGGCGATCGTCCGGCCAACAGCATTCCGGCCAGGAACACTCAGGCTCCGGCTCGTGCCGGGGCCTTTGTTGTGTCCAGCGTCATGCGAACGAGCAGGGTGCGCCGCCACCCGTCATTGTCGGTGATGGCCCACAGGACGGTGCGTCCGTCCGGAGCCTGCTCGGCGGCCAGCCCCTCGATATTGTCGAAAAACCCCAGCGGCAGCGTCGCGAAGTTGCGCAGGCGATAGCCGGTGCGGGTGGGCTCCAGCCAGGCCAGCTTGTTGGCTAGGCCGTTGAGCCCGATCTCCCGCACCGCAACCACGATCCGGCCATCGGGCAACCGCACCGCGTCGGCGATCCCACCGGTCGCGCCCGTCAGTGGTAATTGCTCGGGGGTCGGCGAATCACTTACTCGCAGCACGAGGTGCCCGCCCTCGTGGAGCAGCAGCAGGGAGCCGTCGGCGGGGTCGCGGACGATCGCCTCGATCCCCTTGTTGCGGCTCCACTGTCCGGTCGGCAGCTTGAGCGGAAATCGCTTTGCTGACCCCTCCGCCTCGAACCGCCACAGGCTGTGGCGATTCTCGAAGGCGATCAGTCTCCCAAGCCCGTCGGCATCGACGATCATCGCTTCCGAATCGCGATATTTTTTGAACGTGGGATAGCCCGGACCGGCGGGGAGATCGCTTACCCACGCCTGCGTGGGACCTCCGGGCTTGGCAAAGGTCACCAGCGCGCCGCTGTCGCTCAGTGCCTGCAACCGGCCGCCGGGCAGCACCGCCAACGCTGACAGGCCCATTACGCGCGGGTCGTCGGAGGTCAGCGTCCAGGCGCCGGTCACTCGGACGCCGCCACCCGGCTCGCCGTTCACGGCGAGCGGCTGAACAATGAGGCGGGCAATCCGTGGCGGCCGAGGATCGCGGTCGGGCCACCCAGGCGGGCTGTCGCTGGCGAGCAGCAAAAAAGCTCCTGCGATCAGCAACTTGCTTAACAATCGCTGCAAACGCCGTTCAGCCTTTTTCAACTGCGAATCACGCATAAGCTCTTCAACGGAAGGGCTTTTCCCCCTGTCGGCCCCTCCGCCCCTGTCCCTCGTGTCGCGTATCGAGGGCGGGCCCGACGGTCGGTTGCGTATCGCCGTCGGGCCCATCCCGGGGCCTTCACTGATTGAGATCGAACAGTCCGGCGAGCTGCTCCACCAGAGCACCGCCGAGCTGCTCTGCATCCATGATCGTCACCGCGCGATTGTAGTAGCGCGTGACATCGTGACCGATGCCGATCGCCGCCAGCTCGACCGGCGAGCGCGATTCGATCCAGCCGATCACCTGCCGCAGATGCTTTTCGAGATAAGCGCCGCCATTGGCGCTGGCGGTCGAATCGTCGACCGGCGCGCCGTCGCTGATCACCATCAGGATGCGCCGTTCCTCGGGCCGCGCGATCAGCCGCGAATGCGCCCACAGCAGCGCCTCGCCGTCGATATTCTCCTTCAGCAGCCCCTCGCGCATCATCAGCCCGAGGTTCTTGCGGGCGTGGCGATAGGGTTCGTCGGCGCGCTTGTAGACGATGTGGCGCAGGTCGTTGAGGCGGCCGGGCGCGGGCGGGCGGCCTTCGCCGAGCCACGCCTCACGGCTCTGCCCGCCCTTCCACGCGCGGGTGGTGAAGCCCAGCACTTCGGTCTGCACCCCGCAGCGTTCGAGCGTGCGGGCGAGAATGTCGGCACAGATGGCGGCGATCGAGATCGGCCGTCCGCGCATCGAGCCCGAATTGTCGATCAGCAGACTGACGATCGTATCCTTGAACTCGGTCTCGCGCTCGATCTTGTAGCTCAGCGAATGGCGGGGCGACACGATCACCCGCGCCAGCCGGGCGGCATCCAGCAGCCCTTCTTCCTGATCGAAATCCCACGAGCGCGCCTGCTGCGCCATCAGCCGCCGCTGCAAGCGGTTGGCGAGCCGCGTGACGACGCCGGAAAGCGCGCCCATCTGCGTGTCGAGATAGGCGCGGAGGCGATTGAGCTCCTCCTCGTCGGTAAGGTCGGACGCCTCCACCACCTCGTCGAAGCGGGTGGTGAAGGGGCGATAGTCACCGGCCAGCTCGGGCTCGTTCGGACGGCGGTTCGGGCGCGCGGCGACATTGCTGTCGCCTTCCTGCCCCGGCTCGGCATCCTCGTTGTCGCTGTCCTGTTCTTCGTAATCCTCGTCCTGCTCGTCCGACTGTTCCTGCTCGGCGCGCTGCTCCATCTCGCCGCCCTGCTGCCCGGCGTCCTGATCCTGGTCGTCGTCCTCGTCTTCACCCTGATCCTCGCCGGCCTCGTCGTCGCCGCCCTCGTCCGGATCTTCCTCAGGCTTGTCCTCGGCCGAAGCGAGCTCGAGATCTTCGAGCAATTTGCGGGCAAGCGCGGCAAAGGCGTTCTGGTCGTCGAGCGCGAGCGCCAGCGCATCGAGGTCGTTGCCGGCCCTGTCCTCGATCCATTCGCGCACGAGGTCGAGACCGCGCGTCGCCGACTCCGGCGGCGGCGCCCCGGTCAGCCGCTGGCGTGCCAAGAGGCCGAGCGCGGTCGCCAGCGGCACTTCTTCGGCGGTGCGGGCGCGGGTGATGGCGTCGCTGCGCACCCGCGCTTCGGCTAGTTCGGCCAGATTGTCGCGTACACCGGCCATCGCCCTGCTGCCGATCGCCTCGACGCGGGCGCCTTCGAGCGCATCGAACACTGCGCGCGCCTCGGGCTCGGCGGGCGAATTGCTGCCGTGCAGCTTCGCATCATGATGCCGCAGGCGAAGCGCCACCGCATCGGCCGCGCCGCGCGCTTCGGCCACCAGCTTGGGCGCGAGGCCGGGCCCCGGCGAGACGACGCGCGCCACCCGGCCGCCCTGCGCCCCGCTTTCGGAGGCGAAGGCGACCTCCACCTCGGGATCGCGCGCGATCGCCCGCGCCGTGCCGGCCAGCACGCCGCGAAAGCGGTCGAGAGGCGTGGTCTCGGTCACCTAGGCCTTTCCGGCCACGCTCTCCGGCAGGTCCTTGCCGAACACGCGCTGGTACATTTCCGCGATCAGCCCGCGCTCGCTCTCGTCGCACTTGTTGAGGAACGACACGCGGAAGGCGAAGCCGACGTCGCCGAAGATCAGCGCATTCTGCGCCCAGCTGATGACGGTGCGCGGGCTCATGACGGTCGAGATATCGCCGTTGATGAAGGCCGAGCGGGTAAGGTCGGCGACCTTGACCATCTGCTCCACCGTCTTGCGACCGTCGGGCTTGTCATATTCGCCCGACTTGGCGAGCACGATCTGCGCTTCGGTCGCGGCGGGCAGGTAGTTCAGCGTGGTGACGATGTTCCAGCGGTCGAGCTGGCCCTGATTGAGCGCCTGCGTCCCGTGATACAGCCCGGTGGTGTCGCCGAGGCCAATGGTGTTGGTCGTCGCGAACATCCGGAAATTGGGGTTGGGGCGGATCACCCGGTTCTGGTCGAGCAGGGTCAGCTTGCCCTCTACCTCCAGCACGCGCTGGATGACGAACATGACGTCCGGGCGGCCGGCGTCATATTCGTCGAACACCAGGGCGACCGGGTGCTGCAGCGCCCACGGTAGCAGGCCTTCGCGAAATTCGGTGACCTGCTGCCCATCGCGCAGGACGATGGCGTCGCGGCCGATGAGATCGATGCGGCTGATGTGCGCATCGAGGTTGATCCGGATGCACGGCCACTTCAGCCGTGCCGCGACCTGCTCGATATGAGTCGACTTGCCGGTGCCGTGATAGCCCTGGACCATCACCCGGCGGTTGCGCGAGAAGCCGGCGCAGATGGCGAGCGTTGTGTCGGGATCGAACACATAGGCCGGGTCGAGGTCGGGGACGCGCTCGTCGGCTTCGGAAAAGGCCGGCACCTCCATGTCGCTGTCGATGCCGAAGGCGTCGCGCACCTTCAGCATCTTGTCGGGCGCCGCCATCAGCGTTTCGCCGCTTGGCATCTGATTTTCGTTCGACATGTCGGCCATGAAGGGCCCTTAGCTGGCGGCCCGCGTGGTCTCAACCTTCGGGGGCAGGGTGAAGAGAGTGAGGAAACGCCTTGCGAGCGCTTCGTCTCCTTCGATAGCGAGACCATCGGCCGGGGCGCCGCCATAGACCACCGCGGCGATGTGTTCGGGCGAGCCGGCGATCGTCGCGTCGACACCCGTGGCAGGGCGCCGTTCGACCGTCAGTTGCTGGTCCTTCACGGTGACGACGAAGCTGTCCTCGCCGTTCAGCACGCCGATCCTTGCCGCGAACCGCTCCGCCTTGGCGGCGTCGATCATCGTCCGGAAGCTCATCATCAGCGACACCGGACTAAGCGGCAACGTCGGATCGTGCCCCGGGCTGCGCGCGGCGAAGCGGCCGAGGGTCTGGAGCACCGGCTCGATCTCCAGGCCCCAGTCGGTCGCTTGATAAGCGTCGCGCGCGGCGGGCGGGGGCAGGCGGATCTTGGCGAGCAACCCGCGTGCCTCGAGTTCGTCCAATCGCTGCTTCAGCACGTTGGCGCTGATCCCCGGCAGGTCACGCTTCAGGTCCGAGAACCGCCGCGCACCAAGCATCAGCTCGCGCATCACCAGCAGCGCCCAGCGATCGCCGACCAGCTCCAGCCCATGTGCCGTTCCGCACGCGTCGCCATATCCCCGCCGGGGCTCGCTTGGTCGCTTATTGGTTAGTTTTTCTAACTCCACGGTTGCAAGATAATACTTACGGGAGCATTCTTCAATGAATGCGAGTCGCCCTGAGGAGGAAGACCATGGCCCGAATGATTTTCATCAATCTCCCGGTGGCCGATGTCGCCAAGGCCACCGCCTTTTACGAAGCGATCGGTCTCACGAAGAACCCCGCCTTTTCCAACGATGTCGCAAGCGCGATGGTGTGGAGCGACATCATCCACGTCATGCTCCTCTCGCGCGACTTCTTCGCGACCTTCACGCCCAAGGAGATCGCCGATGCGCACCGCACCGCGCAGGTCGCCTTGTGCGTGTCGGAGGACAGCCGCGCGGATGTCGATCGGCTGGTCGAGCGGGCCGGCGCGGCCGGGGCCGAGATGGACCCGGGGCCCAAGCAGGAAATGGGCGAGATGATGTACGGCCGTAGCTTCGCCGATCTCGATGGCCATCATTGGGAAGTGATGTGGATGGACCCGGCCGCCGCCGCACAGGGCGCCCAGTCGTTCGAGGCGGCCTGAGCCGTGACGAAACCGATCATTACCGCGTTCGACTGGGTACCCGACTTCGCCAAGGGCCAGGTCCGCGACTTCCGCGTCCGCTGGGCGCTGGAGGAAGTCGGCCAGCCCTACGAGGTCCGCTACCTTTCGCAGGGCGAGCAGAAGGGCCCGGAGCATCGCGCCCGCCAGCCCTTCGGCCAGGTTCCGACCTATGAGGAAGATGGGCTGACCTTGTTCGAATCGGGCGCGATCGTCCACCACATCGCGACCAAATGGCCGGGCCTGATGCCCGCCGACGCCTCCGGCCAGGCGCTGGCGACCGAATGGATGTTCGCCGCGCTGAATACGGTCGAGCCGCCGATCAGCGAGCTCGCTTATGTCGACATTTTCGAAGCCGACAAGCCGTGGGCCAAGCCGCGCCGACCTTCGGTCGAAGAGCGCATTTCCAGCCGTCTCAAGGATGTCGCGAAGCGGCTTGGCGACCAGCAGTGGTTCGCGGGCGACTTCTTGGCCGGCGACCTCCTGATGGTCTCGGTGCTGCGGATCATCGAGGACGATCCGCTGCTCGCCGAGCACCCGACCCTCGTCGCTTATGTGAAGCGCGGCACCGACCGCCCCGCCTTCCGCCGCGCCATCGACGCGCAAATGGCAGGCTTCACCGGCAGTCCGCCGCCCGGGTTCGCCGAATGGGAAGCCAAGCTCAAGGCGGCCGCCTGCAACTGAAGGGGAGTACGATCCATGACCTATGTCGAAGGCTTCGTCACCGCGATCCCGACCGCCAACAAGGAGAGGTATCTCGCCCACGCCCGCGCGGCGGCGGCGATCATCATGGAAAAGGGCGCCACTCGTTTTGTCGAGACCTGGGGCGACGATGTCCCGCGTGGGCAGACCAACGACCTGTGGGGCGCGGTCCAGGCCAAAGAGGACGAGACCGTCTTGTTCAGCTGGTTCGAATACCCCGACAAGGCCGCCCGCGACGCCGCCAACAAGGCCATGATGGAAGATCCGCGCATGGAAGATATGGCCAAGGACATGCCGTTCGACGGCAGCCGGATGATCTATGCCGGGTTCGAAGTCATCAACGAGGATGGGCCGGGCGGGCGCCTCGGCTATCTCGACGGCGTGGTGGTCCCGGCGAAGTCCGAGAAGAAAGACGCCTATGTCGCCTTCAGCAAGCAGGCCGCGAAGGTCTTCATCGAAAATGGTGCGACCCGCGTGGTCGACGCGTGGGGCGACGACGTCCCCGACGGCAAGCAGACCGATTACAAGCGCGCCACCCACCTCCAGGACGGCGAACAGGTCGCTTACGGCTGGATCGAATGGCCTTCCAAGGAAGTGCGCGATTCGGCCTGGGCCAAGGTCATGGAGGACGAGCGCCTGTCCGGCGGCGGCGACCGTGGGATGGACGGCAAGCGCATGATGTTCGGCGGCTTCGCGCCGCTGCTGGAGGTCTGAGCCATGGCCGATCAGAACGGCAATTTCATCTGGTATGAATTGCTCACCCCCGATCCCGATTCGGCCAAGGCCTTTTATGACGCCGTGGTTGGCTGGGACATCGAGCCGCAGCCCGCGGGTCCGCTTGACTATCGCATGATCCGGCGCGGCGACGGCGGCGATGCCGGCGGCGTGATGCGGTTGATGGCCAACAAGCAGGCCGGGGGCGCCCGCCCGGTCTGGCTCGGCTATCTTCCGGTCGAAGATGTCGATGCAACGATCGCGGCGATCAAAAGCGACGGAGGCCAGGTCCACATGCCCGCGACCGACATGGCGGGCGTCGGGCGGATCGCGATGGTTACCGATCCCGCCGGCGCGGCCTTTTACATCATGCGTCCGGTCCCGCCCGAAGGGCAGCCCGATGCCGTCAGCGACGTCTTCTCGGTCGACCGACCGCAGCATGTCCGCTGGAATGAGCTGACCACGTCCGATCCCGGTGGCGCGGTGAATTTCTACCGACGCCACTTCGGCTGGAGCCAGGAAGGCTCGATGCCGATGGGCGAGCTTGGCGACTATCGCTTCCTTCAGGATGGCGACGTCGGGATCGGTGCGATCATGGGGCTGATCCCGCCCAACACCCGGCCGCAATGGTCCTATTACTTCGGTGTCGAGGACATCGACCGGGCGGCGGAGACGATCCGCAGCGCCGGTGGCACCATCACCGCCGAACCGATGGAGATACCGGGAGGCGAATACAGCCTGTCCGCCATCGATCCGCAGGGCACGAGCTTCGGCCTCGTCGGGCCCCGCAAGGCGTAAGGAGAAACGACTTGAACAAGCTCACCACCGTCTTGTGGTTCGACCACGGCCAAGCACGCGAAGCCGCCGAGTTCTACGCCGCGACCTTTCCCGACAGCCATGTCGGCACCGCCGCCAAGGCGCCGTCCGACTATCCCGACGGCCAGGCCGGCAACGAGATCACGGTCGATTTCACCGTGCTCGGTCGCGCCTTTTCCGGCCTCAACGGCGGCCCCAACTTCACGCCCAACGAATCGGTCAGCTTCATGGTGGTGACGGAAGACCAGGCCGAGACTGACCGCTACTGGAACGCCATCGTCGGGAACGGCGGCCGGACAAGCGACTGCGGCTGGTGCAAGGACAAATGGGGCTTTTCCTGGCAGATCACGCCGCGGATCCTGCTCGATTGCTTGAGCGAGGGCGGCGGCAAGGCCAAGCGCGCCTTTGAAGCGATGATGACCATGCAGAAGATCGACGTCGCCGCCATCGAGCGCGCGGCGGTGGGGGAAACGGCCGATGCGTAAGATTCGAGGCAGCCTGTTCGCCTCGCTCGACGGCGTGATCCAGGCGCCGGGCGGTCGGAGCGAAGACCCGACCGTCGGCTTCGAACATGGCGGCTGGCTGCCGCAATTCTTCGACGAGGATGTCGGCGCCGCGATCGATGCGGTGTTCGGCCCATCCTACGACCTGCTGCTCGGCCGGCGCACCTACGACATCTTCGCGGCTTACTGGCCTTATGTCGGAGGTGAGGCGACCGGCATCGGCGAGGTGTTCGACAAGACCGGCAAGGACGAGGGCGAAGTCGCCGCGATTCAGATGGGCGAGGACTTCACTCGCGCCGCCAAATATGTCCTGACTCGCGGCACGCCCGAGCTTGGCTGGTCCAACAGCCACCGCGTCGGCTCGATGGAGGAGTTGCGCGCGATCAAGGACAGCGACGGCCCCGATCTCGTCATTCAGGGCAGCAGCACGCTCTATCCCGCGCTGCTCGCCGCCGGATTGCTCGACAGCCTCACGATCATGACCTTCCCGGTCGTGCTGGGCCGCGGCAAGCGCTGGTTCGGCGACGACACGCCCGCCAAGGCGCTGAAGGTGGTCGACACCAAGGTCACCCGCACCGGCGCGGTGATCGCGACTTACGAGCCAGCGGGCGAGCTCCAGCATGGCTGGGCCGGTCCGCAATCGACCAGTGCGCGGGAAGAAGCGCGCCAGGCCGCCATCAGGGACGGCCGCTGGTGAGCCTGCAACTCCACGGCCACCCGTTCAGCAGCTACTGCTGGAAAGCGCTGATCGCGCTTTATGCCAACGACACGCCGTTCGAATTCGTGATGATGGATGGCAGCCGCCCGCTGAGCGAACAGCTGCCCGGCAAAGTGCATCCGGGCGGCCATATCCCGGTGCTGGTCGACGGCGATCGCATCGTCATCGAGGCGACGGGCATCGTCGAATATCTTGCGGTCCATCACCCCGGTCCCGCGCCGCTTATCCCCGCCGACCCGGCTCAGGCTGCCGAAGCGCGGATGATCGACCGGGTGTTCGACAATTACGTGATGGGCGGGATGCAGCGGGTGGTGTCGGCCTATTTCGTCGACCGCGACCATCCCGAGCTCGGCCTGCGCGAGCAACCGGTCGAAGCCGAGGTCGCGGGTGGCAAGGCCAGGCTCCGCATGGTTTATGCCTGGCTCGAGAAATGGCTGGGGTCCAACCGCCTGCCCCCGCACGTCTCGCTCGTTACCTGCGCCGCCGCGCCCTCGCTCTTCTATGCCGACTGGATCGAGCCGATTCCCGAGGAATGTCCCCAGCTGCGGGCGCTTCGGGCTGAGCTCAACGATCTGCCCCCCGTCCGTCGCTGCATCGAGGACGCCCGGCCCTTCCGCCCCTTCTTCCCGCTGGGGGCGCCCGACCGCGATTGACGCGCCGATGTAATAACGTATCATGCATGGGTTCTCAGGAGCTGGTGTCATGCGTCAATTCGTCGTCGCGCTTCCGCTGATCGCCGCCGCCTGCGCGCCTGCCGCGCCCGATCCGCGCGGGGTGGGAAAGGGCGAGACCTTTCTCACCGTGTCCGCCACCGGCCGGGCCGAAGCGCGGCCCAATGAGGCGCGGATGCAGCTCGGCGTCACCAGCCAAGGCGCCAATGCCGCCGAAGCCAGCCGTCTCAACCGCGAGAAGATGGCCCGAGTCACCGCCGCGCTGACCGCGCTCGGGGTCGCCGCCGACGACCTCCAGACTCGCAACCTGTCGCTGCAGCGCATCGACTACGGCAAGGAACGCGGCCAGTTCCGCGCGTCCAACATCGTCGAGGTGCGGATGACCGACGTCGCCCGCGTCGGCGAGGCAGTGACGGCGGTGACCGAGGCCGGCGCCAACGTCGTCGGCGGGCCCGATCTTCGCGTGTCCGACCGTGAGGCGGCCAATCGCTCGGCCTATGCCAACGCCTACAAGGCCGCCCGCGCCCGTGCCGAGGCCTATGGCGATGCCGCAGGGCTCAAGATCGTGCGGGTCGTCAACATTGTGGACGGCGGCGAATATGGTGTGCCGAGCCCCACTTACGCCACGATCGATGTCGCCGCGCCGCCGCCGGTCGTCGCGCCGCAGCGCATTCCGATGCCCGAACAGGCCGTTCCCGCTGCCCCGCCGCCACCGCCCGGCGCGCCATTCAACCCCGGAATCAATCGCACCGAAGTCCGGGTCCGCGTCGATTTCGCGTTGAAGCCCGCCTGATCGCTCAGGCGAAAGCGCTCGCGGTCTTGAGCGTCTGCCAGGCGTCGATCACCCCGCGCAATTTCGCCTCATGCGTCCGGTCGCCGCCATTGCGGTCTGGATGATAGCGCCGGACCAGCACCGAATAGGCTTTCCGCACCGCCGGTAGATCGGCGTCCGTGCCCAGCCCCAGCACGCCCAGCGCCGCCTGCTCCGTGCCCGAAAAGCGGCTTTGCGCGCCCGCCGCCGCGCCTGTCCGGCCGCGCCCGAACCGCCCGCGGATCGCTTCCAGCGGATCGCTGAAATCGCTCCACGGGGGCGCAGGGTCGGCCCCGCCCGCCTGCGCGAAGGCACGCGTCCCGCGCTCCCATCCGGCGATCGGCGACTGCGCGGCCTCGATCTCCTCCGGGCTCATGCCCGAGAAATAATTGTAGCGCGCATTATGCTCGCGCACGTGCTCGAGGCACAGCCACTGCCACGCGCCCGGCCCGTCGAAGGTCGGTGCGGTCAGCGGTGCGCGGAATTCGCCGGGTTCGGGGCAGCCCGCCACCGCGCAATGGGCGGCGGCGCCTTCCACGCGGCCGTGAAACTTGGGAGAACGGGAAGCCATCAAACCTGTCTTGTCGTGCCAGCCTCGTTATATAGGAGCGATGAACGTCTCTGACATGGGTCCGGTGGCCCGCGAAATGACCGATCGTCTTCAGAAATCACTCGCCCCGACGCGGATGGAGTTGCGTGACGACAGCGAGCAGCATCGCGGGCACGGCGGCTATCGCGGGGAAGGCGGGGAATCGCATTTCTTCCTGAGCATCGAGAGCGCGGCCTTCAGCGGCTTGAACCGCGTCGCTCGCCAGCGCCTCGTCTACAAAGCGCTCGGCGAACTGATGCAGCATCAGGTCCACGCGTTGGCCATGGAAACGAGGGCGCCCGGCGAATGAACAACGACAGCACCATCCTGATGAGCCTAAAGCCGGTCAGCCACGACCTCGGCGGGTTCAAGGTTCATCGCACCTTGCCGCACAAGCTGCGTACCATGGTCGGCCCGTTCATCTTCTTCGACCAGATGGGCCCGGCCCGGCTTGGCGTGGACGAAGGCGTCGACGTTCGCTCGCATCCTCACATCAACCTCGCCACCGTGACCTATCTGTTCAAGGGCGCGCTCGATCACCGCGACAGTGTCGGGTCGGTGCAGCGGATCGAGCCTGGCGCGGTCAATCTGATGACCGCGGGCAAGGGGATCAGCCATTCGGAGCGCACGCCGGGCGACGAGCGCGCCAACGGCCCGATCCTCGACGGCATCCAGACCTGGCTCGCGCTGCCGCAGGACAAGGAAGAGGTCGACCCGGCGTTCGAACATACCGCCACCGAGGCGATGCCGGTGATCGAGGGCGAGGGCAAACGCCTTCATCTCATCATGGGCGAAGCGTTCGGGGCCAGGTCGCCCGTCACCCAGCATCACCCCACGCTCTACGCAGCGCTCGAACTGACCCCTGGCGCGTCGATCGAGCTCGAGCGAGAGGCCGACGAGCGGGCGATCTATCTCCTCGACGGCGACCTGGCGGTGGATGGCGAGAATGTCGAGCGGATGCACCTTGTCCTGCTCCGCCCCGGCACCCGCCCGGTGCTGCGCTCTACGCAGGGCGCCAAGCTGATGATCTGCGGCGGCGCACCGATGGACGGCGAGCGGCACGTTTGGTGGAATTTCGTTTCCTCCCGCCACGACCGCATCCAGGAAGCCAAGCGCGCCTGGAAAGCCGGCGAATTCGCGCTTCCGCCGACCGATCACGACGAGTGGATTCCCATTCCCGAAGTGCCGCTGACGGTAAGCTATCCGTGAAGACGCTCATCGCCCTCGCGCTGCTGATCGCCGCCGCGCCCGCCGTCGCCCAATCGCAGCGGGTCGCCTTTGTCTGCACCGCCGAAGCGAGCAGCGCGGGACTGACCGCGCGGACCGAGCGACAGTTCGACCGGCGCGGCGATTTGCGCGCCGGCGCGACCACCATCCGCCTGCCGCTGACCGGCGCGGACGGAACGCTCGACGCAAGCTGGGAAGTAACCCGCGGCCTGCCGCAGGTCGCACGCGGCAAATACGTCTTCCGCCTCCCCGCGCCTGCCGACGCCAGCTGGCAGATTGCGGGCCTGACCAAGCCGATCCGCTCGAAGGACGGCGTACTGATGCTCGGCGGCGAGCAGTTCCGCTCGCTTCTGTTCAGCGGTGCGTCGATCCAATTGATCCTCGCCGGCCGCGACGGGCGGGAGCGCGCTCGCGCCAGCCTCGACCGGGCGGCCTTCGATGCTGCGCTGGACCTTGCCCGTCAATCCGACGCCCGCGGCCTCGCCCAGGCGTCGAACTTTCGCTCCTGCAAGGCGAACACCGGCGCATGACCCGCTTCACCCGCTTGCCCCTGTCGACCGGCGTCACCCTCAACGTCGCTGAGGCCGGCCGCGCGGACGGACCGGCGCTGCTCTTCCTCCACGGCTTTCCCGAATCGCATCGCACCTGGCGCGGGCTCGTGCCGTTGCTCGAGGACCGCTACCGGCTGATCATGCCCGACCAGCGCGGGTTCGGTGGGTCCGACACGCCGCAGGACCCCGCGGACTATTCCACCGACAAGCTGGTCGCCGACCTGTTCGCATTGGTCGATCACCTCGGCCTCGACGACTTCACCCTTGTCGGCCACGACTGGGGCGGGGCGGTCAGCTGGGCCGCCGCGCTGCGGGGCGACCCGCGTTTGAAGCGCCTGGTCATCGTCAACGCGCCGCACCCGTTCGTCTTCCAGAAAAGCCTTATCGAAGACGCCGACCAGCGCGCCGCCTCGCAATATATCACCGCCTTTCGCGATCCCGGCTTCGAGCAGGCGGTGGAAGCGATGGGGTGGGACAAGTTCTTTTCCAAAAGCTTCACGCCCCACGTCGATCTCACCGCCATCTCACCGCAGGAAAAGGCCGACTACCTCGCCGAATGGAGCAAGCCCGGCGTCTTCACCGCCATGCTCAACTGGTATCGCGGCGCGCCGGTCACCGTTCCGCCGCGAGAGGCCGATGTGCCGCTGCCGGCCTACCTCCAGCGCCCCTTTCCCGCGATCACGGTGCCGACGCTCGTCGTCTGGGGCATGCGCGACAAGGCGCTGCTTCCGCTGCAGCTCGACGGGCTCGACTCGCTGATCGACGACCTGACGATCGTGCGGGTGCCCGACGCCGGCCACTTCCTGCCATGGGAAAAGCCCGCCGCCGTCGCCGCGCCGCTGCGCTCTTTCCTTGACGCCCATCAAGGTTCATAGGCGCGAGCCTCATGTCCAGCTCGAAGAATAACGCCCCCAAGCGCTCCCGCGCCCGTTCGGCCGCCCGCCTTGCCGCCGTCCAGGCGCTCTATCAGCAGGAGATGGAAGGCACGCCGACCCCGCTGTTGCTGAACGAATTCCACAACCACCGCTTCGGCGAGACGATCGACGACGTTACCATGATCGACGCCGAGATGGATTTCTTCGACGACATCGTGCGCGGCGTCACCGCGCGCCGGGACGAAATCGACGGCAAGGTCAGCGCCCGCCTTGCGGAAGGCTGGAAGCTCGATCGCCTCGACCGCTCGATGCGCGCGATCCTGCGCGCCGGCACCTATGAGCTGCTGGCGCGGCCCGACGTCACCGTCGGCACGGTGATCGACGAATATCTCGACATCGCCCACGCCTTTTTCGGCGAAAAGGACGTGAAGTTCGTGAATGGCCTCCTTGACGCAATCGCCAAGGAGGTCCGTTCGTCCTGATCGATCAGCCGAGCAGGGTGCTGTTGGCGTTGAAGTTGATCGATTGTCCGACGAGGTCGAGCGCGAAGGTCGAGCTGTAGATGTCGACCGATCCAAGCGGGATCGTATCGCCAAAGCTCAAAACCGGTCCGATGCTCCATTCGCCCGAGTCGATGAGGACGTCGTAGCTGCCGCTCGCCTTCAACAGGTCGATGTCATAGCCGAAGTTGAAGCCTAGTCCGAGCTTGTTGCTTAGCGAGGCCTGCGGGTCGAGATCGAGCACGAATTCGATGACCCCGTCGTTGTCGCTATCGTAAGTGGACGCGCCGGTGATCGTCGTATCGCCCCACTTCCAGGCCTGCTTGGCGCCATTTTCGAACACCAGGGTGCCGGTCAGCGAGGTGACCGACAGAAGAAATTCCTGCAGCAGGTTCATGCCGGCGCTGAGGTCAACATCGATCAGATCGGCTGAGCCTTTGGCAACGAGGACGTCGATCGAGACTCCGAACGGGCTTGCGGGGAGGTTGAGGATCTTGGTCAGCAAGTCATCGACATCGAGGCCGAGGGTGAAGAAATTGTTGCTCGCGCCCGACGAGGAGAAGCTGCCAAGGCCGCTTGTCGTGTTGATCGTCGGCCACGCCAGCGACGCCGAAATCCCATAGGGAAAATCATAGCTGAACTGAAGATCGGCAGCGTCCAGATCGAGGATGTTAAAGGTGTAGTTTGCCCGATCTTCGACGCTGAAAAGACCGTATTTTTCGACTTCGAAATCGAGCCCGGCGCTCGCCTTGAAGTAATAATTGAAGATGAAGTCGAGCGCGAAGTTTCCGCCCGGCCCGGTCGTCGTGAAGGACACGCCGCCCCTAGTCAGCGCTGCCGAAGACGAGATCAGCAGCACATCGGTCACGTGATTGTAGGTGGTGTTCACCGTCACGTCATAGGGAACGCTCGCATCGATCGAGCCTGCCGACAGATCCAGTGTGGTCTGGAAGCCGGCTTTCAGGGCGACGTCGATCGCACCGTAAACGAAGCCGCCACTACTCTTTTCTTTTGGATCCCAATCGAACCCGAGGAATCGTTCGTCACGAATGCCGAGCGCGTCGCCGGTGCCCCAGATGCTCTGGTCGGTGGCGAGGAACGTCAGGTCGAACTCGTTGCTGGCGGCATCGATCACGATCTTGGTGTTCGACGTCGTGCTGGCTTCCGAACCGTTGCTGAGTTCCTTCGACCAGGCGGTAACCCCGAGATTGAAGTCGAAATCCGAATTGGCCGCGAGATCGACCGTGAAGCTCTTGCTCATGGTCGGCGTGGTGGAGTCGGGATTGTAGACCAGGTCGCTTTCGCCCGCGATGCTGGCACCGGCGGGCAAACCGGAAAAGGTGAAGCGGTCGAGATATTCCGACCCGTCGGTGTCGGTCACCGCGGCGGTGACGGTGATCACGATCTGGTTGACGTTGGCGCCCGGCGCGGTGGTCACGGTGAGCGTGGGCGTGTCGGCCACCGCTTCAACCGTCATGGTCGCCGTCGCGCTGTCGCCGCCGCCCTTGCCGTCGATCATGTCGTAGGTGAAGCTGTCCGGACCGCTGTAATTGGGATCGGCGACATAGATGATGCTCTTGCCGTCGGCCGAAATGGTCGCGGTGCCATGCGCCGGATCACCGACCCGGGTGATGCGGAAACCGGTCGTGCCATCGGCATCGGTATCGTTGGCCAGCACGTGGAGAACGACCGGCGTATCTTCCACCGCAGTCAGCTTGTCGTCGATCGCGTCGGGGGCGGCCGGCATGACTCCGACCAATTTGGTGCCTTCGGAGGTCGTGCGAATACCGACATCGGCAAGCGCCAGGTCGTCGAGGGTCAGGCCGCCGACCGACGACTTCAGAACAAAGCTCGTCGCGGTGACCATCTCCTTGGCGCCGGGCGTCCCGAATCGCACGCCGACATCGAACATGCCAAGCGGATTGCCCTGCAGATTGGCACCCTGCCCGAGGTCGATGACGCCCTCATTCCTGGCCTCGAACCCGGTCACCGCAGCGCCGCTGACCGACAGCTTGCCGATCAAGGCGGGGTCGTTGATGTCGAAGAACAGCCCGCGCAGATCGCTCTGCACACCTTCCTGCTTGAGCTTGACGAGGATCGAGCCGTCGGTCTGCTCCTCGAGATGGACGAGCACAGTCGTCTTCGCACCGGCGATGGCAAAGTCGATGAAACGCATTTGTAGAATTCCCCCCGATCAGATTCGCGCAATGCCCGGATCTTGGGGTTACGAAAACTTAACCAAGATTATTTTCCAGTAAGTAAATTCGCAACGGCTTTTTTCTGGTTTCGCGGTGAATTGTACCGAATTCGAGCAGGTTATTCTTCATTTGGCATCGCAGCCGCATTTCTGCGATGCGAGGCCATCGTGTCGTCCGAATCCACCCTGCTCGCCCGCCTGCGGCACCTCGCGACGCATCCCGCCGCGCGCGGTCTTGCGGACGATGTGGCGGTGCTGGGCGATCTCGTGCTGACCCACGACACCATCGTCGAGGGCGTCCATTATCTCCCCACCGATCCGCCCGAAAGCGTCGGGTGGAAGCTGGGCGCAGTGAACCTGTCCGACCTTGCCGCCAAGGGCGCGGTGCCCTCCGGCGCGCTGTTGTCGCTCACGTTGCGCGGTGACGATCAATGGGAAGAGCGCTTCCTTTCCGGCCTCGCCCAGATCTTCGAGCATTTCGAGCTGCCCTTGCTCGGCGGCGACACGGTTGCGCTGCCGGAGGGGGCGCCGCGCGTGCTCGGCCTCACCGCGATCGGCAAGGCCGGGCCTAGCGTGCCGAGCAGGACCGGCGGACAGGTGGGGGACCGGCTGTGGCTGGTCGGACCGATCGGCGACAGCGCGGCGGGGCTGGCGCTGCTGACCGACGATCCGGGCGCGACCGGGCTTCTGGTCGACACGTATCGCCGCCCCATTCCCCTGCTCGCGGTTGGCGCTTTGCTGGCTCCGCATGCCTCCGCGATGATGGACGTGTCGGACGGTCTGCTGCTCGATGCCCGCCGGCTTGCCACCGCCAGCGGCTGCGGACTGCGCGTCGATCTGTCGGCGCTGCGGCTGTCGCCGGCCTTCATCGCCGAGCGCGGGCAGCACCGCGCCGCGCGGCTGTTCGCGGCGACGGGCGGTGACGATTATGCCCTGCTTGCCGCGCTTCCCCCCTCGTTCGATCCTTTAACGATCCTGAAAGGAACCTCGGTCAATATCGCCTGTGTCGGCGAGTTGACGGGGGACGGGGCCTTCGCGCTCGCCGACGACTTCGGGCCAGTCCCGTTACCGGAGCGCCTTGGTTATGAGCATCACCCATCCTGACGTCCGGCGCCTCGCCATTGCCCTGTGCGGGCTCGTGACCGGCGGACTTTCGGCCTTTTTGCTCACCTGACCGACCCGGCTAGACAGGCCCGAATCGCCCCCTAAACTCCCCTCCACAACAGGATGGGGAACTGTGAACCGATGGAACTCGTGTTGATCGCGATAGGCTGCGGCCTGCTCGCAGTAGTTTACGGCATCGTCACCTCTGGCCAGGTGCTTCGGCAACCGGCCGGCAACCAGAAAATGCAGGACATCGCCGCGGCCATCCAGGAAGGCGCGCAGGCCTATCTCGGTCGTCAGTACACCACCATCGGGATCGTCGGCGTGGTCGTCGCGGTGCTCGTCTTCCTGTTCCTCGGTACGATCGCCGCAGTCGGCTTCGTGGTCGGCGCGCTGCTGTCGGGCGTTGCGGGCTATATCGGGATGAACATCTCGGTCCGCGCCAATGTCCGTACCGCCGAGGCCGCGCGGGTCTCGCTCCAGGGGGGCCTCACCACCGCGTTCCGCTCGGGCGCGATCACCGGCATGCTGGTCGCCGGCCTCGCGCTGCTGGCCATCGCCTCCTTCTTCTACGTGCTGGTCGGCATCCAGGGCCGCGCGCCGGATGACCGCACCGTGATCGACGCGCTGGTCGCGCTCGCCTTCGGTGCCAGCCTCATCTCCATCTTCGCGCGTCTGGGCGGCGGCATCTTCACCAAGGCCGCCGACGTCGGCGCCGATCTGGTCGGCAAGGTCGAGGCCGGAATTCCCGAAGACGACCCCCGCAACCCGGCCGTGATCGCCGACAACGTGGGCGACAACGTCGGCGACTGTGCCGGCATGGCCGCCGATCTGTTCGAAACCTATGTCGTGACCGTCGGCGCCACCATGGTGCTGACCGCTTTGCTGGTGAACACCACCGGCGCCGCGCTGACCGCGCTGATGGCGCTCCCGCTGCTGGTCGGCGGGGTGTGCATCATCACCTCGATCATCGGCACCTACATGGTTCGGCTGGGCAAGGGCCAGTCGATCATGGGCGCGCTCTACAAGGGCTTCTGGACCACGGCGATCCTGTCGATCCCGTTGATCTATTTCGCCACCGCTTATGCGCTTGGTGACTTGAACGCCGTGATCGGCGGGCCGGAAGCGGCCGGCACCGACATCGCCGGCGCCACCGCCGAGCAGACCGCGGGCTTCACCGGCATGGACCTGTTCTGGTGCATGATGATCGGCCTGGCCGTCACCGGCCTCCTGGTCTGGATCACCGAATATTACACCGGCACCAACTATCGCCCGGTCAAGTCGATCGCCAAGGCGTCGGAAACCGGCCACGGCACCAACGTCATCCAGGGCCTCGCGATCAGCCTTGAATCGACCGCCATGCCGACGATCGTGATCTGCGTCGCGATTATCTCCTCCTACCTTCTCGCCGGCCTGATCGGCATCGCTTTCGCGGCGACCGCGATGCTGGCGCTGGCCGGCATGGTCGTCGCCTTGGACGCCTACGGCCCGGTCACCGACAACGCCGGCGGCATCGCCGAAATGGCGCACATGGAGGACGAGGTCCGTACCCGCACCGACGCCCTCGACGCGGTGGGCAATACGACCAAGGCGGTCACCAAGGGCTATGCCATCGGCTCCGCCGCGCTCGCCGCGCTGGTGCTGTTCGGCGCCTACACCACCGACCTGAAGGAGTTCTCGGCCGACCTCGGCATCGGCGCCAATGCGGTCGATTTCAGCCTGTCCAACCCCTATGTCGTGGTCGGGCTGTTGCTCGGCGCGCTGTTGCCCTATCTGTTCGGGGCGATGGGCATGACCGCCGTCGGCCGCGCCGCCGGTAACGTCGTGCTCGACGTCCGCGACCAGTTCCGCAACAATCCGGGCATCATGGACGGCACCAGCCGCCCCAATTACGCCCGCACCGTCGACCTCGTCACCAAGGCCGCGATCCGGGAAATGATCATCCCCTCGCTGCTCCCGGTGCTGACGCCGATCGCGGTCTACTTCCTGATCGCCTGGGTCGCCGGCAAGGAACAGGGCTTCGCGGCGCTGGGCGCCCTGCTGCTCGGCGTGATCGTCTCGGGCCTGTTCGTCGCCATCTCGATGACGAGTGGCGGCGGCGCGTGGGACAATGCCAAGAAGTATATCGAAGACGGCAATTACGGCGGCAAGGGCTCGGAAGCCCACAAGGCCGCGGTCACCGGTGACACGGTCGGCGATCCCTACAAGGACACCGCCGGCCCGGCGGTCAATCCGATGATCAAGATCACCAACATCGTCGCTCTGCTGCTCCTCGCGGCGCTGGCCGGGCACGGCGGCTGATCACCGCCTTCTGACGTGGGAATTGGCCCCGCCGGATCATCTCCGGCGGGGCTTTTTCGTGGGCCCTCCTCAGGCGTAGCTGTCGCGCCGTTCGACGATCACGAAGCGCGTCTCGTTGACAGCCTCGCCCTGCAAGTCGCGTTCGAGAATGACGAGGCCGTGGAGTTCCGCCGCCACCTCGCTCCCGATCGCCGCCCAGGCGGGATCGCCCGTGCCCGCCACCTGCGCCGCCGCCAGCGCCGTGCTCGCCGCTTCCATCCGCGCCCACGGCTGCCTCGCCAGATAGGCTTCGCATTGCGCCAGCGCCGCCGGATGGCTCGACACCCGCCTGATGTCGCCAAGGTTTGCACCCGGCTGGCCGAGCAGATGCTGGCGCACCTCCATTAACTGCTCGCCGATGATCCGCAGTTCGGGATGGTGAAGCAGCCGCCGATGTTCCTCGAGCGAGCCCGCATGACTGTTGGCGACCGGCACCACCGCCAGGTCCGCCGTTCCCTCGCGCACCGCGCGCAGTACCGCGTCCATATCCTCAAGCGGCAGCAGCTCATGCCCCGGCAGCAGCTTCAAACACGCCGCTTCCGAGAAGCTGCCCCGCCCGCCGAGGCACGCCACCACGCCCTTGCCCAGCGCCCGGCCCGACCATTCGGGCGCGGGCGTCGGCGGGACCGCGTCACCGGCCGAGCGTTCGACCCGACCCAGTTCGAGCGCCCACGGATGCGCGTCGCAACCCGTCGGATAGCGACCGATCAGGTCGAGCCCCGCGCACTCCTGCCAGCCTTCTTCCTCGGCGCTGACGATCAGGATCGCCTCGCCGCGCAGCGCTTCGGCCCGCGCCGCTTCGACGCTCGGGGCCCAGGTTGCGGGGATCGCCGCGCCATGCCGCGCCGCCGCCAGGGTGGAGAGCGCCGTGCGCGCACTTTCGGGGCCGCACAGCAGCACGCGATAGGGGCGCTGGTGCCGGGCGCTCAGTGCCATCACCGAGCGCCAGATCTGGCCGATATCGCCCGCCGGCACGTGCCGCGCCTTGGCGCTCAGCCGCTCGATGATGCGATGCTCGCGCGCCGGACGCAGCGCCAGCGTGCGGCTCGTGCCGACATCCTTGGCCCGGGCGATCCGGCTCACTTGGCGGTACCGCTGCTCGAGAAGATGGAGGATCTGGTCGTCGATCCGGTCAATCTCGCCGCGCAGCACATTGATCGCGGACGCAAGGGGACTGACGTTGGGTTGGCTATTGCTGTTCATGGGTCTTGGCCTCGCCGCGCTTCACCCGCGGTTCGGGGCTCAAGCGCATTTATCTCGGGTTGATGAGTTTACAGTCCGGCACCCCGCAGGAATGCCGGCCGGTAAAGTTCACAAAGACCCGAAATCGAAGCATCGCAGTCTGAACGGCCTTGTCCGCGACGAAGCTGATCCTCGCCGCGATTGGCGAAAGCTGCCTGATCGTCAGCACCGATGCAAGCGGCTTCGATAACCCGAGTGACAAAAAAGGGCGACTCAAACGGGCCGCCCTCTTCGAATTCAAAGACTGTCCGGAAGCTCAGAGCTTGCCGAATGCCGCCTCGTATCCGGCCTGATCGCCGCGGGCGAGATAGGCCGCCTGCTCGACCACCCGGTCGCGCGACAGCCGGCCCTTGAACGCGCCGAGCTCGGCGTCGATCATGGTCACTTCTTCCGGCGTCAGGGCGGCGATCTGGTCGAAGCGGGCGAGGCCGCGGTCGTTGAGGATGGAGGCGAGCTTGGGGCCGACGCCCTTCATCCGCTGGAGGTCGTCGGGAACGCCGCGGCTGCCGGGCAGGTTGGAATGCACTGGCGCGCCGATCACCTGGCCGATGACGTCGCTGGCCGCGGCCGCCATTTCGTCGCCGAGATCCTCGCCTTCGCCGCCGCCATCGCTGTCGTCCTTCGCCGCGGTGGGCACGGGATCGGCGCGCGGGGTCACCGCGGGGGAGGGTACCGCACGCTCCTGCTCGACCGCCGGCGTCGCCGCCATGTGCGGGCGCACCGGGGCATCGGTCTTGCTCAGCGTCACGCGCTGCTTGGGACGGCGGAAGACGACCAGGCCGACGATCAGGCCAAGGGCTACCGCGACCAGGATCATCGGCCAATAAGCGTTCAGCAGTTCACTCATTCCACTCATTCCATCCTCTGGACTGACGCCGGCGGTGAAGCTCGGCGAGATAGGCGATGACGAGACCGAGGCCGTAGCCAAGCAGGCCCAGCACCGCCGCTTCAACGAACAAGGGCAGGCCCAGCATCAGCGCGGTCCTCCCGCTGCCGGGGCATTGGCCCGCGGGAAATTGTTGATGACCGGGCTCGCCGGATCCCACCTGACCTCGGCGACGCCGGGTATCTCACCCACCCGCTCGACCAACGCGCGGCGCTGGAAGTCGTCGGCAGGCCCGTTGAGGATGATCCGCCGGGTCAGCGGCGCATCGTCCATCTTGGCGGTGATCTGCGGCAGCTCGTAATAATCGAGCAGGCTGCGCGCTTCGCGCTCCATCTCGGTGCGCACGTCGTTGGCGGCGCCGACCGGGCCGTGCCACAGCTCGGCCACTCCGATCGCGGCCAGCGCGCCGAGCCAGAGCTTCGCCTTGCGGTTCATGCCTGCCGCTCCAGCTCGCGCCAGCCGATGTCGCGGCGGTGGAAGCCGTCGGCGAATTCGATCGCGTCCACCCCCTGATAGGCCCGCGCCCGCGCTTCGGCGAGCGTGTCGCCCAGTGCTGTGACCGCCAGCACCCGGCCGCCGGCGGACAGCAATGCGCCCGACCCATGCCGCGCGGTGCCCGCGTGGAATACGGTGACGCCCGGCACCCGCTCGGCCGCCTCGATCCCGTCGATCAGCCCGCCTTTCTTGGGCGTGCCGGGATAGCCGGCGGCGGCGACGATCACCGTCATGCTGACCGCATCCGACAGCTCGGGCTGAACCTCGCCCAGCCGTCCTTCGGCGACGCTAAGCAGCAGCGTGGCAAGGTCGCCCTTCAATCGGGGCACAATCGCTTCGCATTCGGGATCGCCGAAGCGGACGTTGTATTCGATCAGCTTGGGGCCCTCGTCGGTCAGCATCAAGCCAGCATAAAGCAGCCCGGAGAAAGGCGTTCCCGCGCGGACCATCGCCGCTGCGGTGGGAACCACGATCTCTGCCATCGCGCGATCACGCAACGCGTCGCTCAGCACGGGCGCCGGGGAATAGGCGCCCATGCCGCCGGTGTTAGGCCCGACATTACCCTCGCCGACGCGCTTGTGGTCCTGCGCAGAGGCCAGAAACAGGGCCTCCTCGCCATCGACCAGCGCGAACAGGCTGGCTTCCTCGCCTTCGAGAAATTCCTCGATTACCAGCGGCGCGCCGCCGAGATCGCGGACCGCCTGCTCGGCTTCCTCGCGGGTCGCGGCGACCGTGACGCCCTTGCCCGCGGCGAGGCCGTCGGCCTTGATCACCACCGGCAGCCCGAACTCGCCAAGCGCCTCCAGCGCCGCGTCCGTATCTTCCAGCCGCACGAAGCGCGCGGTCGGGATGCCGTTGGCCGCGCACAGATCCTTGGTGAAGCCCTTGCTTCCCTCCAGCATCGCTGCCGCCGCCGACGGCCCGAACACCGGAATGCCGGCCTCGCGGCACGCGTCGGCCACGCCCGCGACCAGCGGGGCTTCGGGACCGACGACCAGCAGCCCGACGTTGCGTTGCCGCGCCAGCGCCACCACCTTCTCCGGATCGGTGGGATCGATCGCCAGGCACTCCGCCCAGCGGGCAATCCCCGGATTGCCCGGCGCGGCAAGAAGCTCGCCGCAGCTCGGCGATTGCCGTAGACCCCAGGCCAGCGCATCCTCGCGCCCACCGGAGCCCAATAGCAGGATAGTGATGACCGAGTTCGACATGCCCTCCGGGCTCCTAGCCGAGCGAAGCCAAGGCGACAATTCACCCGCGATGAGCGTGGGCGACTTGGCGTCTGCGGTTAAGCGCACGGTGGAAGACCGCTTCGGCCGGATCCGCGTGCGCGGCGAGATTAGCGGCTGGAAGCGGCACAGCTCGGGCCATTGCTATTTCACGCTGAAGGACGATGCCGCCTGCATCGATGCGGTGATCTGGCGCGGCCAAGCGGGCAGCCTCGCATTCCGGCCCGAGGACGGCGCCGAGGTCATCGCCACCGCCAAGATGACCACCTATCCCGCGCGCTCCAAATACCAGCTGGTGGTCGAGCGGATGGAGCTGGCGGGCGAGGGCGCGCTGATGGCGTTGCTCGAACGCCGCCGCAAAGCGCTCGCCGCCGAAGGGCTATTCGATGCCGCGCGCAAGCGGTCGCTGCCGTTCATGCCGCGGGTCATCGGCGTGATCACCAGCCCGACCGGCGCGGTCATCCGCGACATCCTCCACCGCCTCGCCGACCGCTGCCCGACCCGGGTTATCGTCTGGCCGGTGCCGGTGCAGGGCGACGGTGCAGCCGCCAAGATCGCCGCCGCCATTCGCGGCTTTGCTTCTTACGAAACCCGCCCCGACCTCCTCATCGTCGCCCGCGGCGGCGGGTCGATCGAGGATCTGTGGGCCTTCAACGAGGAAGAGGTGGTCCGGGCCGCCGCCGAATCGCCGATTCCCCTGATCAGCGCGGTCGGGCACGAAACCGACACCACCCTGATCGATCACGCGTCGGACCTCCGCGCGCCGACCCCCACCGCCGCGGCCGAGATCGCGGTGCCGGTCCGTGCCGAGCTGCTCGCGCTGCTCGACGAACTCTCCGCCCGCAAGCGCCGCTGTCTCGGCAAGCGCGCCAGCGACGCGCGCGAGCGGCTGGCACTCACCACCGGGCGCTGGCCCGCCGCCGACACCCTGCTCGGTCCCAAGCGGCAGCGGCTCGACGACACCGCCGAGCGCCTTCCCCGCGGTCTCGCCGCCCGCGCCCACAAGGCCGAGGCGCTGATGAACCTCACCGCCTCGCGGCTGCGCCCCGACCTCCTCGCGCAAAAGCTCGCGCGGGCGAGCGATCGTCTTCAGGCGTCGGCAAAGATGCTGCCGCTGGTCCATCCCGACCGCCCGCTCGGCCGCGGCTTCGTCCGGGTCACGGCCGCAGCGGATGGCCGAACCCTGACCCATGCCGCCGATGCCCGTGCGGCCGGACGCCTGCTGCTCCGTTTCGGGGACGGGGAGGTCGCGGCCACCACCGGCGAAGGCCCTCCGCCGCCACCCCCCAAGGTTGAGCGCAGCCCCAAGCGCCCCTATGCCCCGCCTCAACCCAATTTGTTCGATTAAAGAGGACCAAGACGCCGATGCTGATGGCGGGAAGCGGCCGGGAGGCCCGGATCCATTACATGGCAGGCACCTTTCGCCTGCTCTCGGACGGCGATCATGTGCGCTGCGCGGTGACCGGCGCGCGCATCCCGCTCGACACGCTGCGCTACTGGAGCGTCGCCCGGCAGGAGCCTTACATCGACGCCGCCGCCAGCCTCGCCGCCGAGGAGCGCGCCCGGGGCTAGCCTATCCGCCGCCCACGCACCCCGCGCTGATTGTTGATCCGCAGCACATAGCTGCCGAGCGAGCCCTTGCGGATGCTGAGCGGCTGACCGGCGCCCGGCGGATCGATCGCTTCGGACGCTTCGGTGGTTTCCCAAATCGCGCCGCCCTCGACGACGATCCGATATTTGCCATAACCGAGCGAGCGCCAGCTGGTGATCTTGGTTTCCAGCCGATCGGCATCCTCGCTCTGGCTTTGATCGCCCTTGAAGAACGGCAGCTTGGGGAGGCCGAAACCGAACAGATTGCGGCGAACTTCGCGCAGCTCGCCGCGATTGACGACCTGCACGTCGCCCGTTTCACGCGCCTTCAGAAGCGCGCCGACGGTCGAATCGTAACAGCTCAGTTTGCTCGCCGGATCGCTGATCGCGCGGCACGCGGCGAGCGATGCCAGTGCATCGCCGTTCTGGCTCGCCGGCTGTGCCGATGCGCCCGACCCGACCAGCGCCAGTGCGATAAACGCCTTGCCCAACAAATGCATAAACCCGTCTCCAAGCATTTCCTGCCACAGGATAGGCTGTGGTTGGCCCCTGCCAAGCTGTGGCGTTGCTGCCACAACTCTGGCCCAAAGGGGACTGTCGCCCTTCGACTCCGTTGCCTTGTCACTCCACTGTCTCATAGGAAGACCCGCCTAAAGCTTAGCAGTGCGTGCGCATTCGGCGCGTGCGGTGAAGGGGAACAGAATGTCCAAGACGATTTTAAAGGGTGCGCTGCTGACCGGGACGGTGCTCGCCGGCCTGTCATTTGCGAACCCGGCCTTTGCGCAGTCGACCACGCCGACCAACACGCAGGGTAACCTTCCGCCGGCGCCCGCCGACGACGCCAATACGCCCGGTGGCGTTCAGTCGAACGAATCCGCCGGCGCTGCCGAGCCGACGTCGTCGAACGACATCGTCATCACCGGCACCCTGATCCGCAACCCGAACCTGGTGGCTTCGGCGCCGGTGACCGTGGTCGGCCAGGAAGAAATCCAGCTCCGCCAGACCAACGTCGCCGAAGAAGTGCTCCGCACCATTCCGGGCGCGGTTCCGTCGATCGGCAGCAACGTCAACAACGGCAGCGGCGGCGCGGCGTTCGTCAACCTTCGCGGCCTCGGCTCCAACCGCAACCTCGTCCTTCTCGACGGCGTCCGGATCGTTCCGGCGGGCCTCGGCGGACAGGTCGACCTCAACAACATCCCGCTGTCGCTGGTCGATCGCGTTGACGTCCTGACCGGCGGCGCATCGTCGACCTACGGCGCCGACGCCGTGTCGGGCGTCGTCAACTTCATCACCCGCAGCGACTTCGCGGGCATGGAGCTGTCGGGTTCGAACCAGATCACCGAGCGTGGCGACGGCAACGTCATCCGCACCGATCTCACCATCGGCGCCAACTTCGATGGCGGCCGCGGCAATGCGGTCCTCAGCCTCGGCTACATCGAAAGCGATCCGGTCTACTTCGGCGGCGATCGTCCCTTCTCGCAGGTGACCCTCGAATCGTACGACGAACTGTTCGTCGCCGGCCAGGGTTCGACCACCACCACCCCGTCGGCCTTCGACATCGGTGGCGGCCGTTCGCGTCAGCAGGTCACTGCCGACGGTCTCGGCGTCCGCAGCTTCTATTCGGCCTACAACTTCAACCCGTTCAACGTCTTCCAGACGCCGTTCAAGCGCTACAACATGTACGCTGCGGGTCACTTCGACATCACCGACAACCTGACGGTCTACAGCCGCGGTCTGTACAGCAACAACACCGTCTCGACGATCATTGCACCGTCGGGCGTGTTCGCGTCGACCGTCACTGTTCCGGTCAGCAACCCGTTCCTGTCGGCCGCCCAGCGCAGCTACTTCTGCGCCAACGCCGACTTCAACACCGGCGTCGCGGGCAACCAGACCATCACTGCCGCCGAATGCTCGGCCGCGGCCACCGCGCTGTCGCCGACGGACCCCAACTTCCGTCAGTTCACCGTCGGCCTGCGTCGTCGTACGCCGGAAGTCGGTCCGCGCGTCTCGGAATATAACACGCAGCTCTGGGACTTCCGGGTCGGTGTGCGCGGTGACATCACCGATCGCATCGGCTTCGACATCTTCGGTTCGCGCGGTCAGTCGGACAACAACAGCTCGATCCAGAACTACGTTCTGCTGAGCCGCGCTCGCCAGGCGATCCGCGCCACCAGCACCACGCAGTGCCTCGACTCGAGCAACGGTTGCGTTCCGATCAACATCTTCGGCGCTCCGGGCACCCTCGGCACCGCTGAGGCGCTCGACTTCCTCAGCGACGATGCGACCACCGTCGTGTCGACCGCCCTGTCGCAGGCTCGCGCCACCCTCAACGGCGACGTCGGCTTCACCTCGCCGTTCGCGAGTGAGCCGATCGGCTTCGCCGTCGGTGCGGAATATCGCGACTACAGCGCTGAACAGCGTTCGGATGCGCTGGCCAAGACGGCCGGCGAACTCGGCGGCGCCGGCGGCGCGGCTCCCGACATCACGGGTGGCTACAACGTCTACGAAGGCTTCGCCGAAGTCATCGCGCCGCTCATTTCGGACCGACCGTTCTTCAACGAACTGACCCTTGAAGCCGGTATCCGTCGTTCGTCCTACTCGGTCGATGCGCCGGGCAATCCGAAGTTCAAGACCACGACCTGGAAGGTCGCGGGCAGCTGGGAGCCGATCAACGATCTCAAGTTCCGCGGCAACTACCAGCGTTCGGTCCGCGCGCCGAACATCGGCGAACTGTTCAGCCCGGTCTCGACCGGCCTGACCAACCTCGGCACCGATCCGTGCGCCGGCGCCGCTCCGCTGACCAACGCCAACCTGCGCGCAATCTGTATCGCTCAGGGCGCTCCGGCTGCGACGATCGGCACCATCACCAACCCGACCGCTGGCCAGGCCAACGTGACGGGCGGCGGTAACCCGTTCGTTCAGCCTGAAAAGGCCAAGACCTGGACGGTCGGTGCGGTTGTTCGTCCGAGCTTCTTCCGCAACTTCTCGGCGACCATTGACTATTACAACGTCAAGATCACCGACGCGATCAGCTCGCCGACCCCGGCCGATCTCATCGCGGCCTGCTTCGGCTCGTCGCCGACCAACCCGCCGGCCGGCGCTGCGACCACGGATGCCTGCACCGTGATCCGCCGTAACCCGGTTTCGGGTGCCCTCGACGGTCCGCCGGACACGACCTTCGGTCTGTTCTCGCCGCTGTCGAACCTCGGCCGCATCAGCACGGACGGTGTCGACGTCACGGCGAACTACCGCATGACTCTGGGTCAGATCCTTGGTCAGCCCGCTCGCCTGAACCTGTCGTTCGGGGGCAACTGGACCCGGAGCTCCAAGTTCCAGGCCACCCCGACTTCGGACAACCGTGAGTGCGTCGGCTACTACTCGGTGAACTGCGGCTCGATCCAGCCGAAGTACAGCTTCACGCAGCGCACCACCCTCGGCCTTGGCGCCGTCGATGTCTCGCTGCTGTGGCGCTACCAGAGCAAGGCGAAGCTCGAGCCGGCACAGCTGGCTGCCGACATCGCTGCGGCCGAAGCGGCCAACCGCAACGACGCCGGTGTGCTCCTGCCGCCCGCGCAGCAGGGTTGCCCGAACTACCAGACCGACGCGGGTGACGCGATCGTCAACGGTGGCGGTGCCTGCTTGATCGATACGCGTTTCCGCACGATCAAGGCGTACAACTACTTCGACCTGACGACGCGCTTCAACGTGACCGACAACTTCCAGTTCACGGTCACTGCGCTGAACATCTTCGACAAGAAGCCCCCGGTCGTCGGTGGCACTGTCGGCTCGACGACCTACAACGGTGGTAACACCTATCCGTCGAGCTATGACGCTCTGGGCCGCCGCTTCGCGGTTGGCGCTCGCGTCAAGTTCTAAGCCAATCTCTGGCCGCTCTCGGGCGGCCGGTAAGGAAGCGGGCTCCGGGAAACCGGGGCCCGTTTTCTTTTGAACTGCGAAGTAAGTCGTCGGCGCGTCCCGCCGATCGCCCGGACGTTCAGGGCAAGAGCGGCTGCGGCAACCTCAGGTCGATGCCGGCATGCTGGGCGGTCCGCTCGGTCCACCGCAGCACGATCTCGATCTCGCGGGCGTGCAAGGCCGCGCCCTTCGCTTCCTCTTCCGCACGCGCGGCCGAATCGAAAGGACGACCGTCCTTGCTGTGCGAGGAAAAGGCGGGGCTGGCCGCGACCGCGTCGGCATCGAACGCCAGTCCGAAGTGCGTGCCCAGCGCGGCGAGCGCATCGGCAGGGCTGGCCATCAACCGATCGCTGCCCAGCGAACGAACGTTGGCCGGATGGCGGGCCGCAAGATCGGCGAACAGCGCGTGCTGGGCAAGCCAGCTTAGCGCGGCGACCTGCAGATCGGTCAGCCGGAACAACTCTTCCTCGCCAAGCTCGAACCGGCTTACCAGACCAAGGCGCATCAGCTTCCAGAACAGCTCGCGCACCCACAAACGGCCTTCGATCTCCTTGCGCGCGATCGACGCGACAAAGGTCGGCAGCGGGGCGTAGAGCAGAAGCAAGCGCATGTCGGGACGCAGCGCCAGCATCAGCGGGGCAAGCGCGTTCACGACATTGCTGGGCTTGACCACGCTGCGCTCCCCCGGCTGCAGCGGCCGCGCCAGCGCGTGGAGGGCGGCGTCCATCGCCGCTGCGACCTGCCGTGGATCGCCGCGGCGAAGCGCCAATCCCGCGATGTCATTGAGCACGACGGGCTCGCTGTAGCCCGAGGCAATCCCCGGCAGGTCGAGGCTCCGAAGCAGCAGGGTCGAGCAGCAAAAGGCCGAATGGAGGATCATCGACGGCGGCGGCAGCGGGTGGGCTTGCGCCGTCGCCAGGAACGCGGCTCGCGGCAGGTCATGCGCATCGCCCGGTCCGACTTCCTCGTCCGATAGAAAGGTGATCGCGCGATGCCTGTCCCGCGGGAACCAGCGAAAGCGCACGTGGTCCCGGTCCTCGACATAACGATGCGCCAGCCAGCGACCGTCGCTCGGATCAAAGGGTGGGCAAGGGGAAGCCATCGCTTCTGGTCTGCCGCCGCTCGGCGCGCCCGGCAAGCTTCTTGACCGTCAACCGCCCGCGCCGCACGATGCCGTTCATGTCCGCAACCGATGTTCGACTTGCCCAGGCCATGCAGGCGCAAAGCCGTGGGGAGACCGCTCTCGCGAGCCGACTGCTTGCCGCCGTTCTCGCCGACGATCCCGCAAACCCCGTCGCTCATAACATGATCGGACTGGCAGCCATGGCCCGCGGCGATCACCGGTCCGCCGCCGATCATTTCGAACGAGCCCGCGCGGCCGCGCCCGACAGCCTGCCCGTGCTCGGCAATCTTGCCGGCGCCTATCGCGCGTTGGCGCGCGACAGCGACGAGCGGGACGCGCTGGAGGCAGCCCTGGCGCTCGACCAGCGGCATCTCGCGACCCTGATCCGGCTTGCGGAATGGCACGAGCGGAAGGGGGAAGCGCATGACGCCGCGCAGCGATGGGCCGGCGTTGTCGCGCTCAGCACGTCTGTCACCGATCCCTCGCCCGCGCTTGCCGAACGCTTCGCCCACGCCCGCGAGGTCGTGTCGGCGCAAACAGACAGGCTCGCCGCGGCGATCGACCGAACGCTGGACGCGACGCTTGAGCGCGGCGATGCGCGGGAGCGTCGGC
Organism: Sphingomonas kaistensis; assembly: GCF_036884275.1. Classification (NCBI taxonomy): domain Bacteria; kingdom Pseudomonadati; phylum Pseudomonadota; class Alphaproteobacteria; order Sphingomonadales; family Sphingomonadaceae; genus Sphingomonas; species Sphingomonas kaistensis. The sequence continues at coordinate 552,843 of NZ_CP145607.1, read as the reverse complement.
GTGTGCGCGCCGCCGCGGAAGCGATGCTGGGTCGGCGGCCGATCTACGTCAATCATTGCGAAGGGATGCATTATCCCTTTCTTCCCGCCGACGAGTGGTTCGACCGCGAGCATTTCGAATGGATGGAAGACCTGGAGGCGCAGACCGCCACGATCCGCGATGAACTGATCGCGCTGCTGCAATCGGGCAGCGATCATGCGCGCCCCTATGTCGAGCAGGCACCCGGCACGCCCGACAACAAATGGTCGGTGCTCGACCGCAAGAACGACTGGAGCGCCATTCACCTGTGGCGCGAGGGCGTCCGCGACGACGCCGTATGCGCGCACGTGCCCGAGACCGATCGCATCATCAATGCACTTCCCTTGTGCCGGATCCCCGGGCGCGCCCCGACTATCTTCTTTTCGTTGTTAAAGGCGGGTGCCCACATCCCGGCCCACACGGGGGTCACCAACACCCGCGCGATCGTGCACCTGCCGCTGATCGTGCCGCCGGCCTGCGAATTTCGCGTTGGCGGCGAAACCCGGCCGTGGGTCGAAGGCCAGGCCTTCGCGTTCGACGACACCATCGATCACGAGGCCTGGAACCGCAGCGACCGCGACCGTGCGGTGCTCATCTTCGACGTCTGGAACCCGTACCTCAGCGACCTTGAAACCGACGCCATCACGGCGATGTTCGCGATGGCCGACGAGGCGCGCGACGCGGCGGTCTAGACCGCCGCAATCTCCTCGGCAGGCGTGAGGACCAGGCCGCCATCGCCTTCGTCCACCCGCACCTGCTGCCCGTCGCGCACCCGGCCCGCCAGGATCGCATCGGCCAGCGGGTCCTGCAGATAGCGCTGCACCGCCCGCTTCAGCGGCCGCGCGCCGTAGACCGGGTCATAACCGACCCGCCCCAGCCACGCCTTCGCCGCATCGGTGAGGTCGAGCACGATCCCCCGCTCCTCCAGCAACTTGCCGAGGCGCCGCACCTGGATGTCGACGATCGGCGCCATGTGGCTGGCGCTCAGGCGGTGGAACAGAATGATATCGTCCAGCCGGTTAAGGAACTCGGGCCGGAAATGCCCGCGCACCACGTCCATCACTTGTGCCTCGACCTTGTCCGCGGGTTCGTCCTCGCCGAGATTCGCCAGATATTGCGACCCGAGGTTCGAGGTCAGGATGATCAGCGTGTTGGTGAAGTCCACCGTCCGCCCCTGCCCATCGGTAAGCCGCCCGTCGTCGAGCACCTGAAGCAGGATGTTGAAGACGTCGGAATGCGCTTTTTCGACCTCGTCGAACAGCACGACCTGATAGGGCCGCCGCCGCACCGCCTCGGTCAGCGTGCCGCCTTCTTCATAACCGACATAGCCAGGAGGCGCGCCGACCAGCCGCGCGACGCTGTGCTTCTCCATGAACTCGCTCATGTCGATGCGGACCATCGCATTCGGATCGTCGAACAGGAATTCGGCCAGCGCCTTGGTCAGCTCGGTCTTGCCGACGCCGGTCGGCCCGAGGAACAGGAAGGACCCAAGCGGCCGGTTCGGATCCTGCAAGCCCGCCCGCGCGCGGCGCACCGCGGTCGAGACGGCCTTCACCGCCTCGGCCTGCCCGATCACGCGTTTGCCGATGATGCTTTCCATGGCGAGCAGCTTCTCGCGCTCGCCTTCCATCATCCGCTCGACCGGGATGCCGGTCCAGCGCGACACGACCGAGGCGATATCCTCGGCGGTAACTTCCTCGCGCAGCATGGCATTGGCCTGGCTGTCGTTCGCTTCGGCGAGCTTGCGCTCCAGCTCGGGAATGCGGCCATATTGCAGCTCGCCGGCGCGGGCGAGGTCGCCGCCCCGCTGCGCCTGCTCCAGCTCGACGCGCAGCCCGTCCAGCTCTTCCTTCAATTTGCTCTCCGCGGCGATCTTGTCCTTGTCGCCCTGCCAGCGCGTCGTCAGCTCGGCTGACTGCTGCTCGAGGTTCGCAAGCTCGCGCTCGAGGATGACGAGGCGGTCCTTGGACCCCTTGTCGGTTTCCTTGCGCAGTGCCTCGCGCTCGATCTTGAGCTGGATGATGCGGCGATCGAGATTTTCGATCTCCTCGGGCTTGCTTTCGACTTCCATCCGCAACCGCGAGGCGGCCTCGTCCATCAGGTCGATCGCCTTGTCGGGCAGGAAGCGGTCTGAGATGTAGCGGTTCGACAGCGTCGCCGCCGCGACCAGCGCCGCGTCGGTGATGTTGATCCCGTGATGAAGGGCGTATTTGTCCTTGAGGCCGCGCAGGATCGAGATCGTGTCCTCGACCGTCGGCTCACCCACCATCACCGGCTGGAACCGCCGCTGCAGCGCCGGGTCCTTTTCGACATGCTTGCGATATTCGTCGAGCGTGGTCGCGCCGATGCAATGCAGTTCGCCGCGCGCCAAAGCGGGCTTCAGCAGGTTGGACGCATCCATCGCGCCTTCGCTCTTCCCCGCGCCGACCAGCGTGTGCATCTCGTCGATGAACAGGATGATGTCGCCATCGGCCTGCCGCACCTCGTCGAGCACGCCTTTCAGCCGCTCCTCGAACTCGCCGCGATATTTGGCACCCGCGATCAGCGAGCCCATGTCGAGGCTGAGCAATTGCCGGTCCTTGAGGCCGTCGGGCACGTCGCCATTGGCGATGCGGATCGCGAGCCCCTCGGCGATCGCGGTCTTGCCAACGCCGGGTTCGCCGATCAGCACCGGATTGTTCTTGGTCCGGCGCGCCAGCACCTGGATGGTGCGGCGGATTTCCTCGTCGCGGCCGATCACGGGATCGAGCTTGCCCGCGCGCGCGGCGGCAGTGAGGTCGCGGGCGAATTTCTTCAGCGCGTCATAGCGGTCCTCGGCGCCCTGCGTATCCGCGGTGCGGCCTTTGCGCAGCTGCTCGATCGCGGCGTTCAGCGACTGCGGCTGCACACCCGCGCGGGCCAGCGCGTCGCCGACCCCGGTGCCCTTGGCCAGCGCGAAGGCCAGCAGCATCCGCTCGACCGTGACATAGCTGTCGCCGGCCTTCTGCGCGATCTCCTGCGCCTGATCGAGGATGCGGATGGTGTTGCCATCGAGCGCCGGGGCCGAGGTCGCGCCCGAGCCGGTGACGGCCGGTTCCTTGGAGACCAGGGCATCGACTTCGCGCCGCGCCGCGCGCGGGTCGCCACCGGCGGCCTGGATCAGGCCTGCGGCCATGCCCTGCTCGTCATCGAGCAGCGCCTTCAGGACGTGGGCGGGCGCGATGCGCTGGTGGTTCTCGCGCACCGCAATGGTCTGCGCGGCCTGGATGAACCCGCGCGAACGATCGGTGAATTTCTCAAAATCCATGGGTTGGAATGTCCCCTCTCATCTGCGGCGAAGATAGTGTTGCTTATCGGCAACACAAGAGGGATCAGAGCGGTGCCAGCGGATCCTTGACCGGCAGGGTCGTCACGCTTTCGCGCGGCTTCAGCACGGGGGTCGTGCTGACCATGCTGGTTGCGGCGGCCTGCTCGGCCACGGGGCCAACCCCGCCCGCCGGTGCAGAAGCGATCACCGGGGCCGGCATCACCACCTTCGGGCAGGCGAGATGGCCGTGATCGTCGCGGCCCCAGGTGCGATATTTCCAGCTGTCCACGTGGAAGCGCATCTTGGAATAGAAGCCGAGCCCGGCGTTGAAACGCGGCCCCTGCCGCTGATGTTCTCCGCACAGCCGGCGCATCATGTCCTCGCGCCCGATCGGTGTCAGCGGCACGAAATCGATCGCGCTCATCGACTTGTGCACGCTTTCGGGCGCTCCGCCAGCGCAGCGATTGAGCGCGGCGTTACGGAACACGCTGACCGGCTCCACCGGGCCGACATAAGGCACCACGTGATCGCGCACGTAGCGCAGCGTGTTGACGATATTCGCCCATTCTTCCTGCGGCGGCACTTCGAACGGCTCGGCCCCGCAGCGGCGCCAGTCGCTGGCGGTGCGCAGCAGCTGCCAGGTCGGCGCGACGAACGACACGCCGCTTTGCGTCAGATAATCGTGAAACTGCCGAACCTGCCCGAGGCGCCACGGCCCCTTGGCGATCCATTGCCGATAGCCGGGCTCGTCCTGACCCGCCTCGACATAATCGGCGATCGGGTTCCACGGCGCGGGCAGCAGCACCGGCTGGGTACCGGTGGCGACCGCAGCGGCAGGCTGCGCCGGGGCAGGGGTCGCAAGCGCGAGGGCGAACAGGGTGGTCAGCAAGCGCCGCATCGCCCCACGATAAGCCGACAAAACTTGAAAAGACACTGAACGCCACTCACTTCGCCGTGCATGAGCACTCAGCCGATCCACGTCGACCTCCCCCACAAGCTTGGAAAGACCGAGGCGCGGCGGCGGATCGCCGACAATATCCACAAGCTTGGCAGCTTCATTCCGGGCGGCGGCGCGGTCACGCATCAGTGGCAGGGCGACCGGCTCGATCTCGACGTGGGCGCGATGGGGCAGTCGGTCACCGCGCGCATCGAGGTCGAGGACGCGCTGATCCGGGTGCATGTCGCGCTGCCCGGCCTGCTCGGAATGATGGCCAAGCCGATCGAAGCCGCTTTGCGCGCCAAGGGCAGCGACCTGCTACTGGAAGATCGCCGCAAATAAGAGGCCGCTTGCCTAGTAGGATTTGCTGAGCGACACCCGTTGCTCGCTCGCAAACCCTTGGAATCAGGCGAAGTGGACGAAGTGGACCCTATGTGTTTTTCGCGTGGCGGTCAGGCAATTGCCACCCGCCCGGCGGAATGACACATTGGGCCGGAGAAGGAGCAGGCTCATGCGCCATGTCGCTATCGTCGGATCCGGTCCCGCCGGCTTCTACACCGCCGAAGCGCTGCTGAAGTCGGGCGATGTCGCGGTCGATATCCTCGACCGCCTGCCCGTCCCCTACGGCCTGATCCGCTTCGGCGTCGCCCCCGACCACCAGTCGATCAAGGCGGTCGCCAAGCGCTACGAGAAAGTGGCGATGACGCCCGGCGTCCGCTTCCTCGGCAACGTCCACCTCGGCGCCGACGTATCGACCGAGGAATTGCTCCATTATTACGACGCGGTGGTGCTGGCGACCGGCGCCCCGCTCGACCGCCGGCTCGGCATCCCGGGGGACGACCTGCCCGGCGTGGTCGGCTCGGCGGCATTCGTCGGCTGGTACAACGGCCATCCCGATTTCGCCGACCTCGCCCCGCCGCTCGATCAGGAACATGCCGTCATCATCGGCAACGGCAACGTCGCGCTCGACTGCGCCCGCATCCTCGCCAAGACCCCGGCCGAGTTCGTCGGCTCCGACATCGTCGCCCACGCTTTCGAAGCCTTGGGGTCGAGCCGCATCCGCTCGATCACCATTCTTGGCCGCCGCGGCCCGCACCAGATCGCGATGACTCCGAAAGAGCTCGGCGAACTCGGCAAGCTCGAGGCGGCAGAGCCGATGGTGGACCACGACGACTTTCCTCCCGCCGGCACCGATGCCGCGCTCGATCCGGGCCAGCGCAAGAGCGTCGACCTGCTGCGCGGCTATGCCGCCACGCCGCCCGACGGCACCAAGCCGCGCACCATCACCTTCGATTTCTTCGCCAAGCCGCTCGCCATCGAAGGCGACGGCCGCGCCGAGCGAGTGATCGTCGAGCGCACCGCGCTCGGTCCCGACGGCCAGGCCCGCGGCACGGGCCAGACCTATGCGCTTCCCGCCGGCCTCGTTATCAGCTGCATCGGCTATGCCTCACCGCCCATCCCCGGCGTGCCTTATGACGAAGCGCTCGGCCGCTATGCCAATCGCGACGGGCTGGTCGAAGACCGGATGTTCGCCGTCGGCTGGGCGAGGCGCGGACCGACCGGGACCATCGGCACCAATCGCCCGGATGGATTTTCCGTCGCCGAAGCGATCGACGCGGCCTTTCCGCCGGGCGGGGCGGAAACCGGTCGCAACGGCGCCGCCGGGCTCGATCGCTTGCTCGCCAGTCGTGGCTGCGATCCGGTGCTGTTCGCCGACTGGCAACGGATCGAAGCCGCCGAAGTCGCCGCCGCCCGCACCGGCGCCCCGCGCGAGAAGCTGGTCCGGGTTCCCGATCTCCTGAAAGCCGGCGGCCATTAGGCGCTTGCGTCCGTGAGAACCGCCCCCTAAAGACCGCCCCGCCTTGGTTCCCGCTTTGCTGCGGGTTCCGGTCGGGGAGTAGCTCAGCCTGGTAGAGCACTGTCTTCGGGAGGCAGGGGCCGGAGGTTCGAATCCTCTCTCCCCGACCACTTACTCGCTCAAACCGTTTGCCGCGCGCCGATCGATGCGCGCGGGACTTGAACGGCCGGGGCATCGTCCGTCATAGGCGTGGCATGGCCTCGGCTCTCGAACAGCGACTCGCCCAGCACCTCACTCTCAGCTTCGCCGAGCGCGATGCGCTGCAATGGCTCGAACGGCGCGAGCGGCATTTTGCGGCGGGTGAGATCATCGTTCGCGAAAACGAGACCACCGACGTCCTCTACATCGTCGCGTCGGGCTGGCTCCACGGTTCGGTCCGGCTGCCCGACGGCGGGCGCCAGATCCTGCGCTTCTATTTTGTCGGCGACATCACGACGAGTTTTTCCATCGCCTGGGGCTACAGCGCCGCGACGCTGACCGCGGTCAGTGCCTGCACGCTCTACGAGCTCCCGCGAGAACGGTTCGGTCGTTTGTTCCAGGAGCATCCGCGGCTCGGCGCCATGCTGTTCGGGATCAGCGCGGCGGAGCAGGTCGCGCTGGCCGATCGCCTGACCTCGGTCGGTCGGACCGACGGGCAGACCCGGGTCGCCACCTTGCTGCTCGACATCTATTCGCGGCTGCGCGTGGTGGACAAGCTGTCGGGTTCCGCCTTTCAGCTTCCGCTGACCCAGCAGGATCTGGGCGATGCGGTGGGGCTGACCAAGGAGCATGTGAACCGCTCGCTCCGTGCGTTGGAAAGCACCGGCCTCCTCGAACGCGACGGCAAGATGATCCGCATCAACGATGTCGAAGCGCTGGCCGAACTGGTCGGTTTCCAGGATCGCTACGGTCATGTGGCGACCGACTGGCTTCCTCCCACCGCCAACCGAAGTGACATGGATCAACGCTCCGCCGCGGCCGAGTGACATACATCACCGTTTCTGAACAAATGTTCATTTCGCAATTCGAAATACGGACCTTGGACTAGGGGCGGCGTTTTCTCCCTTCACGTCCCGGCACCTCTTGCGCGGGCAAAGGATGCGGGGAGAAGCACATGAGTGGTCGGTTGGGCGTCGCCATCGTCGGCGTCGGAGGGGCGGTCGCCACCACGGCCATCGCGGGCGTGGAAATGATCAAGGCCGGTTCGAACAGCCTCGCCGGGCTGCCGCTTGCGGATCGCACGATCAAAGGCATGGCAGGCTATCGCGACATGGTGTTCGGCGGCTGGGATCTCGCCGACGAGACGCTCAGTCGCTGCGCGCTGCGGCATGGCGTGATCGGCGATAAGGAACTGGCCGACGGCGCGTCGTCGCTCAAGGACATGAAGCCGTGGCCGGCGGTCGGCAGCACCGATTTCTGCGCCAACATCGATGGCGGCAACAAGATCGCCGCCGACAGCCATCGCCAGGCGATCGACATCATCCGCGGCGATCTGCAACGCTTCCGCGCCGAGCAACAGCTCGACCAGGTTGTGATGGTCAACCTCGCCTCGACCGAACGCGTGCCCGATCTGGGCGCGCCGAGCCTCGCCAATCTCGACGCGTTCGAGCGCGGTCTCGATGCCAACGACGCGGCGATCAGCCCGGCGATGCTTTATGCCTATGCCGCGATCGGCTCCGACACGCCCTACGCCAATTTCTCGCCCTCGGTCGCGGCCGACGCCGCGCCGCTGGCCGAACTCGCGCGCAAGCTCAACGTGCCCGTGGCGGGCAAGGACGGCAAGACCGGCCAGACCATGATGAAGACCGTCATCGCTCCGGCGCTCCGGGCGCGGGCGCTGCATGTCGACGGCTGGTTCTCCACCAACATCCTCGGCAATTCGGACGGCAAGGCGCTGGACGATCCCAAGAGCCTGCAGAGCAAGATCAACACCAAGAAGGAATTGCTCGAGCATCTGCTCGGCTATCCGGTCGAGGATCACATCGTGATGATCCATTATTACCGCCCGCGCGGCGACGACAAGGAAGCGTGGGACAATATCGATGTGACCGGCTTCCTCGGTCAGAAGATGCAGCTCAAGGTCAATTTCCTGTGCAAGGATTCGGTGCTGGCGGCGCCGCTGGTGATCGAGATTGCCCGCGTGCTCGGCCTCGCGCAGCGGCGCGGTGAGGGCGGCGTTCAGGAGCAGCTCGGCATCTTCTTCAAGGCGCCGCAGACGCGTGACGGCGGCGAGGCCGAGCATGCCCTGTTCGAGCAGCAGCTCATCCTCGACGAGTGGCTGGGCCGCAGCTGATGCTGCAAGCGGCGCGCGGGCCCGAGGCGTCGGCGGAGGTGGCGGAGGCGGCGGCGCTGATGCCTGTGCTGCGTGAGCTCGGCCACCTCAAGCGCATTACCTCGGCCGGACGGTCGGGATCGCTCGCGACGCGCCTGTTCAAGCAGACGTGGAGCGCGCTGGTGGCGGGCGCCGAGCCATCGGACGTCATGCGCGCCACCGTTGCGGCCGCGCTGGCGGCGGCGCGGCTCGGCGATCTCGATGCCGCCAAATTGCGCGAGCTCGGGCTTACCCAGGCGCAGAGCGTGGAGGTACTCGGCCGTGGGTTCGACGCCGTCACCGACGCGGTCGACCTCCGCCTCGTCGACGACCTGCGCGAGGCGCTCGGCGCCGGGCTGCCTGACGGCGCCCTGCCGCGTTTCGTGCAGCTCCTCGCCGATCAGCCCCGCGCCGGGGTGACCTGCCCCGGCAAACCGCGCCTGATGCTGCAACCGGCCGAGAACCATGCCGAGCACAGCATCACCGTAGCGCTTTATGGCGTCCTGCTCGCGCCGCTGTACGACGCCAACCCGACGCAGGCTTTCCTCGCCGGTCTCGGCCACCATTTCCACAACGCCGCCATGCCCGACAGCGGGTTCACGGGCGAAGTCATGCTCGGCGATCTGCTGGACGGGGTGATCGAGCGGGCCCGTTCGACCGCGATGGACGAGCTTGCGCCGCCGCTTCGCGGGCTGTTTGCTGAGGTGCTGGTGCCGATCGGCAGCGCGGACAGCGCGGAAGGCCGCTGCTTCAATGCCGCCGACGTGATCGATCGCGTGCTGGAGATCGAACAGCATCTGGTGACGCGCGAGGCCAGCATGGCGAACGTCCTTCACGACTATCATCTGGTGCACGCCGGGCCGGTCAAGGATTTTCACGACCGGACGCTCGCGGACGTCGGACTGCTTTGATCGCTTTCGTCTCCCCGCTCAGCGGCAAGCCGCTCCACTCCGACAGCCCGCATTCGCTGGCCGACGGGGCGGGCGAGCGCTGGCCGGTGATCGATTCCATTCCCTACCTGCGCGCCGGGTCCGAAGATCTCGCAGCGCAAGCGCTCGCGTTTCTCGATTGCGGCGACATGGCGGGTGCGCTCGTGCTGCTGCTGGCCGAAAATGACCGCTGGTGGAACGAACCGCCGCCGCCGAATGCACAACTCCGTCGGCTCGTCGCAAACCGCGACACGCTGACCCTGCGCGACGCGATGGCGTTGCTCGGCTGGGGACGGGTGGGTGACTATTTCGCGCACCGCTGGAGCGACCCGACCTATGTCGCGGGGCTGGCGCTGCTCGACGCGCATTGGTCGGCGCCGAGGGCCGCGTTCGAGCTGGCGTGCGGAATCGGCCATTATCTTCGCGCGCTTGGGCAGGCGGGCGTTCGCGCGATCGGCGCCGACCTGGTCTTCGCCAAATTGTGGGTCGCGCGGCATTGGGTCGCGCCGGAGGCCGAGCTCGTCTGTTTCGACGCCGAACGGCCATGGCCCGTCCGACTCCGAGCCGACCTCGCCTTCTGTCACGACGCCTTCTACTTCCTCGAAGACAAGGCGTTTGTCGCGGAGCGATTGCGGGAAGTCGGCAAGGTCATCGCACTCGCGCACGTCCACAACGCCGATCATCCCAATCTGTCGGGTGGGCGCGGCATGACTCTTGCCGAAATCACCGCGCTATTCCCCGACGCGATCCTGTACGCCGACGAGGAACTGACCTCCTGCGGGGCATCCGGCCGCCGACCCGAGCCCTTGCTGACCGCGAAGACCGAAGCCTTCGCCATCGCCACCGGTGCGCCCGCCGAGACACCGGGACCGCTCGGCACCCCGGCGCTCGGTGCCGCTCTTCAGCGCAATCCCCTCTGCGTCGCCGGTGCGCCGCAATGGCCGAGCGCGCGCTATGCCGAGGAATATGGGCCGCGCGTCACCTACGCCTGCCGCACCGACCTCCCCGAGCGGACGACGATGGCCTCCGAATGGATCGAAGCCGTGCGCCGCCGCGAACTCCTCGACCTGCCGGAGCGCTGGTGATGAGCTTCCGCTGGGGGATCGCCGGTTTCGGCTGGGTCGCGCGCGATCACATGCTGCCCGCCATCGCGGCCGCAGGGCACGAGTTGGTCGCGATCGCCGACCCGTCGTCCACCGCGAGGGCGAGCGCCGAGGCCTTGGGCGCCTTTGCCTCGCCGGACGTGACGGGCCTTCTCGCCAAGCGCCCCGACGCCATCTACGTCGCGACCCCCAATCACCTCCACCTCGCGCCCGTGGCCGAAGCGGCAGCGAGCGGCACGGCGATCCTGTGCGAAAAGCCGATCGCCGCAACGCTCGACCAGGCCGAAGCGCTGGTCGCCGCGACCGGCGCGGTCACCTACGGCACCGCCTTCGACCAACGCCATCACCCGGCCCATCGCGCGATCCAACGGGAAATCGCCGCCGGCGCGATCGGGCAAGTCACCGCCGTGCGCATCGCTTACGCCTGCTGGATCGACCCCGCGTGGCGACCGCCCGGCCAGACCGAAGTGTCCAACTGGCGTGCCGATCCGGCGGCGGCGGGGGGCGGTGCGGTGATCGATCTGGGGTTGCATGGCCTCGATCTCGCCGAAATGCTGGTCGGTGAACCGCTCGACCGGCTTCAGATCACCCTGCAGCGGCGGGTGCATGATTATCCCGTCGACGATGGCGGCATGCTGGTCGGGCGCTTCGCCGGCGGCGCGCTGCTGCAAAGCCATGTCGCCTACAATTGCCCCGAAGTGCTTCCTCGCCGCCGACTGGAAGTGCTGGGCGACAAGGGCATGATCGTCGCGCTCGATACGATGGGGCAGAGCGCCGGGGGCTCGGTGCAACTCACCTGCGGTCGCAGCGGCGACACGCGTGCCATTCGCTTCGACACCGACCTCTCGCCCTTCACCGCGCAGGCGCTGGCCTTTGCCGCGGCGGTCGCCGGCGGAGCGCACGATTTCTCCGGCACGCGCGACCTCAACCTGATGCGCTTGTTCTGCACTGCCCACGAGGAGGCGCTGGCATGCCTTTGAGTCATTATGCCTGCGCCAATTGCGGCTTCTGGCAGCTTCACTTCGCGACCCCGCCCGATTGCCCCGTCTGCACCGACGTGCGCAACGACCTGCCCGAAGACGGCTGGCATTTCCTGCCCGAGGCCGAGATCGCCGCCACCCACGGCGGCACGTTCCGCAGCATAGCCGACGACCTGTGGGCCTTCACCACCACGCCCAACCTCGGGCTGGCCGGCACTGGGTGGCTGATCGTGCGCGACGGCGGCAACATCGCGTTCGAGGCCGCGCCTTATTATTCGTTCCAGATGCTGGAGCAGCTTCGCGCGCTTGGCGGCATCCGTTTTCTCGCCGCCAGCCACGCCCATGGCTACGGCGCCCTGTTCCAGCTTCAGCGTGAATTCGCACCCGAACTGCTCGCCATCCAGCGCGAGGACCTTGGTATGACCAAGGCGTTGCGGGTCACCGCCCCCTATGACGACACGCTGGAACTGGCGCCCGGCTACACCTTGCATCTCGTCGGCGGCCATTATGCCGGCCAGGCGGTGCTTCACGATGCGCCGGGGCGCCGCCTGTTCTGCGGCGATGTGTTCAAGATCGATCAGGACGACACCGGCCGCTCCCAAGCGATCAGCAGCCACAAGGCCTTTCACAAGGACATCCCGCTGACCCACGCCGAGCTCAGCCGCTACCGCGAGGTCATCGCCCCGCTCGATTTCGACGCGGTGCTGACGCCGTTCGAATATGCCCCCGAAATCGGGCGCGACACGGCGCTGCGCGCGCTGGACGACGCGCTGAGCCGCCCCCCGGGTGTCAGGAGAATGCCCTTATGACCGGACTTCCGCCCAACCTGCCGCCCGCCGCCGCGGCCTATCGCGATGCCTTTCCTGCTGGGGAACTGGTCGCCTTTCCCCTCACCGATCTCGACACGGTCGGCATCCCGGTCTGGGTGGTCGCGCTGTTTCCCGACAATCCCGCGCTCGACGGCATCATGCCGTACGGCGTCGGCTACGGGCAGGACGAAGGCCAGGCGGTGCTCGGCGCGCTGGGCGAAATCGCCGAAATGGTGTTCCCGACGCTCAGCCTGTCGGCGCGCACCAAGACGCGCGGCTGCTATGCCGAGCTGGCGGCCGTGCTTGGCGATGACAGCGTGGCCGACCCGCTGACCCTTTGCCTTCCGGCCGGGTCCCTCGTCGGCCGTCACACCCCTCTCGACTGGGTCGAGGCACGGCGCTGGCGCGATGGCTCGACCGTGCTCGTGCCGATCGATCTGGCGGCCTATTCCTCCAAGGAACTGGAGCCGCACTATCGGCCGTTCACCACCATCATCTCCAACGGCATGGGGGCCGGTCCCGACCTCGAATGGGCGGTCGGTCACGGCCTGCTCGAGTTGCTCCAGCGCGACGGCAACGGCCTCCTGTTCCGCGCGCTCGACCAGGGCAAGCTGCTCGACCTGCCCGCGACGCTTCCGGCCGCGACCCGGGCGCTGCTCGATCGCTTCGACCAAGCCGGCATCGAGCTCATGCCCAAGTTCGCCACCGCTGAATTCGGCATCGCCAACCTGTATTGCGTCGGCCGCGAGCGGGACGGGCGCGAGCCGCCGACACCGATCATGCTGACCGGCTGCGGAGAGGCCGCGCATCCCGACCGCGACCAGGCACTGACCAAGGCGATTTGCGAATTCGCCGCGTCCCGCGCGCGCAAGGCGTTCGCGCACGGACCGCGCGCCTTGGCCGAGCGGGTCGCGCCGCCGGGCTATGTCGAGCGGTTCATGGCGCGCAGCGGTGCCGCCGCCAAATCGAGCGATCCGCGTGCGTTCGAGGCCATGACCGAGTGGACCCATGCCCCTGCAAGCCGCCTCGCCGGATGGCTGGCGGGTTCGGTCCACGCGGTGCGCTCGCACAAACCCTTCGGCGAACTTCCCGCCGCCCCGATCGCCGATGGCTCGGCCCGCGCCCGTGCGACCATCGATGCGGTGGCGGCGGCGGGAATGGACATCCTCTACGTCGACATGTCGCCGCCCGGCGTCGATCTTGCCTGCGTCAAGGTCATCGTCCCCGGGCTCGAGGTCGAGACCATGAGCTATGCCCGGATCGGCGAGCGCAATACGCGCAAGCTGCTCGATCGCGATCTTGGATTAGTCGGCTTCGGTCCGACCACCTCGTCGCGCCGCCCGGTTCGGCTGACCGAAGAAGCGGTGGAGCGGCTCGGCGGACAACCGTGGTTCGACATCGAGCGAGCAGCCGAGCTCGTCGGCCCGCTCTACCCGCTTTACCGCGAACCCGAAGCGCACCATGTCGCCGCCGCGGCGAAGGAGCCGGCATGACGCTTCGGCTCGCCTACAATACCAACGGAGCCTCGTCGCACCGGCTCGACGACGCGCTGTCGCTGATCGCCGACAGTGGCTACCAGGGCGTTGCGCTGACGCTTGATCACCATCACCTCGATCCCTTCGCGGCGGAGTGGCGCGCGCAGACCGAACGGCTGAAGCAGCGGCTCGATGAGCTCGGCCTCGGCAGCGTGATCGAGACCGGCGCGCGCTATCTCCTCAATCCGCGCGAAAAGCATGAGCCGACCTTGCTCAATCCCTCGCTCGAAGGACGTGCCCGCCGCATCCAATTCCTCTGCCGCGCGATCGATATCGCCGCCATCCTCGGCAGCGAGACGGTGTCGTTCTGGGCTGGCGTGCCCAAGCCCGAAGTGGCGCCCGACCAGGCGACCGCGTGGCTGCATGAGGGCCTCGGCGCCGTATGCGACTATGCCGCGGACAAGCAGGTTTCGGTAAGCCTCGAACCTGAGCCCGGCATGCTGGTCGAGACCGTCGGTGATTATGTCGCGGTCGCCGAACGGCATCCCTCACTTCGCCTCGCGCTCGACACCGGGCATTGCCTGGTGACGCAAGACATCGCGCCCGACCAGGCGGTGCGCAACCATGCCGACCGGCTCGGCACCGTGTCGGTCGAGGACATGAAGATCGGCGATCACACCCACCTGCCGTTCGGCGAGGGCGACATGGATTTGCCCGCGGTAGTCGCTGCCCTCAACGACATCGCCTTTACCGGCCTCGTATGCGTCGAATACAGCCGCGAAAGCCCGCGCGCGCACCTCGCCATTCCCGAAGCCGCCGCCGCCTTGCGAGCCGCCGGCGCGTGAGGATCTGCTTTGTCAGCCGGCGCTATTTTCCGGCCATTTCTGGCATGTCGATCTACGCCCGGAATCTACTCGAACAGCTGGTCGCGGGTGGGCACGCTGTGACGATGATCAGCCAGTATCGCGACGATGCATTCGGCACGCGCGTCTATGGCGGCGGGCCGCCGCCGGAGGTGCCGGGCGTCCGGGTGATCGGCCTTGAGCAGCGCGGCGAGCAGGACGGCGGCGACTTCGAGCGCGACATCGATGAGATGGTCGCCACCATCCTCGCCGAGCATGAGCGCGAGCCCTTCGACATCCTTCATGCGCAATATGGTTATCCCACCGGCTGGGCGGCGTTGCTCGCCTCGCGTCGGATCGGTGTGCCGACGGTGGTGTCGATCCAGGGCGGCGACGGCCACTGGGTCGGGAGCTGCTGCGAGACGCACCGGCTGGCAATGGTCCGGGTGCTCGATCACGCGGGCGCGGTGCTGATCGGCGGGCGCAGCTTTGCCAATGAGGTGAGCGAGAGGCTCGGTACGGCGCCCGGTCGCTTCACCATCGTTCCCGGCGCGGTCGATACGCGCCGCTTCACGCCCGCACCCGGCGCGCCGGGCGGGCCCGTCCGCATTCTTTACCACGGCCGGGTCGACCGGCGGAAAGGCGTGCTCGATTTCCTGCACGCGCTGACGAGGGTCGAAGGCGAGTGGCGGGCGACGGTGTCGGGCATCGGACCCGACCTCGATGCTGCGAAAGCGCTGGCAGCCGAGCTCGACCTAGGGAAACGCGTCGCCTTCACCGGCTATGCCGATTACGCCGCGGTGCCCGCCCTCTATCACGGCCATCACGTCTTTGCCTCGCCAACCTATGCCGAGGGCTTTTCCAACACCATCCTCGAAGCGATGGCGAGCGGGCTCGCGGTGGTGTCGTGCCGCTCGGTCGGGGTCGTGGACTGCATTCGCGACGGCAAGAACGGCTTGCTCGTGGAGGCGGGCGACATTGCCGCGCAGGCCAAGGCGCTGTCGGCCCTGGTCAACGATACGAGCTTGCGGGAGCGCCTCGCTTCCGCAGCGCTGGCGGAATGCCGCGCGACCTATAGCTGGGAAGCGGTCGGGCGGCAGATCGCGGGCATCTACGCGGACCTTGCCGGCAGCGCGCCGGACCACGACTTCAGTCCGGACCTGCCACGCTCCCCCTGCCGGTTCCGCGCCGAGCCGCATCTGTTGTGACGACCTTGCTCGCCTTGTCGCCGCATCTCGACGATGCGGTGTTTTCGGCCGGCGCGACACTGTTTCGCGCGGCGCGGCGCGGGTGGCGCGTGGTGGTGGCGACCATCTTCACCGGTAACGTCGCGCAGCCCACCGGCTTCGCGCTCGCCTGCCAGCTCGACAAGGGATTGGCGGCCGACGTCGATTACATGGCGCTGCGCCGCGAAGAGGATAAGAAAGCCTGCGCCCGTCTCGGCGCCGAGGCCCTTCACCTGCCCCTGCTGGAGGCGCCGCATCGCGGCTACGATAGCGCGCCGGCCTTGTTCGGCGACGTCACCGCCGACGACAGCGCCAAGACAGAGGTGTCAGACGCGATTGCCGCTCTGATTGCCGACCTACGCCCCGACATTCTGCTCGCCCCGCTTGGGATCGGCGGCCATGTCGATCATCTGATCGTGCGCGACGCGGTGGCGGCCTTGGGTAACCCGCCCACGACCATGCTGTGGGAAGATTGGCCGTATCTCGATCGCTCGTATCTGCCCCCGCGCGACCAGGCGCTTGTCGTTCCCGCCAACTCCGCGGCGCGAGCCGCCAAGCTGTCCGCCTGCGCCGCTTATGCCACGCAGCTCGGTTTTCAGTTCGGGGGCGCGGCGGCTCTTCGCGATCGGCTTGCCGGCCAGCACGCCGAGTGGCTGCACCCCGCCTGACGATCAGTCGCGTCGCAGCGCGCGGAGGCGGCGGTGAAGCGCCCGGTCGAAATCCTTGATACGGAAGTTTTGCGGGTCGTCATGCGCCTGCGGCAGGCCATGATCCATGGTCGCGTGCTGGGCCGGGATCAGCCAGCCGCCCGCGCGCACGCTCAGCGCGATGTAGAGGATGGCGAGTCGGTCATACTGCCGCGCGCTGAAACCGGGATTGGGCGCAATGGCGTCGTTCCATCCCTCGATCGCAGGATCGCGGCGGCGGGGCATGACCGTCTCGACATGAAGGAACAGGCCCTTGGCCGGCAGCCCGATCACCCGCGTCTCGAGCTTGGTCGCGCGCCAGGGCCGTGACAGGGGCTGGCCGACAAGCACCTGCCCAATGCGATTGAGGAACAGGTGCGCGACCGGGAATTTTTCCGGATCGGCATTGGCCGGGAAGTAGGGCCTGAAGCT
Organism: Sphingomonas kaistensis; assembly: GCF_036884275.1. Lineage (NCBI taxonomy): Bacteria > Pseudomonadati > Pseudomonadota > Alphaproteobacteria > Sphingomonadales > Sphingomonadaceae > Sphingomonas > Sphingomonas kaistensis. The sequence continues at coordinate 535,972 of NZ_CP145607.1, read as the reverse complement.
GTTGACCCGTGCGTCGCCATCGATGTCGGCGGGAAACGGCTCGTCGCCATAATAAGGCGTGCTCGTGTCGTGGATCACGAAATAGCGGGCGAGCGGCGCGGTGGGATCGCCGTCGCGGGCGCGGGACACGGGCTGGTCGACACCGCCGATGTCCATCCGCTCGGCAGCGAGCAGGTGCGTCACGACGTCGCGGCTGGGAAGCGGTACGCGACCCGCCATGACGCGCGACAGGGTGCCGGGCAGGCGTTTGGGCGATGCGGCCAGCGCTCCACGCTTCCCGACCGGCTGCATCAGGCAGCGCGCCTGCTCCGCCGGCGAACCGGCGAAGCTCAGCTGGGCAACGTCAAACCGGCACAGGCCGACGACCGGGTCAGGCGCGGCAGTTTGCAACGCGAGGGCGGCGAGCAGCAGCGACATCGGCTCAGCGCGCGCGGATGAACTGACGCAGGTCGCGGCTCAGCTTCACCCGGTCCTCGTCGCGCACATACATCATGTGGCCGCTGTCATAATAATGGAAGCTGGTGCGATCCTGCGGAATGCCGGTGCGGCTGAGGCTGTATTCGGCGCCGAAAAAGGGCGTCGCCATGTCGTACCAGCCCTGCCCGACGAAGATCCTGAGGCCGCTGTTCTCGCGCAGCGCGGTGCCGAGATAGGGCGCGACATTGACGTACTGGTCGCTGTCTCCCGTCGACCAGTCCCATGGCCGGACCGAGCGTCCGATCGCCTGATATTCGCGGTCGGTCTTGAACTTCAGGCTGTCGCGGGCCCAGCTATTGATCGCGGCGGTGTAGCCCGCGTCGATGCCGAAGAAGCTCGGATCGTTGTCGGGGCCTTCGCCGGCATTGTCATAGTCGCGGCCGGTGTAGCGGGTGTCGAGCCGGCCGACAGTCTGGCCGCGGTCGCGTAGCAATTCCTTGTAGAAGCGGCCCGGGCTGATGCGGAGGTCGGTCTGGTCGAGATAGGTTTCGCTCAGCCCGGTCAGCTGCGCCAGGCGGCGGCGGACCGCGGCGCGCTCCTCGGCCGGCGCCTTCTGCCCCTTGAGCAGGAACGACGCATAAGGCCCGAGCGCGAATTGCCGGGCGGTTTCGGCGATGACGGAGGGATCGCCGGCCGGGGCCTTGCCGTGGAAAGCGGCGGTCACCGCGAGCGAGGGCAGGGTGGTGATGTAGCCGACTTCGTTACCCGGGGATTCCGCGCGGCCGCTGTAATCGAGGATGGTCGAGATGAGGATGATGCCGTTGAGGCCGACGTCGTTGTAAGTGGTGTTGACCAGCTGGTTGGCGACGGCGGCGGAACGGAAGGTGCCGTAGCTTTCGCCGCCGAGATATTTGGGGCTGTTCCATCGGCCATTGTCGCCGAGCCAGCGGCGGATCACCTCGGCCACGGCGCGGGCGTCCTGCTGCACGCCGAAGTAATTCTTGGGATCGCCGCCCGGCAGCAGCACCGAAAAGCCGGTGCCCGGTGGGTCGATGAACACCATGTCGGTGACGTCGAGCAGGGCATCGGGGTTGTCGACGATCGGATAGGGCGGCGCCCCGTCGTCGCGCGCATCGCTGGGGATGGCGACGCGCTTGGGCCCGAAGGCGCCCATCTGCAGCCACACCGAGCCCGAGCCGGGGCCGCCGTTGAAGAGGAAGGTCACCGGGCGCGATGGGTCGCGCGGCTCCTTGATGTAAGCGGTGGTGACGATCGCCGCGTCGGGCACGCCGTCCTTGTTCTTGAGGATCGTCTCGCCGATCGTCGCAGAATAGTTGATCCGCTGCCCGCCGAAGCTGCCGCTGTGCCGGGTGGTGACGATCTGCGGCTGATAGGCCTTGGCCTCCGCGACCTTGCCGTCCTTGTCCTGCGCGGCGGCGGGAACGGCAAGGCACGCGAGCGCGGTCGCGGCGAGGATGTGCAATTTCATGAGGAAGGCCCCTGTCTGGTCAGGAGCCATCATGGCGCGGCAGGAGCGAAGCGCAAGCCGCGCTCCCGCCGCGTCGAGACAGGCTTAGAAGCCGACGCGGACGCCGCCCTGCACGCTGACGTCGTTCCCCATGTCCTTGCCGGCTGTCGTGCTGCCGTTGATGTCGAGCTGGATATTGCTGGCGAGCTGCGCCGACGCGCCCGCGGTGAAGCGGGTGTAGACGCCCGTGTCGCGCTCGCCGAGGTCGAAGCGGTTGACGATCGACGGGCTTGCGGTCTGCGCAAAGGTGATCGTCCGGCCGTCGCCCTTCAGGTCCTTTTCGATCATCGCCGAAGCGAAGGGACGAAGGCTGCTGCCGCCGGCGTTGAAGTCGCCGCGAAGCTCGAGCCCCGCGCCGCCGACTAAGGCCGAATAACGCTGTGCGCCGACATTGAGGCGAAGCGCGTTGTCGCCGGTCTCGGTGTAGCCGTCGATCTTGGCCTTGGCGTAGTCGAGCGCGACCACCGGTCCGACCCGCAACGGGCCGAGCCCGGTGAGGAAGCCCGCCTTCGCTCCGGCGACGACATGGCTGCCCTCGGGGCTTGCCGACAGGCGGTCGATCACCGCCGCGCGGCTGATGTCATAATCGGTGCGACCATAGCCCGCGTGGCCCTGCACGAAGACGGGGCCGAGGGCATAGGCCGCGTAGACGCCGCCCTGCCAGCCCTTGCCCTTGACGTTGGCGCTGTCGTTGGCGAGCCGCGCCTTGCCGCGCGTGATGCCGCCGGCGACGCCGATCAGCCCGTTGCCGCCGAAGCCGAACTCAACACCGGCGGTGGCGCCGACCGAATCGATGTCGAACTGATCGCTGACGTTGCTGGTACGCACGTCGCGGCTGAAGCTGTCGCCCACCACGAACACGCGCGCGCCTTCCAGCACTTCGCCGTCACGCGGGCTGCCGAGGTCCATGCGGCTGTTGAGCGTGCGCCCGAACTGAAGGGCATTGTCGAGCGCCAGGTCGCTGGTCGCGCCGAGGCTGAGCGGCGCCTGGAGCTGGCGCTGCACGTAACGCGCGACGACCCGGAAGCCGTCAGAGCTGAGGTGCAGGCCGTCGACGTAGAACAGATAGCCGGCGCAGCCCCACAGGACGTTCGCCTGGGTCGGGGCACAGACGACGCCGTTCGGAAGGCCGTAGGCGGCCCCGTTGGCCTGGATCGACCCGAGAACCTGAGAAAGGTCGAGATAGTGCACCACCACGCCGTTCGCGGCATAGCCGGCCAGCGTCTGCTGCAGCGCATTGTTGTAGGTGGTCGAGAAGGTGTTGCGGACCGCCTGTGCCGACGGGTTGGTCGCGACTTCGGGCAGCAGCGCGGTGTTGCCGGCAAGGAAGCTGATGGTCGGCGCACCGGCGGCAACCAGGCGGTTCAGCTGGGTGCGCGATGCGGCAATCGCGTCGTTTACCGTGAAGGCGCCGTACAGGCCCTGTTGGAAGTAGCGGGCATCGTTGCCGCCGATCGACACGGTGACGAGATCGTTGGGGCCGAACGACGGCGCCCCGGTCGGAAACACGCTCGACTGCGTGCCGACGTTCAGAAAATTGTCGACCTCGAACTGTAGATCGAAGGCGGTCGCCGGAGCGCCGCGCACGGCGCTGGCACCGCCGATGGCGAAGTTCTCGACCGGCGCGCCCAGCAGCAGCGACAGACTGTCGATGTAGTTGGTCCCGCCGGAAAAGCGTCCGGTGGAGTAGATGCCGTTCTGGAAAGTCGCCGGATTGAGGCCCGTCAGCCTGAACAGGTTGCCGGTGTCGGCATAGCTGTCGCCGAACGCGACGATGCGGATGATCCGCTGCGCCGACGCCGGAGTGGCGACGGACAAGGCCAGAACGGCGGTGGCCCCAAGCAGCGCGCGCGCGCCAAGACGCTGAATCATGTGTAGTTCCTCCCCGGCCAACAACGGCCCCAGGAGCAAAGCTATGCCTCCCGTTGCGGCGGCCTGACAAGTGGCCTCGGCGCAACAGTGATGCGCTCGTAGCTAGAGGCCGAGTTGCTCGGCCACCCCAGGGGCGAGGAGGTCATGCACCTCGGCATGGCGTGCCATATAGTTGGCGTAGAAGCTGCAGGCCGGCACGACCTTCAGCCCTTCGCCCCGCGCCCAGTCGAGCGACGTCTTGGCGAGTGCCGATCCGATGCCCTGGCCTTCGTGATGCGGAGGGACGACCGTATGCGGGAACGTCACCTTGCCGTCCGTCAGGCGATAGTCGGAAAAGGCGACCGCGCCGTCGTCGAGGTGGATCTCGAAGCGCTGTTTGGCCTCGTTGCGTGAAACGTTCTTCATCCGACCACTAATCCCCTGCATTCGCCGAGCCCGATCGACACATAACCTTTCGCCTCGGCGCGAGCGGTGAGGATCAATTCGTCGCCATCTTCAAGGAAGCTGCGGGTCTCGCCGGTCGGAAGGGTCAGCGGCGCCTTGCCGCCCTGGCTGATCTCCAGCAGCGAGCCGAGTCCGTCCGGCGATGCGGTCGACAGCGTGCCGGTGCCGATCAGATCGCCCGGCTGGAGATTGCAGCCGTTGCAGCTGTGATGCGCGACGATCTGTTCGGCGGTCCAGTACATGGCGTCTGCGGCCACGCCTTGGCTCAGGCGATGCGGCGCCATTCCTTCGTCGCGCATCTTCCTAGTGGTAAGCGCCGCGCTGACGGTGAGGCCGAGGCCGGGCTTGTCCGATCCGCCGGTGAGATAGGGCAGAGGCTCGGGATCACCGTCGGGCCGCGTAAAGGGGGCGGTCATGAACGGCGCCATCGCTTCGGGCGTGACGACGAACGGCGATACGCTGGTCAGGAAGTTCTTGGCGAGGAACGGCCCCAAGGGCTGATATTCCCACGCCTGAAGATCGCGCGCCGACCAGTCGTTGAGCAAGCAGAAGCCGGCGATCGCGCCTTCCGCTTGATCGATTGGGATCGCTTCGCCCAGCGCATTGCCCGGCCCGACCCAGATGCCAAGCTCCAGTTCGTAATCGAGCCGCCGCGAGGGACCGAACACCGGCACCTCGGCTTCGGGCGGTTTGCGCTGCCCGCTGGGGCGCACCACCGGCTGGCCCGACACCCGCACGCTTGACGCGCGGCCGTGATAGCCGATGGGCACATATTTGTAGTTGGGCAGCAGCGGATTGTCGGGGCGGAACTGCTTGCCGACGTTGGTCGCGTGATGGATGCCGACGTAGAAATCTGTGTAATCGCCGATCAGGCACGGCAGGTGCATGGTCGCTTCGGATTGGCCGAGCAACGCTGGCTCGATCCGGTCTCGATGCGCTTCGTCGGAGAGCAGTTCGGACAGGCGCTTTCGCAGCGCCACGCGCGGTCCGCTGCCGAGCGCGAGAAAGGCGTTCATTACCGGCTGCGATAATTCCTCGACCCAGGCGTCGCCGAGCGCGTCGGCGATTGCGGGTAGGTCGAGCAGGAAGTCGCCGATCGCGACCCCGGCGCGCCGCTCGCGCCCGTCGCTGGAAAAGATGCACAGCGGCAAATTCTGCACCGGAAAGTCGCGATGTCCTTGCGCGCTTTCCACCCAGCTCGAGCGAGCGGGATCGTGGGTCTCGTCGATCCTCATGGCAGGCGCGCCTTAGGGAAATCGGCCCAGGCCGCGTCATAGTCGGGCTGCGCGCGGCTCAGCGCTTCCTCCGGCACCTCGAAGGGCCAGCAACTTTCGATCATGAAGGCCATCGTTCCGTCGATCTTGTGCGGTTTCAATTCGGCCTCGCTCGCGCGGCGCCAGGTTTCGACGTCGGGACCGTGCCCGCTCATCATGTTGTGGAGGCTGAGCCCGCCCGGCTGGAACCCCTCGGCCTTGGCATCGTAGGCGCCGGTCAGCAGGCCCATGCATTCGCTCATCACGTTGCGGTGGAACCATGGCGGGCGGAAGGTGTCTTCGGCGACCATCCAGCGCGGCGGGAAGATGACGAAATCAACGTTGGCGCGCCCGGCCATGTGCGAGGGTGAGGTCAGCACGGTGAAAATCGACGGATCGGGATGGTCGAAACTGACCGTGCCGATCGCGTTGAAGTGCGCCAAGTCGTAACGGCAGGGCGCGAGATTGCCGTGCCAGGCGACGACGTCGAGCGGGCTGTGGTCGAGCGTCGTCGTCCACAGGGTGCCGCCATATTTCTGGATCAGCTCGGTCGGCTCGTCCTTGTCCTCGAACCACGCGACCGGCGTTTCGAAATCGCGCGGATTGGCGAGACCGTTGGCGCCGATCGGCCCCAGATCGGGCAAGCGGAACGGGGCGCCGTAATTTTCGGCGAGATAGCCGCGCGCCGCGCCGTCGGGCAGCGCGATCTTGAACCGCACACCGCGTGGGATCAGCGCGATCTGCCCCGGCGCGATCTCGATCCGACCAAGCTCAGTCAGCAGTTCCAGCCGGCCGTCCTGCGGCAGGACCAGGAGTTCGCCGTCGGCTGAAACAAACACCCGGTCGAGCCGCTCGGCATTGGCCGCGTAGAGATGCACCGCCACACCTTCCAGATCGGCCGGGGCGCGGTTGAAGACGGCGGTGGTCAGCCCGTCGATGAAGTCGGTGCCGATCGCGGGCTCGGCCAGCGGGTCCCAGCGCAGGCGGTTGGGCGCCAGCGGCCCCGACGCTCGGCACGCCAATCGCGGCGCGCCGTCATAAGCGACGAACGGGCGGTGGTCGGCGCTCGGCCGCAAGCGGTACAGCCACGAGCGGCGGTTCTCGTGCCGCGGCATGGTGAAGGCGGTGCCCGACAATTGTTCGGCATAAAGGCCGAATGCCGGACGCTGCGGTGAATTGCGGCCTTGGGGCAGCGCGCCGTTGACTGCCTCGGTGGCGACATGCCCACCGAAACCGGCCACGTAGGCGGGAGAAGAGCTGGTCAGCATGACACCCGCTCTAGGCTGGTGGGGCGGGGGAGGGAAGCCAAGTGAGCGGCCCCGCTCCCCCGCGCCGGATCAGTTGACGTTGACGTTGATCGAATCAGGCACCTTGATCTCGGTCTTGGACCCGCCGAACGTGCCGTTGGTGTACAGCAGATAGCCGATCACCAGCACCGCCAGCAGGACCACCACGGCGATCACGCCGCCACTGCCACCGCCACCGCCGGTGTTCACTACCGTGGTGCGCTCCACGACTGGACCATCGTCCAGCCCGTCACGATTAAGATCAGCCATTGCCCTCGAACTCCTGTTGTTGCGCCGAAACGAACGAAGGCGGCGACCAACCGTTCCTGCCGATCAGTCGTTCACGGCGCGCGGTGTGGGTTTCTGGTCACGCAAGGGGTGGCAATCGAAGCGGCCACGGATCGCGCGGTTGAAGTAGGCGCCCTTGGACGGGGCCTCGGTAAAGCCCTCCGCCACCTCGGCCGGCACGCCGAGATAAAGATAGCGCCGCCCGCTTGCCAGGCACAGTTCGAGCGCGCGGTGCTCGGGCCAGTAAAGCGCGCCGTTTATGAGGCTGCTGTCCATCGTGTCCCAGAACGAACCGCCGAACAGCGAGATTCATCAGGATGCGACGAAGGGATTCCCACGCGAGTCGAACCGCTATACTTAACCCCTTGGTAACTGCACCGGCGCTATTTGCCTCCTTATTGGGGGTAATTGGACCGACGCATGGACCTTAGCTTTTCACCTGATCTGAGCCTCGATCACGAGCCGATCGACATGGCTGCAGCCATCGGAATGGATGAGCGGCGAATGCATGTTCGTGCCTATAATTACTGGGCCTCGCTCCTCAACGGACGCGATTTTCCTTCAATCGAGGATCTCGACGGCCGAGATGTCCAGGATTTCGCCGACCACAGCCTGCTGCTCGATTTCACCGCCGGAACGGACAATCCGGCAACCAGCTTCATCGGCGCCGCGCTGCGCGCCGAATGCGAGATCGGCGACACGGTGCGAACGCTGGCCGATGTCCCGCCACGCTCGCTGCTGAGCCGCCTGACCGATCATTGGCTGCAGATCGTCGCCAACCGTGCGCCGATCGGGTTCGAGGCCGAGTTCACCAATCAGCGCGGGCTCGACATCTGCTATCGCGGCATCCTGATGCCCTTCTCTTCGGACGGGAAGACGATCGACTTCATCTACGGCGTCATCAATTGGAAGGACGCCGTGTCCGCGCCGCGGCCCGACCCGCTGCCGATCACGGCGGTGTTCGAGGAAGAAGACGTGCTCGACCTCGTCGAGGCGATCGAGCCCGAGGACGACGAGCCCCTCCCGCTCGGAGACGATGCCGGCCTTGCCGATCGTCTGTCCGCCGCGCGCGAAACGGTGGAAGTGCTGAAGGCTGCCGACGGGCGCAGCCGCGCCGCGCTCTACCGGGCCCTGAGTTTGGCCTATGACTTTGCCGTCGCCAGCCGCCGCGTGCCCGACGATTATGCCGAATTGCTCGACGATGCGGGCATCAAGGCACAGGCCCGCGCGCCGATGACGCCGATCGTGAAGCTGGTCTTCGGCGCCGATTACGACAAGGCGCGGCTGACTGAATTCGCCGCCGCGCTCGCCCACGCCGAACGCTGCGAGATCGATTTCGAAGGCTTTCTGCCGTTCATCGAAAGCTTTGCTGGTGGCCTCAAGGGTTTGGTCGCGGCCGAGCGCGATGCCCGCCGCCCCGCGCCCCGCGCCGACAACCGCGCCGACCGTGCCCGCGTCCGCCTCCGCGCTGCCGCCGCGCAGCCGCTCAGCGCGCTTGCCGGCAACGACGAATTCACCCTGGTCCTAGTGCGCCGCGACGCGACCGGCAAGGTCGAGCCGGTGGGCGCCGTCGCTGATCTCGCCCTGCTCGAAAAAGCGCTGCACCGCCTCGCCTGATTGCCCGCCAAAGGGCGCCGCCGGGGTTGTGAGTGGCGAGGCCCGGGTCTAGACGCGCCCTCATTCTCACTGGGAGCGTAAAGAAGACCATGGCGGCTGACACCGGCCTGTCCGCGACGTTTGCGGACGCCTTTTCCGATGCCCTTCTGGACAATGCCTTGCCTGGCGAGCTCGAGGGTTTCACCGCCGCCGAGCAGGCGGAGGCCGCGGCCTTTATCGCCGAAACGGCCGAGAACCGTCGTCCTGGCGAAATCGCGCTGAAGCTTCAGTCGGTCGGCGGCGAAGCGGCCCGGCGCCTGATGCGCCTTGTCATCATTAACGACGACATGCCGTTCCTGGTCGACAGCGTCGCCGCGGTGATCGCAGGGGCCGGCCTGACCGTCCACCGCCTGCTCCACCCGATCGTCCACGCCACCCGCGACGGCGAGCGACTGGTCCGCCTCGGCGACGGCGGCCAGGCGGAATCGATTATCTATGTCGAACTCGACCGCGCCGACGCGCGGGGCCGGCACGAACTCGTGCTGGAGATCGAGAACGTCCTCGCCAACGTCCGCGCCGCGGTGCGCGACTGGAAGGCGATGACCGCCATCATGGCCGAGGACGCGTCAGCCGTTGCCGGTACCGACACCGAAAGCGCAGCGCTGCTGAGCTGGCTTGCCGACAACAATTTCACCCTGCTCGGGCACAAACTGGTTGGTCCCGACGGCGACCTGCGCCAGGGCCTCGGCATCCTGTCGGGCGAAGGCATCGACCTGTGGACCGTCGACGACCTGCGCGGTCTGTTCGATACCCTTCGCCAAGACCCGCGGCCGGTTATGATGCTCAAGGCCGATCGCCTGTCGCCCGTGCATCGCCGCGTGCCGCTCGACGTGGTGGTGGTTCGCCGTCCCGATGGCGTGCTGTCGCTTCACGCCGGCCTGTGGACCAGCGCCGCGCTGCGCTCGCCGCCGGCCGAGATCCCGGTGGTGCGCGAGCGGCTGGCGGCGCTCGACCGCGAGCTTCGCTTCGCTCCGGCCAGCCACGGTGCCAAGGCGCTTGCCCACGCGCTGTCGAGCTTGGCGCCCGATCTCCTCGTCTCGTTCGGTGAGCGCGAGGTGCGTGCCGCCGCGCTGACCGCGATGAGCCTTGCCGATCGTCCTCGCCCGGCGTTGCTGCTGCTTCCGGGCGCGCTTCACCGCCATCTGTTCGCGTTCGTCTGGTTGCCCCGCGACGAGCTCACCACCACCCGCCGGCTGGCGATCCAGAAGATGATCGAGGAAGCCGTGCTGTCCTCGGTCACCAGCTGGTCGGTCGAACTTGGCGACGGCGACTTGGCGCTCATTCGCCTGACGCTCGGCTTTTCCGCCTCGCGTCCGCTGCCGGACATCGCCGAGCTCGACCGCCAATTGGTCGAGATGGTTCGCGGCTGGGCCCCGGCGGTCGAGGCCGAACTGACCGAACGCGTCGGAAGCGGCCGGGCGACCCGGCTGGCGCTCACCTATCTGCCGGGCATTCCGGAAGAATATCGCAGCCGCGAGCGCGCCGATGAAGCCGCCGCGGACATCCTCCGCCTCTGCGCGCTCGAAGGCAGCGATGACCGCGACGTGCGGCTGTTCCGCGACCTGTCGGACCGGCCAAGCGAAGTCCGCCTCAAGCTGTATCGGTCGGGCGGGCTGGTGCCGCTGTCCGAAGCGGTGCCGGTGCTGGAGAACTTCGGCTTCCGGGTCATCGAAGAGCTGCCGACGGCGCTCGGCGAAGACAGCCGGCTTGGTCACATCCACGATTTCGGTCTGGAACTCGACGCCGACGCCGGCGAGCTGCTGTCGCGCAACGATGTGATCGAAGGCGCGATCGCCGCCGTTCTGCAGCGTCACGCCGAAGACGACGAATTCAACCAGCTCGTCCTGTTCGCCGGGCTCGACCCGCAGCCGGTGGTCTGGCTGCGCGCCTGGTTCCGTTATCTGCGCCAGACCGGCGTCGCCTACAGCCTGGTCACCGTGGTCGATGCGCTGCGGCGCTCGCCCGCCGCGACCCGCGCTTTGGTCGGCTGGTTCGCCGCCGCGCACGACCCCGCCCGCGCCGACCGCGATGCCGCGGTTTCCGCCGAAAAGGCCGCGTTCGAAGCTGCGCTCAACGCCGTCAAATCGATCGACGACGACCGCATCCTGCGTTTGCTGCGCAGCGTGGTGGAAGCGACCTTGCGCACCAACGCTTTTGCCCCGCGTGCCGGCGAAGCCTTGGCGTTCAAGCTCGATCCGACTCGCGTCCCCGGCTTGCCCGCGCCGATCCCGTATCGCGAGATTTGGGTCTACAGCCCGCGCGTCGAGGGCATCCACCTGCGCGGCGGGCCGGTTGCCCGCGGCGGGCTTCGCTGGTCCGACCGGCGCGACGATTTCCGCACCGAGATCCTCGGTCTGATGAAGGCGCAGCTGGTAAAGAATGCGGTGATCGTGCCGACCGGCGCCAAGGGCGGCTTCTATCCCAAGCACCTGCCCTCGCCCGCGACCGATCGCGAAGCGTGGCTGGCCGAAGGCACCGAAAGCTATCGAATCTTCATCCGGTCTTTGCTGTCGGTCACCGACAACATCGTCGAGGGCAAGGTCGTTCATCCGGACGGCGTTGTCGTCCACGACGGTGACGATCCCTATTTCGTGGTCGCCGCCGACAAGGGCACCGCGACCTTCTCCGACGTCGCCAACGCGATCGCGCTGGAACGCGGTTTCTGGCTCGGCGATGCGTTCGCCAGCGGCGGGTCCAACGGCTACGACCACAAGGCGATGGGCATCACCGCCAAGGGCGCGTGGATCAGTGTCCAGCGACATTTCCTCGAAATGGGCGTCGACATTCAGTCGGAGCCGGTGACGGTGGCGGGTTGCGGCGACATGTCGGGCGACGTGTTCGGTAACGGCATGCTGCTGTCGAAAGCGATCCAGCTGGTGGCGGCGTTCGATCACCGCCACATCTTCATCGACCCCACGCCCGATCCCGCGGCGAGCTGGGAAGAGCGCAACCGTTTGTTCAACCTGCCGCGCTCGAGCTGGGACGATTACGACCGCAGCAAGCTCAGCCCCGGCGCGATGATCGTGCCGCGCAGCCAAAAGGAAATCGTGCTGACCCCCGAAGCCGCGGCGGCGATCGGGGTGCAGCCGGGCTCGTTCGATCCCGCGGCCCTGATCAGCGCGATCCTGAAAGCGCCGGTCGGCCTGATGTGGTTCGGCGGCATCGGCACCTATGTGAAGTCGACTGCGCAGGCCAACAGCACCGTCGGTGATCCCGCCAACGACGCGCTGCGCGTCGATGCGGCGGACCTGCGTTGCAAGGTGATCGGCGAAGGCGCGAACCTTGCCATCACGCAATCCGCGCGGATCGAATTCAGCGAGCATGGTGGCCGCTGCAACACCGACTTCATCGACAATTCGGCGGGCGTCGATTGTTCGGACAATGAGGTCAACATCAAGATCCCCTTGAACCAGGAGATGCTGGAAGGGCGGCTGACGCTGGACGCGCGCAACCAGCTGCTGGAAAGCATGACCGACGAGGTCGGCGAACTGGTGCTGGACGACAACCGCCGCCAGACGCTGGCGCTGTCGGTCGCCGAGCGCGGCGGCGTCGCGGCGCTGCCGGTGCAGGTCCGCACGCTTGAATTGCTGGAAGCGGCCGGGCGTCTCGATCGCCGGGTCGAAGGGCTGGAGACGAGCGAGGAGCTGCTGCGCCGCGCCGGTGACAATCGCGGCCTGACCAGGCCCGAGCTGGCGGTCCTGCTCAGCCTTGCGAAACTCAGCCTGCAGGATGCCGCCGAAGAGCTGCAGTTGGCCGACGACCCGCTGATGCACGAACAGTTGCTGGCCGCCTTCCCGGTGCCGCTGCGCGAAGCGCATCGCGACGCGCTGCTACGTCACCGCCTGCGCAACGAGATCGTCGCCACCAAGGTCGCCAACCGCATCGTCAATCGCCTGGGGCCAAGCGTCGCGCTCGACCTGACGGAAGAGGATGGCAGCTCGCTGCCGCAGGTGGTCACCGCTTTCCTCACCGCCGAGCGATTGTTGAAGCTCGACCTGCTGTGGCAGCGGATCGAGGATGCACCGGTCAGCGAAGCGGTGCGTCTCGACCTGATGGCGATGGCGGCGCAAAGCATCCGCGCGCACATGAGCGACATCCTTCGTGCCGGCGGCGGCGAGAATAACGTGTCCGAACTGGTCGCGCTGCTCGAGCCCGGCCTGACGACGATCGACAAGGAAGCGCGCTCGATCATTCGCGACGAGGTCAAGGCGCAGGCCGTGTCGCTCCGCTCCTCGCTCGAAACGATGGGTGCCGACCAGGCGATCGCGCGTGGGCTGGTCAAGCTCTATGAGCTCGACGGCGTGTTCGGCATCGCCGCGCTGTCGGCGCGCAAGGGCATGGACGCGCTGGAGCTGACCCATGCCTATGTCCGCATCGGCGAGGCGCTGGGCATCGACTGGGCGCAAAGCCAGGCGCTCAAGCTGCAGCCGACCGATCAGTGGGAGCGGCTGCTGGTCGCGGGCCTGCTCAACGAGTTCGAGCAACTCCGCATCGAATGGTTGTCGCGGGTGCGCGGCGAGGATCCGGTGCAGTCGGTGGAGCGGTGGGCCGAACGGCAGGAAAGCCGGATCGCCCAGTTCCGCCGCCTGATCTCGCGTGCCCGTGCGGGCGGTGCGGTCAGCGTGCCGATGCTGGCGCAGATCGCCAGCCAGGCGCGCATCCTGCTCGCCCGTTAAGGGAACGCCGTCGATGCGCCTCGCCATGCTGACCCCCGCACCGGATTACGAGGCGGAGTGGCGCTGGGCGTTCGATGTCGAGGCCGAGGCCCTGCGCGCCGCTGGCGCCGAGGTGGTAGGCGTGCCGTGGACCGAGTTCGCCGACCCGGTCGGTTTCGACCTCGTCCTGCCGCTGGTGACCTGGGGTTATCATCTGCGTCATGCCGAGTGGCTGGCGTTTCTGGGCCGTGCGGAAGCGGAAGACTGGCCGATGGCCAATCCGCCGCAGCTGCTGCGCTGGAACAGCGACAAGGCCTATCTGGCGGAGCTTGGCCGCCAGGGATTGGCGAACGTCCCGACGCTGGAGGTCGATCACCTTAACGAAGCGGCGCTGGCGGCGGCGCACGGGGTCCTCGGGACCGACCAGCTGGTGATCAAACCGCCGGTGTCGGCGGCGGCGTGGGGCACGTATCGGCTGGGACCGGGCGAGCCGGTGCCGGCCGAGGTGCATGGCAGCCGGATGCTGGTGCAGCCGTGGCTCGGCTCGGTCACGCAAGAAGGCGAATACAGCCTGATCTTCTTCGGCGGGCGCTTTTCGCATTGCGTGGCGAAGCGGCCAAAGGCGGGCGACTTCCGGGTCCAACCCGATCATGGCGGGACGACGATTGCGTGCGCTCTGCCGAACGGCGCGCTCACTGTCGCGGAAGCAGCGCTGGCGGCCGCCCCGACGCCGACGACCTATGCCCGCGTCGATCTTATTCGCGGCAATGACGGCGGGCTGCAGCTCATGGAGCTCGAACTGATCGAGCCCGCGCTGTTCCTGCATTGCGTGCCCGAAGCCACCGGCCGGTTCGCCGCCGCGGTCCTCGCCGCCGCCGCCTAACCGCCGAGCGCGCGCCCGAACAGCCATTGCCGCAGCGCGCTGGTAAGGTTGGGCGGGTCGGCGACCTTGAGCCGCGCCTCGTCGATCTCCGCCACCAGCGCGTTCACCGGCAACGCCGCATCGCGCGCGGCCACCTCCAGCGCCCGCCAGAACAAGGGTTCGAGGCTGATGCTGGTCTGGTGACCGCGAATGAGAACGCTTCGTTTTACCGGCGGCGAATAAGTGACGACATCCACCGTCAGTACATGTGTTGCCCGCCGTTGATGGACAAGGTCGACCCTGTAACGAACCCGGCATTCTCATCGACCAGGAAGGCGACGCCGCGGGCGATCTCGTCGGCGCGGCCGAGGCGATTGACCGGGATCCGCGCGACGATCTTGCCCAGCACGTCTTCGGGCACCGCCGCGACCATGTCGGTGTCGATGTAGCCCGGCGCGATGGCGTTGACGGTGACGCCGGCACGCGCGCCTTCCTGCGCCAGCGCCTTGGTGAAGCCGTGGATGCCCGATTTGGCGGCGGCGTAATTGACCTGGCCGTACTGACCCGCCTGCCCGTTGATCGAGCCGATATTGACGATCCGCCCATAGCCGCGGCTGACCATCCCGTCCCACACCGCTTTGGCCATGTTGAAACAGCCACCGAGGTTGGTGTCGATCACTTCCTGCCACTTGGCATGGTCCATGCGCTTCATGGTGGTGTCGCGGGTGATGCCGGCATTGTTGACGAGGACGTCGACCGGGCCGAGCGCGGCTTCGACATCGGCAACGCCCGCGATGCAGGCGTCATATTCCGAGACGTCCCATTTGAAAGCCTGGATCCCGGTGCGTTCGGTAAAGGCCTTGGCTCTCTCTTCGTTGCCGGCGTAATTGGCGGCCACCGTCATGCCCGCGTCGCGCAGCGCCACACTGATCGCCTCGCCGATGCCGCGCGTACCGCCGGTCACGATTGCCACTCTCGCCATATGAAACTCTCCTCCTCAGGAGAATCCAGCCTAGGCAGGCGCAATCCACCCTGCAAGTTCGCGGCGGATCAAGGCTTCGAGCATGGCCATGCCGTCGGGGCGATCATTGAGGCAGTCGAGCCGCGCGAAATGAGTGCCGCCCGCGGCCTCGAAATCTTCCTTGCCGCGGATGCCGAGCTCTTCAATCGTTTCCAGGCAATCGGCGGAAAAGCCCGGCGCGGCGATGGCGATCTTGGTGATGCCCTGCGCCGGATAAGCCTTCAGCACATCGTCGGTGGCCGGCTCGAGCCATTTGTCTCGGCCGAAGCGCGATTGGAAACTGGTGTCGACCTCGATCTGCATCCGCTCGCCCAGCAGCCGCGAGGTCTTGCGGCAATGGCAATGATACGGGTCGCCCTTGCGCAACGTGCGCTCGGGCATACCGTGAAAGGACAGCAACAGCCGCTGCGGGGTGAAGTCGAGCGCGGCCAGTTGCGCCTCGATGTCGCGCTGGAGCGCATCGAGATAATCGGGATGGTCGTAATAGGGCGGCAGCGTGCGCAGCGCGGGCTGCCAGCGCATGCCGGCGAGCGTCAGGAACGCGAAATCGTTCGCCGTCGCGGTCGTCGCCGCGCAATATTGCGGATAAAGCGGGGCCAGCAGGATGCGCTCGCACCCCGCGTCCTTCATCGCGGTCAGGCGGTCGGGAATGGCGGGCTTGCCGTAGCGCATCGCCCAATCGACCAGCACCGTGTCGCTCATCCGCTCCTGCAGCTTGACCGCCTGGCGCTTTGTAATCGCGGCGAGCGGGGAGCCGTCTTCGGTCCAGACCTGCGAATAGGCATGGGCCGACTTGGCAGGGCGGGTCCTGAGGACGATGCCGTGGAGGATCGGCTTCCAGATCGCGCGAGGGATCTCGACCACGCGCCGATCGGACAGGAATTCGGCGAGGTAGCGGCGGACGGCCGGGGCGTCGGGCGCGTCGGG
This sequence comes from Sphingomonas kaistensis, assembly GCF_036884275.1. NCBI lineage: Bacteria > Pseudomonadati > Pseudomonadota > Alphaproteobacteria > Sphingomonadales > Sphingomonadaceae > Sphingomonas > Sphingomonas kaistensis. The sequence goes on along the minus strand of NZ_CP145607.1, from coordinate 519,763 downwards.
CGTGCCGAGATTGGTCAGCAGCACGCCGATCTTGCGCGGCGGGATCGGCGGATGGTCGGGGGGAAGCTGCATGAGATCAGGCCATCGGGGCAAAGGGCAGGGTGCGCAAGCGTCGGCCCGTGGCGGCGGCCAGCGCGTTGCCGACGGCTGCGGGGGCAGCCGCCGACCCAAGCCCAGATGTGCCTCCCGGTGGGCCGCTGCCAGCTAGTACTTCGACCAGTGTTTCCGGGGCGTTAGCGAGGGTCGGCAAGTGCGGTTCGAGCGGTGAGAGCACGCGACCGTGGCGGAAGGACGGCGCGGGGCCGCTCGCCTGCGCGATGGCGGCGAGCATCCCGCTTTCGACCTCGGCCTTGACCAGCGCGGGGTTGATCGCCCGGCCGCAATCCACCGCCGCGACCAGCCGGTTGACCTGCACCGCGCCGCCTTGTCCCACCTGCGCATCGGCGACCACCGCGATATGGCTGCCATAGCCGCTGAACACCGACAGCCCCATCTGGCTGCCCGGTCCGCCCCCGTCCCACCCGCCGAGCGCCGTGGCGCGGACCAGGCAGCGGATCAGGCGGAGGTTGCCAGCGAGCAGGGCCATCCGCTGAGTGAGGGGATCGCGACCGCCGATCCGGGCCAGTTCGTCGAGAAAGCTTTCGGTGAAGAAGGTCAGCGCCGGATGCAGTTCACCGCGATGATAGCCCGCGCGGATGGGGAGCGCGGCGGGCGCGAATTCGAGTGCGACATTGGGAACGGCGTAGGGCAAGGCCGCCAGCGCCGTTGTGCGCACGCCGCCGCCGGTCGAACCGAGCATCCGGGCAAAGGCTTCGGCGGTGCCATCGGCGCCCGCGACCCGCATTCGCCAGGCCGCGATCGAACCATCTGGAAGCGGACGCGCGAACAGGCGAGCGACGAGCGGCGAACGGACGGCATCGGAGCGTATCTGCTCGGTACGGCTGGCAGTCGCCTGGACCGGACGACCGGTGCGGTGCGCGAGGATGGCGGCAATCGGCACAAGGTCGTTCTCGAGCGCCGCACCGCCCTGCCCGCCGACCGGCATGGGATAGAGAATGGTGGCGTTGAGCGAGACGCCGGCGGCGGTGCCGGCATCGCGGCGGGCAAGTTCGGGCGCCTGCGTCGCGGCCCAGATTTCGAGCAAGCCGTCCTTGAGCCGGGCGGTGGCGCCCGGAGGCTCGAGGTCAGCGTGGAGCTGCGCGGCGGCGGTGTAGGTGGCGGCGAGCGGGCGAGCGCCGGCAAAGGCGTCGTCGATGTCGCCGATGCTGTGCAGGGTCGTGAAGTCGTCGCTGCCGAGCGCCGTGTCGAGTGCGGCGGCAATCGCCTGGTCGTCGCCACTGGCAGGCCCGAGCACGCGGACCCGGGCGGCGGCAAGCGCCAGTTCGGCCGCCCACCAGGTGTCGGCCAGTGCCGCGACCCATCCCTCGCCGCGCTCGAACCGGACGCCGCGCGGCGGTGTGCCGTCGATGCTGATGCTGCCGGCCCCGGCGCGGCGGATGGCGGCGTGAAGCAGGCCGGGCAGGCGAACGTCGCCAGCGAAACGAAGACGTCCTTCGGCCTTGGGCAGCGCGTCAAGGCGGGGGAGCGGCTTGCCCACCAGCTCACCCGGGCCGGGGCGAAGCGCGATCTCCCCGCGCGGGAGGGGGCGTGCGGCGGCGCCTTCGGCCAGGGCCGCGAAGGCCAGCGCCTTGCCCTCGTGGCGGACGAAACCGCCGCCCGTATCGCATTCCGCCGCATCGACGTTCCAGCGGCTCGCGGCTTCGGCGATCAGGAGCTGTCGGGCCGCCGCGGCGGCGAGGCGCATCGGACGCTCCATCGCCCGGACCGAGGTCGCCCCCGCGGTGATGCGGAGGAGGCCCGGATCGGGAGCATTGGGCCAGGCCCGCGCATCCGCCAGCCAGCCTTCCGCCTCGGCGAGACCGTTGTCCCACTCGCTCCCCGAGCGCGCCGGAGCGACACCGATGCTTTCCCACGCGGCGCCGAGTTCGTCGGCGGCGATCTGCGCGAGGCCGGTCCAGATGCCTTGGCCGGTCTCGACCTGCGGGACGGCGAGCGTCACCTGTCCGTCCCGCCCGATCAGCAGTCCGGGGCCGAGCGCCAGCGCGTCCCCGGTCGGCGCAAGGCTCGCCCGCTCACCCCGTGGCCACAGGCTCCAGGCAACCGCCAGCCCGGCCGCTGCACCGGTGCCGACCAGCAAGCTGCGGCGGGAAAGCTTCAAGACGCGTAGTGGGCCTTGAGCGCGACGCGGTCGATCTTGCCGGTGCCCAGCCGCGGCAGCGCGTCGGTGGCGAAGATAAACCGCGCGGGCACCTTGAACGAGGCGAGGCGTGGTTCGAGAAAGGCGCGAAGGTCGGCTTCGGTGAGGTCGCTTCCTTCGGCCGGCAAGATCACTGCGATCGGCACTTCGCCCAGCCGCTCGTCGGGCGCGCCGAACACGGCGGCCTCGGCCACCTTGTCGCAGGCATAGACCGCCGCTTCGACCTCGGCCGAGCTGATGTTCTCGCCGCCGCGGATGATGATGTCCTTCTTGCGGTCGACGATGAACAGGTAACCGTCCGCGTCGAGATAGCCGATGTCGCCGGTCTTGAAGAAACCGTCGGCGGTGAAGGCGGCGACGGTGGCTTCGGGGTTCTTCCAATAGCCCTTGATGTTGGCGGCCGAGCGGATGCCGACTTCGCCGATCTCCCCGGTCGGCACATGCGCGTCTCCGGCCCCGAGGATGGCGATATCGACATAAGGCAACGCGCGGCCGGTCGAGGCGGGTTTGGCGAGGTAATTGCCCCAATAGTTGCCGCAGCCGACCGCGTTGGTCTCCGTCAGACCATAGCCGAGCGCGGGCTGAGCGGTGTCGAAGCTATCTTTGAGCCGCTGGACATGCGCGACCGGGCGCGGCGCACCACCGGCGGCGATGTCGGTCAAGGTCGACAGGTCGTAGCGGTCGCGGTCGGGATGACTCATCATCTCGAGGCTCATCGTCGGCACGCCCACGAAGTAGGTGATCTTCTCCTGCTCGATCAGCCGCAGCGCCTCGCCCGCGTCCCACTTGGGCATCAGCACCATGCCGCGCCCGATGACGAAGCTGTTCAGCAGCACCGGCACCTCGCCCGTGACATGGAACAGCGGCACGTTGAGCAATGTCTTGGGCGGGTTCTTGGGCGGAGTGCCCATGCTTTGCATGATGCCGAGCAGGCACATGATGCTGGTTGCATAGGTGTAGACACCCTGCGCCACCGCCATGTGGGTCGACAGCGCGCCCTTGGCCCCGCCGGTCGAGCCCGAAGTGAACAGGAGGGTGGCATCGTCCTCTGGCGCAATCGCCGGAAGCTCTGCCTCGCTGATCGCGCCACCGGTCAGCGGCGCCAGCGCCTCGGCGATCGGACGCTCGATCGGCAAGGCGATCATCGGCCACGGGCCGCAGGCGGCGGCGATGCGCTTGGCGCGCGGTTCGTCGGCGATGATCAGCTTTGGCTCGGTGAGGTCGAGCGCATGGCTCATCTCCGCGCTTTGCCACCAGCCGTTGAGCAGGGTCGAAATGCCGCCTGCCTTGAGGATCGCCATATGCGCGACGATCCAGCTGGGGCAATTGCGCATGGCGATGCCGACCCGGTCGCCCTTGGCGATGCCGTGGCGGGCAACCAGTGCGCGGGCGAGATCGTCCGAGATGCGGTCGAGATCGGCGAAGGTCAGCCGTTCCTCGCCGGTGATGACCGCTTCCACCGCGCCGTTCAGCGCGCAAAAGGTCTTGAAGAAGGCCGGCATGGTCGGCGGGAAATTGGCGACGATGCGGCGGCCCTCGCCATCCTCCCCGACGACGATCCGTCCCCCCGGCCCGGTGACGGCCGCCAGCACCGCGTCATAGCGTTGGTCGAGCTCGGTCGGCATGGGTCACGCGTCTCCTTGGCCTTTGCTTGGCTCCTCCTTATGAGACCTCGGGTCCAAGAGGAAAGACCAGTAATGAACTTGATGGTGGCGGCGATCGACTTCACGAGCCTAGGGCTCGACCCCGTCGCGCTCAACCTCGGCTTCTTCGAGCTGAGGTGGTACAGCCTCGCCTACCTCGCCGGCATCTTCCTCGGCTACTGGTACATGCTCAAGCTGATCGCGCAGCCCGGCGCCCCGATGGCCCGGCGCCATGCCGACGACCTCGTCTTCTATGCCTCCCTGGGCGTGATCCTCGGCGGGCGGCTGGGCTATGTGCTGTTCTACCGGCCCGAATTCTATTTCGAGAACCCGCTGGAAATCATCAAGCTGTGGGACGGCGGCATGAGCTTCCACGGCGGCGTGCTGGGGACCAGTGTCGGGATCATTTACCTCGCGTGGAAAGAGAAGCTGCAATGGCTTCGGATCCACGATTATGTCGCCTGCGTCGTGCCGATCGGCTTGTTTACCGGGCGGCTGGCGAATTTCGTCAACGCCGAATTGTGGGGCGCCCCGACCAATGTGCCGTGGGCGGTCCGCTTTCCCGAAGTGATTGCGGGCGTGGTGACGCTGGGCCCGCCGCGGCATCCGAGCCAGCTCTACGAAGCCGCGCTGGAAGGCATCGCCTTGTTTGCCATTCTCGCCGTCATGTTCTGGCGGACCCGCGCGCGATACCAGCCGGGGATGCTCGTCGGGGCGTTTCTGTTCTTCTACGGCGTGTTCCGGTTCGGGGTGGAATTCATCCGTGAGCCCGACAATCACCTGCGCGAATTTGCGGCGGCGACCGGGCTTCACATGGGCCAGTGGCTGTGCGTCCCGATGATCCTTGGCGGCCTCTATCTGATGGCGACCGCCAAGGGACGGCGGCAGCGGGTGGAAAGCATCGCCGGGCAGGAGAGCGTCGCCTGACGCCCTTCGCGCGGGCCTTGATGGAGCGGCTGCGCAGCGACGGGCCGCTGAGCGTCGAGGCCTATATGGACGCCTGCAACGCTTATTATTATGCGACCCGCGACCCCTTGGGCGCCGCGGGCGACTTCACCACCGCGCCCGAGATCAGCCAGATGTTCGGCGAGCTGGTCGGCGCGGCGTTGACCGACGTGTGGCGGCGAGCCGGAGCGCCGGCGAATGTGCGCTATGTCGAACTTGGGCCGGGGCGGGGCACGCTGGCGCGCGACGCGCTGCGGGTGATGCGCTCGGCCGGGCTGACGCCGCCGGTGCATCTGGTCGAAATCAGCCCGACCCTTCGCGCGGCGCAAGCGGCGCTGCTCGGCGAGGTCACGCATCACGATCACATCGGCGATCTGCCCTGCGATGGCCCGCTGCTTGTGGTCGCCAACGAATTTCTCGATGCGCTGCCGATCCGCCAGCATGTCGGCGGGGTCGAGCGGCACGTTGAGTGGATCGGCGACGGACTTGCCTTCGATCGCGATGGGGAGATCGTCGAGAGTTCACCTTCGCGCGACGAAGCGGTGCGGGCGCTGGCCGAGGGCCTGGTGCCGCTCGGCGGCGTCGCACTGGTGATCGATTACGGTCATGAGCGCAGCGCGCCGGGTGACACGCTGCAAGCGGTGCGCGGGCATCGCTTTGCGCCGGTGCTGGCGGACCCCGGCGAGAACGATCTCACCAGCCATGTCGACTTCCAGCGCGTGGGCGAGCTTGCGCGGGAGGCGGGCGCGTTCGTCGCCGGACCGGCGGAGCAGGGTGCGTGGCTCGAACGGCTCGGCATCCAGGCGCGGGCGCGGGCACTGGCCAATGCGTCGCCCGATCGGGCCGGCGAGATCGAGGCGGCGCGGGCGCGATTGTGCCGACCCGACCAGATGGGCAGCCTGTTCAAGGTGCTTGCCATTCACGCGCCCGACTGGCCTAGGCCGGCCGGGCTATGACCATTCGCCCCGCCACCGCCGCCGACCTTCCCGCCATCGACCGCGTCTTCCGCACCAGCTTCTGCGACACCTTTGCGCATCTCTATGATCCGGCGGACTTGAAGGCGTTTCTGCACGGCTTCACGCCTGAGGCTTGGGCGGCCGAGTTCGCCGATCCGGCTTACGCCTTCGCGGTCGGCGAAACCGACGGCGCGGTGGTCGGCTATGCAAAGCTCGGCCCCAACAAGCTGCCGCACGTCGAGCCGGGTGCGGTGATCGAACTGAAGCAGCTTTACCTGCTGAAGCAGGCGCACGGTACCGGCGTGGCGCCCGCCCTGATGGACTGGGCGCTTGGGCAAGCGCGTCGCCGCGGCGCGGAGCGGATGGCGTTGTCGGTGTGGAGCGAGAACTGGCGGGCGCAGGCATTCTACCGCCGCTTTGGTTTCGAGGATCGGGGGCCGGTGCATTTCATGGTCGGCAATCAGGCCGACGAAGACCGGGTGTGGGAGACGAGGCTATGAGCGTTCCGGTGTGGCGGGCGCGCAGCCTGACCGATCTTCCACACGGCTTTCTCGGCCGCGCCGGCGGGGTGAGCGAAGGGGCGATGGCCAGCCTCAATTGCGGCCGGGGCAGCGGCGACGACCGCGCGCTGATCGACGAAAACCGCCGCCGCGCGGCCGACGCCGTGCTGCCGGGCGCAAACATCGTCTCGCCTTATCAGGTCCATGGAATCGAGGTGCTCGAAGCCGGGGACTGGTCGGACGATGAGCGCCCCCACGCCGACGCGCTGGTGACCGATCGGCCGGGCATCCTGCTCGGCATCCTCACCGCCGACTGCGCGCCCTTGCTGTTCGCCGACCGTGAGGCGGGGGTCGTGGGGGCGGCGCATGCCGGATGGCGCGGCGCGCTAAGCGGGGTGGCCGAAGCGACGATTGCGGCGATGGAGGAATTGGGCGCGGAGCGGGGCCGAATTGCCGCCGCCATCGGCCCGACCATCGCGCGGGCATCCTACGAGGTCGATCTCGCTTTTCCCGAGCCGTTCCTCGCCGCCGATCCGCAAGCCGAGCGCTTCTTCGTCGATGGGCCGGCCGGACGCCCGCATTTCGACCTGCCCGCTTACCTTCTGCACCGGCTCGCCGCTGCAGGGTTGCGGCAGGTCGAAGCGCTGGGGCTCGACACCTATGCGCGGGAGGAGGATTTCTATTCCTTTCGCCGGGCGACGCACAAGGAAGAGCCGACTTACGGCCGGCAGATCAGCCTGATCGGTTTGCCACCCACCCGCTAACTTCTCGGCAAGGGCTTGGCGCTAGGGTGGCGCCATGGCTCAGCCCCTTCCCGTTCGGAAACAGGCCGTCGATCTTGCCGCGGGACCGCGCAAGGTCGGGTCGCGCATCCGCCGCGCGCCGCCGCCGCCGCCCGAAAAGAAGCTCAGCGCCGCCGATATCCGCGAGCGCGAGGCATGGGTGATGGGGATCGGCATTTCGGCTGTCGCGCTGGCGGTGATGGTCATCCTGCTCGCCGCCGCGCACTGGGCCGGTTGGACCCCCGCGGATTACGTCATCACGGTAAAGTGACCGCTCAGCCGCCGGGCATCGTCCCGGGGCGCAGATAGGCGAACAGATACGGCACGTAATCCTGCTTGCCGAGCGGCACGCCCGCGCTGCGCAGGAGGGCGTAGGCCATGCCGGTGTGAAAGCCGACCTGCGGCAGCGCCCAGTCGCGCACGAAGGTGAAGCCAGTCATGTCGAACACCATGCCCATCGGCAGCGCATGCGCGATCGGGCGGTCGGCGGCAGCGTCGAACGCGTCCTGGGCGACGGCGTCCAGAAAAGCGAGGGTGTCGGCGAGCAGCGCCTGCATCTCGGCCAGCGTGCCGGTATCCTCCTGCCGGGTCGCGGCGTGGGTACGGAGCGCGGTGGTCTCTGCCGGGGTGTCCTCGCCCCGAAGGCGGTGAACGGCCTCGCGGGCCTGAAAGGCGGCGATGCGGACCTGCGAGTGGAGCGGGAACATGTCCACCGCGAGGCGAACGGCGAGCAGCGCTTCGGGATCGTTGCCGTAGGCGGCGGCGTGGGCCTCGCCCTTGGTCAGCCAGCCCGACAGGGCGCCGAGCTGATTGACGAGGGTGGGGACGAGCAGCTGGGTCAGGGTCATGGCCGCGCTATGCGGCGACGAGGGCCGCGGCGGCAAGGGCGAAGGGCGTGGCCGCCCCGGCGCGTCAGGCGACGTCGTGCGAGGGCTCGACGTCCTGATCGGCCTGCGACCGTTCCAGCCGCTCGGTCAGCGACTGATAAAGATGCGCGAGCTTTTCATGCACCGCGGCGATTTCGGGCGTCGGCGCTTCGGCGGCACGAGCATGCTCGTCGGCGATGCGTTTGCGATAATAAGCGGTGTCCTGGGAAGACATATTCATCCCCTTGTTCGTAGCGGGGAGCTCGTCGTCTCTCATGCACCGGCGCGCTAGTGGATTTACCGATACTACCCTTTGTTTAGCCCAGGTTTATGACGGTTGCGAGTCAAAATCAGGGGGACGGATACTAGGCGCGAAGCGATGAACCATTTGCCGCGTCATCGATTCTGCCTTTGGAATCAACGACGGAGGCGGGGACCATGTCGAACGAACGCGAGCTCATCGATACCGGCGTGGACAAGCGCTACGTCCGCCGCGACGAGCAAGGACGGTTCAAGGAAAGCGTGGAGGTCAGCCGTTCGCTGGCGCAGGACGTGCGGCATCATGCCGAGACCAGGAAGCCGCGCAACCAGGGCGACAAGGGGGACTGAACCGCCCCGGGCCGTAATCGCTCGCTTATCGAAGCGTGTTCCGGCCCGCAGGCGTTCAGCCTTGGCGCGATCAGGCGCGCGAAAAGGCCGGGCGAAAACGCTCGCGGCGGGCGTCCTGCGCGATCAGCTTGCCCTTGAACTTGGTCGTCATCAGCGCCGCGCCCGCGCTGCTGCGGCAGACCAGGCGAGTGCCGCCGTCGGGCAGCGTTTCGAGCGCGGAAATGCCGACATCGGCCGCGTCGCACTTGGCGATCACGTCCTGCTCCGGGAGCTTGAGAAACAGCACCCGGCTCATGAATTCACCGCCGCGCGGCGCGCGCTGATGCGGTGGCCATAAGCTTCGAACAGGTCGAGATGCGCCTGCGCCGACGCGCCGCACGTCGCCGCGCGGGCGCGAGCGAGCGAAACGCCGCGGCGCCAGTAAAGGTAATTCATATCCATGTGAGGCAGCTCCATTGCCGGTAAGCAAGAGCGCGGGGGAGTCTCTTAGCCGCACGGGCTTACGAGGCCGATCCGTGCGATGCGTGGGGCATAGCACGGATGGGGTGCTTTCCCTAATGGCTGGCCGCCAAGCGCCTTACGCTTGCGGCGTGCGCAGAGGCTCCAGACGAGTGGTCAGACTTCGCACCATGGACGAAAGGCGCGTTTCGATGGCTTGTCCCTCTTTCTGATCAAGCATTCCGCGATCCAAGGGGGCGCCTGCTTTGCTTGGCTGAAAGCGATAGGCCCAGAGCCAAGTGCCTTTCCTGTCAATATAGACCGAGCCAGCGGCATGAACGATCCTGTTTCGCCATGCGAGGTCATCTTCCATTTTGTCGAGATCGGCTTTCAGGCCGTGCGCACGCTTGTCACTTTGCTCTGCGAGCAAGGCCTTAAGCACCCTGATCCGTTCACCAAAAACGGAAGGACGCTTCATGCCGGCAGGAAGCGGGTGGCAATCTATGGTTTGCGTTGCGGCTTCTTCCAGCCGAGCGAATGCCTCGATGCAATGTCCCCGCCAGCGGTTCAATTCGTCGATGGCGCGCTTATGCGCATCGGGAAGAGCGAGGCTTAGCTGCAGTTCGACTGACATATTCCGAGAATGGCAGCATTGGGTTGAGATCGAGTTAGGCTGAGTATGGCCTCGCGCAATTCGCCGTAGGAGATCTCGTTGGCGTAGCCTCTGAGGGTGGCTAGCGATAGACTGGCCTGCGCGGGCAGCGCCGTCTCGGCGAGGACGAAGAAGCGCTATTGATTGGCGTCGCGGTGATCGGCGGTGTGGTCCGTAACCGGGTGCCAGGCGAAGATGAAGATGTCGGCGTTACGACTGCGCTCGGCAGTCCAGCTTCCGTCATCCGCGTAACGGCCGGTCTTGTATGCCGTGCTGAAATGGCCTCGGCTGGGCCGGTCGCCGAGACTGTGCCAGCTCTGACGAGCGGCGGATTGCTTGACCTGGATGCGCTGACCGGAAGGGTGCTCAAGGTCGCACTCGCCCCAATCGCCGGTGAGTTGCCACTTGGGCTCAAGGGCGGTGGCCACGATTTCCTCGACAAGCTCGCCTCTGGCCGAATTGCGAACGATGGGTGAGCCGTAGAGCCGATGTGCAAGGCGCTCGATGATAGGTGGCAGCGGCGGCGTCATCGCAATAGAAGAGAAGCGTCACCCCGGATCAAGTCCGGGGGTGACGAGACGGCGCAACCGGCTGCGTGGCAGCCTGGTCTTCTGGCTTGCGCACCAGGAGCCCGGCTACTGGCAGATCCTAGCGCGCTGGATCGATAGCAACCTGCCTTACTCAAGCCTGTTCTCCTTCCCGACGTTATAGGCGGCGAACATCAACTGGCACGAACGGCCGGTGAGAAGAGTGGACAGCTATGCGGAGCCGAAAGGGCGGTGACGATTGTGTTACTCCGGAAGGAGCATCCGACGCATACACAATATCTCGATCGGCTTGGAGCCGTCGATATACAAGCGGTAGTGAACAACGGGAAAACGCGTCTCCACCTGCCCTAAGCCTCCTGCCTGGACTTTCTGAAGCTCTAAGCCTCTCCTGACGACTTCCTTCCAATCCTGCTCAACGATATCCCACAAGACAACAACATCGATCTCGCTAAACAATTTTCTTTCGTCAGAGAAGTCTTTGAAAAGACCCATAAGAGAGAATTTAAACTCAACTGAAAATGACTTCTTCTCTAGGCGTCCATAGAGATCGTACTTGCCGCGGTAGCCACTTATATAAGGCTCAAAGTTGTTAAGGTTGCCCTTGCCGAGTTGTTCATAGAACATTGCGGCGATGGTTGCTTCTTGCTGGTTAGGTCTTTTCACAAACTTCGAAACGCTCGAGCTAAGATCGGGAAGGCTTTTAATCTCCTCTATGATCTCTTCACGATCGTAAGGAGAAGGAGCATCGCCAATTGAGCCGCCGATGTACTTGGAAGCTAACGCTATGAACTCTCTGAACTGCGTGTATGCAATCTCACGCAGCATGCCTTGCTGCCGACCTTGTATTGCCTTTCGACCGATATCAAAGCTTAAAGATGGATCTTCAATGATAATGAAGAAGTTTGGGATGTAGCCGGCTGATCCTCTAGGCTTAAGCTCCAACGAGATACCAGTGGGCATGCCTTTTGTCGATGTAACTAGACCACCGTAGAAGCGGTATTCGCTATCGGTTTCCTCCTCCTTGCCGTCTTCACTTTGTCCCAATCCCACCCGAGCAGACAGCTGCTGCCAAATGGATCGATTCGGAACGAAACACGCCCAATAGTTCAGTGTTCGACCGGCTTGAATCACTTTACCGGATGTAACAACAACCTTGTCCTTTAGTTTGCGTCGTTTCTCAACGTCTTCCCTGTCCTTCTCAGAAAGCCACGTCTGAAAGTCAGGGATGCTTATCGAGTCATGTGGCGCCAACCCAGAAGTTGGTAGCATATACTCACATTCAATCTCTACAGATCGTAACTCGCCGGAGAGGTTCGTATGGGTAAGAGCGAGATCGCAGTTCGCCGATCCACCCCAGATATGGGCCGTGTTGCCGAGGGCAGTGCGTGTCCTGATTAGATATTCGAGTTCTGCGTGGCTCAAGGTGCACAAAGGGTGACTCTCGTCCGCCACCTTCATTCGGATCGTGATACCTTTTGCGCTTGGCTGAAGGTCTTCAACTTCGACAAGTAGTTCCTGATCATCTTCCAAATCGACCCACGAACGAGCGCCAGTCACCACGGCCTTGCTTGAGCCACCCTCGTGATGAGTTACGATTTCAAAGCGACTTGAGCTGAAGATGACAAAAGTCAGCCCGACGCCCTTCTGACCAATCTGGGCCGGATCTCGCATCTTGTCTGACCCGAACGGGCCAAGGAGCCGACCGAGCGCGGCAGGATCGATGCCGGTGCCGTTATCGCTTATCGAAATCTCCCGGTTCGGCGCATCAACTGTCAGCGAGACATGACCTTTGACCGGACGCTCCCGCGCGATCGCGTCGACCGCATTCTGCGCAAGCTCAGCAAGCAAGTCCCAATCATGACTATAGCTATCGAGAATTCCCCTGATTTGATGCCTAATCTGTTCAGGATCGGGCTGAAGGAAAGCAACTTTCTTCACGCTGGTTACTCCGCCGCCACCGTCGCGCTATCGAACAACCCGCCCTCAGCTTCCGCCGCCGGCGCATCATTCGCGACCTTAGCCTTCTGCCGGCGGTCGAAATTATCCCACACGCTGTTCCAGTCGCCCTTGGTCGCGGCCTTCGAATACTCCGTCGCGCGCTGCTCGAAGAAGTTGGCGTGCTCGACGCCGTTCAGCAGCGGGGCGAGCCAGGGGAGGGGGTGCTCGTCGACCATGTAGATCGGCTGGAACCCGAGTTGCCCGAGGCGCCAGTCGGCGATGTAGCGGACGTATTTCTTGATCGACTTGGCGGTCATGCCCTCGACCGGGCCTTGCTCGAACGCGAGGTCGATGAACGCGTCCTCGAGGCGGACGGTCTTCTGACACTGGTCGATGATCGAATCCTTGACGTCCGCGGTCAGGCAGTCGCGCTCTTTCACGAAGGCGTGGAACAGCTTGATGATGCCCTCGCAGTGGAGGCTTTCGTCGCGGACCGACCAGCTGACGATCTGGCCCATGCCCTTCATCTTGTTGAAGCGCGGGAAGTTCATCAGCATCGCGAAAGAGGCGAACAGCTGCAGCCCTTCGGTAAAGGCGCCGAACATGGCGAGCGTCTTGGCAATGTCGGCGTCGGTGTCTACCCCGAAGGTGTTGAGATAGTCGTGCTTGTCCTTCATCTCCTTGTACTGGAGGAAGGCGCTATATTCGCTTTCGGGCATGCCGATCGTGTCGAGCAGGTGCGAATACGCCGCGATGTGTACCGTTTCCATGTTGCTGAACGCGGTCAGCATCATCTTGATCTCGGTCGGCTTGAACACCGAGCCGTATTTGTCGTGGTAGCAGTCCTGCACCTCGACGTCGGCCTGTGTGAAGAAGCGGAAGATCTGGGTCAGCAGGTTACGCTCGTGCGGGGTGAGCTTCTGCGCCCAGTCGCGGCAGTCTTCGCCCAGCGGCACTTCTTCGGGCATCCAGTGGATCTGCTGCTGGCGCTTCCAGAATTCGAACGCCCAGGGATATTCGAAGGGCTTGTAGGCCTTGTTGGCTTGGAGAAGGGGCATCGATTTACCTCCCGGATGATGTGAAACGAAAGTGGGTGGGCAAGGGCCGGGTCACCAGAAGAACCTGCCGCCGCGCTTGGGCGAGCCGGCGCGTCCGCGGAACATCTGGATATACAGCCAAAGCCCTGAAAAAGCGAAGAAAATGAGCGCGGTGCCGGACAGCATGGCCAACGCGGTGCCGACTGGTCCGAACTCTTCGCCCGAGTGGAGATGGTGCAGGAACCCGACCCACGCGCGGGCGCCGTCGGGCGCGGGCTTGGGGCGGCAGGTCATGGTCTCGGGGCAGACGAACCCGGCCGGCGCGGCGGCGACCGGGGCGGGCTGCCCGTCGGCGACCAGCGCGGCGACATGGCTCATCAGTCCGGTAACCGCGATGAACAGGATGAGGGCGCCGAACAGTACGCTCAGCCAGCGATGCCACTTACGCATGGGCAGGCCCTTCGCGCGACCGGAACGGTTGTGCATCGAAACTTGAGGACGGGCGTTCAGCGGTCAGTTCATCCCCCAAGACAGGAGCATTCGCATGACCGACACCAGCCAGATTCGCGAGCATATGGAAGTCATCGGCGCCGACGGCGTTCATGTCGGCACGGTCGACAAGGTCGAAGGCGACCGGATCAAGCTGACCAAGAAGGACAGCGGCGCCGAGATCGAGGGTGCCGAGGGCGCGCATGCCGGGCATCACCATTTCATCTCGACCGGCCTCGTCGCCGAAGTCGAGGGCGACCAGGTCCGCCTGTCGGCGACCGCCGCCAACGCGCAGACCTTTATCGAGGAATAAGCGCGTCGCATCGCCGGCCCGCTGAGGGCGCGGCATCGATACGCATGCGGGGGCGGCTGAGCGGAGGAAGCTCATGCCGCCCCCGTTTCGTTGGCGAACTCGGGATAGGGCTCCGTCGTTGCATAGGCGATCGCGAAGCCGCCGAGCACCAGCCCGAAGGCGAGCAGCATCATGCCGGCGATGAGCTGGGCGGTGGACTTGCGGCTTTCGCCGACCCGGCCGCGTAGCGCGGCGATCAGGGTGAGGAGGCCGAGCAGCGCGCTGAGGCCGCCGAGGACCAGGAACAGGATGTTCACGGCAGCCTCCGCCCGCGACCGCGGAGGACCAGATAGACGGCGGCAGCAAGCGCGATGAGAATGACGATCTTGAGCATGGCTTAAGCTGTCCTCCCGGTTCAGCGCGTGGTCGGGATCACTTGGGTAGCGGCGCCCCCCTCCCCCGCCGACGGGGGAGGGCTATCGGATCACTGACAGGCCAAGCATTCGTCGTAGTCGGTGCTGGCGGCGAGTTCGTACTTGGGGGCTTCGGCGGTGTTGTCGGCTTCGACCCCGCCGGCGAACCCGGCGCGCTGCACCGACTTCGAGCGTAGGTAATAGAGCGACTTGATGCCGAGTTCCCAGGCGCGGAAGTGGAGCATCATCAGGTCCCACTTGTCGACGTCGGCCGGGATGAACAGGTTCAGCGAGGTGGCCTGGTCGATGTACGGCGTGCGATCGGCAGCAAGCTCGATCAGCCAGCGCTGGTCGATCTCGAAGCTGGTCTTGTAGGTCGCCTTTTCGTCATCGGTCAGGAAGTCGAGGTGAGCGACGCTGCCGCCCTGCTCGAGGATCGAATTCCACACCGCGTCCGAATTCTTCGACTTCTCGATCAGCAGCTTTTCCAGATACGGATTGCGGATCGAGAAGGAGCCCGACAGCGTCTTGTGGGTGTAGACGTTGGCCGGGATCGGCTCGATGCAGGCCGAGGTGCCGCCGCAGATGATCGAGATCGACGCGGTCGGCGCGATCGCCATCTTGCAGCTGAAGCGCTCCATCACGCCCATGTCGGCCGCGTCGGGGCACGGCCCGCGCTCGGTCGCGAGGTGGAGCGAGGCTTCGTCGACCTGCGCCTTGATGTGCTTGAAGATCTTGAGGTTCCAGCTCTTGGCCATCGCCCCCTCGAACGGCAGGCCGCGGGCCTGGAGGAAGGAGTGGAAACCCATCACGCCGAGGCCGACCGAGCGTTCGCGCTCGGCGCTATACTTGGCCCGCGCCATCTCGTCCGGCGCGCGGTCGATATAGTCGGTCAGGACGTTGTCGAGGAAACGCATGACGTCCTCGATGAACTGCTTATCGCCGTTCCACTGGTCCCACGTCTCGAGGTTGAGCGACGACAGGCAGCAGACCGCGGTGCGGTCGGCGCCAAGGTGGTCCTTGCCAGTCGGAAGGGTGATTTCCGAGCACAGGTTCGAGGTCGACACCTTGAGCCCGAGGTCGCGGTGATGCTTGGGCATCGACCGGTTCACCTGGTCGATGAAGATGATGTAGGGCTCGCCCGTCGCGAGGCGGGTTTCGACCAGCTTCTGGAACAGCGAGCGGGCGTCGACCTTGCCGCGTTCGGACTGGTCCTTGGGGCTGCGCAGCGTGAACTCGCTGCCTTCACGGACGCATTCCATGAACTCGTCGGTGATCAGCACGCCGTGGTGGAGGTTCAGCGCCTTGCGATTGAAGTCGCCCGACGGCTTGCGGATTTCGAGGAACTCTTCGATCTCGGGGTGCGAGACGTCGAGATAGCAGGCGGCCGAACCGCGGCGCAGCGAGCCCTGGCTGATGGCAAGGGTCAGCGAATCCATGACGCGGACGAACGGAATGATGCCGCTGGTCTTGCCGTTGAGGCCGACCGGCTCACCGATGCCGCGAACGTTGCCCCAATAGGTGCCGATGCCGCCGCCCTTGGAAGCGAGCCAGACATTCTCGTTCCAGGTGTCGACGATGCCGTTGAGGCTGTCGGACACGCTGTTCAGGTAGCAGCTGATCGGCAGGCCACGGCCGGTGCCGCCGTTGGACAGCACGGGGGTCGCCGGCATGAACCACAGGCGCGAGATATAGTCGTAGACGCGCTGGGCGTGGGCCTCGTCGTCGGCATAGGCCGAGGCGACGCGGGCGAACAGGTCCTGGTAGCCTTCCCCGGGGAGGAGATAGCGGTCGTTCAGCGTTTCCTTGCCGAAGTCGGTGAGGAGCGCATCACGCGACGTGTCGGTAGTCACCGAGAAGCGGCGCGCGTCGACCGTCTTGCTGTCCTTCTTGGCCGCCACCGCCGGGGTGAGGGTGTCGGTGCTGCCGACCTCGCTGCCGCTCGAGAAGTCCATGCTTATTCCTCCTGGCGATCCGAATCGATCGCGCTGTGTTCCCGTTTCGTTCACGAACGACGGATACGCCGATCGCCCGCGATTCGCTAGGGCCTGGAGTGGGTCCGAACGGTTGTCCCCGCTTTCCACAGGGACGCCTTCTCCCCTCACCGGGAATGTAGTTATCCCCAGCGTCAACCACAAGTTTGTGCGTCGAAACCCCAAGTCCGCTACAACATCTTGTGTCTTGAGCCGGGGCGAGGCGCAAGCGGGAAAATGCAGGACGATTGCTATTTGCGGTGGATAACGTGGCGGCCAGACCACATAATCGCCGTCGGTCCGAGGCACTGTGCTTCGGCGAACGGGGGCGTGAGGCTGGGTATGGGTCGACGTGGCGGGTTGATGGCAATCACGGTTGCAGCCGCGCTGCTTGCCGGTTGTACGGGGACGATCAGGAAGCGGATCTACCAGCCGGTGCCGATTGCCGCGACCCCGGTCCGGTTCAAGGGTGAAATGCCGCAGCCGGTGGCGGCGGTCACTGCCGATGGGCTTCGCCTCGGCGGCTATTATTGGCCCGCCCGGCCGGGACGGCCGCTCGTGGTCTATTTCCATGGCAACGGGTTCAACCAGCTCGTCGGGGCCGCGCGGGCCGAGCCGTTGCGGGCCGGCGGGCACGGCGTGCTGGTCGCTTCCTACCGCGGCTATGGCGGGAATGGCGGCAAGCCGTCCGAGCAAGGGCTGCTGCGCGATGGCGAGGCGTGGATGGCGGAAGCGCGCAGGCTGTCGGGCGGGCAACCGCTGTTCGTGTTCGGGCACAGCCTTGGCGGAGCGGTCGCGCTCGAGATGGCGGGGCGGCACCAGGTTGGCGGAGTGGCGACGCTCGGCACCTTCGCGCGGCTGGCCGACATGGCCCCTCCGGTGGCCCGCGGACTGCTTCCCGACCGGTTCGACAATGTGGCCGCGCTCGGCCGGGTGCGTGCGCCAGTCCTGCTGCTTCACGGCGACCGCGACGAGATTGTCCCGTTCGCGGCGGGCGAGCGGCTGGCGGCAGCGGGCGGGGGACGGGCCCAACTGGTGCGGCTGCCGGGCGCGGGTCACCAAGTCGATCTTGCCGCCGTGGCGGACCGGCTGTGGGCGAGGTGGGATCCGGCGTCCGCGCCGAAGTAGCTGCCACGTTGCGGCGGCGACCCCGGCCATGGTCCCTGCCGCGCAACCTTGAAAAAGGCGGATCGCCGCCGTATCTGGCCTTCGCGGACCGGGCCCCTCTGGCGCCCCCTGCCTGCCCCCGTGGCAGGTCAGGAGCGTGATGTCGGACCGCATCGGACACCTCCGATGTGACTGGCCCGGCGCGAATCTCTCCATCGTCCCCATGGCCCGTCCCGCGGCGGATGCTCCGATCGACCGTCATCTGTCGATCACGAGGAGGATCGCATCATGGCCGACCCGTCGAGGAAGCGTGCGCGGCCGCCTGCATCCGCCGCCGCTCGCCCGCTGTCATCAAAGTGCAAAATCATGGTAACAAAGGCGCGGTCAGACGCGCCGGCGGGGCGCGCTTTCCGGGGATGCAGCAACCATGACCTATCGTTTGCTTGGCGCGGCGCTTGCCGTCAGCCTGTCGAGCCCGGCGCTGGCCGAGGACAATTATCTCGAAGGCTGGTTCGAGGGCACGATCTCCAAGGAGCTCGAGGGCGGCACCTTTGTCCAGTTCCAGACCCAGCAACGGGCGCGGGGCAGCAGCAATCCGACCGGCGACAACCAGACCTATCGCCTGTGGCTCGGCCAGGAGTTCGGCTCCGTGAAAGCGAGCGTAGGCCTGCATCGCAGCAAGGAAGGCAGCACGAAGGAAACCCGGCTGATCCAGCAGGCGAGCTACGATGTCGGCTCGTTCGGGCTCAAGGGCCGCACGCGGATCGAGCAGCGCTTCATCGACGATGCCGACAAGACCGGGTGGCGGGTTCGCCAGCGGCTTGGCTATGCGATCCCGCTGACGGACGAGAAGGGCGGGTGGAAGCTTGCCGGCAGCGCCGAAGGCTTCCTGACGCTGCGCGCGACCAGCCGCGGCGGGGACACCGGGATCACCGGCCTGCGCACCTTTGTCGGGTTCGAGCGGAGCCTCGGCAAGGTCGACCTGGGGGTCGGCTACACCCGCCAGCAGAGCATCCGCAAGAATGCGCCCGACCGGGTCGGCCACGCCCCCACCTTGAACCTCACCCTCAACCTTTGAGCCGCCCGGCGCGGCTCCCCTCGCTTAGGAGCCGCTCCTGATGGAATTCCTGTTCACCGTCTGGCTTGGAACCCCCGTGTGGTTCTGGCTGGCGTTCGTCGGCATCGTCGCCGGCCTGACCGCCTTCGACCTTGGCTTCCTGCACAAGGAAGACAAGGAAATGGGCATCGGCGAGAGCCTGAAGCTTTCCGCCTTCTATATCTCGATCGCGCTGCTGTTCGGCGTCTGGGTCTATTTCCAGAAGACCGCGGCACTGGGCGAGGCGGCGGGTACCGAGCTGACGATTGCTTATTACACCGCCTTCTTCATCGAGAAGGCGCTGTCGATCGACAACGTCTTCGTGATCAGCCTGATCTTCACCTATTTCGCGATTCCGGCGAAATATCAGTATCGCGCTTTGCTGTGGGGCATCATCGGCGTGATCGTGCTGCGCGGCATCATGATCGGGCTCGGCGCGGCGGTGGTGCAGTCCTATTATTGGGTGCTCTACATTTTCGCGGCGTTCCTGGTGTTCACCGGCATCAAGATGCTGTTCGCCGGCGACAAGCCGATGGATATCGAGGGAAATCCGGTGATCCGCTGGATCGGCCGCCACATGCGGGTGACCAAGGAGCTGCACGACGAAAAGTTCTTCGTCGAGTTGCCGGACGAGAAGACCGGCAAGATGGTCCGCGCGGCGACGCCTTTGTTCCTGGCGCTGGTGGTCATCAACCTCGCCGACCTGGTGTTCGCAGTCGACAGCGTGCCGGCGGTGTTCGCGATCACAACCGATACCTTCATCGTCTACACCTCGAACATCATGGCGATCCTGGGCCTTCGCGCGCTCTATTTCGCGCTGGCGGCGATGGTGCACCGCTTCCATTATCTGAAGTACGCCCTCGCGCTGGTGCTGGTGTTCATCGGCTCGAAGATCTTCATCGCCGACTTCGTGCTCGGCGGGGACAAGTTCCCGCCGCTGCTGAGCCTCGGCGTGACCGCCGCGCTGATTGCGGGCGGGGTCTTCTACTCGCTCTACAAGACCAAGGGCGAGCCCGAGCCGGCGTGGCCGGCCGACGAAGGGCCGCAGGCCGCTAAGCGGCACATCGACGAGTTGACCGACGGCAAGGCCGTCTGAAACTTCTCAACCACGGAGCAAGAAAAGCATGACTAAGTTCCTTGAAACTGATCGCCGCACCCTGCTCGGGATGGGGATGGCGGCCAGCGCGGCGGGAGCGGCTGCCCTCACCGGCGGCAGTGGCGTCGCTGCCGCCGCGCCAACCGCGCCGGGTGCGCCTGCCAAGACCAGCCTGTCGCCCGCGCAGGCGCTGGCCCGACTGCTCGAAGGCAACCGCCGCTTCGTCACCGACCAGGACAACAAGAGCGATATCTCCACTCGCCGCCGCCTGGCGCTGGCAGCGGGGCAGGGGCCGTTCGCGGCGCTGGTCGGGTGCGCGGACAGCCGGGTCGGGCCCGAGCACCTGTTCGGGGTGGGCCTTGGCGAATTGTTCATCGTCCGCACCGCCGGTAATTACGTCGACGATGCGGGCTATGGCTCGCTGGCCTATTCGGTCGCCGCCCTGGGTGTGCCGCTGATCGTGGTTCTCGGCCATGAACGGTGCGGCGCGGTGGATGCGGCGACCAAGCTGGTCACCGACAATGCCCAGCTACCCCCGTCGCTGAGCCGCATGGTGCAGCCGATCCTTCCGGCCGTGGTGGACGCAAGGGCTACGCTTCGAGCAGGTGGCGACCTGGTCGATCATGCCATTCACCAGAACGTCCGCCACGTGGTGCGCAGACTGCGGCAATCGACCGACCCCTTGCTGGCCGACCCGATGCGCGGCGATAAGCTGATGGTGGTGGGGGCTTATTACGATCTCGACACGGGCCAAGTGGATTTCTTCGATCGGGTCTGACGATAGCGAGGCGGCGGGATCGATCCGCCGCCCCGTTTTGTCAGTTCACGCCTTGGGCGCGGCGCCCGCGGCCGGGGCGGCGGTGCACTGGTCGGAGACCTTCCGGGCGACGATGTCCTCGACCAGCTTGTAGTCACCCGGACCCGAGAAGCTGCTATTGGCGGTCAGCGTGCCGGTGAAGCCTTCGCCGTCATATTTGCCGTCCAAAATGGCATTGACGTTGCCCTGGCCCGAGCGATTGCAGTCCAGCGTTACGTTCATCCGGCCAGAGCGGACATAAGGATCGGTCAGCGTGCACTGATCGCCCTTGGCGGCGAGCAGTTCGGGGGCGGGGAGGCCGTCGGCCCCGACGCACCCTTGCGTGGTAATGACATCGCCGACCTTGGCGAAGGTCGGCAGCGGGGTCTTATCGGTAGAGTCCAGGGATTTCACCGTCGCCTTCACTTCGTAGGTGCCGGCCGGAAGAGTGGCGGGCGCGGCCTTGGGCGCTTCCTTGGCAGCTTCCTGGCTGCACGCGCCAAGCAAAAAGACGCCGAACAGGACGAATGAACGCATGTGATGATCTCCCCCGCAGGTATGAACCGCCAGCTTAGCTGCGCCGGAGTGGGACGCAACCGCTTGCGGAACTCTCACCGGGCCGCAGGAGTCTGGCCATAATGGCCCCAATCGGTATGGCTTCAAAACCAATCAAACGAGTGCAAGCCTAGTGAATGAAGAGATTCGGCAGACCGAGGGCGATCCGGCGGCTGCAAACGATGTCGAGGGCGGTGGGCAGAGCCGTGGCCGTCCGGCCGAAGGAAAGCTCGACAGCCCCGATGGCGACGAGACCTTTGGCAACAGCCGTGGAATGAATCACTGGCGCGAAAGCGTCATCAGCCATCCTGGTCTCGACGAACGCGGCAACGTATTCTTCGCCGCGATCGAGATGACGCGGATGCCGATGATCCTGACCGATCCCAATCAGCCCGACAATCCGATCGTCTTCGCCAACAAGGCGTTTCTCGACCTCACCGGATACGAAGAAAGCGAAGTGCTCGGCCGCAATTGCCGCTTTCTACAGGGCGCGAACACCGATCGCGAGGCGGTCGCGGCGCTGCGCGAAAGCGTCAACACCGGCGGGTCGATCGCGCTTGAGATCCTCAACTACAAGCGCGACGGCACGCCGTTCTGGAATGCGGTGTTCATCGGCCCGGTGTTCGACCAGCAGGGCAAGCTTGCCTATCAATTCGCAAGTCAGCTCGACGTCACCCGCCGCCGTAATTCGGAGCAAAGCTACCGTCAGGCGCAGAAGATGGAATCGATCGGCCAGCTGACTGCCGGCCTTGCCCACGATTTCAACAATCTGTTGCAGGTGGTGAACGGCAATCTCGAGCTGCTGGGATCCTGTGTCGATGGCGACCGCGCCAAGCGATATATCGACAATGCCCGCTCGGCCGCCGATCGCGGTGCCAAGCTGACGAGGCAGTTGCTGGCGTTCGCCCGCAAGACCCGGCTCAGCCCCAAGCCGACCGACCTCAGCCATCTGGTCGGCAATTTCGTCGACGTGATCGAAAGCTCGCTCGGCAGCCAGGTCCAACTTCAGCTCAATCTGCGCCGCCGCCTGCCGCGGGTTATGGTGGACGGCGAGCAGCTCGAAATGGCGCTGCTCAACGTCCTCATGAACGCCCGCGACGCGATGCCGGGCGGCGGTCTGGTCACGCTATCGACCAGCCAGATCCATTTGAACGGCGACAGCGCCGCGCGGCAGTTGCCCGAGGGCGATTATGTCGCGCTGGAGGTCAAGGACGAGGGCGAGGGCATGACGCCCGAAGTGATCGAGCGCGCGACCGAACCTTTCTTCACCACCAAGACGCAGGGCAAGGGCACCGGTCTTGGCCTCGCCATGGCGTCGGGGTTCGTGCAGCAGTCGCGCGGCCGGCTCGAAATCGAGAGCAAACCGGGCGAGGGCGCGACCATGCGCTTCCTGTTCCCGGTGACGCGCGAGGAAGAACAGGAAAATGGCGAGCGGCCCCTTCACCATGAGGTGCCGCAGGCCAGGACCCGTTCGGCCGAGGCCGAGCATATCCTGGTGGTCGAGGATAGCGCCGAAGTGCTGGAATTGGCGGTCGAAATCCTTGGCGCGGCCGGTTATCGCGTGACCACTGCCGAAAGCGGCGAGATCGCGCTGCGCATCTTCGAAAAGGCCGAGCCCGGGACGTTCGACCTGTTGTTCACCGACCTTGTCATGCCGGGCGGAATCAACGGGCTGAAGCTGGCCGAAAAGGTGCGCGAGAAGGACTCCGACATCGGCATCCTGCTGACCACGGGCTATAACGAGGAGCTGGTGATCGCGGGACCTGACCGGTCGCACAAGGACGTGCTCGGCAAGCCTTATCGCCGGTCCGAATTGCTCGACCGGGTGCGTCAGGCGCTGAACAACCGCGCGCATCAGGCCGACGAGCGTCGCATGACATCGGATTTCGGCGCGGCCGAAGCCTAGGCGCCCTTGCGCCGCCTGGTTGGGGCGTGAAAGTCGGCGGGCTTGCCGGCGATCCAGGCGAGAAAGCGGGCGAGGTCGGGATTGGCGCGCTGAGCGCGGCCGGGTCGTCTCCGGCTTTCGCCAGTTCCTTGTTGGAAAAGGTGGCGTGCAGCGCGCGGTGGCAGATCGGATGCACCGGCCGCGTCTCCCGCCCGCCGCGTGATTTCGGCACCGGATGATGCTGCTCGACCCGGGCCCCGAGCGGGCGGTTGCAGAGCCAGCAGCAAATGCGTTCGTCCATCAATCGAACAAAGATTTCAACCTGGTTGCGGGTTCCTGACAGCGCACAGACCTATGCGTTCGACGCTTGATGGCTGCCATGTCTCGTAGACGGAGGGTTCGCAGCTGGCGATCAACGTCGCCGAGAATGCCGGGGTCGTCCGCAGCTCTGTCGTGTGAAGGCCGCAGGTCGCCCACACGAGGCGGTGCCAACGGAGCAGCGGGGAATAGCCCTGTTCCTGTTCGCGCTGGAAGCCCGGATCGACGATGGCGACGTGCGTGAGCCCACGTGCCGCCAGGGTGGCGAAAAGGTGACCATAGGAAGCTTGCGGCCCCGACTGGCGCGCCGGAAACATCTCGTAACGCCACCACAAGGCGCGGGCGGTGAGCTGCGCGCCGAGCAGGCTTAAGCCGATTATCAGGGCCACGGGGACGAGCCGCTTGCCGGCTTTCCATCGATCGACGGCGAAGATCCCGATCAGGCGCTTCAGGCTAATCGCGCTGAGGATGGCCAACCACGGGAACAGGGGAAGCGCATATTGCATCGCGCGGGTCGCGGCCGCGCTGTAGATTGCCAGCGCCGCAAACACGATGCATCCCGCGTACAGCGCCAGCGTCTTTTCGCGATTGCCCAACCCCCGAAGACCGATGGGAAGGATGAGCAGGAGGGGGCCCGTGAAGAACCATCCTTTGGACAGATGCTCGAGATAGAAGAGCGGGCTGGTTTCGGGGATTAGCGAGCGACTGTAGCGGCCCGCGAGGTCATTGAAGATGACCGCGTCGAGATAGCCTGGACCGGCGGCTTCGCGGGCTGCGTAGAAGGCCAGCAAGGGAAGAATCGAAGCGAGGCCGGTCAATAGGTAGCGTTGCCAGTTCGCGAGCACGGACGTGAGCCGGCGACCGAGCAGGAGGAACAGGAGCACTCCCACCACTGGAATAAAGGCGGCGATACTCTTGGCGAGGGCGCCGAGCCCAATCATGCCGCCAGCAGCGATGAGCGGCGGCCAGCCGGGCCGTCTTCGAAGGCTGGCAAGATAAAGGAACTGAAGGCCGCCGGTGACGAAGAACAGCAGGACGGCGTCGAAATCTGCGGTCCGGGCGCCGTGTTCTCCGAAGAAACCGGGGCTCAGCAACAGCAGAATCGCTGCGCCGACCGACAAGCCGCGCGAGCCGGTGACTTTTCGCACGAACCACAAGCACAGGCCGAGTGTGCCGATGGCGGCCAACGCCGAAGGGAGGCGAAGCGCCCATTCGTGAAAGCCGAAGAGGCGCAGGCTGCCGCTCATCAGCCAGATCACCAGCGGCGGCTTGGTATTCCAGAGATCGGGCCGGAAATCATAGGTAGTGACAAGGCTGAACCCCGTCAGCGTCATGTCCAGCGCGTTGTTGGCATTACGGGACTCGTCTTTCAGCGCAAGCGGCGCCGTGAGCCCATCCGAGAAGAGAAACAGTCCGGCGGCGAGCAATGCGAGAAAGCACCATTGCCGCCAACGCAGCGCATTTCGCCAGGCCGGAGTGCCGACCAAAGGCGACGCAGCAATGACAGGAGACTGTAGCACGGATACGGTATTAACCGCGTTCGGTTGCCAAATTGCTGACGCCGACCGAGATGCTCAGGTGCCCGCCCGATCCCATGCCTTGCGGACGAGGTTTTCGAGGGCGGCGGCGTCCACGTCGGCGAGTTTGGTGACGTACAGGCAGCCTTTGCCCGTCTTGTGCTTGCCGAGACGGGCGAGGTCGGTGTCGTAGCCGTCGTAGTGGTGGAGATAGAGGACGAGGCTCGCCTTGCGTAAGGAGAAGGCGATGCGCGGCGTATCACCTCCGCGGCCGGCGTCGGTGCGGTAGTGGTGAGTGCCGAAGCCGATGATCGAGGGGCCCCATAAGGTAGCGGGCTCACCCGAGATGCGTTCGAACAGGGCGCGAAGGGTGTGGCCGTCTTCGCGCCGGGTCGGGTGATCGATCGCGTCGAGAAAGGCGGTGACGTCGGCGCCGGTCGGCTTGGTCTTGTTCTCGGCCATGTCAGCGAACCGTGGCGGCGACCCGCCAGATGCCCAACGTGTCGTCGAAGGCGGCGACTGACGGGTTGGTCTGGGGATCGGCACTTTGTCGTCCGAGCGGCAGCGTCAGCGCGACGAGCAGGTAGCCGAGAATGCTGCTTGCGCCATAGCCGACCAGCGGGGTCGGGTAGTTGTGCAGCATCGCGGCAGCGACGAGGCAGGCCCACAGCGTGGTGAAGCCGGCGGCCTCCGTTACAAGGCCGCGCCGCCACAGCACGAGCGCGGGCACGAACAGCAGCAGGGTGCCCGTCCAGATAGCGAGCGCGGCCAGCGGCTGGTCGACGACGGAGGTCCACAGGATCTGGTCGACGTGAGCGACGGCCGGCAGATCGTCAGGCCGGATGGCGGTCACGGCGAACGCCAGCAGCGGCGCGGCCGTGGTGAGCCAGGCGGTTGGGGTGCGGCGGCAGGCGGCGTCGGTCAGGGTGACGAGCGCGATGGCGGCGGCGAGCGAGCGGTCGGGTTGCAGCGCCATTGCCAGGGCGGCGAGAGCGATGGCGAGGCTGCTCCAGCGGTCGGGCCGTGTGACGTGCGCGAGGAGCAGGGCGGGCAGCAGGATCAGGCTTGGCTGAAGCGATAGGCCGCCGACCATTACCCACCGCGCCGCGCCTTCCGCCGTGACGCCGAACAGGGCGGTCGCGAGCGTTGCAGCGGCCGCGCCGAGCAGCAGCAGCGGCCGCAGGCTCGGCACGGGAAGCAGTCGCGCGATAGCCAGCAGCGCGATGCCGGCGCTTAAAGCGACGAGGTTGATCAGCAGCAGCCGCGGCGGCGCGCCGGTCAGGCTCAGGAACAGCAGGCCGCACAGCACGGCCGCCGCTCCGGCCAGCGTGATTGCGTTGTTCGAAAGCCAGGCCTTGCTCATGGAATCGAGTCTCCCTCGCGGCGCAGCTTTGCACCGCCGCGTGCGTCCGACAATCGGGTCGCGGTCGATTGCGACCAGCGCGCGCAGCCCCCATATGTTCTCGCATGGAAATCAAGATCCGCACGAACCTTGCCGAGCCCGAAACCGGCGCCGAGTTCGTGCCTCACCGGCCGGCCCGACCCGACAAGGCGGAGGGCGGACGGCCCTTCAAGCTCACGAGCGATTACGAGCCCGCCGGCGACCAGCCGACCGCGATCCGCGAACTGGTCGAGGGCATTCGCGAGGGCCAGGAGAAAAGCCAGGTGCTGCTCGGCGTCACCGGGTCGGGCAAGACCTACACCATGGCGCAGATCATCCAGCACACCCAGCGTCCCGCGCTGGTGCTGGCGCCCAACAAGATCCTGGCGGCGCAGCTGTACGGGGAGTTCAAGAGCTTCTTCCCGGAGAATGCGGTCGAATATTTCGTCAGCTACTACGATTATTACCAGCCCGAAGCCTATGTCCCGCGGTCCGACACCTACATCGAAAAGGAGTCGAGCGTGAACGAGGCGATCGACCGGATGCGCCACTCGGCGACCCGGTCGCTGCTGGAGCGCGACGACGTGATCATCGTCGCCTCGGTCAGCTGCCTCTACGGTATCGGCTCGGTCGAGACTTATTCGGCGATGACCTTCAGCCTGAAGAAGGGGGAGCTGGTCGATCAGCGCGAGACCATCCGCAAGCTGGTCGCGCTGCAGTACAAGCGCAACGACGCGGCTTTCGCGCGCGGCAATTTTCGGGTGCGCGGCGACAGCCTCGAGGTGTTTCCGTCGCACTATGAGGACAGCGCGTGGCGGATTTCTTTCTTCGGGGACGAGATCGAGGACATCGTCGAATTCGACCCGCTGACCGGCAAGAAGGTCGGCAGCCTGCCGTCGATCAAGATCTACGCCAACAGCCACTATGTGACGCCCGGGCCGACGATGAAGCAGGCGGCGGGCGCGATCCGGCATGAGCTGGAAGAGCGGCTGAAGGAGCTGAACGCGGAAGGCCGCTATCTCGAGGCGCAGCGGCTCGAGCAGCGGACCAACTTCGACCTCGAGATGATCGCGGCGACTGGCAGCTGCGCGGGGATCGAGAATTACAGTCGCTTCCTGACCGGGCGCCTACCGGGCGAGCCGCCGCCGACATTGTTCGAATATCTCCCCGACAACGCGCTGCTGTTCGTTGACGAAAGTCACCAGACGGTGCCGCAGATCGGCGCGATGGCGCGGGGCGATCACCGGCGGAAGATCACGCTGGCCGAATATGGCTTCCGCCTGCCGAGCTGCATCGACAACCGCCCGCTGCGCTTCAACGAATGGGACGCGATGCGCCCGCAGTCGGTGTTCGTCAGCGCGACGCCAGGGCCGTGGGAAATGACCGAAACCGGCGGCGTGTTCTCCGAGCAGGTGATCCGCCCGACCGGGCTGATCGATCCGCCGGTGGAGATTAAGCCGGTTGAGGATCAGGTCGATGACCTTGTCAACGAAGCGCGCAAGACCGCGAAGGCGGGGTATCGGACGCTGGTCACCACGCTGACCAAGCGCATGGCCGAGGACCTCACCGAATATCTGCACGAGGCGGGCCTTAAGGTCCGCTACATGCACTCGGACGTCGAGACGCTGGAGCGCATCGAGCTGATCCGTGATCTCCGGCTCGGGGTGTACGACGTGCTGGTCGGGATCAACCTGCTGCGCGAGGGCCTCGACATCCCAGAATGCGGGCTGGTCGCGATCCTCGATGCGGACAAGGAAGGGTTTCTGCGCTCCGAAACCAGCCTCATCCAGACCATCGGCCGCGCCGCGCGTAACGTCGATGGGCGGGTGATCCTGTACGCCGACAGCATCACCGGATCGATGGAGCGCGCGCTCAACGAAACCAACCGTCGGCGCGAGCGGCAGGAGGCTTACAACCTCGAGCATGGCATCACGCCCGCGACCATCAAGCGCGACATCAGCGACATCATCGCCCACGTCTCGACCCGCGACGGGGTGGTGGTCGACACCGGCGATCCCGACACGCCGCACCTCGTCGGGCACAATCTGCGGGCCTACATCAGCGACCTGGAATCACGGATGCGTAAGGCCGCGGCCGACCTTGAGTTCGAGGAAGCCGGGCGACTTCGCGATGAGATCCGCAAGCTGGAAGAAGACGAGCTCGGCATCCCCGATCACCAGCGCGCCGCACCGCGGGTCGGACATTCGACCGAGGGCAAGCCCGGCACGCGAAAGACGCGCTACGGCAAGCAGCAGCAGATGCGGATGAACAAGCGCGCGAAGCGGTGAGTCGCGCGCTAGGCGGCGATCCTCGTCAGGTTGGCAAGCGGCAGCGCGGCGCCGCCGAGGCCGGCCCATAATTCGCCTTCGCGGCTCACCACTTCCTGTACCTTGCCGAGGCTGTTGAGGGTCGAGCCGAGCTCGCTGCCGTCCGCGGTCCTGGCGACGAGCTTCAGGCTGTAAGCGCCTTCGGGAGCACGCGCGCCGGAAGGCAGCACGCCGTCCCAGCGAAGGGTGCCGCTCGAGTCCACCGCTACCCGCGGGCTCGCCACCACCCGGCCGCTACTGTCGAGGATTTCGGCTTCAACCGTCGCTGGCCTTCCGGCAAAGGTCCAGCGCCATTCGGCCGGCGTCGAGGCGGTCAGGCCGGCGATCGAGCTGTCGAATTCGGCGGTCTTGCCGATCAACTGGCCGGCGCTGGTGAGATCGTCGGACGACATCCGGTCGAGCATGTTGCGCAGCACGCCGGTCTGCTGGATCGATTGTTCGACCTGCGAATATTGAACCAGTTGCTGGGTACCAGCAAGCTCAGCGACGTCGTCGAGTCCTCGGTCGGGAATCTGGTCGACGCCGACCTCGCCAAGGAAAGCGCCAAGCTGCAGGCCCTCCAGGTCAAGCAGCAGCTCGGTGTCCAGGCGCTGTCGATCGCCAACCAGGCGCCGCAGGCGATCATGTCGCTGTTCCGCTAAGCGGAGCTGAGGCAACCGGTCGGTCACCCCCGGGGCCGGCCACCGGAGGGCCGGGGCGAAGGTCATGATCGCCCCGGCCCTTTTCGTTTACCCCACCGCCGGCAGCGCGGCAGGACCTTCTCATCATGCGAGTGCGCGACATCATCCACCGCGACGGGCCTCGGCTTCGTCTCCGCTTTTCGGCGGGCGAAAGCGGCTACGGTCCGCTGCTGCGCCTCGGCGATCCCGAGCGGGCCAATCCGGCGACGGTCATTCTCGATCTCTACGCCGCCGAACTGCTCGCGGCCTTTCTGATGAGCGCGCGGGTAACGCCGGTCGGCGAGCTGCCGGAGGAAAGCTGCCTTGGCGATTATCCGCTGGCGATGCGGCTCGGCGCGCGCGGCGGGGAGATCCGCATCGAGCTGGTCCAGGGCGGCGAACGGCTGCTGATCCCCCGCACCCTGTGGGATCGGCTTTATACCGAGCTGCAACTGGTGCTGGCCCATGCCCGTCACTTCGCCCGCGCCGCGACCACCAGCGGGTTCGCGCTGTTCGATCAGCGCCGGCTGCTGCATTGAGGCCACGGGTTGGGCACAAAGCGCGACCGGCGGCCCGACTTTGCGGCGAACAGCGAAGCCATGCGGCACGTGGTGCGTTGCCCCAGCAACCATGCCGATCCCCGACGAGAAAGCACGGGTCTGGACCCGCCCCGAAGATTATTGGCCGCCGCGCCGTTCCCGCCGCAGCGGGCGACGGTCGTTCAAGAGCTTCCAGCCGGCCGCGAACGACGACGAGGAGGCAGCTCCGCGACCGTTTCTCGACGTCATTCCCTATGCCGCGTTGATGATCGGGCTGGCCGTATTGGCGGCGGCGATCATCGTGCTCGCCTGGCCCGGCCGCCCGGCGCCCCAGCCGGCGCAGCCGCGCGAACCAATCGAGGTCGAGATCGGCACCGCGCCCAAGGGCTGGATCGATAACGAGCAGCCCGCTCGCCGCTGACGCCGCCGTCGGCTAGGTGGCTTGACCATGACCCTGCAGCACCTCGCCCGGCCGAGCGGCCATGCCATCGCCGTCCGCCACCGTCCCGCCGTCGCGGACACGCCGACCATCCTGTTCCTGCCCGGCTATGCCTCGGACATGATGGGATCGAAGGCGCTGGCACTCGATGCGCTGGCCGAGCGCGAGGGTCTCGGCATTCTCCGCTTCGATTATCGCGGCACGGGCGAGTCCGAGGGCGGCTTTGTCGACTTCACGCTGGAGGATTGGCTGGACGACGCGCTGGCCGCGGCCGCGCTGACCGACGGCCCGCTGATCGTGATCGGCTCGTCGATGGGCGGCTGGCTGATGCTGCATCTCGCCGAGCGACTGGGCGATCGGGTCCAAGCATTGGTCGGCATCGCCGCTGCGCCCGATTTCACCGACTGGGGCTATAGCGATGCCGACAAGGCGGCGCTGGCTGAAGCCGGAGAGCTTCGCCGCGACAACCCTTATGGCGGCGAGGCGGAGCTGACGACGCTCAGGCTGTGGCGATCGGGCGAACGGTTGCGGCTGCTCGAGCGACCGGTGCGGTTCGAGGGGCCGGTGCGCTTGCTACACGGCGACCGGGACGCCGAAGTGCCGCTGGAGATCGCCATTCGCCTCAAGGACGCGCTGACTTCGCACGATGTTCAGGTCACGGTAGTGAAGGGCGGCACCCACCGCCTGTCCGCGCCGCACGAACTGGCCCTGCTAGAAACCACTGTCATGGCCTTGGCAGCGGGTGCCAGAGCACCCAAATCGCCCCTATGAAATTCCTACACACCATGATCCGGGTCACCGACCCCGACGCCACCATCCGTTTCTTCAACCTCCTCGGCCTCGAAGAGCGCCGGCGGATCGAGAATGAAGCGGGCCGTTTCACCCTGATCTTTCTCGGCGTGCCCGGCGACGAAGGCGGCGAGGTCGAGCTGACCCACAATTGGGACCCTGAGGAGTATGACGGCGGCCGCAATTTCGGGCATCTCGCTTACGAGGTCGACGACGTCTACGCGACCTGCCAGCGGCTGATGGACGCCGGTGTCACCATCAATCGCCCGCCGCGCGAAGGACGCATGGCGTTCGTTCGCACCCCCGACAACATTTCGATCGAATTGCTCAACAAGGGCGGTGCGCAGACGCCCGCCGAACCGTGGAAGTCGATGCCCAACATCGGCGTCTGGTGATGCAGGCGGTCGCGCTTCCCGCGCTCAGCGACAATTACGTCTGGCTGTTGCACGACGAGAATAGCGGCCACACCGCCGTCGTCGATCCCGGCGACGCACAGGTCGCGCTGGACGGTGCGGCGGCGCGCGGGTGGACGATCGACCAGGTGCTGATCACCCACTGGCACCCCGATCACACCGCTGGCATCCCCGCGGTGGTCGCCGCGACCGGCGCCAAGGTCTGGGGCCCGGAAGCCGAGCGCGACAAGTTCGCCGGGCTCGATCACGGCCTTGCCGACGGCGACAAGGTGCAGGTCGGCAGCGCCGAGGCCGAAGTGTGGCACGTCCCCGGCCACACGCTCGGCCACATCGCCTTCATCCTTGATGGCCACGCCTTTGTCGGCGACACCCTGTTCGCCGGCGGCTGCGGGCGCTTGTTCGAAGGCACGCCCGACCAGATGCACGCCTCGCTCCAGCGGCTCGGCACCTTGCCCGACGAGATGATCGTCTATCCCGCGCATGAATATACGCTCGGCAACTATCGGTTCCTGGCGGCCAAGGCGCCGGGCGACGCGGCGATCGAGCGGCGGTTGGCCGAGGTCACCGCGCTGCGTGACGCCGGCCGCCCGACCGTGCCGACCACCATCGCCGAGGAGCGGGCGAGCAACCTGTTCCTGCGTGCCGACAACGCCGCCGAATTCGCCCGGCTGCGCGCCGCCAAGGACAGCTTTCGTTAAGCGGGGAGACTGCAACCCTGTTCAGGCGTTCTTCACGTGACCAAAAGCCCCGAGGACCCGCCGCCATGCAACGCCTGACCCTTGCTTCCCTCACCATCCTGGCCTCGGCCGGTGCGCTTGCCGCCTGCGCCACGACCATGCAGCCTGTGGAGCGCTCACCCAAGGCGATGGCGGACCTGGCGCGCTATCTCGACGGGCGTACGCCGGGCAAGCCGGTGTCCTGCCTGCCGACCTATCGCCGCAACGACATGGTGGTGATCGACGAAAACACCATCCTCTTCCGCGACGGCGCCAACCGGGTCTGGCGCAACGATCTGCGGGGCGGGTGCAACAGCCTTGGCCGTCCGGGCACCGCGCTCCTGACGCGGCAATTCGGCTCCAACCTGTGCAGCGGCGAGATCGCCCAGGTGATCGACACCAGCCAGGGCTTCACCGTCGGCAGCTGCTCGCTCGGCGACTTCGTGCCCTACACGGGCCCCGGCGTCCGCCGCTGACGCCGGCTCATTTGCCGTAAAGGCCGTCGAGCCGCTCGCCGTAGACGCCTTTCAGCACGTGACGGCGGATCTTCATGCTCGGCGTCATCTGCTCGTTGTCGACGCTGAACGGCTCGTCGGCGAGGGCGAAGCGGCGGACCTTTTCGATCACGCTGAGTTCCGCATTCACCCGATCGACCGCCTTTTGAAGCGTGGCGCGGACCGCGGCTTCGTCGCCCTTCACATCGGGCTCGGGCACCAGCAGCGCGACGAGATGCGGGCGGCGGTCGCCATAGACCATCGCCTGCGCGATCTCGGGCTGGAGCGTCAGCATCCCCTCGACCCGCTGGGGCGAGACATTGTCGCCCTTGTCGTTGACGATCAGATCCTTCTTGCGGTCGGTAATGACGATCCGCCCCGCCTCGTCGAAATGGCCGACGTCGCCGGTGTGCAGCCATCCGTCCTTCAAGACCCGCGCCGTTTCTTCCTCATTGTTCCAATAGCCGTGCATGACGAGCTCGCCGCGCACCAGCAATTCGCCGTCCTCGGCGAAGCGGACTTCGGTGTTGAGCAAGGGCGGGCCGACCGTGTCCATGCGGATCCCGACCTTGGGCCGATTGCAGCTGATCACCGGCCCGGCCTCGGTCTGGCCATAGCCCTGCAGCATGGTGATTCCGAGCGAGTGGAAGAACAGCCCGACATCGGGATTGAGCGGCGCGCCGCCTGAGACCATCGCCTTGATCCGGCCGCCGAACTTGTTCGACACCTTGCGCTTCAGGAGCATCCGCACGGCAAGGTCGGCGGGCCAGTCCTTCACGGGAATCGAGCCTTTGTCGTAGCGCTCCTTGCCGATGGCGAGCGCGCGATCGAGCAGTTTGGCGGCGACCCCGCCCTGCTTTTCGATGGTCTTGAGCATCCGCTGGCGCAGCATTTCGAACAGGCGGGGGACGACCACCATCAGGGTCGGACGCACTTCCTCGATATTGGCGGCAAGCTTTTCGAGGCTTTCGGCGAAGTAGATTTGCGCGCCGAGCGCGATCGGGAACATCTGCCCGCCTGAATGCTCGTAAGCGTGGCTGGCGGGGAGGAACGACAGGAACACCTCGTCGTCCCAGCCGAAGTCGTTGGCGATGACGTCGATACAGGCGGCGGTGTTGTGGAGAATCGCGCCGTGGTGCTGGCGAACGCCGCGCGGGGCGCCGCCGGTGCCGCTGGTGTAGATGATGCAGGCAAGGTCCTCGCGCTGCATGGTCGCGATGCGCGCCCGCACCGCGTCGAGGCTGCCGCCGTCGGCGACGAGATCGGACCAGACATGGAACTTGGCGCCGTTGACCGCCTGGCCGGTGCGGATGTCCTCGATCCCGATGACGTCGTGGCAATCGGACGAGAACAGCACCGCCGGGACGAGCGCCTTGGCCAGCTTCTGGCTCGACACGATCACCGCGCGGGCGCCCGAGTTGGTCAGGATATGGGTGTGATCGCGCGTGGTGTTGGTGGTGTAGGTCGGCACCGTGACACAGCCCGCGGCCATGATCGCGAGATCGGCGATCAGCCATTCGGGGCGGTTTTCGCTGACCAGCATGACCCGGTCGCCGGGTTTGCAGCCGAGGCGGATCAGGCTGTCCGACAGAGCGGCGACCTGGCGCGCGGCTTCGGTGTAGCTGATCGATTGCCACGCCCCGTCGCGCTTTGCCCACAGGAAGGGCGTGTCGCCGCGTTGCTGCACCCGGTCGAGGAACATGGCGACCAGATTGGGGAAATGTTCCAGGCTGTTGCCCTTGCGCACGTGCCTACTGCCTCCTGCCGCCCCGCGGGGCCTCCGGCGCGGCTCTAGAACAGTCGCGGGCGCGGCGCAAAAGGGCGAAAGGCGGGGTCGCGGGTCAGCTTGAAATGGAGGTTCCCTCCCGCCGGCGTGCGGGGAGGAAGCCTCCGGGACCGGCGGGGTGAGAACGCCGGTCCTGTCGCGTCATGGCCGCCGCTCAGAACCCCGCGGCGAGGGTCAGCGCCGGGCCGCTTCGGGGATCGGCATTGCCGGTCACGCGAAAGCGGTAATCGAGGTGGGCGCGCAGCCCCGGGCGGAGTTCGTAGCTGAGGCGCGGGCCCGCATCGAAGCGGTGCAGTCCGGGCTGGATCCCGCCCCACATGCCCCCGCCGATCGCGAAGCGTGGCATGAAGGGGTAGCTGGCGGTCAGCGCGCCGTCGGCGAACAGGTCGCGGCGATGGGCACCGACGACGCCCGCCTGGGCATAGCCGTCGAGCGTCGCGCCGAACGGCAGCGGCTGGCCATAGAGCCCGCTTTCGGCCAGCAGGGCAAAGGCATCGCGTCCGCCGCCGAGTGCCGCGCCGAGGCGTTGCCGGCGTTCGGCGAGCAGGCGCACGGGCACGCCCTTGATCGGTTTCCAGCTGATCCCGATCGCGCCTTCGCCGCCGATCGCCTGCTGGCTGCGCGCGCTGCTTCCCTTGGGCAGCAAGGCGGTGGAAGCGCGCAGGTGTACGCCGAGGGAGGACAAGGGTGTCCAGCTGATCCGCATGCCCGCCTGGCTACCGCCCAGCGATCCGGCCGGGGCGAGCCCGGGGTTGAGCGCGCCGGTCGTATCGTCGAGCCGATAGACCCCCTCGCGCGGGCGAAGCAGGGCCCAGGCATCGACCGACCAGCGCTGCGCCGCCTTGGACGGATTGAGCCCGTCGCTATTGCGGCCACGCTTGCCCCAGCCCGGCGTGACCTGCGTCGCGGTGCCGGCGAGCGAGACCGGGCCAGTGCCGCCGATGGTCGGCCATTGATCGATCGGCGCGACCGGGCTGGCATAGCCCTCGGCCGCGGCCGCCGGCGCGAAGCTCGATGCCATCGCCGGCGTCGGGGCTGGAGCGGGATAAGCGGGCATCGGAACGGGATAGGGCACGCGATAATAGACCGGGCGCATCTGGCGCTGGGCGGTGGCGGCGGCGGCCATCATCGCCGGGTACGGATAGGGATAAGGCGCGGCGGCCGGCATGTAGGGATAGGGCGCGGCGCCATAGGCCGCTGGGTAAGCGGGCGGGTAGCTCGGCGGCATGGCATAGGGACCGACCCCCTGCGCATAGCCGGCAGCGGGTGGCGGCCCCATGTCGGCGGGGACACCGGGCGGAAGCGTCGTCTCGGCCGCGGCGGCGACGGGCGTTGCGGCGCTGCCGGCGGGCTCGGCCGGTGCCGGATCTAGCGCCAGCGCGCTGCTCGCGGTGCGCAGCCCGACGTAAGCGACGATCGCCAGTCCGAGAAAGCGGATCGGGGCGCTCATGGCCGGGCCGCTCCGGTGGCGGCGGGAAAGACGTGATCGGTCTTGTCCCATTGCCGTGGTCCCCCGCCCGCATGAAGGAACAGGGCGCGGCCCGTCGCGAGGATCGCGATGAGGTTGGCGGTGACGATCCGCGGCACGGCCGCCAGTCCCTCGCCAAAGCCGTAGACATGGCTGGTAAAGCCGACACGCATGAGGATTCTCCACAGGAGCAAGGCGAAATTGATCTGCAGCAGGCCGGCCAGCAGCGGAGAGGGCTGCGGCGGCAAGGGCGCGCCGAGCTGCGCCGCGAACCACAATTGCGCCCACAGCAGCCCCGACAGATAGCCGGCCAGCAGCAGCAGAGCGGCAAAGGGGCCGCGCCGGTCGCGAAGCCGGAACCAGCGTTCGCCGAGGCCCCCGCTCCAACCGAGCCGGTCCCATCCGGCAAAGGCGATGCCGCCCAGCCAGCGAGCCTTCTGCCGGACCGCGGCGCCGAGATTGCTCGGGAAATGACCCCGGCTGGCGACCACGCCGCGCTGGCCCGGGCTTTCGGGCAGGCGGACGAAGATCGTCCGTTCGCCCAGCGCGCCGAGGCGCAGCCCCATCTCGTAATCCTCGGTCATCGAACCGCCGGCGAACGGCCTGCCGCCATGCGCTTCGGCCAGCCGCGCGATCGCGCCGCGCGAGATTGCGCAGCCCACCCCGGCCAGCGGGATCGAGGCCCCGACCGCTTCGCGCACCACCAGTTCCTTGCCATGCGATTCGGCGAATTCGTCGCAATAATGGCCAGCGACCCAGTGGCTGGTGTGATCGGGCAGCGGGACCACCGGCAATTGCACCATCCCGGCCCTGGCGGTCAGCCGATCGAACAACCGAAGCTCGAGCGGGTGGACGAGGTCTTCGGCATCGTGAAGCACCACCGCGCGCGCCTGCCGCCCGCTCGCCACTTCGTGCCGCAGGAGAAAGGCGTAGAGCTCGTTCAGGCAATCGGCCTTGGTGGTCGGCCCGTCGTGCGGGACCTCGATCGCCATCACCCGGGGGTCGGTCACGGCCTCGATCGCCAGCCGGGTCGCCGGATCGTTGCGGTAATAGCCGACCAGCAATGTGTAATCAGGGTGATCGAAGCTTTGCAGGGTCGAGCGCAGCATGGCGCCGATTACCGCGCTTTCGTCCCAGGCGGGGATCATCACCACCATCCATCCCGTCGCCGCGCCGTCGGTCAGCGAACGCGCATCGCCCGGCCGGTGGCGGCGATACACCGTCATCGCGCGCCACAGGCGGCGGGCGAAATAGATGATGTCGACCAGCAGGTCGTCGAGCGAGAAGAGCAGAAAACCGAGTGCTGCAAACAGCGCTAGCTCGGCTGCCAGTTCGGCCATGGCAAGCTGCAGGCTCACTGCGCGAAGCCTTGCGGACCGCGCACTCGCAAGCTGTGGTGAAGAGAATCGCCCCGGTTCACACGCGCCCCTCGCGCTGGTGTTCTTCCGAGCACGCTCAGTGTCTCACGAGACGGGCGGCCACGCAACCCGCTTGCGCGTCGCCTCGTGCCGGGCCATCGCTGCACCCACGAAAAGCTTTGGGGGACAATGACGTGAACCTGCCGACCCTGGTGCCGGAGTGGCTGTTCTGGGCGCTGATCGCTTGCCTTGTGCTGGCCGCGTTCCAGGACGCGATGATGCTCAAGATCAGCAATTACATCTGCGGCGCGGTGCTTCTGCTCGGAGTCGCGGGGGCGGTGATCGCGGGTCCGCAGCCGAGCTTGTGGGAAAATGGCGTGGTGTTCGTCGCCGCGCTCGCCATCGGGACCTTTCTGTTCGGCCGCGGCATCCTTGGCGGCGGCGACGTCAAATTGTTCGCGGCTACCGTGCTGTGGTTCGACCTCGGCGCGTCCGCCCGTTTCCTGATGTGGACCGCGATCGCCGGGGGGCTGCTGGCGGTGCTGATCATCATCCTGCGCACCTTGCCGTGGCCCCAGGCGATCCGTTCGCGGATGCGGGTGCTGCAGCCCAAGGCGGGCATTCCCTATGGTATCGCGATTGCCGCCGGGGCGATCATCACAAGCCTGCAACTGATGGGCGCCCGCCCGGCGTGAGGCAGGCGGCGGCGGCCCTCGGCGTTGCGCTCGGCCTCCTCGGCGCGGAGCCGGCGGCGGCGCAGCGGCTGCTTCACGCCGGTACCTTCTGGGCGGCGTTCGAGCGGTCGGGCGGCCTGTGCGAAGCGGTGTCGCGGAGCGAGATGATCGCCGCGCCGGGGCGTCCGCAGGCCCGTGCAACCATTGCCTTCACCCGGGACGGCAAGCGCCGCGGCGAGCTGCATTTCCTGTTCGCGCGTCCGGTGCGGCCGGGCGCGGCGGCGGTGCTGACCATCGGGGACCAGAGCTTTCTGCTCGTCACGCGCGGGTCCAGCGCCTGGAGCCGTGGTCCGGCGCAGGAAGCCGCCATCATCGCCGCCATGCGCCGCAGCACCGAAATGCGGGTTCGAGCGCAGGGGCAGGGCGGACGGATCAGCGATCGCTATCTGCTCGGCGGGGCACCCACCGCCATCGACGCCGCGGCGCTCGGCTGCTGAATCGGTGCGTGCGGGCGAGCGGCCGCCGCCCCGCGCGCGCTACTGGAAAATTCCGTAAAACTCGCTACATGGCCGCTCTCTCATGAGCGCCGACACCAACCTTATGCCGATCGCCGGAGCGGTCGATCCTGTCACCGTCCCGCGTCCCGCGGCGGTCACCGCCGATCCCCGCGTCGAACTGATCGGTTTGAAGCGCGATGCCATCCGCGAGGCGCTGGAAAGCGCCGGCATGGATGCGCGCCAGGCCAAGCTGCGGTCAAAGCAATTGTGGCACTGGATCTACAATCGCGGGGTCACTGACTTTGCGTTGATGACCGACATCGCCAAGGCGCAGCAGCCGTGGCTGGCTGAGCGGTTCAAGATCACGCGTCCTGAAGTCGTCGAAGCGCAGGTGTCGTCCGACGGGACGCGCAAGTGGCTGCTCCGCACCCACGACGCGCACGACTTTGAGATGGTGTTCATCCCCGACGCCGACCGCGGCACTTTGTGCGTATCCAGCCAGGTCGGCTGCACGCTGAACTGCCGCTTCTGCCACACCGGCACCATGCGCCTCGTGCGCAATCTCGATATCCACGAGATCGTCGGCCAGGTCATGCTCGCCCGCGATTCGCTCGGCGAATGGCCGAGCCAGCCCGAGGGCCGGATGCTCACCAACATCGTGATGATGGGGATGGGCGAGCCGCTCTATAATTTCGACAATGTCCGCGACGCGCTCAAGATCGTCATGGACGGCGACGGCTTGGGCCTTAGCAAGCGCCGGATCACCCTCTCCACCTCGGGCGTCGTGCCGATGATGGAGAAATGCGGCGAGGAGATCGGGGTCAATCTCGCCGTCTCGCTCCACGCGGTGACCAAGGAAATCCGCGACGAGATCGTGCCCTTGAACCGCAAGTACGGCATCGAGGAATTGCTGCAGGCGTGCGCTGATTATCCCGGCGCCAACAACGCCCGCCGCATCACCTTCGAATACGTCATGCTGAAGGACAAGAACGACAGCGACGACCATGCGCGTGAGCTGGTCCGGCTGATCCGCCATTATCGCCTGCCGGCCAAGGTCAATCTGATCCCGTTCAACCCGTGGCCGGGCGCCGAGTATGAATGCTCCACGCCCGAGCGCATCCGCTCTTTCTCGAACATCGTGTTCGAAGGCGGGATCAGCGCGCCGGTGCGGACCCCGCGCGGGCGCGACATCGACGCGGCCTGCGGCCAGCTCAAGACGGCGGCGGAAAAGAAGCGCCGCGCCGAACTCGACCGCGAAGGGGTGGCCTGACCCTCAGGCGGCGGCGGGCTTCGGTCCGGGTGTGCGTCCCAGAATCTGCATGGTCTTGAGCTTGTCCGACGCATGGGCGCCGCAATAAAGCGCGCCGTTGATGATCGCGCCGGCGGCATGGTCACAGTCGGGAACCGAACAGGGCGGCAGGATCTTGCGGGTCAACCAATCCTCACGGCTAAGTCATTGTTAACGCCAACCGTAGTTGAAGTTTGTTTCCGTCGTCGGACGGCGGTGCTCAGACTGTGCACTCGTCACGCAAAATGATAAGATGACCCAACGAGGCGCAGGTTCGATGATCCGGATTCAAGCTCAGCCACGGGCCGGCGGCGAAAGTCGCCTTGCAGGCATCCAGATGGCGATGCTGACGCTTCGCTGCATGGAACATTATCGCGACGTCGCCGGCGATCATGACAGCGCGCTGATCATGCTTGCGGTGGTAGCGATCTCGGCAGAACGGCTGACCCGCGGCGGGCTGGCCGATGAGTTGCGGACGCTCGAGACGCCTTTGCCGCCCGAATATATCGGGACCTGCAACGTCAGCTCCATCGCGGTCGCGACCGGCTTCAACCGGGAAACCGCGCGCCGACACGTCAATCGCCTGATCGAACGGCAGGTGCTCCAGCGTGGTCCCGACGGCACCATCGGGTTCACCGCCGGCTATATGCAGAGCGGCCAGATCGCCGAGCTACTCCAGGTGCAGCTCGACACGCTTGGCCGCTCAGTCACAGAATTCGTTCGCATGGGCGCCATGACGGCGACCGAGGAATAAGCGCGGCGGACGGAGCAGCCGCCGGGGCCGCTCGTTCTCTCCCCATGCCCAGTCCCGCGTCCCCGTCCGTTGAAAAGCTTCGCCGCGCCATCGCCGGAGGGGTGGTCGGATTCTTCAACGATGCGGCCACGGGGCAGCAGCCGATCAAACCGTCCGACGATGCCCTGTGCCCGCCGGGCGGGGCGGCGTGGAAGGTCCATGCCGATCTTGCCGGCATGATGGTCGGCGGGGTGGCAGCGTTG
Organism: Sphingomonas kaistensis; assembly: GCF_036884275.1. Lineage (NCBI taxonomy): Bacteria > Pseudomonadati > Pseudomonadota > Alphaproteobacteria > Sphingomonadales > Sphingomonadaceae > Sphingomonas > Sphingomonas kaistensis. Next base: position 479,231 of record NZ_CP145607.1, on the reverse strand, counting down.
TTGTGGCAGATGCTCCACCCGCGGGCACTAGCAGGAGTGTGGGACCATTCGGACTTCCGCCGCAACATGCACGGGCGGCTGCGCAACACCGCGCGGTTCATCGCGGTCACCACTTATGGCGCGCGGGACGAGGCCGAGGCGGCGATCGCGCGGGTCAGGCGGATCCACGATCACGTCCACGGCACGCTGCCCGACGGCACGCCCTACGACGCCAACGATCCCCGGCTGCTGGCTTTCGTTCACCTCGCTGGGTCGGCGATGTTCCTCGCCGGCTATCGCCGCTTCGCCAATCCCGTCATGCCGCTCGCCGAGCGCGACGCTTATTGGGACGAGGTCGCGATCATCGCTGAAAAGCTCGGCGCCGATCCGGTCCCGCGCAGCGAGGCCGAGGCCGAGGCGCTGTCTCGCGAGTTTCTCCCAGAGCTTCGCGCCGACGAGCGCAGCCGGACTATCCGCGACATCATCCTCAACGCCCCGCCGCAGCGCCTGCGCCTGTTTCCGGTCCAGCGCCTGCTGATGCGGTCGGCAACCGACCTCCTCCCGCGCGAGGTGCGGCGGCTGCACGGACTGCGCGGGTCCGGCCTTGCCACCCCGGCGGTCGGCGCCGCCACCTACAGCCTCGCTTCGACCTTGCGCTGGGCCCTCGCTCCGCGCGAAAGAAGCGCATGACCATGCTTGAACGCCTGCTCGGCGACCGTATCAAGGGCGGCACGCTAACCGTCATCCTCCCCAGCAGCGAGCGATCGTCGGTCGGGTCGGGCGAACCGCACGTCACGGCCCGGATCCACGACAAGAAGGCGTTGCTCGAACTGGCCCGCGGACCGCGCCTCGCGTTCGGCGAGCTCTACATGGATGGGCGCATCACGATCGAGCAGGGCGCACTGATCGACCTCCTTTCGATGGTGGTCGGCGCCAATCGGTTCGAGGATGGCGGCCACAAGGGTCGGCTCAAGAAGCGCTTCGGGCTGCTCAAATCGCTGCTCCCGCGCCGTAACGATGCCACCGCCTCACGCCGCAACGTGGCGCATCATTACGACCTCGACGAGCGGCTCTACCGCCTCTTCCTCGACCCCGACCTGCAATATAGCTGCGCTTATTTCCGCGACCCCGCCAACAGCCTGGTCCAGGCGCAGGAAGACAAGAAAGCGCACATCGCCGCCAAACTCTATCTCCAGCCGGGCCAGCGCGTGCTCGATATCGGCTGCGGGTGGGGCGGGATGGCGCTGTACTTGAACCGCGTCGCCGGGGTGGAAGTGCTCGGCGTTACCCTAAGCGAGGAACAGCTTCGCGTCGCCCGTCAACGCGCGGAAGAAGCCGGCGTCGCCGACAAGGTGCGGTTCGAACTGATCGACTATCGCGCGGTGACCGGCCGGTTCGACCGGATCGTCTCGGTCGGCATGTTCGAACATGTCGGCGCGGCGCATTTCGGGGAGTTCTTCGCGACCTGCAAACGGCTTCTGACCGACGACGGCGTGATGCTGCTCCACACCATCGGCAAATACGGCAAGGCGGGCAAACCCGACCCGTTCACCGACAAATGGATCTTCCCCGGCTACCACCTTCCCAGCCTCAGCCAGATGATGGCGGCGAGCGAGGAAGTGCGGCTGATCGCGACCGACGTCGAAACGCTGCGGATGCATTACGGCTTCACGCTCAGGCACTGGCTGGCCAATTGCGACGCGCACCGGGCGGAGATCGTGGCGCTCTACGACGAGCGCTTTTTCCGCATGTGGACCTTCTACCTCGCCGCCGCCGCCGTGGCGTTCGAGCATGGCGCGATGAACAATTTTCAGGTGCAATATGTCCGCGACCGCCGGGCGCTGCCGCTGACCCGGGATTATATGCAAGAGGCGGAGCAGCGTTACCGCCGCCCCGCCTCCTGAATTCAGCAAAGGCTGAAAGGGTTTAGCGAACGGCGGCCGCCGGACGCTGGGCCTGCCGCTGCTGGCGCGCCTGCTGGCGCTCCTCGCGGGTGACGCGGCCGTCGCGGTTGAGGTCGACCCGGTCGAACCGCTGCACCGCTGCCGCTTGCGCTTCGGCAAGCGAAATGCGCTGGTCGCGGTTGGTGTCGGCCATCCGCATCATCGCGCCGCCCATCCGGCCGCGCATCGCCATCCGCTGACCGTTCATGCCGGCACGGCGACCCTCGGCCCGGCGCTCACCGCGCATCGCTTCGGCGCGCGCCCATTCGTCGCGGCTGATGACGTTGTCGCGATTTTGGTCGAGCCGCTCGAACATCTGCGCGCGGCCGGCACCGCGGTTCTGCGCCATGCGCTGACCCCGGCGCTCGCCCATCTCCGCCCGCATCTGGCCGCGCACGGCCTGGCGCTCTTCCTGGGTGATGAAGCCGTCACGATTGGTGTCCACCCGCGCGAACATCGCCCGGGTCCGCTCGACCACTTCGGCGCGGGTCTGCACCCCGTCGCGCGGCGCAACCGGCGCGGTCGGTGCCATCTGCGCAGCCGCGGCGGTGGCGGCCAGCAGCACGCCAGCACCAAACAGAATCTTCTTCATAATGCCTCCATTCGCCCTGCCTTGATGAGCGCGGAGATAACCGCCGATTGCTGAACCGGGGGTGACAGGTGCCGCGCAAGCTGCAAGGGGCTGGCGCGGAGCCATGATCCCGCCCGCCGCACCGCCCAGCCCGCCCGGAGCGCCGCGTCCCTGGTGGGAAACGCGTGCCTTCGTGGTGGCGATGGTGTTGCTGTCCGCCGTGCCCTTGCTCTACCCGCCCGTGCCGCCGCTGGTCGACCTGCTCGGCCACATGGGCCGCTACCGGGTGATGCTCGACGGCGACGTGCCGAGCCTTACCGCCAATTACAGCTTCAAATGGGCGCTGATGGGCAACCTCGGCGTCGACCTCGCGGTCTACCCGCTGGCCCGGCTGATCGGGCTGGAACCGGCGGTGAAGCTGGTCATCATCCTCATTCCGATGATGACCACCGCGGGCATGCTGTGGGTCGCGCGCGAAGTGCATCACCGCCTGCCGCCGACGGTGATGTTCGCGCTGCCTTTGGTCTACGGCCACCACTTCCTGTTCGGCTTCGTCAATTATGCCTTGAGCGTTGCGCTGGCGATGCTGGCGTTCGGGCTGTGGCTGCGGCTCGGACGCAAACGCCGCTACCGCCTGCGCGCCGCCTTGTTCGTGCCGATCAGCATCCTGGTCTGGCTGTGTCACGCCTTCGGCTGGGGCTTTCTCGGCCTGCTCGCTTTCTCGTCCGAAGTCGTCCGCGCGCACGACGACGGGCGAAGCTGGTGGCGCTCGATTCTCCGCGCCGTCGGGCAGAGCATGAGCCTGGCGCTGCCGCTGGTGCTGATGCTGCTGTGGCGCGAAGGAGGCGGCGGGCAGACCACCGACTTCTTCAACTGGTCAAACAAGATGTTCTCCGTGAACACTGTGCTGCGCGATCGCTGGCGGGTGTGGGACCGGATCAGCTTCTTTCTCTGCCTCACCGTCTTCCTGTTCGCGATCGTGCATCCGCGGCTGACCCTGTCGCGGATGCTGACCTTTACCGCGCTGGTGCTGGGCACCGCGTTCGTCTGCCTGCCGCGGATCATCTTCGGATCGGCTTATGCCGACATGCGGCTGATGCCCTTCGTGTTCGCCTTTGCGCTACTGGCGATCCGCTTCCGCCGCGACACGCCGCTGTTGATGGGCTGGGTGCTCGCGCTGCTGGCGCTCGGCTTTTTCCTCGCCCGCACCGCCAGCGTGACGTGGAGCATGAAGCTCGCGAGCGATGAATATGAGCGGCAACTGACCGCCCTAGACCAGGTGCCGATGGGCGCCCGCGTGGTCAGCATGGTCGGCCTCGGCTGCACCCGGGCGAGCGGCTGGCCGATGTGGCGCAACGCGCATCTCGGCGGTTTGGTGGTGGTGCGCCGCAACGGTTTTTCCAACGACCACTGGGACGTGCCCGGCGCCAAGCTCCTGACCGTGACAAACAAGGCGGCGGGCTATTGGCAGCACGATCCCTCGAACCTCGTCGTGCAGGACAATTGCCCGGCGCGCTACGCACGGCCGATCAGTGTCATGCTGCGCCGCTTCCCGCGCGACGCGTTCGACTATCTGTGGCTGATCGATCCGCCGCGCTACGATCCGGCGGCGGTGGCCGACCTGCAAAAGGTCTGGGGCCTGCCCGATGGCTCGGCCCTCTACCGGATACGTCCCGGACCCGCTAACCCAGCACCATGACCGCGCTTTCGATCGTCGTTCCCTGCTTCAACGAAGAGGAATGCGTCCGCCTGCTGCACCAGCGGCTGAGCGGCGCGGCGCGGACCTCGTTCGGCGAGGATTACGAGATCATCCTCGTCAACGACGGGTCCAAGGATCGGACCTGGCCGATCATGCAGGACATGAGCGCGGGCGACCCGCATCTCACCTGCGTCAACCTGTCGCGCAATCACGGCCACCAGCTGGCGCTGACCGCCGGGCTCGACTTAGCGCGGGGCCATCGCATCCTGATCGTCGACGCCGACCTCCAGGACCCGCCCGAGTTGCTCGCGCCCATGCTCGAGATGATGGACCGCGAAGGCGCCGACGTCGTCTATGGCGTGCGCCAAAGCCGCGCGGGCGAAACGCATTTCAAGCGCGCCACCGCCCATGCCTTCTACCGCCTCCTGTCGCGCGCCACCGAGATCGACATTCCCCTAGACGCCGGCGACTTCCGCCTGATGAGCCGTCGTGCGCTCGACGTGCTGCTGGCGATGCCCGAGCAGGCGCGGTTCGTGCGCGGCATGGTGGCGTGGATCGGGTTCAAGCAATTGCCCTTCCCCTATGACCGCGCCGAGCGCTTCGCGGGGACAAGCAAATATCCGCTGGGCAAGATGATCCGCTTCGCACTGGACGCGCTGACCGGGTTCAGCTCGGCCCCGCTGAAGCTCGCCAGCCACGCCGGGCTGCTGCTCAGCCTGAGCTCGATCCTGATCATCCTTTACATCGGCTACGCCTTCGTCACCGGCCAGAACATCCAGGGTTGGACCTCGCTGATGCTGGTGGTCGTGGTGCTCGGCGCGGTGCAGATGTTCGTGCTGGCGATGATGGGCGAATATATCGGCCGGCTCTACAGCCAGTCGAAGAACCGTCCGCTCTATATCGTGCAGGACATTGCGGGCGATGCGCGAATCCCGCGCAAGAGCCTCGGTCAGGTGCCCGACGAAGCCACCGCCCAGAGCGACAGGCCCGGCGGCAGCGGCACCCTGCCGATCAACCGCGCTTCCTGAGCGAACACCTTCTCCAGCGCGGCATTGAGCGGGGCTGGGGGCAACGTGTCGTCGCCATCGTCCTTGCCGGTGATCTTGCCCGCCGTCCGCGCCGCGATCGCGACCGGCAGCAGCAGGCTATTCAAATAGCCCATCTTCTCGAGCTTCAGCGGCGAGCCGTCGAACAGCGCCTTGAGGCCGGTCTTGGAATAACGGCGGTGATGGTGGTTCACGACGTCGTGCGCCGACCACATCCATTGGTGTGCCGGGACCGTCATCACGAACTTGCCGCCGGGCTTCAGGCAGCGCGCGATCCCCGCCAGCGCGGCGCGGTCGTCCTCGATATGCTCGATCACGTCGAACGAGCCGATCATGTCGAACGAGGCGTCCGCCACACCCGGCAGGTCGGGCAACGGCGCCGACCCGACGGCGCGGCCGAGCCGTTTCTCGGCCATCGCCCGCGCGGCCGGATCGACCTCGATCGCTTCGACCGAACCGAAGACGTCGAGCATCGGGAAGTTGTGCCCGGTCCCGCAGCCCACTTCGAGAATCCGGCTGTTCGGGCGCGGCCGCACCACCCGGGCGATCAGTTGCGCCAGCACCTTGCGCCGGGCGCGATACCACCAATGCCGCTGGTCGAGCTCTGCCATCCGGTCGTAGACTTGCCGTTCCATCAGCCGAACACCCACCAGCGATTGAGTGCAAAGGTCACGAACGGCGTGATCAGCACCGCCGGGATAAGCGGCCACCAGGTCGGCCCGTGCAGCCAGTCGACCGCGATCCAGGTGAAACCGGCGTTCATCAGCATTCCCACCGTCTGCACGCCCAGGAACTGCGCTTTGGTCTTGCCGTCCTCGGTCCGCTCATGCCCCTTGAAGCTCCACCGGCTGTGCAGAAAGAAGCCCGCGGTCACCGCCACGGCAAAGGCGATCACCACCGCCAGTACCGGCCACATGACATAGGTCGCGAGCGGCCAATAGACCGCGGCGTAGAGCAGGGTCGAGCCGAGTCCGACCAGCCCGAAGCGGATCAACTGGCCGATCAACTCGCGGCGGGAGGCTTGGGGCAGGCTTGCCTGGATCATGGCCTTGCCCTCTAGGGTCAAGTGCCTAGAGCGGCAACAGATTGCCTTTTGGGGCGGGGAGAAGTGCGTGCCGGAACGGTTGCTGGGATGGATGGAGCGGCATTGGCGGCTGGTGGTGCTGCTGGTCTGGCTGCTCGCCTGCGCGCTGTTCGCCTGGCAGAAGTGGGGCGGGATTGTCGCCTTCCAGCTCGGCGACACCGACGACAACCTCCGCATGGCGCAGGTCCGCGCCTGGCTGAACGGGCAAGGCTGGTACGACCTTCGCCAATATCGCTTCGATCCCGCGTTCGGCGGCGCCAACATCCACTGGAGCCGGATCGTCGACCTGCCGATCGCCGGGCTGATCCTGCTCGGCAAATTGTTCACTACCGGCGCCAATGCCGAGCGGATGGCGGTCGCGGTCGCGCCGTTGCTGCCGTACGCGGTGCTGCTGACCGGGATCGCCCTGACCGCCCGCCGGCTGATCAGCCCGGCGGCGTTCGTCGCGGCCTTTGTCGCGCTCTATTTCGCCGGCGCGACCAATGGCATGTTCATGCCGACCCGCATCGATCACCACGGCTGGCAGTTGGCGATGCTGAGCCTAGTCATCGCTGGCCTCGCCGATCCTGACCGTCGCCGCGGCGGTCTGACCGCCGGGATCGCCAGCGCGATCAGCCTGTCGATCGGGCTTGAGATGCTGATCTATTTGGCGCTCGCCGCGGCCGCGCAGGTGCTGATGTGGGTGTCGGACGCGGAAGAACGCGATCGGCTGCTGGCCTATGCCGTCAGCATCGCCGGGGGGACGGCGATCGGCTTCCTATTGTTCGCCTCCTACGCCAACCGCGCGGCGGTGTGCGATGCGCTGTCGCCCGTGTGGCTGTCCGACGCGCTGCTCGGCGGAGCGCTGCTGGCGCTGATCGTGTGGAAGAGCCCGGCGCGCTGGACCACCCGCCTAGCGCTCGCCGCGGCAGCGGGCGTAGCGGTGGCAACCTTCCATGCGCTGGCCTGGCCCAACTGCCTGTCACGGCTCGAAGGCGTCTCGCCGGAGGTGGACCGCCTGTGGCTGAGCAATGTGCGCGAGGCCAAGCCGATCACCCAGCATAGCTGGCGGACCGTCACCACCGTCATTTCTTTGCCCATCGCGGGACTGCTCGGCTGGGCATGGCTCGCCTTCCTCCACCGCCGTGAGCCCGAGCATCTGCGCCGTATCCTCGGCCCGGCCGCGATCGCCGCCGCGTCGCTCGGCCTGCTGTTCTGGCAGACCCGCGCCGGGCCGGCGAGCCAGCTGCTCGGCGTGGTCGGCTGCGCGGCGCTCACCGCCACGCTGCTGCCGCGCTTGTGGAACGCCAAGAACAGCCTCGTCGTCGTGCTCGGCTCCACCGCGCTGGTGCTGGTGGCGAGCGGCGGTGCGGCGCCGATCGTCCTCAAATATCTGCCCGAGAAACAGGACAAGGTCACCGAATCGCAGCGGCTCAACAACCGCGCCAACCGGCTCTGCCCGACCCTGTGGGCGATGCGCCCGGTGGCGAAGCAACCCAAGGGCATGGTGTTCACCTTCATCGACCTCGGGCCCCGCCTGATCGCAATCACCAGGCATGATGCGCTGGGCGGCCCCTATCACCGCAACGGTGAGGCCATCGCCGACAGCATGAATGCGATGCGCGGGACGCCCGAACAGGCCCGCGCGCTGATCCTAAAGCATCGCTCGGACTATCTCTTAATCTGCCCGCACATGAACCAGGCGACCATCTTTCGCGCCCAGGCGCCGCGCGGCTTCTATGCGCAGCTGGAGCGCGGGGCGAGCTTCCCGTGGCTGCAGCCGATCGACCTCGGTAAGGACAGCCCGCTCAAGATGTGGCGGGTGCTGCGCTAGGGTTCAGCCCGCCAATCCGGGCAGGCTCCGCTCCAGCCCGTCGAGCACGAACTGCACGGCCAGCGCGGCGAGGATGACGCCGAGGATGCGGGTGATCATCGCCTCGATCTTGGCCCCGATCATCCGCATTAGCGGCCCGGCGGTGAGGAGTGCCAGCAGGGTCAACAGGATCACCGCGGTCATCGCGGCGAGCACGACCACCTGCTCCACCGTCCCGTCGGCGCGGCCCGACAACAGCATGATCGACGCGATCGATCCCGGGCCCGCAATCATCGGGATCGCCATCGGAAACACCGAAATGTCGTCGGCTTCGGGCGTGCCTTCGATCTCGCGCGCCCGCTCTTCGCGGCGCTCGGTGCGCTTTTCGAACACCATGTCCAGCGCGATCATGAACAGCATGATGCCGCCCGCCAGCCGGAACGCCGACAGGCTGATCCCGAGCGTCCGTAGCAGCGGCTCGCCGAGCAGCGCGAAGAACAGCAGGATGCACCAGGCGACCACCGCCGAGCGGATTGCCATCGCCCGGCGATGCGCGGCGTCCGCGCCCTTGGTCAGCCCGGCGAAGATCGGCGCGCAGCCGGGAGGATCGATGATGACCGCAAGAGTCAGAAAGGCCGAGGTGAAAAGCTCGATCATGGCCGCGTGGTGCGGTCGTGCACCGTATCGAATCGGCGCCCGTTCCACAGCTGAACGCGCGTGCGGCGAACGCCGTCGGCCGTGACGGTCCAGTTGAACAGGAGCGTGCCGTCGGCCGAACGGGCATAGCCGCTGTCGCCCGGCGGGGCCGTACGATTGAGCGGCTGCGCGTAATTGGCGGCGACCTGCCGAGCCCGCGCGGCGGCATTGCCGCAGGCGGCGACCCGCACCACCGGGCGCTTGGGAATGGCGAACCGCGGCGCTGCGGCAAGCTGGCCATCGGCGGTCCAGCGCCAGTCACCCGACGCCTGGCGCATCCACAGGGTGATGAACCGCCCGGTCGCATTCGGCAGTTGCCAGGGCCCGACGTTGACCGCCGTGCGGCCGTCGCACGATTGCCAACTGTGCGAAGGCCACCATTGGACGGCGGTGGCCGGGTCCTTGCGGTCCTTCAGGAAATCGTGCGCCCAGACGGCTTGCGGGGTCCACATCACCGCGGTTGGATCGGCCCAGGTGCGAAAAGCGGTCCACTGGCCTTGAGCTTTCGCGTCGGCGGCAAAGGCGCGCTCCGCCTCGACCGCGGTAGTCGGAGCGGCGGCAGCGAGCATCAGCGAGGCGAGGATCATAGTCCCTCCGGTGGAGCGAGGCCTTGGCGGCGGTGTGCCGCGACGACGGTGTTGCGAAGCAGCATGGCGATGGTCATCGGCCCGACCCCGCCCGGCACCGGCGTGATCGCGCCCGCTTGCCTCTCAGCCTCGGCATAAGCGACGTCGCCGACAAGCCGGGTCTTGCCGGGCTCAGCGCCGGCAACGCGATTGATTCCGACGTCGATCACGGTGGCGCCGGGCTTGACCCAATCGCCGCGGACCATCTCGGGCCGACCGACGGCGGCGACCAGGATGTCGGCCTCGCGAGCCAAAGCGGGCAAATCGCGGGTGCGGCTGTGGGCGATGGTGACGGTGCAGCTTTCGGCCAGCAGCAGCATTGCCATCGGCTTGCCGACGATGTTGGAGCGGCCGATCACTACGGCATGCTTGCCGCTCAAATCGCCGAGTTCGGCCTTGAGCAGGTGCAGGCAGCCGAGCGGCGTGCAGGGCACCAGGGCCGCAGGATCGCCGACAGCCAGCCGTCCGGCGTTCACTACATGAAAGCCGTCGACGTCCTTGTCGGGGTCGATCGCGTCGATCACTCGCGCCGCGTCCATGTGCGGCGGGAGAGGCAATTGGACGAGGATGCCGTCCACCGCCGGGTCTGCATTTAGCCGCGCGACGAGGGCGAGGAGGTCGGCTTCGCTGGTCTCGGCGGGAAGCGCATGATGCAGGCTTTCCATTGCCGCTTCGCTGCAGGCCGCGCGCTTGGAGCGGATATAGACTTCGCTCGCCGGATCCTCGCCGACCAACACGGTGGCGAGGCCGACCGCTCGTCCGGTGGTCGCGCGAAAGAAGGCAGCGGCACGCCCGGCGCTCGCCCGCACCTCCGCTGCCGCAGCCTTGCCGTCGATCCGACGCGCGCTCATCGGCTCACACTCCCGGCGGCGGGAGCGAGGCGAGCGTGTTCGAGATGACCGGGTTGATCAGGATGCCGATCAGCAACAGCACCACGACCGGCGACAGGTCGAGCCCGCCGAAATCGGGCAGGATCTTGCGGAACGGCCGGTAGAGCGGCTCGAGGAAGCGGTCGAGGCCGGTCAGGAACCGCCGCATTCCCTCGCTTTGCGTATTCAGCACGTTGAACGCGATCAGCCAGCTCAGGATCACCTGGATGATGATCAGCCACCACAGGACGTTGAGCAGGATCGCGGCAATCTCGAGAAGGGTGCGCAGAATGACCATCCGCCCCCTCTAGCCGCCCCGTATTGCAGGGGCAACACGGCTCAAGGGGCCATCCGCTCCGGTTCGGCCCGCGCCAGCAGCAGCGAGAAGTCGCCCGCCGGATCGGTCCACGCGCGGCGCACGGTCCAGCCGCCGGCCGAGAGCAGCAATTGGCTGCTTTCAGGCGTATATTTGTGGCTGTTCTCGGTGTGGATGCTGGCGCCTTCGGCCATCTGGAAAGGTCGGCCGTCGATCTCGAACCGGACGTCGCGCTGGGCGACGAGGTGCATTTCGATCCGCGACAGGGAGGCGTTCCAGCGCGCTTCGTGGGCGAAGGCTTCGACGGGGACGGTGCCTCCAAGCTCGCGGTTGATGCGTTCGAGGAGGTTGCGGTTGAACCGCGCGGTGACCCCGGCGGCATCGTCATAAGCGGCGACCAGCCGGGCAGGGTCTTTCACCCGGTCCATCCCGATCAGCAGCAGCGCCCCGGTGCCGAGCGTGCGGCGAAACGATCGCAGCAGGTCGACCGCGCTCGGCGGCACGAGATTGCCGATGGTCGAGCCCGGAAAGAACCCGAGCCGCGGATGGTCGCCGACCTCTGCCGGAAGGTCGAACGGCCGGGTGAAATCGGCTTCGACCGGCTCGATCGGCAGGCCGGGAAAGCGCTTTTCCAGCACTTCGGCGCTGGCCCGAAGATGCACGCCGCTGATATCGACGGGGACGTAGAGCGCGGGCTCGATCCCGTCGAGCAACAGCGGGGTCTTGGCGAGCGAACCGGCGCCGTAATCAACCACCGCGCGGCCCGGGCCGACGGCGTCGGCGATTTCGGGCATGGCGGTTTCGAGAATGCCGATCTCGGTCCGCGTCGGATAATATTCGGGCAGATCGGTGATCGCGTCGAACAATTGCGAGCCGGCCTCGTCATAGAACCAGCGCGCAGGAATGGCGGGCGGATCCTGCGCGAGGCCGTCCAGCACTCCCTTGGCGAACGCAGGGTCGGGGCGGGTCTCAACAGTCGCGAGCAAGGCGTACTCCGGTGAATTGCCAGCGGGCATGGGGCGGGAAGAAGCTGCGGACCGAGGGCCGCGACGAGCCGCGCGGGGTGGCGCAGCTTGCGCCTTTCACCACCATCTGCCCGCTCATGAACTTGCCGTTATATTCGCCGACCGGCCCCTCGGGCTGACGAAAGCCGGGGTGGGGCAGGAAGGCCGAACCGGTCCAGCACCAGACATCGCCGAAGAAATCGCCGCCGGGCCGCGGCATGACGGCGCCGGCATGGTCGAGCTGGTTGCCACCGCGCGGGTCGTGGCCGGCGGCCATGTCCTCCCACTCGGCCTCGGTCGGCAACCGCGCGCCGACCCAGCGGGCAAAGGCGTCGGCCTCGTAATGGCTGACGTGGGTGACGGGCGCGTTCGGGTCGAGCGGCTGGCGCCCCGCCAGCGTGAAGCTGGTCCCGTCTTCGCCCCAATAGAGCGGCGCGGTGATCCCCTCGCGCCCGACCCAGGCCCAGCCGTCGCTCAGCCAGTGGCCCGGCGTCCGGTAGCCGCCGTCGGCGATGAATTGCTGCCACTCGCCGTTGGTGACGAAGCGGTCGGCGATGGCGTGGGGCTGGAGCAGCACCTGATGGCGCGGCCGCTCGCAATCGAAGGCGAAGCTCTCCTCGCTGGTGCCGATCTCGACCACACCGCTACGTCCTTCGACCCATGCCACGTCGCGGCCGGGGTCGGCCGTCCGAGTGGGCGGAGCCGCCGCATAAGCCGGCTCAAGCGGATTGGCGGCGAAGGTCGCCAGGATGTCGGTGAGGAACAGTTCCTGATGCTGCTGCTCGTGATTGATGCCGAGCTCGATCAGGTCGCGTGCGTCGTCGTCAAGGTCGGGCAGCGCCGCCGCCAGCGCTTGGTCGACATGGGCGCGATAGGCGCGCGCTTCGTCCAGCGACGGGCGCGACAGCATGCCGCGCCGATCGCGGGCCAGCCGCTCGCCTGCGCCTTCGTAATAGCTGTTGAACAGGAACGGCCAGCGCTCGTCGAACAGGCGATAATCGGGCACAAATTCGCGCAGCAGAAAGGTTTCGAAGAACCAGCTGGTGTGCGCCAGATGCCACTTGGCCGGCGACGCATCGGGCATCGGCTGCACCGTCGCATCGGCGTCGCTCAGCGGCTCGGCCAGCGCCATCGTGAGGTCACGGGTGGCCCGTAGCCGCTCGCCGAGCGATACCGGCGCAAGGGTCGCCTGCCTGTTCACCCTTCCTGCTTTACCCCAGGAAAGGGCTTGTCGGCCAGCAGCGTCGCGAGATGATGGCTGTTCGACGCCAGCATTTCGACCGTTTCGGTGACTTTGTTGGGGACTTTGGGCAGGTCCTTAAAGTCGACCGACCCCATGGCTTCGCCGACCCAATAAGCCGGGCCGCCCGGCGGGACGGTCCAGCCGGTGTCGCTCAATCCCTGGAACAGATCGGCCGAGACGTTGTGCGCGCCGTCCTCGTTACCGACGATGGCGACCGCGACGACCTTGCCCGTGCTCGGCATCCGGCCGTTGTCGTCTGTTTCGGACAGAAAGGCGTCCATCCGCTCCAGCACGCGCTTGGCGACGCTCGGCAGCTGGCCCATCCAGACCGGGGTGCCGAACACCAGGATATCGGCTTCGAGGATCTGCTTGCGAAGTTCGGGCCAGGCATCGCCGTCGCCTTCGTCCGAGGTCACCCCCGGCTTGATGTCGTGATCGGCGAGGCGGATCGTACCCTTCCACTCGGCTCCGCGCCCGGTCAGCGCGTCCTTGACTAGGTCGATCATCTTGTCGGTGGACGAAGGCTCGTCGCCCGAGGCCTTGAGCGTGGCGTTGATGGCGATGGCTTTAAGGGTCACAGGGTCTCCGCGGATCTGGGGTATCACCCCATAACGAGTGGGCCGCGCTTGGGTCCCCGCCACCGACCAAAAGTCAGGTCCGGGTCGCGCCCGGTTGCCACAGCACATCACCCCCGGACATCGCCGCGACGTGCCGCGCGGTCACGAACAGGTGGTCGGACAAGCGGTTCAGGTAAGCCAGCGCGTGCGGGTTCACCTGCGCTTCCTCGGCCAGCGCCACGGTCCATCGCTCCGCCCGGCGCGCGGTGGCGCGGGCGAGGTGCAGTGCGGACACCGCGCGGCTGCCGGCGGGGAGGATGAAGCTGGTCAGCGGCGACAGATCCTCGTTCATCGCGTCGATCTCGGCTTCCAGCCGCTCGACCTGGGGTGCGACGATGCGTAGCGCGCCTTCCATCTCGCCCGGCGTGGCGAGATCGGCGCCAAGATCGAACAGTTCGTTCTGGATCCGGCTGAGCGCTGCCTTCGCCTCGCCGTCGAGTTCCGCGATGGCGAGGCCGATCGCGCTGTTCGCCTCGTCCACCTCGCCGATCGCGTGCATCCGCGCGCAGGCCTTGCTGACCCGGCTGCCGTCGACCAGCCCCGACTGCCCGGCGTCGCCGGTGCGGGTGTAGATCTTGTTGAGCTTGACCAAGGCGTCAGCTGCCCGCGCTGGCGAGCAGCATGATCGCCGCGGCGATGAACACCGCGATGCCCTGATAAAGCACGCGCTTGCGCATCCATTGCTGCTGTTCCTGCTGATTGCCGACCTTGCCCGACGCCATGGCAATGACGCCGCGGACGAGAACATAAGCGGTTGCCGCCATGGCGAGCACCAGCGCGATGATGAGAAGCGTGTTCATGATCGGTCCTACTTAGGGGAGGGCGAGACGATAACCAGTAGGCAGAATGCCCACCCCCAGCGCATCGGCAAGGGCGCGCCCGTCGACCCCCGCCTCGCGCATCGCGGCCAATGTCGGCGCCTGGTCGCGCTTGGCGAGGCGGCGGCCGTCGTCGTGGAGGACGAGCGGGTGGTGGAGATAGGTCGGCTCGGGCAGGCCGAGGAGGACCTGAAGCAAGCGCTGCACCGGGGTCGAGGGCTTGAGATCCGCGCCGCGCACGACCAGGCTGACGCCGTTGTCGGCATCGTCGACCACGCAGGCGAGATGATAGGAAGAGGGCGCGTCCTTGCGGGCCAGGATCGCGTCGCCAATCATCGCCGCCGAGCCCTCGTGGCGGCTGCCGTCCTGTTCAATCCAGCCCGGCACCCCGCCCGCAGCCGCAATCGCCTTGGCCGCATCGAGCCGCCAGCTATGCGGGGTCGCGGCGCGCCGGTCGGGATCGTCGGGAAGGCCGCGGCAGGTCCCGGCATAAGCGCTTCCGGCATCGCCATGCGGCGCGGTCAGGGAAGCGGCGATATCGGCTCGGGTGCAGAAGCAGGGGTAGACGAGGCCCTGCGCCTTCAGCCGGTCGAGCGCAGCGGCGTAGAGGTGCGTGCGTTCGGACTGCACGATCGGCGCGCCGTCGGGTTCGAGCTCCAGCCACGCCAGATCCTCCCTGATGCCGACGACGAACTCGGGCCGGGCCCGACCGGGGTCGAGATCCTCGATCCGCAGCAGCCAGCGTGCCCCATGCTTGCGCCCGAGCGCCGCGCTATACGCATGCCCCAGATGCAGCCGCCCGGTCGGCGAAGGCGCGAACCTCGTGATCACGCGGATGCGTTGAGCCCTTGACCGCGAAACTGCAACTTGCGATTCACATGGGCGTCACACCGGACTGGCAACCGGTGGGGCACAAGGGAAGCGGCCGAAAACGGTCTCCTCCTTGCGTGCGACAAGGCCCGGGAGACGCGTTCGGCAGGACCACCACGGAGACCTGTCGCTCGTGTATCATCCCGATCTTATCCGCCACCCGGAAAGCTGCCCGGCGCTGGTGCTCAACGCCGACTACACCCCGCTGTCTTATTATCCGCTCAGCCTGTGGCCGTGGCAGACCGCGGTGAAAGCGATGTTCCTCGAACGGGTCGACGTCATCGCTCATTACGAGCGCGAGGTGCACAGCCCCAATCACACGCTGAAGCTGCCGAGCGTGATCGCGCTCCGCCAATTCGTGCGGCCGAGCGAGCATCCGGCCTTCACCCGCTTCAACCTGTTTCTGCGCGACCGCTTCCGCTGCGTTTATTGCGGGTCGGGCAAGGAACTGACCTTCGACCACGTCATCCCCCGCGCCCAGGGCGGCCGGACGACATGGGAGAATGTCGCCACCGCCTGCGCGCCGTGCAACCTCAAGAAAGGCGGCCGCACCCCGCGCCAGGCGGGGATGCACATCGTCCGCTGGCCCGAGCGGCCGACCAGCTGGCAATTGCAGGACCACGGCCGCGCCTTTCCGCCGGGCTATCTTCACGAAAGCTGGCGCGATTATCTCTACTGGGACGTCGAACTCGACGCCTAGAACTTGATCTTGATGCGCGCCATGAGCCGGTTGGATTGCTGCCCACCGGCTTGGGCTCCTTCGGCTTCGGCTGCGATCGTAACCCCATCGGCAAGCTGCACCGCGGCCGTGGGCACATCGGACTGCCGGGGCGGCAGCGGATCGTTCAACCGGTAGCGGCCGGATCCGTTTCGGCCACACACCACGATATCCTGCGGAGTCTCCGTGGCGGCCTCGCAGGGGCGGCGAATCGTCAGGTCGATCTTTTCGGGCGGTGTCGCGGAAACCGCCTGCAACAGCGCGACCATCAGCAAGGACATCGCAGTCTCCGACCCGGCTTGGCCACCAGACCTACCGCACCCAAGCCCGGACGTCACCGGCAATCTGGGTCACCATCTACTGCAGCCAAAGGTTTAGGACTTCGTTAACCAATAGCCTTCACTTTTACGGCCATGTCCCCGCCGTCTTCCTTCACGCGTCGTCCCCGCCTGCTGGTGGTGTCCCCCAACCGGTCCCACCAGGCAGTGCTTGCTCGCCGGCTGGGCGCGGAAGGTTATTCCATCGTCACCGCAAGTGATGGCGCAACGGCGCTCGGCGAGCTTCGCCGGTCGGCGATCGACGTGGTCATCGCCGAACTGGTGATGGACCCGATGAGCGGCCCCGAACTCACTCGTTCGATCCGCGACCAGGCCGCTTTTGCCGAAACGCCGGTGATCCTGATCGCCAGCCGCGCCGAGGCCGACCCCGCGGTTCGCGCTTTCGAGGCCGGAGCCGAGGACGTGATCCTGAAGCCCTTCCACTTTGAAGTGCTGGTCGCGCGTATCGAACGCCGCCGCGCCGCCGCCGCCCGCGTCGCCGCCTTGCGCGCCGACATGGAAGCGATGGACGCCCGCGCCGCAATGAAGGCGATCGAGCTCGGCGAACTCAAGGACCGGATGGTCCAGCTCGAAGCCGAACGCCGGCGCCTGCCGGCCTAAGCCCCGGCCAGCGCCTCGCGCACCAACGGGGCGAGGTCCTCGCGCTGCAACGCGAGCTTCAGCGTCGCCAGCACATAGCCTGCCCGGTCGCCGCAATCGTGGCGCACCGCATCGACCTTGACCGCGTGGAACGGCTGGTCGCCGATCAGCTTGGCCATCGCGTCGGTCAGCTGGATCTCGCCGCCCGCACCCGGTTCCTGGCTGTCGAGCAGGTCCATCACTTCGGGCTGGAGGATATACCGGCCGATGACGCCCAGCCGCGACGGCGCGACCTCGGGCTTGGGCTTTTCGACCAGCCCGCGCACTTCGGTCAGATTGCCCTCGGTCGCGCCCGGCGTGACGATGCCGTAGCTGGCAGTCTTTTCCGCCGCGACTTCCTCGGCGCAGACGATGTTGCCGCCGACCTTATCGTACGCATCGACCATCTGGCGAAGCGCGCCCGGGGTCCCGGCCATCAGATCGTCGGGCAGCAGCACCGCGAACGGCTCGTCGCCGACCACGTGCCGCGCGCACCACACTGCGTGACCGAGGCCGAGCGGCTGCTGCTGGCGGACGCTGATCAGCTCACCATAATCGGCACGGCTGAGGTCGAGCACGTCGAGGCTCTTGCCCTTGGCGGTCATGGTCGCCTCAAGCTCGAACGAGACGTCGAAATAATCCACCAGGCTCGACTTGCCGCGACCGGTGACGAAGATCAGTTGCTCGATTCCCGCTTCGCGCGCTTCGTCCACCGCATATTGGATCAGCGGACGGTCGATCACCGTCAGCATTTCCTTGGGCATGGTCTTGGTCGCGGGCAGCAGGCGGGTGCCGAGGCCGGCGACGGGGAAAACGGCCTTGCGGACGGGCTTGAAGGTCTGGCTCGGCGAAAGGCTCATTGGGGCTCCTGCACGCGGGTCTGGTTGTCGTTGGGCGTAGCGTTGCTGTCGCCTTCGGGTTCCGCCGGCGCGTCGGCACCGCTCGGCGGAGGCAGATCGAAACGGTCGGGCTGGCGCGGTTCGGACCGGCGCAGCACCTCGTCGACCCGGACCGGCCGGGCGATCGCGGGCGGAGTCAGAAGCTCGGTCGGGGTTGGGGTGGTCGCCGCCAGCTTGGGCTTGACCGGAAGCGAGGCGCCATCGGCCGGGCGAAGCTCGCCGGCGCGGCCGCAGGCGGCGAGCGCGAGCGCCAGGGAAACGGCGCCAAGCGCGCTGGACCTAAGCCCAAGCTTGTGCCGGCTGCCGTTCGAGGCCAAGCGCGTCGTCATGCGTGTTCTCTTCCTCGCCGCGGCATTTGCCGCCCTGCTGACCTCGGGCTGCGATAGGCAAGCTGGCTCCCAAAGTGAAGCCGTCGCGGCGGACGCGACCGAGCCGGGCGGCCCCGGCCTCGACCGCAGCCAGGCTGGCAAGGCGATGCCGGCGGTCGGCTTCAAGGACGGCGAGGGCGAGGATACCAGCCTGCCCGCGATCGCCGGGGGCAAGCCATTGCTGGTCAACCTGTGGGCGACCTGGTGCGCCCCTTGCGTCAAGGAACTGCCGACCCTCGACGCGCTGGCCGACCGGGCCGGCGCGCCGCAGATCGCGGCGATCAGCCAGGACACCGCCGCCCCCGACAAGGTCCGCGCTTTTCTCGCCGACAAGAAGGTCGGGCTCGAGGCTTATCAGGACAGCGAAATGGAACTGTCGATGGCGCTCGGCTCGCAGATCATGCCGACCACCATTCTTTACGGCTCGAACGGCAAGGAAATCTGGCGCTTCACCGGCGATCTCGACTGGACCGGAGCGAAGGCGGCCGAGCTGCTCAAGGAAGCGCGCTAGGGCAACTTGCTTCGAACGGTGGTCCGCTGCGGACCGCTGATATGCCAGACATCGCCGAAATCCTCGTGGACCAGCGGCGCCGGCTTGGTGCCGCCAAGGCCTGCGACGATGTCGGGCACGGTGTTGCTGTGTCCGACCACCAGCACGGTGCCCGTCGACGCCAGCGCCTGAGCGACGAGGGACGGGGTGTCGGACGCGTCATAGGTCAGCACCGCCGCCCCATAGCGCGCGGCGGTCGGGGCGGCGGTGTCGCGGGCGCGGTCGGTGTCGCTGACGAGGATGGTGCGCGGCGGATCGCGGCGGAAAAAGTCTGCCAGCTTCACCGCATTGGCGCGGCCTTCGGCAGTCAACTGCGCATTGGCCACGCCCGCCGGCGTATTGAGGTGGCGCACGACATAGATGTTGGGGACCGGTGGCGGCGCCGGAACGCTCGCGCACCCGGCCAGCGCCAGCATCGCAAGGGCGACCAGCGTCCGCATCAGTCGCGCAGCAGCTCGTTGATCCCCGTCTTGGAGCGGGTCTTCTCGTCCACCGTCTTGACGATCACGGCGCAGGCAAGGCCCGGGCCGCCGTCCTTGCCCGGCAGCGTGCCTGGCACCACCACCGAATAGGCCGGCACCCGGCCATAGCTGATCGCGCCGCTCGCCCGGTCGACGATCTTGGTCGACGCGCCGAGGAACACCCCCATGCTGATCACGCTGCCGCGCTCGACCACCACGCCTTCGGCGACCTCGCTTCGGGCGCCGATGAAGCAATCGTCCTCGATGATGACCGGGCCGGCCTGCAGCGGCTCGAGCACGCCGCCGATCCCCGTTCCGCCCGAGATATGGACGTTGCGGCCGATCTGCGCGCAGCTGCCGACGGTCGCCCAGGTGTCGACCATCGTTCCTTCACCGACATAAGCGCCGAGATTGACGAAGCTCGGCATCAGCACCGCGCCCGGCGCGATATACGCGCCGCGCCGCACGATCGCGCCCGGCACCGCACGAAAGCCGCGGGTGGCGAATTCCTGCGCGTCCCAGCCGGCGAACTTGCTCGGCACCTTGTCCCACCACGGCGCGCCGCCGGGGCCGCCGGGAATCGCTTCCATCGCGTTGAGGCGGAAGCTCAGCAGCACGGCTTTCTTGAGCCACTGGTTGACCGTCCAGCCACTCTCGCCCGGCTCCGCCACGCGCGCTTCGCCGCTGTCGAGGAGCGCCAGCGCCTGTTCCACCGCATCGCGCACCTCGCCCCGCGTATCGACGCCGATCCCGTCCCGCGCCTCCCAGGCGTTGTCGATAATGGCGGCAAGGTCGGTCATTGGTCCTCCAATATGTCGTGCAGCCAGTCGGCGACGTCGGTGATCCGACAGTCGATATGGCCGGGTTCGTTGTCGTGATTGCCATGCTCGGAGCCATTGT
Source organism: Sphingomonas kaistensis (assembly GCF_036884275.1). Lineage (NCBI taxonomy): Bacteria > Pseudomonadati > Pseudomonadota > Alphaproteobacteria > Sphingomonadales > Sphingomonadaceae > Sphingomonas > Sphingomonas kaistensis. Next base: position 459,206 of record NZ_CP145607.1, on the reverse strand, counting down.
CCACCCACACGGTGGTCATGCCGAGCGCCTTGGCCGGCCTCAAGTTGCGGGCCATGTCCTCGACCATGCAGGCGGTGGTGGGATCGATGCCGAACTGGCGGCACAACAGGTCATAGCCGTGCGGTTCGGGCTTGGGCCGAAGCTCGCAGGCGACGATGTCGTGGAGATGCTCGAACCGGTCGCCGATCCCGATCCGCTCGAGCACGCGGCGGGCATAAGGCGCGTTGCCGTTGGTGAAGACGCACTTGCGTCCCGGCAGCAGCCCCAGCCCCCGCGCCAGCCGCTCGTTCGGTCCGACCCGGTCGAGCGCGATGTCGTGGACGTCTTCAAGGAAATGATAGGGATCGACCTCGTTCTCGCGCATCAGGCCGGCCAGCGTGGTGCCGTGATTGCGGAAATGCTCTTTCTGAATGCGCCGCGCCTCGATCGCATCGACGCCCAGCAGGCGCGGATATAGGCCCCCATCCGCTCGTCGATCAGCGCGAACAGGCCGGTGGAAGCGGGGTACAGACAATTGTCGAGATCGAAGATCCAGGTCTCGATTCGATCGAACGGTGGCCTGATGCGGACGGGGGCGGGATCTGCCATGATGGCGCCGCTACCGTGCTTGGAGACCGTCAGCAAAGCGAAAGGAATCATCGGCTAAGCGGAACCCGGAATTATCGTGCAAATCTAACGGTTTGTGAAAGGATTGGGATGGCGAAGGCGCTTCTCGGATCGGCTGCAACCCTGGCTCTGGTCAGCCTGTCCGCGTGCGGCGGTGGAGGGGGCAGCGTCGAATCGACCCCGGCGCCGCCCCCGCCGACCATCGCCTCCCCGGCGCCGACCCCGCCGCCGCCCGTGGTCACGCCGCCGCCGACTCCGGCGGTCAATTACAACACGACCGAATATCAATATTCCAACGCGGCCGTCATCTCGGGCGCGATCGCCGCTTATGACAAGGGCGCGACCGGCAAAGGCGTCAAGGCCGCGGTGATCGACAGCGGCATCAATCCCAACATGGCCGAGCTGGCCGGGCGAATCGATCCCGCCAGCCGCGACGTCACGAGCGCCGCGCGCCCGCTGGGCGACGAAGACGGCCACGGCTCAGCCGTCGCCGCGGTGATCGCCGCCGCCAAGAACGACAAGGAAATCCACGGCGTCGCTTTTGACAGCACGATCATCGCGCTGCGCGCCGACACCGCGGGAAGTTGCGCCACCACCGGCGAGAACGAAGGCTGCAAGTTCGCCGATTCGAGCATTGCGCGCGGGGTTGACGCCGCGGTCGCGGCCGGCGCCCGGGTCATCAACCTGTCGCTTGGCGGATCCTCGCCCAGCACCCTTCTCCTCAGCGCCATGGCGCGCGCGGTGAACGTCGGCACGGTGATCGTGATTTCGGCGGGTAACGACGGCAAGGATCCCGAAAAGGGATTGAACGCCGACCAGTTCGCCGCCGCCCCCGCCGCCCGCTTTCCCACCAACGTGATCATCGCCGGATCGATCGGGCAGCGCGATTCGACGGGCGTCCTCGTCACCACCGATCTCCTTAGCGATTTCAGCAACCGGGCGGGCGCCAGCGCCAGCAATTACCTTGCCGCATTCGGGACCGGCGTCCGGACCATCGACCATCAAGAGCGCACGGTGCGCTACAGCGGCACCAGCTTTTCCGCGCCCACCATCAGCGGCGCGGTCGCCCTGCTCGCCTCGGCCTTTCCCAACCTTACCGGCGCGCAGATCGTCGATATCCTGTTCCGGAGCGCCGACGATCTCGGGGATCCGGGCATCGACGCCATCTACGGGCGCGGCCGCCTCAATATCGGCAAAGCCTTTCAGCCGCTGGGCACCCTGTCGCTGGCCGGCAGCCCCGATCCCGTCTCGACCGGAGGCTCCGACATGCCGGGATCGGCGGGCGATGCGGGCACGTATTCGACCGGCATCGGCGCAGTCGTGCTCGACGGCTATTCGCGGGCGTTCGCGGTGGACCTCGCCCGGACCATCCGCAGCGCCCCGCGCTCGGCACCGCTCCACCGCGCGCTGTCCGGCTCCTATCGCGCCGGCGCGGCGGGTGCGGGCCCGCTGAACGTCCTGATGACGGTGGTCGAGCGCAGCGACGGCAAGGGCTTTCTGCTGACCAGCGGCGGCGTCGGCCCCGACGACCTGCGCAAGGCGCGGCTCGTCGCCGGATCGGCGGTGGCGAAGATCGACAGGAAGACCGCGGTCGCGTTCGGCTTCGCCGAAGGGGCCAAGGCGATGGAGCGGCGCTTGTCGGGCGTTGGCGGCGGCGCGTTCCTGATCGCCCGCGACGTGGGCGGAAGCCCCGGCTTCGACGCGGCCCGCGGTACCTCCTTCGCGCTTCGCCGCGATCTCAGCACCAAGATGGGCCTCACCCTGTCGGGCGAAACCGGCGAAGTCAGCGGCGAACGCCGCACGCTGGCGACCGGCGCGCCCTATCGTTGGAACGCCGTCACCCTCGACCGCAGCTTCGGCAGGCAATGGGTGTCGGTCGGGCTCGGCCGGCTCGAGGAAAACCGCAGCCTGCTCGGCGGGCACATGGACAGCTTGCTCGGTGGCGGCGGGGCGGGGACCACCTTCCTCGACCTCGAAACCCGCCGCGACCTTGGCGCCGGGTGGAGCGCGGGGGTCAGCGCGCGGCGCGGCTGGACCAAGTTCGCGGGCGGCGCTTTCACCACCGGCGCCTATGCGCTGGACGTGGCGGGCAGCGATCTGTTGACGGACGGCGATCGCGTCGGCCTGCGCTTCTCGCAGCCGCTGCGGATCGACAGTGGAGGCTTCGCCATGTCGCTGCCGACCAGCTACGATTATGCCTCGTTGACGCCGGGCTACAGCATCGTCCGGTCGAGCATGGTCCCGCGCGGGCGCGAGCTTGATGCCGAGCTGAGCTACGGCCGGCGCTGGCTCGGCAACGGCTGGGTCAGCGGCAATCTGTTTACGCGCTACCAGCCGGGGCACATCAAGGCGGCCGCCCCCGATACCGGCGCGGCCATCCGGTTTTCGCTCGGATTCTGAGCCGCTTTAACGCAGCCGCAACGCCGCCTCGTTAGTTGCTGGGTTCATGGATCAGGAGCCCAGCCCCGACAGCGCCGCCGCCAAGCGCGAGCGGATCAAGGCGATCAGCCGGACGGTGCACAGCATTCCGGTCGAGGAAGGCGGCCAGCTCCGCCCGCCGCGACCCGCGCCTGCGCCTGCACCGCCGGCGCGGTCGTGGGCTGCGATCGCCGCGGGCGGGGTGGGGGTGCTGTCGCTCGGGTTTCTCGCCGGCCTGCTCGCCAGCAGGCGCGGCGCCTGACCGAAAAAGTTCTTAACGTCCCCCGGTGCGGTCGAGATAGGCGTTGAACTGCGCAATCTCGCGCTCCTGCATAGTGATGATTTCCTTCGCAAGACGACGCATCTCGGCATCCTTGCCGCGGGCCAATTGGACCCGCGACATCTCGATCGCGCCTTGGTGATGAACGATCATCTGCCGGGCGAAATCGCGATCCTGGTCGCCGGTGGGTGCGGGCATGGCCATGCCCGGCATGCTGTGGCCCGCCATGCCGTTGTCGGCGGGCGGTGGCGGCGCGTTGCTTCCGCAGGCGGCAAGGCTGAGCGCGGCAAGAGCGGAAAAGAAGAGTTTCGTCATGAACCGCTAGATGGGTGCCGGCGGCGTGCACGCAACCTCGGCTTTCGCCCGTGCGCGACCTCGGCTAGGGGCTGCCCCATGGAAAACGAAGCTGACATGACCGGCGTCCCCGCCAGCCGCCGCCCCAAGAAAAGCCCGATGGCGATCGGCAACCACCCACTCAGCCCTGAATCGATGATGATGGGCTATGGCTTCGATCCCGCGCTGTCCGAAGGCAGTTTGAAGCCGCCGATCTTTCTCACCTCGACCTTCGTGTTCGAGACCGCCGCCCACGGCAAACGCTTCTTCGAAGGCATCACCGGCAAGCGCCCGGGCGGCGCCGAAGGCCTCGTCTATTCGCGCTTCAACGGCCCGAACCAGGAAATCCTCGAAGCCCGCTTGAAGCTGTGGGAACAGGCCGAGGAAGCACTGACCTTCTCGAGCGGCATGTCGGCCATCGCCACTCTGCTGCTGACCTATGCCCGGCCGGGCGACGTGATCGTCCATTCGGGCCCGCTTTATGCCGCGACCGAGACGTTGATCGCCAAGATCCTCGGCCAGTTCGGCATCACCTGGCTCGATTTCCCCGCCGGCTCGACCCAGGACGAGATCGCCAAGGTGATCGAAGCGGCCAAGGCGAAGGGCCGCCTCAGCCTGATCTATCTCGAAAGCCCGGCCAATCCGACCAACGCGCTGGTCGATGTCGAAGCGGTCAAGGCAGCGCGTGACGCGGCGTTCAGCGGCGGCGACGTGCCACCGATCGCGATCGACAATACCTTCCTCGGGCCGCTGTGGGCCAAGCCGCTGGCGCAGGGCGCGGACATCACCGTCTACTCCCTCACCAAATATGCCGGTGGCCACAGCGATCTCGTCGCCGGCGGCCTCGTGGGCTCGAAGAAGTTCCTCGATCCGATCCGCATGATGCGCAACACCATCGGCACCATCTGCGATCCCAACACCGCCTGGATGCTGCTGCGCAGTCTCGAGACGCTGGAACTGCGGATGAGCCGCGCGGGCGAGAATGCGGCCAAGGTCTGCGCATTCCTCAAGGACCATCCCAAGGTCGAAAGCGTCGGGTACCTGGGCTTCCTCGAAGAAGGCACCCGCCAGGCCGACATTTACAAGCGCCATTGCACCGGCGCCGGATCGACCTTCTCGCTGTACCTGAAGGGCGGCGAGAAAGAGGCGTTCGCCTTCCTCGACAACCTCACCATCGCCCATCTCGCGGTCAGCCTCGGCGGTACGGAAACGCTGGCCAGCGCGCCGGCGGCGATGACGCATTTGAGCGTGCCCGACGAGCGCAAGGCAGCGCTCGGCATCACCGACAATCTGGTGCGGATCAGCATCGGGGTCGAGAATGCCGACGACCTGATCGCCGATTTCGAGCACGCGCTGCAGGCGGTCTGATCGAACAGGGGGGATCGGAACGGCAAGGCGCTTGGCCGGTTCGATCCCCCATGATTCGCAGCAAGATTTGTCCCGCGCTCGGCTTGGCCCTGGCGCTCGCCGCCTGCCAGCAGCAGCCCGCCGCCGAGAATGTCTCTGTCCCGACCGACAACACTGCGGCGGCTTCGCCCGTCGCAGTTCCGCCGGTCGAACCGATCCTGGACGGCAACGCGCCAACGGGGGCAGCCGCGCGCCAATCCAGTGCCGAGCCCAATCCGGCTCCGCCGCTCACCGACCGGGCCGAGCGCAGCGAAACCGGTGCCCGCGCCATCCTCCTCGATTTCGCCCGCGCGATCGAACTGAAGCGCTTCGACCAGGCCTACGATCTGCTTTCGCCGGCGGACAAGCAGCGCTGGAGCCGCGCCGACTTCGCCGCCATCTTCAAGGATCTCGGCAAGATCATGGTCGCGGTCCCGACCGGCACGATGGAAGGCGCCGCGGGCTCGCTCTACTACACCGCGCCGGTCACCATCACGAGCGCCGACAGGGACGGCCGCCCGGTCCGGATCGAGGGCGAGGCCGTGCTCCGCCGCGTCAACGACATCGACGGCGCCACCCCCGCGCAGCTTCGCTGGCACTTCGACAAGGTGACGCTCGACTGGACGCACTAGGCGTCCGGATCGCGGCTATCGCGGATCGGTCGTGATGCGCGCGGCGATCCGATAGACCAGCCGCAGCCGCGCATTGTAGGCGGCATTCGCCCCGTCGTCGTCCGCCAGCTCAAAGGTCCCGGCCTTGCGGATCAGGCGATCGGCGAACCGCGCGCGATCCTCGCCCGACGCGTCCGCGAATTCCGCCCCCACGGCATCGACCAGCCAGTCGACCTGCTCCCACTCGGCCACCCGCTCCGCGCGAGCGGCGGCGGTCGGCGCCGCGACGCTCGCCACCGCCGCCGAGCGCTTCCGGAACGTCGCCGCACCCATCAGCCAGAACCCGAAATAAGCCGCCCAGGCGAGCGACCAGCGCAGGCTGTAGGCGACGGTCAGGACGGCGTCGGGCTTCCACCAATTGACCGCCAGCCGCGCGACCATGACGACGATGGTGCCGAGCACGACCCAGCTCGCGGTGCGCACCAGGGTCAGCCGGCCCGGCCCCTGAAGCTGCCCCAGCGCCAGCCAGAACACCCCCGCGCCGACCAGCAGGGCAATGGCGCGGCGATCGCTGAACAAGGGCGCCGTTTCGGTCAGCAGATGCGCGCGCCACGTCAGCAGGCAATAGCAAAAGGCGAAGAAGGTGGCGCTGAGGAACAGGCGGCCGCCATCCATCGCGGGGCGGGCAGGGCGCGAGGCAAGGGCATGAGACATCGTCTCGCCCTACGCCTCGCAGCACGGCCGGCTCGGCGCCTTCGTCGAACGGCCGCGTCCGGTCGATGGATGGCGAGGCGTGGCGTCAGGCGGTCACGAGATGCCCGCACCCTTTTCCGCCGCCGGGATGATCCCGGTCGCCAGGATCCGGCCCAGGTCCGCGACATGGCTTTCCTCGCGCGGGCGGGGCGAGGGGTCGGAGATCATGACCACCGTCAGGTCGAGGCTCGGCACGATGAACAGCATCTGCCCGCCATAGCCCCAGGCGAAATGCACTTGGCGACCGGCGCTGGTCGGCGTGAACCAGCCATAGCCATAGGGATTGCCGCTCCACGGCGAGGTGGTGCGCGGCCGCCAGCTTTGCTGCACCCAGCCTTCGGGTAGAATCCGCCGCCCCTGCCAGACGCCGTCGTTGCGGTAGAGCTCACCGAACCGCAGCAGCGCGCGGGGCGACATCAGCATGTCGTTGCCGCCGAAATAAATGCCCTGCGGATCGCGCGGCCAGGGCGGCAGCGTGATGCCGAGCGGCTCGGCCAGCCAGTCCTGCGCGAGGGCATAGGTGCTGCGCCCCGACGCCCGGGTCAGCGCCGCCGACAGCAGGTGCGACGAGCCGGTGGAATACAGCATCTCCCGGCCCGGATCGGCGGCGAACGGGCGCGACAGCGCGTAACGTACCCAATTGGGGCTCGCGACCCACGCGCCGTAATTCGGCCCCGACGTCCGCCCGAGCCCGGCCTGCATCGACAGCAGATGTCCCACCTCGATCTGTTCGATACGCGGATCGGCGTTGGCAGGCACATCAGCCCGCAACAGCGGCGCGATCTTCTGCTCGGCCCCGGTCAGCACCCCGCGCCCGATCGCGATTCCGGTCAGCGCCGACAGCACCGACTTGGATGCCGACTTGATGTTGACCGGCGTGTCGAGGCTGGGCCCGCGCAGGCGATATTCGGCCAGCGTCTCGCCGCCCCGCGCGATCAGCACCGAATGAACGCGCGGCAGCGCGTCGGCCTCCCGCCGCACCTCGGCCATCAACGCCGGATCGAGCCCGCGGGTCTCCACCCGACGTTCGGTGGAGGCTGGCGTTTGGCGACTGCCCGGCTGCGCATCGGAGCATCCAGCGGCGAGCAGGGAACAGGCGGCGAGCAGCGGCAGGGACAGTTTCATCTACCCGATGTAAGTTCGGGCCGGCTCTATTTCAGCGACCGAAAGGCGGTATCAGCCCCAATCCTCGACCGCCCAGCCGCGTTTGGCCGCGAGCTCGCGCAGCGCCCCATGCGGATTCACCGCCACCGCTTCGTCGGCCCATTCGAATACCGGGGCGTCGGTGACGTGATCGGAATAGAAGCGGACGTGGCCATGCTTGCCGGTCAGGCCTGACCGTTCGACCCAGTCAGCGACCATCCGCATCTTGGCTTCGCCATAACAATTCTCGCCGTCGATCCGGCAGATCACGCTGTCGTCGAGCCCAAGCAGGGTGTTGGTCCCGATCACGTCGTCGAACCCCACCCGCTCGGCGATCGCGGCGGCGTAGAAGCGGTAGCTGGCGGTGGCCATGATTACCCGGCGTCCCTCGGCATGATCGCGGGCGATCGCCTTTCGCGCGCCTGGGCGGATGTTGTGCGCGGCCTGCGCGTCGGCGAAGCTGTCGACCAGGGGCTTCAGATCCGCCGGGCGAATGCTCCCGCCCAGCAACAGCCGGTGGTTGATCTCCTTCAGCGTCGCGCGGCTGATCAGCTTCGCCACATAAGCCAGCATCGATCCCACCACGAGCGGCAGGAACAGCAGCCGCCATGGCGCCCGCCGCCGCGCGCAATGCAGCAGGAAGCTGGTGTAGGTCGGACGGCGGGTGACCGTCCGGTCCATGTCGTAGATCGCAAGGTCCATGGCTCAGGCTCGCCCCGCCAGGATCTCGTTGACCAACGTATAGTCCGCCGCCTTGTCGACATCGATCGCGGCAGTGGGATCGCTCAGCACCACGCCCTTGATGGTGATGCCGAGACTTCGGCTAAGCCCGCGCGCCGACTGATCGAGATCGCGCACCCGCAGCACTGCGCCGAGGAACAGCGGCAGGCCCATCTGCAACAGCACCCGCCAGCCTTTCTTGCGATCCTGCTCGACGCTGCGCCAACGCTCGATCCCGATCCGCGCCTCGGGCGTGCGCAGCGCGAACAGATTGGCGCCGCTGTAGCGCTCCCGCCCGAACCGCAGCCAGGTCCGCTGCGCATCGGGAAAGCGGGTCAGCATGTTGGAACGGCTGACGAACCCGATCGCCACGTCGCTGCCCGCCGATCCGGCGAGGAATTCCTCGATCATCTGCGGCGTCAGCAGGGCGTGGTCGGCGGTGGTGACCAGCAGCGGATAAGGCGTTTCCGGATCGGCGCAGATACGCTGCAACGTCGCGGCGATGGTGTCGTCCGACCGCTCCACCACCAGTCGCGGCTCGTTCGGCAACGCCTCACGCAGCCGCTCGACCTGCTGGGTCAGCACGCGGATCTTGCTTACCTTTTCGGTCGCCAACAGCGCGCGGATCGGTCGTAAAAGCATCGGCTCGCCCGCGATCGGCAGCAGCGGCTTGTAATCAACCTGCAAGCTGCGGGTCAGCGGATCGCCGCCCGGGCGCGAGCCGGCAAGCAGCAGCACGGTCCAGCGCTTGTCGTCAGTCACGGGCGGTCGAGCCAGCTGATGATTTTGCGCCCCCGCGCCGCGCGGCCCTCGGCCTGTGCCAGGCGGACCGAATGGAAGATGAGGCTGAGCACCGACCACAGGGCGACCAGCTCGATGCCGAGGTCGGGCCGGGCGAACAACAGCGCGCCGACCAGGATCACCATGTTGGGGTTACGCCTGGCGGTGACGAGGCGGAAACGGCTATCCACCGCTTGCCACACGTGGATGTGCATCCCGAAGCGCCACACGAACAGGCCTTCGATGATCCGCCCGATGATATAGGTGCCGACGATCACCGCCAAGATGCCGCCCTTGTAGACTTCTTCCAGCTGATGCCCGGCCGCGCCCAGTCCGTGGAGCCACGCCCACCACCAGAAAGGCGGGTGGATGAGATCGACCCCGTGATCGAGGACATCGCCCCATTTCGACGAGGTGCCGGTGCAGCGGGCGAGCTTTCCGTCCACCGTGTCGAGCACCATGAACACGAAGCCGGTCGCGGTGCCGAGCCAATATTGGCCGTTCCAGAACGCCCAGAACGCCGCCACGCAGAACACCACGCCGATCAGCGAGACCTGATTGGGCGTCATCCCGATCTGCGCCGCCCAGCGGGTCAGCCAGAACGCCGGCCGCCGCCACAGGTACAAGGTCAGAAGATCGGTCACGCCCTTGTAGGACGCATCGTAAAGCGCGCGCTCGACCGGAAGCGGGTCGGCGGGGTCGAGCGGCATCACGAACGGCCGCTCGCGCTTTCGCAGCAGCGAATAGTTGAGGGTCGCGGTGCGCGCGTCGATCGGGGTCAGGCCTGACGCATCGAACCCCCCGCGCGTCGTTCCCGCTTCCAGATGCATCATCACCGCTTGCCCGTCGAGCATCAGGGCCGAGCCCGGACGGTTCTTGAGCTCGTCCAGCCAAGCCGGATCCCAGGCATAGCCCATGTCGGCGACGATCCGAGGCTTGGCGCTGTCTTCCGCCGCCACCGGCACCAGCCCGGCCTTGGCCGCGACCTGCTCGGCACGGGTCTTGGCGGTGCGTCCGAACAGGCGCACCGGCGGATCGCCGACGGCAACGAACTGAATGGTCGGGGAGGAGGCGGGGGCGTCGGCCATGATCGTCTCCTCCGCAAAGCCGCAAAGTCTGGCAATAACAAGGCAGGAAATTGTGCCGGCACCGAATTGCGGCTGTAACCGGAAATCCGGTAATCATGTTGCACCCGAAACGCTTTTCTTCGCGTTGAACCGCCGATGCTTGCCGATTTCCCGCTTTACGAGCATATCCGCGCCTGATGGCTTCGGCGGCGGTTTCCAAGACGGACAGCAATATCTTCGCACCCACTGGTGCGTTGACCATTAATCGCGCCGGCTCGACCCAGCGTGAACTCGACGCGCTGGCCGATCCGGTCGAGATCGACCTTTCGCAGGTCGAGCGGATCGACACCGTCGGCGCGTGGCTGATCCATCGCACCGTGCGCGATCGACAGGCGCAGGTCAGCGGCGCCAGCCCGGACGTCGCCAAGCTGCTCGACCAGGTGGCCGACGCCGATCATCCGACCGAAGTGAAGCGCCCCAAGAAGCTCGGCATGGTCGCGGAAATCGGCGATTGGGCGATCCAGTTCGGCCGCACCTTCGCCGGCCTGCTCGGATTTTTCGGGGCGACGCTGATCGGGCTCGCCGCCGTACTCACCCATCCCAAACGCTTCCGCTACAATGCGCTGGTCCAGCAGTTCGACGTGGTCGGCGTGCGCGCGCTCGGCATCATCGGGCTAATGAGCTTTCTCATCGGCATCGTGATCGGCCAGCAGGGCGCGGTCCAGCTTCAGCAGTTCGGCGCTGAGGTCTACACCATCAACCTGATCGGCCGGATCACCGTGCGCGAGCTGGGGCCGCTGATGACCGCGATCATGGTCGCGGGTCGCTCGGGCTCGGCCTTCGCGGCGCAGATCGGGACCATGAAGATCACCGAGGAAGTGGACGCCATGCGGACCATCGGCGTATCGCCGGTGGAAGCGCTGGTGGTGCCGCGGATCCTGGCCACCATCTTCGTCATGCCACTGCTCGCCTTCTGGGCGATGCTGACCGCGATCATCGGCGGCGGCCTGTTCTGCTGGATCGGCCTTGAAATCCCGCCGCTGACCTATGTCCAGCGCATTTCCGAAGTGGTACCGGCGACCGACCTCTGGGTCGGCCTGATCAAGGCACCGGTGTTCGGCTTCATCATCGCGCTGGCCGGCTGCTTTCAGGGCATGCTGGTCGCCAACGATAGCGAACAGGTCGGCCTCAAGACCACCGCCGCGGTGGTGCAGTCGATCTTCCTTGTGATCGTGCTCGACGCCATTTTCGCGGTCTTCTTCAGCTCGATCGGGTGGATTTGATGCAGGGTTCGCCCATCCTTCCCGACGACGAGAATCCGATCATCCGCGTGCGCGGCCTCGAGAACCGCTTCGGCGAGCAGGTCATCCATCAGGACCTCGACCTCGACGTCCGACGCGGCGAGATCATCGGCGTGGTCGGCGGATCGGGCACCGGCAAATCGGTGCTGATGCGCTCGATCATCGGCCTTCAGCGCCCTACCGCTGGCGAAATCGAAGTGCTCGGCGAAAACATGGTCGACCGCTCGGAAGACGAAGCCAAGAACATTCGCCGCCGCTGGGGAATCCTGTTTCAGAACGGCGCCTTGTTCTCGACGCTGACCGTGGCCGAGAATGTACAGGTCCCGATCCGCGAATATTTCCCGTTCATCAAGCAGCCGCTGCTGGACGAGATCGCAAGCTACAAGATCGTCATGTCGGGTCTTCCCGACAATGCCGGTGCCAAGTTCCCAAGCGAGCTGTCGGGCGGCATGCGAAAGCGCGCCGGGCTGGCCCGCGCGCTCGCGCTCGATCCCGAGCTTCTGTTCCTCGACGAGCCCACCGCCGGCCTCGACCCGATCGGCGCGCAGGCGTTCGACCAGCTGATCAAGGGCCTTCAGGAACGGCTCGACCTGACCGTCTTTCTCATCACCCACGACCTCGACAGCCTGTATGCCATCTGCGATCGCGTCGCGGTGCTGGCGGACGGCAAGGTCGTCGCGGTGGACACCATCGAGAACCTTCTCACCCTCGATCACCCCTGGATCCACGAATATTTCAACGGACCGCGCGGCCGCGCGGCAGCGGCATAAAGAGCAGCCATGGAAACCCGATCGAACCAGGTGCTGGTAGGCACCGTCGTCCTGGCCCTGCTGGTCGGCCTGCTTCTCTTCGCGGTGTGGATCGCGGGGCTGAACACCGACAAGCGCAAGTGCTTCGACATCTATTTCAGCCAGGGCGTCGGCGGCCTCAACCGCGGGTCCAACGTCAGCTTCTCGGGCGTTCCCGTCGGCCAGATCACCAAGGTGTCGCTGCTGCCCAACCGGCCCGAATTCGTCTGGGTCCGGATCGAGGTCGAGGAATCGACCCCCGTGCTCCAAGGCACCACCGCGCAGATCAAGGGCGTCGGTTTCACTGGCGTGAGCGAGATCCAGCTCGACGGCGCGGTCAAGGGCGCGCAACCGCTGACCCAGGTCGGCCCGCAGGGCTGCCCGGTGGTGCCAAGCTCGGCCGGCGGCCTTGGCGCGCTGCTGAACAGCGCGCCGGAACTGCTGGAGCGCATCCAGCGCCTCACCGAGCGGCTGACCGAATTGCTCAGCGACCGCAACCAGAACGCCATCTCCGACATCCTCGAGAATATCGACAAGACCAGCCGGGTGCTGGCCGATCGGGCGCCCGAAATGGCCGACACTTTGGCCGAAGCGCGGGTCGCCGCGCGCAACGCGGGCCGCGCCGCCGACGAGGTCGCCAAGCTCGCCAACAGCAGCAACGCGGTAGTCCAGCGCGACGTCCAGCCGGCCGCGGCGGATCTGCGCCGCACGCTTCAGTCGCTGCAGCAGACCTCGGCCAATATCGACACATTGGTCGCCGATGCGCGGCCGGGCGTGCAGAATTTCTCCAAGTCGACCCTGCCCGAAGTGAACCGCCTGGTCCGCGACCTGCGCGATCTTACCGCCAGCCTGGAAGGCGTGTCGAACAGGCTCGAACAAGGCGGCGTCACCGGCGTGCTCGGCGCGCCCAAGCTCCCCGATCACAAGCCCGGAAAGTCCCGCTGATGCGTTTTCTGCCTCTCGCCGCCGCCCTGGCGCTGCCCCTGTCGTTGTCGGCCTGCTTCGGCGGCAAGACCCCGGCGACGCTGCTGACCCTGACCCCGGCGACGCCGAGTGCAACCTTCGAGCGCACCGCCGCAGCGGGCGAAGCGATCACCATCGAGCTGCCGATCGCCGGCCGCGACGTGCGTCAGGTCCGGGTGCCGGTGCTCGAGCGCTCGGGGCAGGTCACCTACGTCGAGGACCTCCAATATCTCGACACCCCCGACCGCCTGTTCCAGCAACTGCTGAGCGAGACGGTGAAGCGCGTCACCGGCCGGGTCGTCATCGATCCGCGCCAGACCGGCATCGACCCCGGCACCCGAGTATCGGGCGTGCTGCAGCGCTTCGGCTATGACGTGGCGAGCGGCCAGGTGGTCGTCACCTACGACGCCACCGCCGCCCGCGGCGCGACCGTCCAGACCCGCCGCTTCACCGCCTCGGCCCCCGCCGACGGCACCAACGTCACCGTCGGCCCCGCGATCAACGCCGCCGCCAACAACGTCGCCAACCAGGTCGCGCGCTGGATCGGCGGCTGATCGTCGTCCCGGCGAAGGCCGGGACCTCAGGCAGCTAAAGCGCGAGCATGACCGGCGGCTGGGTCTACATTCTCACAAACAAACCGCACGGAACGTTATACACCGGCGTCACCGCCAATCTCGCCGAACGCCTCGCGCAGCACCGCGCTGGCATCGGCTCGCAATTCGTCAAACGCTACAATTGCACCTTGCTGGTGTTTGCCGAACAGCACGACACCATCGCCGAAGCCATCCATCGCGAGACATGCATCAAGGAATGGCCGCGGCTCTGGAAGCTGCGGCTGATCCACGAACGCAATTCGGAATGGCGCGATCTTGCAGCCGATCTCCATCTCGCCTGAGGTCCCGGCCTGCGCCGGGACGACGGGAAGTTAACCCAAACTCTTGCTCGCCAGTTCGAACACGTCCTTGCTAAGCCCCGGCTCGGCGAGGATGCGTTGTAGAGCGGCCCGCATCTTCGCGGCGCGGCCGGGTTCGATCTTGCGCCAACGTCCCAGCGGAGCGACGAACCGCGCGGCGGTTTGCGGGTTCAGTTTGTCCGCCGCGACGATCACCTCGGCCAGCCAGTCGTAGCCCTTGCCATCGGCGCGGTGGAACGCGCTGGGCGTGCCCGCGAAACTGCCGGCCAGCGCGCGCAGTCGGTTGGGGTTGGCCAGCGTGAAGGCGGGATGCTGCTGAAGCGCCTCGACCACCTCCAGCGTGCCTTCGCTCCCCACCGACGCCTGCACCGCGAACCATTTGTCGATGACCAAAGGATCGGCCTCGAACCGCACATAGAAATCGTCCAGCGCCTGGCCCGCGGCATCCGGCCCGAGCATCGCCAGCACCATCAGCGCCGACTGCCGCTCGGTCATCGTCCGCGCCGCATCATATTGCTGCTGCCCGAGGCTCGCGCCGAGCGCGGGGTCGCCCGCCGCGATCAGCGCCAGCGTCGCCGCGCGGAGGCGGCGCAGGCCCTTGTCCGCGCCCGACAGGCTGGCCGGATCGGCTGCGCTCGCTGCGGTATAAGCGCGGCGCAGCTCCTCGCCGAGCCGCGTCCCGATCGCCCGGCGCACCTCTTCGCGCACTTCATGCACCCGCGCCGGATCGGCCGCATCGAGCTTCTCGATCAGCAGGCTTTCGCTCGGCAGCGCGATGGCGTCGGCCTTGAACGCGGGGTCGAGCGACTGGCTGCGCAGCGTCGCGCCCACCGCCGCGACGATCGCTTCGACCTCGACCGCGCCGCCGTTTCGGATCGCTGCCAGCAGGTCGCGGGTCATCAGTTCCTGCCCGGCCTCGAACCGCGCGAAGCTGTCCGTATCGCCCGCCGCCAGCGCCTCGATCTCGCCGGGCCGGCGCTGCGCCTCGACGATCACCGGGGCCGAAAAGCCGCGGTTGATCGACAGGAACGCGGGCTCGTCCACGCCTTCGAACCATTCGACCTGCTCGGCCCCTCTCAGCAGCACCAGCCGCTCCGGGGCGACCTCGCGCCCACTCTCCGCGCCGATCAGCGCCACCCTGAGCGGGATCACCATCGGCTGCTTGTCCGGCTGCCCCGGCGTCGCGGGCACGTGCTGCTTGAGATACAGCGCCGTCCGCCCGCCGTCCTGCTCCAGCCGCGCCGTCACGGTCGGCGTGCCGGCCTGCGAATACCACAAGCGGAACTGCGTCAGATCGACCCCGCTCGCCTCTTCCATCGCCCGCACGAAATCCTCGCAGGTCACCGCCTGCCCATCGTGCCGCTCGAAATAAAGGTCGGTGCCTTTCCGATAGGCCTCGGCCCCTAGAATCGTCCGCATCATGCGGATCACCTCGGCGCCCTTGTTGTAGACCGTCGCGGTGTAGAAATTGGCGATCTCGAGATAGGAGTCCGGCCGGATCGGGTGGGCGAGGGGGCCCGCGTCCTCCGGGAACTGCGCCGCGCGAAGCGTCCGCACCTGATCGATCCGCTGCACCGCTTCGGACCCCATATCCTCGCTGAACCCCTGGTCGCGAAAGACGGTGAGGCCTTCCTTCAGCGACAGCTGGAACCAGTCGCGGCAGGTGACCCGGTTGCCCGACCAATTGTGGAAATATTCGTGTGCGACGACCGCGGCCACCGCGTCGATATCGCCGTCGCTCGCGGTTTCGGGATCGGCCAGCACGTAGCGCGTGTTGAAGATGTTGAGGCCCTTGTTCTCCATCGCGCCGAAATTGAAATCGCTGACGGCGACGATGTTGAACCGGTCGAGATCATATTCGCGGCCATAGGTCCGCTCGTCCCAGGCGAAGCTGTCCTTCAGCGCCTGCATCGCCAGTTCGGTCTTCGGCAGGTCGGCTTCGCGCACCCAGATGCCCAGCTCGACCTCGCGGCCACTCATCGTGGTGAAGGTATCGGCGTTGCACTGGAGGTCGCCGGCGACCACCGCGAACAGGTAGCAGGGCTTGGGGAAGGGGTCTTGCCACAACGCGGAATGGCGCCCGTCGGCGGTTTCGCCGGTCTCGACCGGATTACCGTTCGCCAGCAGCACGGGGAAGCGTTGCCGGTCCGCTTCCAGCCGCACGCGATAGCGGCTCAGCACGTCGGGCCGGTCAGGGAAGAAGGTAATGCGGCGGAAGCCCTCGGCCTCGCACTGCGTGCAGAGGATGCCGCCCGAGGCGTAGAGCCCCATCAGCTGGCTGTTCTTCTCGGGCGCGATGGCGACCTCGGTCTCGACCACCGCCGTCTCTCCGGCGAGATCGACCACCAGCCGCCCGTCCTCGAACCGCGGCTCGCGGGTTTCGCCATCGACCCGCAGCGCCAGCAGCTCCAACTCCTCACCGTCGAGCTTCAGCGGCCGGTCGTGGCTGCCGTTGCGCGTCACCGTCAGCCGCGCTGTCACCACCGTCCGCGCCGGATCCAGCGCGAAGGCCAGCTCGACTTCCGGCACCAGCCAGTCGGGCGCCTGATAGTCCTCGCGGCGGATGACGGGCGGGGCGGCGGGAGCGTCCAGCGACGCACGGATATCGAGCATGGTCGTGGACTTAGGCGCAGCACCCTCCACCCACAACCTTGCCGCTCGTCGATCCGTCGAACCCCTCTGGCGGACCGCCGCCGCCGCGCTAAGCTTGCGGGCAATTAGGGGGCTTATACGTGAGCATTACCATGCTGGCCGCGAGCGCCGCGGCGGCGTTCGACGTCGACGCCGCAACGCGCGCCTATCTCGCGATGGTCGAAGGGCCGGTCCGCGCCCGTTCCGACGCTTATTTTGAAGGCGGCTACTGGCTTTTGTTGTGGAACGCCCTTTTCGGCATCGCGGTCAACTGGGCGCTGCTGCACTTCGGCTGGTCGGCGCGGTGGAGCGCCTGGGCCGCCCGCCGCGTCCGTCGCCCGGCGCTGCGCACCATGCTCTACTGGCTACCCTACGTCGCGGTCACCACGCTGATCCTGCTGCCGTGGACGATCTACACCGATTTCTGGCGTGAGCATCAATATGCCATGTCGAACCAGAGCTTCGCCGCTTGGTCCTCCGAAGAAGCGACCGGGTTCGCCCTAAGCCTCATCGTCGGCGCCCTGGCGTTCGCCGCCATCTATGCCGTCATCCGCCGCGCCCCGCGCAGCTGGTGGCTATGGGGCACCGGGCTGACCCTGGCCTTCGTCGCGTTCGGCCCGCTGCTCGCCCCGGTGTTCGTCGCACCCCTGTTCAACACCTACACCCCAATGGCCGAAAGCCCGCTTCGGACCGAGATCCTGGCGATGGCCAAGGCCAACAACGTGCCCGCCGACAACGTCTATGTCTTCGACGCGTCCAAACAGACCGATCGCATCTCGGCCAATGTCAGCGGCCTGGGACCGACCATCCGCATCAGCCTCAACGACAACCTGCTTAACCGCACCAGCCCGGAGGAAAGCAAAGCGGTAATGGGCCACGAACTCGGCCACTACGTGCGGGGTCACGTATGGAAGCTGATCGGCGGCTTCGCGCTGGTCTTCCTCGCCGTGTTCCTGTTCGCCTGGTTCGCCGCGCCGCGCCTGCTCGCCCGCTACGGCGCCCGCTGGGGGGTGCGGGACGTCGCCGACCCCGCCTCGCTCCCTTTGCTCTCGATCCTGTTCACCATCGCCATGCTGGCCGCGACCCCGCTCACCAATTCGATCATTCGCGTCAACGAAATCGAAGCCGACGCCTTCGGTCTCGACGCCGCGCGTGAGCCCGACGGCTTCGCCCAGGTCGCGATGCGCTTGTCCGAATATCGCAAGCTCGAGCCGGGCACCCTCGAGGAGATCGTCTTCTTCGACCATCCCTCGGGCTACAACCGCGCCCGCATGTCGATGGAGTGGAAGGCTCGCCACCTTGCCGAGCTGCCGCCCGAGCAACGCGCGCTGCAGCGGCCCGCGCCGCTGCCGGTCAAGGACTAGTCGGCGACCGGGGTCGGAACGACCTCGCGGCGGCTGGTCAGCGCCCACACCATGCCCGCCATCGCCAGCACCGCGCCGACGACCGCCAGCGGAGTCCAGCGATAGCCTTCGAACACGGTCGACAGCGCCATGGCGATGATCGGCACGATGACGCTCGAATAAGCCGCGCGGCCCGCGCCGATGGTGCGGATGATCGGCATGTACAGGCTGAACGCCAGCGCCGAGGCGAACAGCGCGAGATAGGCGAGGCCCAGCCAATAGCCCGGCCGGGGATCGAACACCGGCGGCCCGCTGACGGCAAGCGCGAAGACCGCATCGAAGACAGCGCCGAAGATCATGCCCCAGGTCAGCATGGTCGGCAGCGCGATTTCCCGCGCGCGGTCGGTGGTCTGCAGCACGTTCGAAACGCTCGCGCCCATCACGCCGAGCAGGGTCAGCCCAATTCCCAGCGTCGCTTCACCCAGCGGCGCCCGCGCGCTTTGCACCTCGTTCCAGAACAGCAGCGCGATACCCCCGATCGCGGGGATCGCCGACAGGATGAAGCTGCGGCTCGGCTTATGCCCGGTCCACGCCCAGGCGAGCAGCGAATTCGGGATCAGCAGCAGCGCGAACACGCAGGCGACCAGCCCGCTCGTGATGTGATGCTCGGCTAGATACACCGCGTTGAAATTGACGCAGAACTGGCAAAGACCGAACAGCGCCGCGATCTTCCACGCGCCGGGCGGAAGGGTCAGCGGACTGCCCTGCCAGCGGGTGTAAAGCGCCATGGCGGCGGCCGCGATGACGAAGCGATAGGTAACCGACCACTGCGCCGGGACGACGCCCAGCTGATCGCGGATGACGATCCAGGTCGACCCCCAGATGAGGGTGATGATGCAGAAAAAGAGAAGGACCGTGCCGCGGCCGAGCGGCGCGCTCATTTTCTTCCGTAACCCCGGACCTGATCCGGGGTCCCGCTTCTGCTTCTGGCGCCGACGAAGGAAATAGCGGGATCCCGGGTCAAGCCCGGGATGACGACCGAAGACTTAGGCGCGCTCAGCCTCACAGCCGCTCGATCGCCCGGGCCAGAGTCTCGACCGCGTCCATGTCCTGGTCCCAGCTCGTCACCAGCCGCGCTTCGCCGACGCCCCAGTCGTAGAAATCGAAGCCCTGGCTCCGCAGCGCCTCGGCCTCGGCCGCGCTGACGCGAAGGAACACCTCGTTGGCCTCGACCGGATAGACCAAGCGCTCGCCCGCCGCCTCGGCCAGCCGCCGCGCCGCCGCATTGGCTGCGCGCGCATTGTCGAGCCAGATGTCGTTCTCCACCATTGCCAGCAACTGCGCCGCCAGATAGCGGCCCTTGCTGAGCAGATGCCCCGACCGTTTGCGCCGCCGCCTGATCCCGTCTGCCAGCGCCGGGTCGAACAACACCAAAGCCTCGGCCGACAGCCCGCCATTCTTGACGAACCCGAAGCTCAGCGCATCGACGCCCGCCCGCCAGGTGAGATCCGCAACGCTAGCGCCGGTCGAGGCCACCGCATTGCCGAACCGCGCTCCGTCGAGATGAAAGCCGAGGCCATGCGCCTTCGCCCACGCGCCCAGTGCCGCCGTCTCCGCCGCCGAATAGGTCAGACCATATTCGGTCGCATTGGTGATCGACAGCGCATTCGCCTGCACCTGATGCACGTCCGCGCGGATGCGGCCGCGGGCATCTTCCAGCGCGTCCACCGTCAGCTTGGCGCCCGGCCCGTCGACCAGCAGCAGCTTCGCCCCGCCGGTAAAGAATTCGGGCGCACCCGCCTCGTCGACCTGGATATGCGCCTCGCGGTGGCAGAGGACACCTCCGTACGGCGGCACCAGTCCGGCCAGCGCCAGACAATTGGCGGCAGTGCCGGTGGTCACCCACAGGACGCTGACCTCGCGCTCGAACAGGTGCGAGAAAGCGCCGTCGAGCCGCTGGCTCCACGCATCGCCGTCATACGCGGTGTCGAGCCGGTCGGCCTCGGCCATCGCCTGGAACACGGCCGGATGCACCGCCGCGGCATTGTCGGAGAAAAAGCGCATGGCCCCCTCTACCGGTCGGGCAGGAGAGGTCCAGTCGCTTGTTTAAAGGAAAATGGTGCTGCCGGTGAGGATTGAACTCACGACCTCAGCCTTACCAAGGATGCGCTCTACCACTGAGCTACGGCAGCACTGTCCGGAGACGGGCGGGCCTATGGCGGTGCGGGCCCTAGGGTGTCAAGGGAAAGGAATGACCAACAAGGATAAAGACGCGAGACTCGCCGCAGCGTTGCGCGAGAACCTCAGAAAGCGAAAGGCGGCGGCAGCGCCCGCCAAGGCACCGCCGCACGAGCCGCCGGCCGAGGGCGACGAACGATCCTGACCGCGCCGCGCTAGGCCAGCCAGTGCCCCTGGTTCAGGCCGGCGACCACACCCGATACCCCGAAGCCGACGATATCCAGCGTGCCGTCATTGTTGATGTCGGCAAGCTCGCGATGCACGATGTCGTCGCTGCCCCAGCCCTGGTTCTTGCCGAAGGCCTGGACGTCGAGCCGCGGTGCTTCGAAACTGCCGTCGCTGCGGCCATAAGCGACATAGGTGCCGGCATACCCAAAGCCGACCAGATCGGCACGGCCGTCGCCATTCACGTCGCCGACGTCGCGGGCAAAGTCGTTCTGGCTGGACCAGCCCTGATCCCTGCCGAAATTGCCCAGGGCAAGCTTCACCGGCTTGAAGGTGCCGTCGCCATTGGACAGGGCGACGAGAGTACCGGCAAAGCCGAAGCCGATGAGGTCGTCGAATCCATCGTCATTCACGTCGGCGACCTTGCGATGAAAGCCGTTGTCGCTGCTCCAGCCCTGCTGGACGCCGAAGTCGGCGATGCCGAACTTCACGGCCTGGAAGGTGCCGTTCCCGTTGCCGAGAGCGACCCACGTCCCGGCGGTGCCGAAGCCGATGATATCGGCCTTGCCATCGCCATTGACGTCGCCAACCGTGCGGGCGAACTTCTCCTGCGTCATCCAGCCCTGTTCGGCACCGAAATCCATGGTGGCGAAGGTCGCGTTGGCGAAGGTGCCATCGGCCCGGGCCAGGGACACCAGGGTGCCGGCAATGCCGAAGCCGACGATATCCGCTCGACCGTCGCCGTTTACATCGATCAGCTCGCGATGGAATTGATCGTCGCTGCGCCAGCCGCTGGTCTGCCCGAAGTCGGCGACCATCAGCCCCGGTGTCGAGAAGCTGCCGCTGGCGGAGCCGAACGACACCAATACGCCGGCATAGCCGAACCCGACGATGTCGCTGTAGCCGTCGCCGTTCACGTCGGCGACGTGGCGCGGAAACTGGTTCTGGCTCGTCCAGCCGCCGGCCCCGATGCCGAAATTGCCGACAAGGATGTTGCCAGGCCCTAAGAACTGGCTGGCAATCAAGCCGAATTCGACATTGCCACCGGCAACCTCTCGGAAGGCCAGAAGACCCGCGCCAAGTCCGGTCACGGTCAGCGATCCGCCGGTAAAGCTGATCACGTCGCCGCTGCGCGTGAGGTTGAGGTCGCTCAGCCGCGCATTGGTGATGACGATGCGGTCGCTCGCCGTGAAGTCGGTGATGACGTCCCCGGCGAACTCGGCGGCGGTGCCCCGAAAGATATCGGCCCCCGCGCCGCCCGACAGTACGTCGTTGCCGAGCCCGCCCGACAACAGATCGTTGCCGAACCCGCCCTGCAGCTTGTCGACCCCGGCGCCGCCCAGAAGAGTATCGTTGCCGCCGCTCGCATACACGGTGCCGCCGATCGTCCCGCCGCGCCCGTCGTAAAGGTTGTTGCCGGTGCCAAGTTTGACGTCGCCGGTGATGGTACCGTTGTTGATGATGAAGCTGGTATTGCCGGGTGTCGACGCATCCACGTCGGTGCGCTGATCGTAAGGGCCGTCGGTCGGATAGCCATAGCCGCCGATCACCGAACCGGCCTCGATGATCACGCCCGCGCCGGGCGTCACCAACGCATTGGCGAGCACGCTGTTCTTCACGACAAGCGTGACTTCGGGCGCAAGCATGATTTGCGACAGGCCCGAAGCATTGGTGATCGTCACCGTGGTCGCCGGCATCTGCGCTTCGACGTTGATCCACAGCCGCTCGAACCCGGTCACGGTGGCGAAGTCGAACGTCCGCTCGCCTCGGATGCCCGCCAGCTTGAACGTATCCAAACCAGCACCGCCATCGACCGAGCCGAAGCGTGCGGGAACAGTGCCGAGAACCGTTTCGCTCAGAACGAAATCATCGTTCCCCCCGCCAAGCGCAATGGCGCCGCTCACCACACTGTCCCGGCCGAGCTCGACGCGTTCGGCGGCGTCGCTACCGGTCACGGTCGCCAGCGAGGACCGGAACAGCGAAAGTAGATTGCCATTGATCGCCAGATTTACGGCCGGGTTGAGCGAATCGAGCAGGTTCACCGTGATCTGTGGCGCAACAACGATCTCGGCGAAGTTCGACACATATTCGAAGTTGGTGCCGCTTCTCAGATCGAGGCGCTCGAAGCCGGTGAAGCCGAACCCGGTGAAGCGGGTGAAACCGGGGCCGGTATAGCCGCTGACCTGCACGCGAAGCGTATCGAACCCCGCACCGCCGCTGGCGACGACCCAAGCGCTGTCCTGCGCGCCTTCGACGATGACCAGGTCGTCACCGTCTTCGGCGAAAATGGTCTCGTTGACGAGCGGATAGCCGCCACCGCCGCCATTGATGATGTCGTTGCCCGATCCACCCCAGATGGCGTCGGCGCCGAACCCGCCGTTGATAATGTCGTCGCCGCCCTCGCCATACAGCTTGTCGTTGCCGGCGCCGCCATTGATAATGTCGTTCCCGGCCCCGCCGCGGATATCGTTCGCTTCGTCATTGCCGGTCAGCGTGTCTGCAAAGGCCGTGCCGGTTATGTTTTCGATGGTGTTGAGGCGGTCGCCGCTCGCGCCGGAGCCGCTTATCCCCGGCGATCCCAGCGTGACCGTAACCCCGCTGGCATAGGCCGAATAGTCGATCTCATCGATGCCATCGCCGCCATGGAGAAGGTTACCGACCATCCCACCCGTGCCTGAGCTGACGAAACGGTCGTTGCCAGCCCCGCCGAATAGCTGGGCGAAGCTGCCGCCCGTATAGATGAGGTCGTTGCCGGCGCCGGCATTCACTTCGAGAGAGCCGGTCTGCGTGGCGACGCGAATGATATCGTCGAACTCGGTCGCCCGGAAATAAGCCAGCGTTTCGAAATTCACGACCGTGCCGCCGCCGATCGTCACGAACTGACCCGGCGCAAAGATGGCGGTGTCGAAATCGATACCCTGGGTCAGGCCGCCCATCGAATAGCGCAGGGTATCCTGCCCGACGCCACCATCGAGATTGTCGCCATAGCCGCCGGCAATGAGATCGTCCCCGTCGACGCCGTAGATCGTATCCTGTTCGAGCCCCATGTCGTCGGCGAGGATGTTCGGGTAAGGACCGAAATCGGCCGATCCAAGCCTGTCGTTGCCGATGTGGCCGATGATGAGATCGGCGCCAGAACCGCCGGCGATGAGCGCAGGATTGGTTGCGGCTCGGATCTCGTCGTTGCCGGAACCGCCGGATACTTCGCCGCCGTAATAGCTGTATTGGATCTCGATATAATCGTCGCCGGCACCGCCGTCGATCTTGCCGTGGGCAAAGATCCGGTCGTTGCCGTCGCCGCCGTCGGCGCGCGCGAAGGTATTGGAATTGGTGTAAAGAACGTCATCGCCGGCGCCGCCGATGACGGCCTGGATATACTGGCTGCCACGCCCGTCGACGATGTCGTTGCCGTCTCCACCATCGAGGTAGGCGGTGTAATATCCGGCAAGCAGGATGTCGTTGCCGCCCATGCCGAACACGGTGGTGCGATCCGAATAACCGTTCGATCCGGGCGAGGCGACATTGATGAAGTCGTCGAAGTTACTGCCCTCGACGAAGCTGATATTCTCGATGCCGGTGATGATTCCGCCGCCGATCGACAGCGTTGACTGGCTGAAGTCGGCGTTAACGCCGCTTGTCGCTGCAAGAAAACTGATGAACAGCGAATCGTTACCTACTCCACCATCGACGTTGTCGCCAAAGCCGGCGAACAGCCGGTCGTCGCCGCTTCCGCCGTTCAGCGAGTCGCGCTCGGCTCCCCTGTCGACCAGAGGCAGAACGATGGGATTATCGTAATAGGGAAGGAAAAAGTAAGGGGAGCGATCTCCGCTGTAGAGATCGTCGTTGCCTTCCCCGCCGTAGAGAATGTCTTCGCCCTGATTGCCGGCGATAGAGTCCGATCCGTTGCCACCCGACAACTGGTCGTTACCGCCATTGCCGTCCATGTAGTCGGATTCGTCACCGCCAGTGAGGTTGTCATTGCCCGCGGTGCCGACGAAATAAGCCATTACGCTCCCCCTTACTTTCCCTCATCATGCACGAGCGACATGCATTCAGGAAGTCTTAGGGCTGAGCTAAGCTCTATTTCTTAAAGAGGCGCGCACTGCTCCTGAAGCCACGCGCGGTCTTCGGCACCAAGGCCCGGCCCGATCCGCCGCACGACCTCGGCATGATAGGCATCGACCCATCCCCGCTCGTCGGCGCTCAGCATGTCGGTGACGATTAGCCGCCGGTCGATCGGCGCAAAGGTCATTGTCTCGAACCCGAGCATCGGCTTCTCCGCGCCGGGGACGTCCTTTTCGACCACCAGTACTAAATTCTCGATCCGGATGCCGTAGGCGCCTTCCTTGTAATAGCCGGGCTCGTTCGACAGGATCATTCCGGCCTGCAGCGGCTCGTCGCCCCCGGCATAGGCGCCGCCCACCGGCGCGATTCGCTGCGGGCCTTCGTGGACCGACAGGAAGCTGCCGACCCCGTGGCCGGTGCCGTGCGCATAATCGAGGCCCGCTTCCCACAACGGCCGCCGCGCGAAGCTGTCGAGCTGACCGCCGCGCGTCCCCTTGGGGAACAGCGCCCGGTCGATCGCGATATGGCCTTGCAACACGCGGGTGAACCGCTCGCGCATCTCCTGGCTCGGCTCGCCCACCGCGACCGTGCGGGTGATGTCGGTGGTGCCGTCCTCATACTGCCCGCCCGAATCGATCAGGTAGAGCGAGCCGGGCTGAAACGGCACGTTCGACTTTTCGGTCGAATGATAATGCGGGCTCGCGGCATTGGCGCCGAACGCCGAGATGCTGTCGAACGACAGGTCGCGCAAGCTCGGATCCTCGCGGCGGATCGCTTCCAGTCGGTCGGAGGCCTTGAGTTCGTCGAGCTCGCCCTCATGCTCACCGACCCATTTCAGGAACCGCGTCATCACCGCGCCGTCGCGGGTCTGCGCAGCGCGCTGGCCGGCAATCTCGGCCTCGTTTTTGATCGCGCGCGGCAGCACGGTGGGATCGCGCAACGCGATGATGGTCGCGCCCGCGCCCTCCAGCGCCTCGCTGATCGCCGCCACCGACCGCTCGGGATCGACCGCCACCGTCTTGCCGCCAAGCTCGCCGAGCTTGGCCGTGAACTCCGCCCGCTCGTGCAGCCGCACCCCGTTGCCGAGGTGCTGGCGCAGCTCGGCGGTCACCTTTTCGCCCTCGACGAATAGGTCGGCGGTGCCATCACTATGCACCAGCGCGAACGCCAGCCCGACCGGCGTCCGCGCGACGTCGCTTCCGCGCAGGTTGAAGGTCCAGGCGATCGAATCGAGCGCCGCCAGCACCGCCGCATCGGCGCCTTGTTCGCCCAGCCAATCGGCCACCGCCTGGCGCTTGTCCGCGCTCGACCGGCCGGCCAGCCGCTCGGGATGAACGATCAGCGCCGCCTTGCTCGGCTCCGGCTTGCCTTCCCAGATCGCATCGATCGGATTGTCCGTCACCGCGACCAGCTCGGCGCCCTTGGCGGCCAGCATCTCGCGGGTGTTCTTGACCCAGTCGCCGCGGTGCAGCCACGGGTCGTAGCCGATCCGCGCGCCCGCCTGGGCATGGGCCTTGAGCCAGTCGGCCGGGCTCGATTCCGGCACCGGCTCATAGGACCAGTTCGCTCCGTCCACCTGCTGGCGCACCTGCAGCGTATAGCGTCCGTCGGTGAAGATCGCCGCCTTGTCCGTCAGCACCGCCGCCGACCCGGCCGAGCCCTCGAACCCGGTCAGCCAGCCCAATCGCTGCGCGTAGCTCCCGACATATTCACTCATATGCTCGTCGGTCAGCGGAATGACGAAGCCGTCGAGGCCCTGGGCGGCAAGCTGCTGGCGAAGGGCGGCGAGGCGGTCGGTGTGCGTGCTCATGGGAGCCCTCTAGCGCTTGTCGCGGGGTGGACGAAAGCTCCTCTCTTGCGCCACCGTCGATCCGCCCCAAATCCTTGGTCTTCCCGTTCCCGTCCGAAAGTGCCCTCCTTGCCCGACAGCCTTCCTCCCCGCGCCGAGCCGCGCCCGACCTCCTTCGAACGCCACGGGATCGCCGTCACCGACGATTACGCCTGGCTGCGCGATGTGGGCTATCCGACGGTCGATGACCGGGAAGTGCTCGCCTATCTCGAAGCGGAAAACGCTTGGTTCGAAGCCTGGAAAGCCCCGCACGAAGCGCTGATCGAAACCCTCTTCCAGGAAATGAAAGGCCGCCAGAAAGAGGACGACCGCTCGGTCCCGGTCAAGGACGGCGAATATCTCTACTGGTGGGCGTTCCAGCCCGGCGCCCAATATCGCCAGTGGTTCAGGAAGCCCGTCGCGGGCGGCGAAGACAAGCTCATCTTCGACGAGTCCAAGGAAGCCGAAGGCAAAGATTATTTCCGCCTCGGCGCGCTCGAAATCAGCCCCGACGGCCGCCTCGCCGCGGTGATGGCCGACGACAGCGGCTCCGAACGCTTCACCTTGCGCATCCGCGATCTCGCCACCGGCAAGGACCTCGAAACCGTAACGCAAGTCGGCATCGGCGCTCCCGTATGGAGCGCCGACAGCAAGGCGGTCCTGTTCACCGAGGTCAACGACCAATGGCGCAGCTACCGCGCCCGGCTCCACCGCCTCGGCAGCGACCCCGCCGAGGACGTCACGCTCTACGAAGAAACCGAGGACAAGGGCTTCTCGGTCGGCCTCTCCAAGTCGCAGGACGAGAGCCTGATCTTCATCTCGGCGGGCGACAACCGCACCAGCGAGGTCCGCTTCGTCCCCGCCGCCGACCCGCTGGCCGAACAGGTCCTCATTTCGCCCCGCCGCGAAAACCGCCTCTACGAAGCCGACGCCGCGCACGGGAAGCTTTGGATACTCACCAACGACGACCACATCAACTTCCGCATCGTCTCCGCCGACCCCGCCGCACCGGGCGAGTGGCACGAGGTCGTCCCCGGCTCCGACGACACCTACCTGCGCGGGGTCACCGCTTTCCGCGACCACTTCGTCATCACCAGCCGCGTGCAGGGCCTCGATCAGCTGACCCTCCGCGACTACGCGACCGGCGCGACCACCCGCATCCCCTTCGCCGAAGCGAGCTACACCGCCTCGCTCGGCAGCAATCCCGACTTCGCGCCCGACGCCTACCGCCTGTTCTACAGCTCGATGGTCACGCCCGGGACGGTGCTCGACTATCACCCCGCCACCGGCACGCTCGAAACCCTGAAGGTGACCGAGATCCCGTCGGGCTACGACCCGTCGCAATATACGACCGAGCGCCTCATGCTCCCCGCCCGCGACGGCAAGCAGATCCCGGTCAGCATCGTCTACAAAAAGGGTTACAAGAAAGACGGCAGCCAGCCGCTCTATCTCTATGCCTACGGCGCCTACGGCTACGCCATCCCGCCGAGCTTTTCGTCGACGCGCCTCAGCCTCCTCGACCGCGGCTTCGCCTATGCCATCGCCCACATCCGCGGCGGCGACGACATGGGCTACGGCTGGTACCTAGACGGCACCGCCACCAACCGCTGGAACACCTTTCACGATTTCGTCGATGCCGCCAAAGGCCTCGTCGCCGAAGGCTTCGCCCAGCCGGGCAAGATCGCCATCCAGGGCGGCTCGGCCGGCGGCAAGCTGATGGGGGTGGTCGTTAACACCGACCCCGACCTGTGGGGCGCGGTGATCGCCGACGTGCCGTTCGTCGACGTCATCAACACCATGATCGACGACACCCTGCCGCTGACCCCAGGCGAATGGCCGGTATGGGGCAATCCGATCACCGACGCGGACGCCTTCAAGCTGCTGCTGAGTTACAGCCCGTACGACAACGTCAAGCCGCAGGCCTATCCGCCGATGCTGGTCACCGCCGGTCTCCACGACCCGCGCGTCACCTATTGGGAGCCCGCCAAATGGGTCGCCCGCCTGCGCGCCACGCGGACCAACGACGCGCTGCTGCTGCTCAAGACCAACATGGGCGCCGGTCACGGCGGCAAGTCGGGGCGCTGGGACAGCTTGCGGGAAACCGCCGAAGAGCAGGCCTTCGTTCTGACCCAGCTCGGCGGCGCCGAATGATCCTCACGCTGGCGGCGGCGGTCGCGTCGTCGTCCGCCCCCGCCGAGGTCAGTGTCACCCGTTCGGGCAGCGGGTTCGACGCCGTTTTCACCTTGCCCCGCGCGGCGCCCGCCTGGGGCTTCTTCCGCTCCAGCCTCGCGACAGAAGACCGCCAGCCGTGGCGCCCGCGCAGCTGGACGATCCTCACCCCCGGCGTCCGGCTCGAGCGGCGCGGTGCGTACGACGCGCTGGTCGCGACCAACGGCGGCCCGGTCCCGCGCACCATCCGCGTCCGGGTCGCGCCCTACACAAGCGAAGTGCTGAGCGATTACGTCCCCGCGCTCCGCCTCGGCCCGAGCGGGGTGGCCTTGTTCGACGGGCAATTCTCGCTCTTCTCGGTAGCATCCCTGGCGACGCTCGACCGCCTCGGCCCCGATCCCGAAACCGGGGCCATCACCGACACCAGCACGCGCATCCGGTTTCGCGGCCCACCCGCCACGATCCGGCTGGCCGGCGACACCGCAGGCTATGAACGCGGCAACAGCGCAGGCACTTACGGCCTGTTCGGTGTAGCCAGCGCGATGGTCGAGAACGGCATGGCGACCGTGGTCGATCCGCAAATGCCCGCCTGGCTCGCCGCCGACATTCGCACCTTCACGCCGCGCCTGCTCGAGCGCTACCGGAGGCTCCTCGGTTCGCCCGGCGCCCTTCGCCCGACCGTGCTCGCCAGCTGGGCCGGCGCGGATCGCCCGGGCGCCAGCCTCAACGGCGGGGTGCTCAAGGGCCTTGTCCTGATGCGCATCTCGGGTTCCGCCGCGACCCGGCCCTCGCCGCCGCTGCGCACGCTCGCCCATCGCTATATTGCTCACGAAAGCGCGCATTTCTGGCTCGGCCAGATGGTCAATT
Organism: Sphingomonas kaistensis; assembly: GCF_036884275.1. NCBI lineage: Bacteria > Pseudomonadati > Pseudomonadota > Alphaproteobacteria > Sphingomonadales > Sphingomonadaceae > Sphingomonas > Sphingomonas kaistensis. The sequence goes on along the minus strand of NZ_CP145607.1, from coordinate 429,838 downwards.
ACGACAAGGCGGCCGACAACTGGATCGTCGAAGGCGGCGCCGACCTGCTCGCCATTCGCGCGCTCGGCGCAACTGACCCCGGCTACGATGCCCGCGCCGCGCTCAACAAATCGCTCACCGATTGCATCGCCGCCTCGCGCAAAGGCGGCCTCGCCTCCGCCGTGCAGCGCCAAGATTTTCAGGTCAAATACGACTGCGGCGCGATCCTTTCGCTGGTCGCGGAACAGGTGGCCAGCGGCGACTTCCACGCCTTCGTCCGCCGCCTCCTCGCCGCCAACGCCGCCGACCGCGCCGTCTCGACCGCGGAATGGCTCGCCCTGCTCGAAAGCTATCCGGCCGGCCGCAACCTCACCGCGTCGATCCGGCCCTTGCTGAGCGGGGCGCAGCCGACCCCGCGCGGCTGGACCGAGTTGCTGACCGCCGCCAAGGTCCGCTACCGCCTGCGGACCGACCAGACGCCGGAGCTATTGTGACCAATCCCAGCTTCACCCTTTCGCTCACCGCCGAGCCCGAGCACATCGACGAGCTCGGCCACGTCAACAATGCGGTGTGGGTGCAGTGGATCCAGACCGTCGCCACCAGCCACTGGTACGCTGCCGCGCCCGAGCAATATCGCGACGCTTTCGTATGGGTCGTGATCCGGCACGAGATCGATTACCTCCGCCCGGCGCTGGTCGGCGACGTGGTGACCGGCCGCACCTGGGTCGACGACGCCCCGCGCGGCGCCCGCTTCGACCGTTTCATGGAATTCACGGGTGCCGACGGCAAGGTGTTGGTGCGCGCCCGCACCACCTGGGCGATGCTCGACAAAGCCACCGGCCGCCCTCAGCGTATCACCACCGAGATCGTCGCCCCGTTCCTCGGCGATTAGCGTCGTCCCGGCGAAGGGAACCCATTGAAGTAATACTTCGATGGGACCCGAAGGCCGGGACCTCGGGCGATTGAAGCGCCTTTCCGCCCGAGATCCCGGCCTCCGCCGGGATGACGATGTTCGAAAACCCTGTCCTACGCGGGCGCCATCTGACAAAAGCAGACCGATGCCCGCTTTCGTTTCTTTCACCCATCCGCAAAGCACGCTCCCAGGCGCCCGCAAGACAGCAACCGCCGCACCCCCGCCACCGGTGACCTTTGTGACCTTGTTCAGGTTCACACGCCGTTCCGACACCCCGTCACCGGTGACCTTTGTGACCTTGTTCAGGTTCGCGGCCCCCGCACGAATGGCGCACGCATGACCCGAATCGTCCTCCACGATTACTTCCGCTCCTCGGCCAGCTACCGCGTTCGGATCGCCCTCAACCTCAAGGGCCTCGCTTACGAGCAACATCCGGTCAGCCTCGTCGAGAACGAGCAGCAGTCGGCCGAATACAAGGCGCTGAACCCGCAGGGCTTCGTGCCCATGCTGGAGATCGGCGACGAGCGCGTGACGCAAAGCCTCGCCATCTTCGACCGCCTCGACGCGCTCGAAAAGGAGCCGCCGTTCGTTCCCGCCGATCCCCCCGGCCGCGCCCATGTCCTGGCGCTGGCGCTGACGATCGCCTGCGACATCCACCCGCTCAACAACCTGCGCATCCTGCGTTACCTCAAGAACGAGCTCGGCCAGCCGCAGGAGGCGGTCGACAGCTGGTACCGTCATTGGGTGATCGAGGGCCTGACCGCCCTCGAAACGCTCGCCGCGCCGCAGGCCGGCACCTTCCTCTATGGCGACCAGCTCAGCATGGCTGACATCTGTCTCGTCCCTCAGCTGTACAACGCCCGCCGCTTCGACGTGCCGCTGAACGCCTATCCGACCCTGCTCCGCGCCGAAGCCTCGGCGCTCGAACTTCCCGCTTTCGCCGCCGCCCATCCCGATCGCCAGGAGACCGCCCAGTGAACCGCGTCGACACCATCAACGCCGGTATGGATCGGCTGAGCGCCCTGCAGGACGTCCGGATTTCCAGCCTGGAGGGCAAGGTCAGCGAGGAGGAATGGAAGCTCCGAGTCGATCTTGCCGCCGCTTACCGCCTGATCGCGCATTACGGCTGGGATGACCTCATCTTCACCCACATGAGCGTTCGGATCCCGGGGCCGGAGCATCACTTCCTCTTGAACCCCTACAACCTCATGTTCGAGGAAGTCACCGCGTCTTCGCTGGTCAAGGTCGATATGCAGGGCAATCCGGTCGACCCGACGCCCTTCATCACCAACCCCGCCGGCTTCACCATCCACTCGGCCGTGCACATGAGCCGCGAGGACGCCAACGCCGTCATCCACCTTCACACGCCCCACGGCCAGGCGGTCGCGGCGCACGGGGAGGGGCTGCTTCCGCTGACTCAGACCGCGATGCTGGTCCGCGGCGACCTCGCCTTCCACGACTACGAAGGCGTCGCGACGGACCATGACGAGCGCGAGCGGATCGTCGCGGATCTGGGCACCAGGAACGCGATGCTGCTGCGCAATCACGGCACGCTCAGCGTCGGCAGCACCGTCGGCGAGGCGTTCATCCGCATCTATTTCCTCGAACGCGCCTGCCAGGCCCAGATCATGGCGCTTTCGGCCGGCGAGGCGATCAACCATCCGCCCCAGGGCACCCCCGAGATCGCGGCGGAACAGGGCGCCCAGGGCCTCAAGCTCGCCGCCCAGTTCCTCGCCTGGCCCGCGCTCCTGCGCAAAGCCTATCGCCTCGACCCCAACTTCGCGACTTGAGCCGCCGCCCCCACCCTGTTAGGGCGCCCGCGCTGCCGCTTTAGCTCAGTTGGTAGAGCACCTCATTCGTAATGAGGGGGTCACAGGTTCGAGTCCTGTAAGCGGCACCACCCCTTCCACAAGCAACCTTGCAGCAACGATGGTCAAAGCGCCTTTCGCTTGGGCTTGGCTTGGGTCCCTGCTCTAAGCGGCCGAGAGCTTACTTGGCTTGGTATTGTGAGTTGGAGCTTGCCATGATTCGGAAGGACTTAGACGAGATAACGGCTGAGGACCTTGCGACGCTTTGCACCTCAAGCCGTGCTGAGGACGAGCGCATAGAGTTCAAAGAGTCATTCACAGGTGGTGCTGATCTTTCAGCGATGAGTGAGTCTCAGAGAGACCGAGCACTCGACAATGTCGCGCGAGAGATCACGGCGTTTCTCAACGCCGGAGGCGGCGATCTGATTATCGGCATCAGAGAGCATGAAGGACTTGCCGCAGAGCTCCTACCTCTTCCACAGGCAGTCGATGCTGCGGAACGGCTGAGACGCAGCCTTCCTTCGAGAATCGAGCCTAGCCCTCGCGCTTTGAGAATTCGAAGTATCGCAGCAGACGATCGTGGCTCTGTTGACGGCTACATCGTGGCGCGAGCTGATAGCTCCTTGCAAGCCCCACACAGGGTTGCTCGCTCTAACGAGTTTTACATCAGGAGGGGGACGGAGACGTTGCCGATGAGCATTGCAGAGGTTCACGATCTCACCCTCAGCGTTCGGACGGCAGCTGAGCGGATCGATGATAAACTGAAAAGCGAGCTCTCGAGTGTTCGCGAATTTAGAGCCAACAACCGGATCTTTCAGGGCGGGGGTTTTCAGTTCCGGGTCGTGTATGTCCCCCTGCAGCCCACTCAAATTTCGCTGGAAGGAAAGACCCTTGCAGCGCTGACGAACGCACAGCCAGTCTTTTACAGGAATGGAACTGAGACAAGGAATGACGTGGCGTTCAGAAGGCTAGGTTCGAACTGGAGACCAGTGCTCAGGGGCAAGCTGTTAGAGGACTGGATTGAGGGCGCTACCGACCAACGAGCTGGGTACGCTTCAAAGAGGGTGCATACCGATGGAACTGTCGTCTTTGATTGGTTCGTTAGGTACATCCCGGAAGGGGACCTCAATTCTGTTGCCCTTCACATCGAGTGGTATCAAGGCTTTCTAGCCGAGATCTGTCGCAACCTGCTCAAGCTTCGATCAAGTCAGCCAAATCTTAACCCTGGAATTGTGGGCGTGGCCATGAGGAATGAGCCGCATTCGGGCAACTTACCTCACCTTCTTGTGGGGTCATCCATGTTCCAAGAGCAATATGCGTTGCCACGGCTGGAAAGGGTCCACCAACTTCCCAATTTCATGATTGTCGAGGACGAGCAGGTACTCTCTTTCTTCACCCAAGCTCAGGAAGATCTCTTCGCCATCGCCGGTACAACAGGCGAAATTGCATCGCTCATGCAATTGGGCTCGTAAGCCTCCGAGCTAGTATGCGCTTCGCCCCAAGCTCTGCCGCTCTTTGAGGCGATGATCAGGCTTCAGTATAAGAGCGCTCAAACAGTGGTTTTGCGCGCTCAAGATCGTCAGGCGAGTGGATCGTAATCTCTAGGTCGCCGGTACCGAAATGTCCGATCCTTCTAACGTCTCGTGTGAAGCCCTTCTCGAGGACCACAGTGTCCGGGTTCACCTTGACAAACACGATGACCTTCTTGGCCTGATTTCTCACCTCAACGCAGGCGAAGTTCTTAATGCGCCTGAAGGCCACGTAGAAGTCTGTGACTTTTTGATCCACGTCATCCCCCAGAGCCCGAAGGTGTGCTTCGACCGCGTGGTAGAGGTCCGAGACCTCCTGAGGCGCTTCGGCCAGCTGAGCAGTAATCGTCTTGTCCTTTCTACCCCCGACGCTCACTGCCGTGCTTGAACTGCCTCCATTCGGTGTGGCTTTGGCGCTTACGGCGGTGAGTTGCTCAAGAAGCAGCAGCTCACCTTCGAAACGACGATAGCGGATGAGCGTGATGTCCCGGTTCATCTGCTGAACCGCGTGCTCGTCGAACTTAGTGAAGTCACCCGCGATGCAGATCAGCCTGGGTGCGTTCCAGTCGACGCTCTTAGCGGCATCACTGCCGAACCGCTCCATGACGAGCCACTCGAAATCCTTCCGGTGACTCACCAGCCAGTGCAGGTAGAAGAGGCCTTGGTTGATGACGTTCTCGTTCGTGGAACGCTTGTACTCGATTACAACCGGGGTGTTGTTCTCGTCGATGCCGAGCGTGTCCATCCGGCCGCCCTCAGTCGGGAACTCGGAGGCGAGGAAGCGCACGCCTAGCAAGCTCTCCAGGTTCTGTTCGAAGAGCGTTTGAAGAGACTTCTCCAGGGCCATAGATCCACCGGACAGCTCGCTGACGCTAGAGGCACCCAATCGGAACAGCTTGATGTCGCTCATCTCAACCTTCTTGTCTCCAGACGCCCGCGTGTCGAGCGGCCTCTCGCCAAAGGTCTGGAATGCTGCTCCAGCGGTCAGGATAGCTTGCCCGCACTAACGGCGACGGGTGCGGCGACCGGAACAGAGCGTAGGGTCCAAGCTCTCGAATGCTGGCTTCGGCTCTCTCAGCCTTGCGACCAACAAGCACAATCGTCCGGACCTTACGAAGTAAGGCGAGTAGTTCAGAAAGGTCCCGAACACCTGCTTTCAGCTCGCTCGAGGTGATGCGGCGCGTACCATTCCACCCTGGCACGGTGTTCCAGGTCACCGTGCTGGTGCGTGGCACTCCCGCTTCTCTCATGAAGCAGAACGTTGCCTCTGCTGTTGGATCATCGTTGTCGCGACTGATGAGGCCCGAACCAACTCGGCCGAGGCTTCCTTTGTCGACCGTCATCGGCCCCGGCTTCTCGAACAGGAAGAGGATGGAGGCATTCACACCCCCGTCGGCCGGATCGAAATAAGGGTACTCGTTCGTGTCCCTAAGCCGAAGTGAGTGCACGTAGTCCGTTAATGGGGCAATGTGCGCAAGTTGCAGTGCAGCCATTCGCTCCCGCCGTACTGCCTCACTTGCCATAGTGCGCGGTGCGTTCGGAATGAGAATGCTAGTCACAACCCCAGCCTAAGTGCTCACGCGCAAAAAGCAGCATCTTATCTGGAGCTCAGCCGAGCTTCCTCCCTGATCGGGAGCAATCCGAACATCGGAGAATAAGATGCTAACCATCGTCGATGGGGAGGCGCTTCCGCGCGCCCTCGATCCGTCCCTACGCGCACTCATCACGCTGCGGGTTCGTCAGCTGCGCCGCAACTACGACGGCCCACTGCAAGAGATCGTCTGTTTCTATGTGGTTGAGGCCGGTGACGGGCAAGAGCAGGTGGCTGAGGCTCTAGGCTTCTCGCCGCTCAAGAACCTGGTCGACGGCACCTCCTTCGGCGATCCCGACTTTACGCCCAGCTTCGAGTGGATGACGTGTCACGGCGCATGGTTCGAGCTTGTCTTCCTGCTCACGGATGACGGCTTCGGACACATCCTCTTCGTGCCAAACGATCCCGGCACCGAGTTCGACCTGCACCTGCTCTGTCTGACTCACGGTTGTTCCGACAGTGACTAACCGGCCTTCATCACCTCACATCCGAAAGGAACTAAGCATGGCAAAGTCAGGCCTGCTCATCATCACACACCTGTTCGCGGCCGGTGCCGGCTTCATCGTTGCGCCGCGGGAGGAGCCACTAGAAAGCGAGGTCAAGCACGAGGGCTTCTTCGAGGTCGACACCAAGCGTGTGCTGGCGGCGGCGGTTGAGAGCCTCAGGACCGAGAACAGCCTCATCGTCTATGCGTACAAAGGCTTTGCGGCAGTGTCGGTCGAGAAGGACGGCTTCCTCTTGCTGGACGGTCGGCAGGACCTGCTGGTGCCTGCGTCGGTCAGCTACATGGTGCCGCTGTCCAAACTTTCGGGCGGCGACATCACTCTAGATGAGAACCGAAACACACTGACTATCACTCTGCCCAAGATGGCGATGTCGGACGTTGCCTTTGAGCCCGAAGGTGCACGGGTCCTAAACGCCGGTATCATCACCCTCAGTCAGGAACAGGTGGAGGAGTTCACGCGGCAAAATTACGCGACCGCTAGGCGAGCCTTCGTCAGCCAGGCTCAAGGGGCAGCCATAGTGGAGCAGGCACGTGCGAATGCCACGAAGGCTATGACACGATACCTGGAGGCAATACTAAGGGCAGCAGGCCGGCCGGACGTCCGCATCGTGGTGCGGCTCGGTTAAGCTAACCGGGAGGGCGGTTCATGTGATCGCCCTCCTCTCTGCCCCGTGTTCCCGGCAAGTCTTGACGCGGCTGGCGTGAGCACACATCTTAGTTGCTCCCCCGAAGCGATGCCTTGGCATCGAAACCATTCGGCGGGGGATCAGCTGCGACTTCACATCCGGTCTACACCCCACCTGTGCGTTTCAAACGTCACGTGAGGTACTTGTTCGCCTAACGTTCGCCGCTCCGCCGAACGCCATTGCAGCAGGTCACATCCGTCTTCGAGCAACCGCCTCCGAACCGCGGAGTGAGCTTGTTGATGGATTGTTGTTATGTTGTCGAATTCAAACGCCGAAAGCGGGAAAGCTCCAGGGCCCGCCAAGCGCCTGAGGGTGCCTATCAAGTCAACATCGCTGCCGGACGCTCCGGCACATGGGGGTGAAGAGGGTAAAGGCGGGGAGCCGGCGGTCCCAGCAGTTAGCAATGCGGCCTTTCTGAAGGTGATCTTCTCAGAGGTCAGCAGAGAAGCCACGCCATTGCTTTGTGAGAAGCTGGGTAGCCCTGACCAGGGAGCCTGGCCACCCGTCCCGTATGACGGTTCTGACGAGCCGTTAGATGTCAGCGCGAATACCTACTTCAACTGCGCCTCTTTCCGCTCGAACAACGACGCTCGGTGGAGCGCTACCGAAAGCCAAGCAGAAGCGTACCACTGCTTGGTCCTAGACGACGTGGGGACGAAGGCGTCGTTTGATGCGCTACCGAATATCGAACCCACATATGTTCTCGAGACGAGCGCCAGCAACTATCAGGTGGGGTACCGGCTACGCACGCCCTGTTCCGACTTCGAGGCAGTGAAGGCTGCTCAGAAGCGGATCTTCGGGTCAGGCGCTGGCGACAAGGGTGCTGGCGGCATTGTTCGATGGGCGCGGCTCCCGAATGGGACCAATGGCAAAGAAAAGCACCGCATGGCTGACGGCGCTCCATTTGGGTGCAAGTTGCGCACCTGGAACCCGGATGCGGCGTATTCGCTGGACGAACTTCTGGAGGCGTTTGCTTGCAGCGGGCGCACGCAAGAGGCGTCGAGCGAAACTTCCGAACAAGACGCATCGGCCCCTGTTCACCCCACCATCAGTGCAGAGGTCTTCCGGCCCTCGCTGCCCGAAAACCCGGTAGTAACGGCGCTCAAGGAACGCGACCTATACAAGCATGAAGTGTCGCCCGGTCGGCATGAAGTGACCTGCCCGTGGGTGGACGAGCATACGGACGGAATAGATACCGGTGCCTGCTTCTTCGAACCCTCTGCGGCTCGACCCTCTGGTGGGTTCAAATGCCACCATTCCCACGGCGATCGTCGGCGCTTGGGAGCCTTGCTCGAGAACCTCGATCTTGATCGTCGCGCCGTTCATAACCGTCCTCGGATTAGGGTCGTCGAAGGCGAACTGCAGGGGATGGTCGACGCGGCACAGGTCGTCCTGGCTGCCACAGGTGAGTTCTTCCAGTCGGGAGGCGTCATCAAACGGATTGTCAGAGATGCGAAAGGCCAAGTTGCGGCTGTTCCGCAGAACGACGCCGATCTTACTTTAGCTCTGTCGGGTGCTGCGGATTGGGAGCGCTTCGATCAGAAAGGGGAGAGCGGCAAGTGGCGTCGCTGTAATCCGAGCCCAAACTGCATTCGCCTTCTCGTCCAAGCGCAGTCCTATCGGTTTCTTCCCGAGCTGCGAACTATCGCCCGACAACCGTTGTTAGGCGAAGAGGGCAGGTTCATCGAAGCGACCGGCTACGATAGTTGCAGTCAGATTTTCTGTGCTTTCGACCCCTCCAAGTTCTCACGCCCAGAGCCGACAGAAGGCAACGCCAGAGCGGCGCTGGCTACCCTGCGCCACTTGCTGCGCGAATTTCGCTTTGCCTCGCCACAAGACGAAGCTGCTGCTCTATCTGCCATCTTTACCGCGGTGCTTCGAGCGACTCTTGGGCGAGCGCCTGGCTTCCACATCAAGGCGCCCGCGCCCGGATCAGGGAAGTCCTATCTAGCCGACGTCATAGCCCGTTTCGCCAGCCCCGGCCCAGCCGCGAAGACCAGTTATCCGCGGACCGAGGACGAGGCTACCAAGATGATCTTGGCCAGCCTGATCGACGCCCCGGCCGTATTGGACTTTGACGACATGAGCACGGACTGGCGGCCCTTCGGCGCCATCAATCGACTGCTGACTTCGCCCACCATGACTGATCGCCTGCTGGGCACAAGCAAGATGGCAAGGGTCAGCACCGATGTCTTGGTATTGGGTTCTGGCAACAATACGGGGCCAACTGGCGACCTTTGCCGCCGCGTGTTGGTCATCCATCTCGACACGGGATCGGAAACACCCGCAACCATGCGGTACGAGGGTGATCCGCTTGGGGAGGTCGAGGCCAATCGGGAGAAGTACGTCGCATGCGTCCTGACGATTGTTGAAGCGTACCAATCTGCCGGCCGGCCAGGCGCGCCTTTGCGAGCAATCGCGACGTACAATGGTCTTTGGACCGAGTATTGCCGAAGGCCTCTGACATGGCTGGGCTTGGATGACCCTGCCTCAGGCTTGTTCGAGCAGCTACGCGACGATCCGGACACAGCAGCACTCGGCCGGCTGCTGACATTGTGGTTCAGCCAGTTCGGCGATCGGACGATGACCCTAAGAGCTTTAATATCCGACGCAGATGCTGGGCTCGATGAGGCTCTCGAGGAGCTGCCTTGCTCGACCTCTGGATCGATCAACAAGACCAGTCTTGGACGCTATCTTGGCAAGAACGCAGGCCGCCCAGTGGGCGAGTTTCGCCTGCACCGAGCCGACTGCAGTGAACGCCGGGGCTGGAAGGTCACGCGTAAGCCGGCGACGCCCACGGACGTGTCTACCCCCTTACCGCCTTTGCCCCCTTCAGGTCAGCTCCTGCAGAGCCGTCCGTCGCCGCGCCTGAAGCCGAAACTAACCTGAAGAAGCGCTTCGTCTAAGCCTAACGAACCAGCCATTCGACTGCCTTGGCCGTCCAGGCCGCCTCAACTTCAACAAACAGCAACTCGGGTGCGTCGGCTCTTTGCCGGCCGACTGCCCCATTGCGCATGCAAGGATGTATCAGATGCCCAAGCTCAAATTAGATGCACAAACCTGCCTTCTGGCGACCTGCGACCCTTCGAAGAAAAAGCTCGATCTTTGGGACACGCAGATAAGTGGTTTCGTACTCGAAGTGCGCCCCAGTGGCGGCAAGACCTATTACCTGAGGTACCAAGATAGCCGCGGTCGGCAGAAGCAACTGAAGATCGGCGGGTACCACGACATTTCACTGGACCAGGCCCGCAAGGCTGCCAAGCGGCTCCGATCGGAAGTTGTGCTTGGTGGTGACCCGTTAGCAGACAAAGAGATACTGAAGGCCGTCCCGACCTATGCCACCTTGGCCGAACAGCACCTGGCGCATGCCAAGGGCTATCAGCGTAGCTGGGAATCGATCGAAGGGCTGCTGCGTGTGCATCTGGTGCCGCGCTGGGGTAAACTCCGGCTCGACGAGATCCGCCCGCAGGACATCGCTCAGTGGCTGGCCCAGAAGGCTGCTGAAGGCCTCGCACCCGCATCTGTCGAGAAGATCAGGGTTACGTTCGGGCGATCGTTCGAGTTAGCCCGTCAGTGGGGCATGCCCGGAGTGGCCGCCAATCCGGTCCGCAGCGTCCCAAGACCACGCTTTGATAACGCGCGGTCAAAGTTTCTCACCCGCGAACAGGCCGGCCGGCTCCTCGAAGCTGCAGGTCAGTCGCTCAATCCTCAGCTAAAGTCGATACTGCAGTTGCTTCTACTGACCGGCGCCAGGGTATCGGAGCTGCTCAATGCGGAATGGCGCCACGTCGATCTTGATCGGCGAGCATGGCACATTCCCATCACCAAGACGGGCAAGTCGCGCTACGTACCGCTAAGCCAAGCTGCAGTTGACGTATTGACGTCACTGCATCGGTTTGACGGGTGTCCTTACGTCCTCCCCAATCCGGAAACCCGTGCGCCTTTCGTGTCGATCAAGCACGCCTGGCACACGGCTCGGCGAGAGGCAGGGCTACGCGACCTTCGCATTCACGATCTTCGCCACTCGGCAGCGAGCTTCATGATCAACGGCGGGGTCGATCTGTATGCCGTCGGGCGCATCCTTGGTCATGCGGATCACAAGTCCACAATGCGCTACGCCCATCTTGCCAATGAAACGCTCATGCGTGCCGTCGAAGCGGGTGCGGCAGGCATGAACGGTTAGACCGATCAACCTCTACCCTCACGGCTCGGCATCAGTGTCTGGTCGTGGGGGTCACCATCATCAACGAGTTTAGACCATGAAAATTGAACTAAATTGGGTTACCATGCCCGACTGGTACAGAGCCGGGTTTGTTGGCCTGTCCAAGTCTAACGGTCTCTTTCGAGTGCGACTGCATGGCGAAACCGTGTTCCTTGGCTATGCAGAAACAGGAGGGCTGACCGCCCGCTTGCGAGCTTACAAGAGCCCCAAGGGTACAGGTCAGAATCATCACGCTGGCCGGCTCATCTACGAGCGTCGCGCCGACGTGGAGATGCAGATAGCGGTCATTGCTGCGCCGCCCGAGCAGATCCACCAATTGTATGAGGCCGAGCGGCGCAAGTGTGAGCCGCCGTGGAATGTCGCAGATGAACGCAGCGCCGGTCGCAAGAGAGTGCGGAATTGAGGCTCCTCAACATGGAGCGGTTGGCCTGAAGACTTCTTCTGCAAGCAAACAACTCACCCCGGATGCCACGTGCGTCCGGGGTCCTTTCTCGATCCCATTTTTTGTTGTTGAGCCGGCACCGCGAAGGACCAAGGCGAGAGCACCTTCGGCTCAATCTTGCGCTGACTGCCTCGGTTATGAGCTTTCACGGGAGCCAGCCAAGGCCTCGCAGGGCACAGGTGCAGGGCTGGGGAAGGGTCATGGTACCCGGAGCCCCGCCGACGCGCTCCTGCCTTACTGCAAACGCCGGCGGGCACGAATGCAGCAGTGAGGCAAAACCCGACAAATGCCGCACTCCTCTTCATAGAGCGCAAAGCTCGGATTGAAGATCGCGCAACCGCTTCCGTCAGCTCGCGATTGCTTAAGTTGCGCCATCAGATGCTAAGCTTTCGGACTGGACCTTAGATGAGATGCGAGAGGACTGTGTATGAGCAATCTCGGGCCCGAAGGCCGAACTGCAGCCGAGTTTGTCGCTGACCTTGAGACAATCAGAGGGGGCGCTGCGCGACTTATCGGTGCAGATCGAAATACCATCCTTGTCGAGAGTCAAACAACAGCTGAAAACATCACCACCATTGCAGAGCGCCTGATCAACGCTATCCCTAATCTGAAACAAGATCTGCCAGACCATGATATCGAGCGGATCGTCGCGGAGATGCGAACCCGTAAGAGAGCGAGGGTAGCCTTTACCGGCGACCCGGTCTTTGCAGATATCACAGAAGGATCTGAGATGGATTGTAATGAAGCTGTTGCAGTCGCTCTCCTCGAGATACGCGACCAAGTCGTGGAAGGCGTGAACCAACTGAGTAGAATAGCAGCGGCACTTGAAAGCATCATTTCGTCAAAACTTTGAGGCGGCAGCCTTCGGCTTCCTGAGGCTTTGTTTACACTCTCGTCCTAGTTCCCTCTGATCAAAGGGGTGGATGGCGGATGCGTCTTTTCAATTCCGTCGCTGAGCTACGAGCTCAAGCGGCAAAGCTGGCACGTGAAACGAGCAATGCGCTGAAGACTGCGGGCGATACTTTGAACGGTGCGAAAAGCTACATCAGCACGCACCAACCAGCAATCGCTACTAAAACGCAGCAGGCCATCCTGACCGCGGCGCGCGTGGTTGAGAGTGCGGGCGAGCGCCTCTCAGCAAGCGCAGAGACTGCGCGGAGCAATCATCGGATTGCACCGTCTGCAAATCGAAATGGGAAACCTGGCACAGCTCACCAAGTGGAAAGCTACATTTTAGATGTGTGCACGGCAGCTGCAACATTCACTCAAAGGGTCGGTGAGCGTACCATTGCAGCGTCACCCGCAATCGGAGCTGCCGCTGGGGGCGCGATCAATGGGGCTGCGGGAGCGCTCTCAGGTGCATTTGATGCGGTCGCGATTTCTCAGCGTCACTTGGAAGAATTGTACAGTCGTATTCGGACAGCGAGCCCAGCCGTTCGGAGGGAAATAGAAGGGCAGAGCGCCCTGATCGGCAAGGCTCAACGAGAGAGGCGCAAGAAAGACCTCCTTGATCTCTTGACGGCCGGGGGTGTTTCCCTCTCGTTTGTCGCTGCGCACCCCTCTCAGACTCCCCCGTATGTCGAGGAGGCATTTCGACTGGCCTATCCCGGGCTAGCGGCAGCCGGTGAGACTTTCTCCGACGCTGTTTACAGATTACCACCTGAGGACTTGGTAGGCCTTGTCAGCGGTGTGAAGGGAAAATTGTTTGAGCTGGAGCTTTTGGACCACTTGAACAGTGGCAATCTGCCAGAGGGTCTCCACGCGGAGCTACCTCAATCAGCCACGCAGCCGGGGTTCGACATACAGATCATCGATGAGAGCGGCCGTACAGTCGATGTATTGCAAGCTAAGGCAACCGAGTCGGCAGCTTACGTACAAGATGCGCTGCAGCGCTATCCCGGCATCGATGTCACGACCACGGCCGAGGTACATGCTCAGCTAGTCGCAATGGGTGTAACAGAGAATATCACTAACAGCGGCATCAGTGAAAATGCCCTCGAAGCAGCAGTTTCTGCGGCCGCTGGTCCGATCAATCATCTAGATGCAGGCGACCTAATCCCCTCGTCAATTGGTTTAGCGGTAATCGCTTTGTCCACGTTCATGGACGGGAGCTTGACGGTCGAGCAACGCAGCGCCGAGTTTGGCGATCGTGCAGCCAAAGCAAGCGTCGCTGGCACAGCGGCGGCGGCGGCACTCGCTGCAACAGGTGCCTGGTGGATTGCCTTGGCGGCCGGTGTCGGATCCCGTTCCTTAGCGAGCCTTGGAGATAACAAGCGACAAAGATACGAGATGCTGAAGCGCGTTGCGTTAAGTCTTGAAGCTCGAAACGCGGCGCTCGCGGTTGCCACGTGGGAGAAGGGGGCTACCTGATCAACGTAGAGGATCGTGGCCTTCTAAAGCTCGGTCCTCGAGAGACGTCGGCGACAAGAAGCCCGGACCAAATCGACTTCGGCCATCCGATTCCCGAACGGTAATCAAGTTCTTCGCGTGCCCGCGAACAGGCACTTGAGCATCAAGTTTCCGAAGTGCAGCAGAAGTTGGACGCAGCGCACGTAAGATGAAGGCAGCTGTCGATCACAGCATCACACTTCGGCCAGATCGTGCATCTCGGCCACTAACGCCTTCAACCTCTTCGACGGAGCGCCTGGCAGCCTTCTCTCAAAGGCTAAGGCGAGTTCGCTGTAGTACCAAAGCGATCCCTCGCGCCCACCTGTGAAGCGGTCCCAAACGGCCGGCCCGTGGACTGCAAGGTCAGCGTTGATGGCAGTTGCGTTATGCATCTTGTCTGCAAGCGAGACGAGGAGCGAGTCTGGGTGCTTGCTGGAAAGGCTCGCGATGTAAGCTTCCTTCCGTGGCCGCCAGTCTGGCTTGGGATCTTCCCAGCTGTCTGTGCAGTCTGACACAATAGAGGCAACACGATCGCCGAAACGCGCACGGATGTCGTTGAGCCGTGGCTCTCCACCTTGGTCCTCAACAGCATCATGAAGCAGAGCAGCAATTGCCTGATCCTCGTCCGCGCCAATCTCGATAGCCAAGGACGCGACACCCAGCAGATGCGAGACGTACGGGATGTTGGAGCCTTTGCGCACCTGCTCCCGATGTGCGGCGCTCGCGTAGACCAAAGCAGCGTCGAAGCGTTCGCTCAGCATCTTGTTCTCCTAAGTCTGACCTGCCTGCCGGAACTCCGCGAGGACGCCGAAGTGGTCGCTGATCTGCCCCCCTCCCGGGCGGGCGTTCGACAGGCTTCTGGCGATGACACACGCGAGATCGCGGCTGTGACAGATGTGGTCGATGGCTTGCCGGCCTGCGGGCTGCAGCACGCCACCAGTTGCAAGAGGCAGGTGCTTCAGCACACTTGCCTCCAATGCACTGTAAATCTTCTTCGGCTGGTACTTAGCCGGAACGCGCTGGTTGAAGTCGCCCACAACCACGGAGCGTTCCGCGGCAACCTTCGCGACCTCCTCAAGCGCCGCAAGGTACTCGAGATGCAGTTCCCAGTCGGTTCTCTTCGGAACGCCCGTCCTCACACCAGCAAACCTGTACGGAATTACCACACCAACGAAGCGAATGGGACCGAGCGGCGTGTCTGTTGTTGCCGCCACGAAGCGGCCGGGAGGGATACCGGGTGGACCGGCCGCGTCCACCTCAGTCCAAGGCCTCTTGCTCCAGAGCAGAACTTTTCGCCGGGTCGAGTTGGCTGGGTAAGAAGTGATGGGACTTGCAAGCACCTCATGCCCAACCCCTTCCATGAACCCTGAGTGGGTTTCAGTGAGACAGATCACGTCCGGACCATCTGCCAAGCACCGCTCGCGTATCAGAGCAGCATCGGCCGAGCGCGTTCGTCGCCACTCACAGTTGAACGTCACTACCTGCAGGTGGGGAACTTGGTGCATTGACGGCTACTGGCCGAGAAGCTTGCTTTTTTGCGCGAGGAACTCCTGCTCGCTGAGTACACCGTCGCTCCTTAGCTTCGCGAGTTTGGCAAGCTCATCTGCGACCGATGTTGGTACCTGTTGTGGAAGAGTCGTTGCAGACGGCGCTATAGCGACGACTTGCTCAGTCCAAGCTGGTCTGAAAGCGCGCTGCAGGGTGAGTTTTAGCGCCTTTCCAGAGCGCATGACTTCCACTTCATAAGTGGAGGAGGATGCGGCCTTGGCTGCCGCATCAAGATAGTCGTTCTGGCTCTTCAACCGCTCACCTGCCACTCTGGTGACAAGGTCTCCGACTTGCATGCCCGACTTCTCAGCTGCGGAGCCGGGTTCGATCTTAGTCACTCGCGGAACGTTAATCTTACCAAGCGAGGCTTGCTCGCTCTCAAAGCCAAGAACGGCATGGTTGGGAAAGGTAGTTCCCGGCGGCAGCTTCCCGCCGGCCGAGGCCATAAAGTTCATAGCTGAGTTATGGAATTCGGGCCCGCTGAAATCATTCCGCTTTATCTGTCCGAAGGCCATCTGCAACTCCATCCAGCCGGTGGCCTGAACACGGGAGATGCCGTTAATCTCAGCGATGCCGAACCTGTAGAAGCGGCGGGGAGGCGTGGAGTAGCTGTTCCCCATGAGCATCTGGCCAAGGATCGACTGGCCCATGTTCAAGGGAGCTTCGCAAGTAACGTGGTTTGGCGTTGAACTTACTACCGTCCACTTCGCATCCATACACCGAGCAGCAAGCTGGCCGGAAACCGTCTGCGGCTTGTCGGCGAAGAGGGTCTCGGTCGCTCCCGATGGTGTCACTGCGAAGTACTTGTCCGCGAGGGCCGGACTCGCGAGCGACATCGCTACAGCTCCAAGAACAACACGCTTCACAATCCTAGGCATCGATAGTTCCCCCTGACGACCCTGAGGGCATCATCAAGGTCGCTGAAGCGAAAGTAAACACCGCGTGCGGCACCTGCCTCAACGACAGTTACCCCGTGCCGCTCGCAACCAAAACTGCAGTGTGCTTCCTGCGAGATGAATGGGGCTAGGAGTTGTGGTTTGCTTTCCCGAGGTCGGCGTGAGAGGGTCTTGTCTTCACTGCCTTAGGGGGCTTGTTATGCGTCACTTGATCTTCACAGCGTTTCTGCTTGCGCTTGTGGGCAGTTCGGCCTCAGCCGCTGACCTCGCAAATCTTTTGAACCGACCGCCAGTGACGAGCGTATCGACGAGCAAGCGTCTCTATGATGTTGAGCGCTGCATGATCAACGCGGACTCACCCTCGATGCCGTTCGTCTATAGGCAGCCGGATCAGCCCGAGCGAGTGTTGATCGTGTGGGATGGGGATCAGGTCTTGGCGGTGTGAGCGCTGCAGTTGAGCTTACCGGCTTGAACAACGCGCAATTCAAGTTCTGGGGACGAGAGAAGATCCTGAGGCGAGTTCAGGTTTGCCTGTAGCTGAATTGCTTTTTGAGGGTCGAAGGCCATTATGGCAGCACCGAAAGGCTTCATGCCGGCCGACTTGGGAGGTGAGCCCCAGCAGATTAACTGCAAACCGTCCTTTCGAGGGATGGACATCTGCTGGACCAAGCCGAAGGCCTGGTCAGCAAGCGATGAGGCTCCGCCGTTGTCCGCAGCACAAGCGAAGCCTAGCTATCTTTACGCTATAAGCTGGGATCATCACCTTGCCCAACGTAGAGAAACTATCGCTTATATTGGGATCACTGATCGGCTTGATCGACGGTTCAGAAATCATCCGACTGCCGAGCAACTCATAGCGCGGAAGCGCAAAACTTTTCTGAGTATTGGCCACGTGGATTTCGGTCGGCTCACACGAGCGTCGGCCCGCACAAGCCAGATGACCGAAGAACTCGAGCACATACTCATATGGGCACTCTGGCCCAATCTCGAGAACGTCAACAAGCTGGTGACTCTCCCAGCGTGGGGCTGCAATGGTGGCGATCCATGGCACATCACAAATTCAGGGCACCGCTTTTGTGGCCGCATGCCTCGCGAGATCATCTACCCATGGCTGCTGGTCAAGCTAGGCAGAGATCGATCGCGGAAGATCTAGAAAACGCAAGAAGGAGGATGCCGATGCGACTAGATCTTGATAGCTTCTACCGAGAGTTCCTACCTGTCGGCGCCAGTGTCGAGAGTATCCCTCTGAAGCCGCTTGGGTTCGCTGTAAAGCCGCTGAAGGTGCATTCATCACCTAGGCGCGCCACTGCTCGAGCCGTTGCTGCGTTAGCAGCTGCAGCTGCCGCATCGAGCTGCAAGCTTCAAGCTGGAGAGAAGGTGCCGCGCCGGCTTGCCCAGCCTGCCGGAGTTGTTGAGAATGGCGCCGCGAGCGATTTGCTACGTGCGGGTCTTGCAACGCCAAGCAGGGTTGGACCACTTGAATGCTTCGAACTCACGCGTGAGGGGGTAGAAGCCATCCGCAAGACCATCCCGCAAGATGCACAAGCGACGTACTTCGGCAAGGGCGAGTGCGCGTAATCTCCAAGTTGAGACTCGCGCAATCCCCTGTTGGGTGCCGCCTCCGAGAACTGAAATTGATCTTTAGAGGCAAGGTATGAGTCAGCATCCATAGACCGTGCCCTTATCTTGGCAACGATGCTTCTGATGCCTCGCTTCTGATAAGTGCTGGCCGGGTGGCTTGGTTATGCGTCTCTGCCGTGCTTTCTCCCATGCAGGCGAAGTGCCAGCGGACGATAGCCAAGCTGTTAGTGCGACAGCAGCCACTCGTGCACCTTTGCCGCAATGGCCGTCGCGCCAGCTTCCCGCATGGAGCATTCCCACACGACGAAGGTTCGCCAACCGGCTTCCTTCAAAGCTCTATCCGTCTTCCAGTCTCGATCTACGTTGCTGTTGAACTTCGCCTGCCAAAATTCAATGTTCGAAGAAGGAGTGGTAGCGAAACGACAACCGCGATGGCGGTGCCAGTAGCACCCGTGCACGTGGACGACAGCCTTGTACTTCGGAAACACAATGTCCGGCCTGCCGGGCAGTCTCTTGTCGTGGATCCGAAAGCGCAGGCCGCGGCGGTGGAGCGCACTGCGCAGTTCTACCTCCGGCTTGGTGTTCTTGCCACGGATGTTCGCCATCATGCGGGACCGCGTCGTTCGGTCCACGACGTCACTCATCGACGTCGCTCGGATTTGCCAGTCGCCCGCTTGCAGGACAGGTCACTAATGGGCGGGCGAGCGAACACCGGCTGGCCCAAAGAATGCAAGATCAGGACATTCCGGCGTGCCGATGAGGAGCGCTCTATCAAGAAGCCGGTTTCCCTCCTCACAACTTGTTTCGGGGAGCAACGTGCAGCCGTGGCACGCAGCGAGATTCACGCTCCCAGCTCCTTGTGCCGGGCTCTCGACGCAAACCGGGTCATTGGAGCACCACATCGATCTTCGAATCGTTGCAAGCACCAGCTCCTCCAGTTTGCCGGCGGTGCCTTGGTTCACGAGCCCACCTAGCGTTCCTTCAGAGTCGCCCGAGGCAGTGTAGAGCAGCATGCCAAGCATCGGCCTCGCTCGGTCTTCAAGGCTGCAGTAAATGCGTTCTCGGAGGGCAGAGGAACCGTATCCGCACAAGAAGGTGAGTTCTCTGATTAGCCCGTGAGCCATGGTGTGCAAAAACAGAAAACGTGCGTCGATGCCGCGAGGCTCGAGATTCCTGCTGACCCTTTGCCCGTCGTAACGGGCGAGAAGCGCCGACGTACGGTCAATCACAGGCTTCGTTCGTGCCCACTTGGTAACAACTTCATCATCAAGCTCGAGGAAGATGCCTTCGCCTCTGACGACCGTCGCGGGCAACCAGTCCGGATGAGGAGCTCGGGACAGGTGCTGCTCGGCACCGGCTCCCCCAGGCGGGTTGATCCGCGTAAAGCCGGTCAGGACACGGGTCTCGCGGAGCTTACGGACCAGCCCGACCGACCGCACGAAACCGGAGAGCCAGCCGTACTGCGTTCCAGGAACCACTTCGCACAACAAGTCCGATCGATGGTCAGCACTGCCCTGCCTCAGTACCTCGAACTCCTGCCTGCGAAACTCCTCTTCCGATCCTGCTTGCTGCTCCCGCCGCTGAGATCTTGAAAGCTTTGCAAGCACCGCGGCCAGCAGCACTTCTGCATCTACACCGCTCAGTTGCGCCACCATCCTGATAGCGGTCTCATTTACTTGTCCGTCTACATTTCCAGCGGTTAGTGCTGCCCACTTCGCTGGGTCTTCCAGCATGCTCCTGATCTTTGGGTCTACCTGCGCGATCTCCGTTGGAATGTAGATCGAACTCGCGACGTTCGCGAAATAGAGGTTCGAAGCGCCGCGGAGCAGCGTTTTGAGCGGTTGCCTGCAATCTTCGTCGCCCGGATCTTCGCCGAGCCAAGGCCGAGCCCCGGTGCAGTGAGCTCCCTTGCTATCAAGGGCAAAGTCCTGAAATGCGTGGGCAAGCGATTGTATCTTGCCGCAGCTTTTGCACTCCACCTTCGTGCCCTGAATGCTGGCGGCGCTCCGACCGGACTTGAAGTACAGCTCGCCACCATCGGCGCAAGTGCAGTCGATCCAGCGGCGAAATGGGAAATCCTGCACGTGTCCGCTCTCGCAGGCCGCCACGATCCGGATGGGGATCATCCGCCGGCCGCGCGATCTACCCTCTGAGCAGGCGTTGCAGTTGGGCTGATCGCCAAAGATTGGCGCTTTGTACATCCGGAAGCATCTGGGGCAGTAATGCCATCTCGGGAAGCGGACGTAAGGGACCCTGAGCTTCGGGCCCCCCGTGTTCTCGCTGAAGTCGGGCGGAAGCACGAAGAAAGCCCTGCCAAGCTTCGCTTGAAGACGTTCCTCCGCGATGCGCAGATCTGAGGGTGGCCCTTCGGCAAACCAGCTATCGATGCCTGCGCACATGAGCGCCTCATCGTTTCGAAAATCGGTAATCGCACCAACTCCGAACGGTGAGATCAGCGAACCTCTCCGTACGGGCCGTTTGCGGACCAATGCCGGCCTTCTTCTGGGTCCAGCCTGAGACCGTCCAGGGCGCCTCACGAGACCGCACCGGTTCTGTACTCGCGAATTAGTACAGCCTCGCTTTCGGCATCAACGTTGCGCATCGAGGCCATGGTGGGCTTGGTGTATTTCCACTCCTCGTCTGGTGGCGACTTCCCAGCCGGCCAGAGCAGAGGTTCATTTTCACTCGAGCCAATGAAGTCGCCATAGGACTGAGGTCGCCAGCGATCCCATAGGTCTAAGAAGTCGTCGAGCTTCTCCAGAGCTACGCGAGCATCTTCAGGCGAGACTGCCGCGGCCCGAGTTCCGATTACGTCTCTGATCATCTCGCGAGTGCTCGGCGAAATACCCGCCTGCGGCGACTGTAAAAGCTCCGGAACTCTGTAGCGAGCCAGAGTTACGGCTAGAGCGTGAATGGCCCGTTCCGATACGGGCACGGCAAAGGGCGTCACACTTGTCGGTTCGACGTGCCGGTATACGTTCTCGTGATAAGATCTGAAGCTTTCAAAATGT
This sequence comes from Sphingomonas kaistensis, assembly GCF_036884275.1. Classification (NCBI taxonomy): domain Bacteria; kingdom Pseudomonadati; phylum Pseudomonadota; class Alphaproteobacteria; order Sphingomonadales; family Sphingomonadaceae; genus Sphingomonas; species Sphingomonas kaistensis. Next base: position 408,739 of record NZ_CP145607.1, on the reverse strand, counting down.
GACCTGTCCCGCGGTTTGAACGGGTTGTAATTCGTGACGACAAGTCCTGGCTTGTTCTTGTCGCGACCGACGCGACTGGAAGCTTGAATGTATTCCGAAGCTGTCTTTGGCTGGCCCACGATCGTCATTACGCTTAGTCTCGGGACGTCCAGCCCGACCTGGATCATGTTCGTGGCTAGGCACATGTCCACGGTCGCGGGGGACGGAAGCCCAGTGAACAGTTTCTGCAGCGTCCCGGGGATCTCGCTGCTGCGAAGGCGGCTGGTAAGCTCCTCGTCTCGGTTGATGAAACGTCGGAGCGACTTCGCGCCGTCGCCGAGCAAGTCTGCCCGCAGTCCGATCCTGTCCCAGACTGCGTTCAGGTACTCCCTGATGTCGGCTTGTATCAGCGTTGCTGCGCGTCCTAGCTCCCGTAGCGAGTTGAAGTAGCACATCAAGGTCCAGTACGGGTCACGGAAGGCGTCAGAGACTGGCTCGCATGCAGGCTTCGCGAGCAGTGCAGGTGCCTGCAGAAGCGCGGAAACAGTCCTGATTTGCGCCACCACGTGGGACGAGAGAGCGCTGCCTAGCACGCCCACATAGAGGCGCCCGCATACGTCCTTTCGCTCCTGTGCGAAGTACGACTCCCCTGCGCGAAGACCCTGAGGCGGGAAAAGTACTGCAGGACGGTTGTAGAGCGACTTCACCTGTTCAACGGCTCTGGCGATCGTCGCGGTGGACGCAATCACTTTGGGGCCGACGCGCCGGCCGTCAATCCGTCCGGTACACAGCTCGTCGATCACTGTTTCGTAGTGACCCACCATCGATCCGAGAGGACCTGCAATCAGGTGGAGTTCGTCCTGTATGACGAGGTCCGGTGGCGTGACTTGCTTGTCCGCATCCAAGCCGAAGATCTTTCGCGCGTCCGGCTGCCAAGGCATCATCGCGAACTTATCGACGGTCCCGATGATCATCGTAGGAGGTGAGGCGTAGATGCGCTCATCGACTACCTCGAGAGGAAGGCCAGCGTGTGAATTGAAGTCGCAGCCGGGATCCTCGCACCTAAATCGTACCTGAGCCGGGTTAGCCTGCGGCTCATAGCCAAAGACACGGGTCTTTCGCCCGAATTCGCGGGGGCCCATGTCGATCCCGCACCAAGGACATGAGAGGACGATGAACCGGTTGTCCCCCTCTCCCTGACCGAGCTTCGCCAGATCGGAAACGGCTTCCTTATTGCGGTTCGGAGTGACGCCTGAGCCTAGCCACAGGCCGATCGTTATCGGCTCAGTGCCGAAGCTCTCGGGGTCCTTGCGCCGGATCAGCTCTAGCGCACAGATCAGGGACGCAGCTCTCTGGAATTGCTGAGTTGTCAGCAACCGCAGCGTGTAGCGCATGAGCACAGTGGTGCCCGCATTTGCCGGATCGACCAACCTTCGATGCAGGATGCTGAAGGCAGCCAGTCCCAAGTAGGCTTCGGTCTTTCCGCCGCCAGTCGGGAACCAGATGACGTCGACGAGGTCGCGGGCCGCACCTTTTGGCTCCGTGAACGGTGCAAGATTCATGAGCACAAAGGCGAGCTGGAAGGGCCGCCAGGCAGTCGAGTAGGGATACTCGGGAGCACTGTAGGTCCGTTCTGGCGCGTAGCCGCCTGTGGCTTCGATCCAGCCCCGGCGGAGCTCCGCTTCCGACGAAAGAGCGTAGTGAGCTCGTTGCTCTACCATCGCTCTGTTCATCAGTTTGAACGCGTCAAGCGCATCTGCGTCGGAATTCAAGATCGCGATGCCGTCTTTCATGCGTTCGAGGCAGGCTAGGCAATTATCGAGATGCTGGGATGCCACTTGCTGCAATGCAGCTGACAAGCTGGGATCGGATTGCAGTTCGTCACGACGTTCATCGATCCATGCAGCATACGCGGCTGCAAGGCTCGTGCAGGAAGCGACGATCTGATCAACCGTTCCCTCTGCCAGGCGTCCCATCGAAAGGTCGACCCCGGCAATCTGATCCCGCGGCAGAATGGGAGCCTGCTCGTGGACCGGCATCACTTCCGTGCGCACGGCGTTCACTTCGCCTTCTTCGGCAGTCTCCCAGTCAGCGGCGCAACCATGTCCAACTGCATAAATCGGCCGGTGCCGGTACAGCAGCCGCAGCGACAACTCTTCGGCATCCGAAAGCTCTTCAGACCTCTCGGCGTAAGGAAGGATACGGCTTCCGCGCAGTGGTCGCACTTGAAAGCCGCACTGGAAGAAACAGGCTTCGTTGCGCGGTTCAGATTCGCTCGCGTTCATGAGTGTGATGGTGACGAGCCGGGTAGTGGGAGAGGTGCTCCAATGGCGGCTCATTACATGGAGAACGAGCGTTGCCTTTCCTGACTCCTCAACGAGTGTTTTCCGCTGCTGCTGGACGGTCAGCAGTGACTCTCGATCGAGCTCAAGTGTTCGTCGGGTGGGCCGGCGGAACCAGAGTGTCTGACCCTCTTCAGAACGCGAATTGGTGCTGTAGCCGCGGAGCGTAACACCTTCGTAGGTTGCCCACTCAACTTCTACCTCCAGATCTCCTTCCGTCTCGACAAGGAAACTGATCCCCATCGTACTGGGCAGGAAAACGAACGCCGGTTCGACATCCTGGTCGGACTCCTCGGAACGATCATCCGTGGGCGCAGAACTAGTAGCCTGACCGTCATCTTCGTTATCACCGCGATCGCTGTCGATTGGTTCGGCCTGTTCGAGAGCCGCGGTGCCCTCGCCAGGATCAAGACTTCCCGAATAGGTCACTCCGCGCGGGAACAGGATGCCAGCACCGTATCTATATCTTGGAGGGTCCTGCGGACGCAGGACTTCCTCGCCGATGAGCTCAGGGCGCTGCCCGTCCCACTGCATCATCGGGTGGCCGGGTGCCGGTCCAACAAGCTCCCTGCGCAGCCAGTTTACGACGAACTCTCGGACGGCTGCAGCACTGCCGAGTTCTTCCGGAATGCCAAAGTAGTTGCCGCTCATTGGCCGATTACCTTCAAAAGACCTTTTGCGATCTTCCGATCATATGTAGCGCGACAGTTACGATGAACCAGCATGTACAACTGAACGCGGGCCCTTGACATCGCAACGTACAAGAGGGCCTCGCCTTCACCTTCTTCCAAAGTATCCACATCAACGATAATCACTACCGCTGCTTCAAGGCCTTTGTAGGCCCAAATGGTGGAATATGGGACAATTCCCTTTGGTGAGGGACTGAAGGCTGCGTCGGCTAGTTGCCATGGGCTTTCAGTCGGCAACTTGGAAAAGTCTGAATTGTCGAGCCGGTACTTTCCAAGGACAACGACTTCATCTGCAGGTATGCCATCGTCCTTGAGTTTTCGGAAGACCTTTGCTAGCAGTGCCCCTTGGTCTGATGACCTCGAGTAGAACAGCGTCTCGACTGCGTCTCCCTCTGGCTGACCGGTATGCAGTTTCAGGCTGGCGAAGCCGGAAAGATGTGATGTCTGAACGGCAATGCGCCGGGTGTTCCGACAATTCTTCGTCAGTGGGACTACGGTGCAAGCCCCCAAGCATGATCGAGCAATGTCGAGGCTTTCCTTCGGTGTATCGTATAGCGCCTGCTGAGAGTAGTCGCCGAACAGAACTACTTGAGCTCCTTCAACGCTGCGTATCCACGCGTTCGCAATGGCTACAAGCGCTTCAGAGCGGAAGTCCTGAGCCTCGTCGATCAACACGGCATCGAACCGCTCATTGGCTTCATCGAGAGCCATCGCTCCGTACAAGGGGTACAGCTCCGAGAAGAGATCGGGATGGCCGCGGTGCTTGCGGAACTCATCGGCGAACTGACTGACTTTGATCCTGTCTTCGAGCAGTTTGTGTAGGGAGCCGGCTACTACCCGACCCCCGGGCATGCCTTGCACCCTTGTTGCAAGCCAAGCGCCGAGCATCTTGTTGTAGCATGCCAGGAGCACGGATTTTCCTTGCTCGGCTAAGCGTCGGGCATACTCGACCGCAAGGGTTGTCTTGCCCGTGCCCGCAGGGCCTATGACCACGCAACGGGGATTTATCTCAACCGTGTCGAGCGCATCATATTGTTCGTCGGTCAACGCCCTTAGCTGATCCTCGACTGGCTTAAGGCTGGCCCCCGCCGTGCGAACGCGATCGAAGTCGGGTCTGAAAAAGCTCTTCAAGCTGTTTATGGGGGCAAGGAATGCTGCCCTCGCACCTTCGCCGGGCATCGCCGCTGTCAGCGTGGGACACTTCTCTATGAGAGCAGCAATCGGCCGCTCGAGATTATGCCGGTCCAAGACATCTCCGCGAGCGAATTCCGGACATGGAGGAGGACAATCGACATCCGGCAGAACGACCAGATATCCAAAGGGCACATGCGCCTCCGCAGAGTTCTGGCCAAACCTTTCTTCCACCGCCTTGCGCAACTTGAACATCGCACTTCGGGCTTGCGCGAATGGCGAGCGCTTTAACTCGTGCGTCCAGCCGTGGCGGTCTTTTGATCTCCAGACACCATCCTTTTGAGATACGCCGCCCCCCTTGACCTCGATGCAGACGACGCCCCGTTTTGGGATCACAACGACGAAATCGATCTCTCCAAAGTGACCTGTGTAGCTGCTCGAGAGTCCAAGAGAGTGAAAAACAGTCCAATCCTCAGTTCCGGGCTCGCCTGCCAGCTTCACGAATAACCGACGCTCGGAATCCGGAATGTCTGCTGGGGGGATCGGGGGGATAAGGCGGGCCACTAGCAACCCGCTCCCACTATAACATTCCTCAGCATGTCATCACGCCAGTCCTCGCGCCCCCAATGGAGTGCATTGACGATGTTCGCGGGCCAGTGCGCAGGAGCTTGAATGCTTTGAACGGACACGAGCCAAAGCAATCCCAAGGAGAGTTCAACCGCCTGCTCATGCTCGAAATCTGCGAACATGAGGTCGCTGCACTCTTCCTCGAGTGCTTGAGTGAGCTGCATTCCCGCTCGCATGTGCAGCGTTCGCAACCTCACGATTGCGTCCCAGCATTCCTGCCACTTCTTGTCGTCGGGCTGCTCGCCTGCGGCTTCGACGATTATTGAGATGTCGTCCTGCGATCGCGGGCCAATCATGCCATCATCAAGCAGCCAGTAGCGAATCGTCACGGGGTCACGGTGTAATCCGAGCCAGGAAAGCTTCTGCCAGAGCGTAGCTGGGTTCGGTGAGATCTTCTTCAGAGCGGTCTTCCAGCGCTGTCCAGCTTCCCAGAGCTGCGCGTAGGTGGTTGGGCCCGCCGTATCTTCAGCGATAAGTCGAATGACATCCTTATCCCCGGCCTCTCGGAGCAGCAGCCGGTCTCCAGTAAGCAGCTCATCGACCGTCCTGCGGATGATGGCACTTGTCCCCTGCTGAGCGAGCACCGAAACAGCGTGATTTGGCGTAAATACCGCCCACGAGCAGCCAGAAAACCGACAAAGCCTGCCTTCCCGTGTCTGGTCCGTCTCGGCCCTTGATCCCTCTGGCAAGACGCACTTCGGTTTTCGAGATGCGCTGGCGACGCGCTCAATTGCGATTGGGCTGTCGTCAGGAGTCTTGGACGGCGGTTCCGGTCTCTTGCTTGCGAAGGTGCTCGCAGCGAAGCCCGTTAAGCGCGCCTTGACGTCCAAATCGGGTGAAAGCCGTTTGCGGAGGTTGCTTCGACGCTCCAGTCGTGATTGGTAAATATGCTGCTCGAAGTCGTATGCTACCAATGCGATTGTAGAAGCAGGGCATGGATCGAAAAAACGGGCGAAGGTCTTCCTGGCCATGAGCGAACAGGCAACCACACGCTCGCCTTCAACATGCTCCCGCATCTCTGACACTGATACGATTTCCTGCGGAGCGACCAGGCCCTCCAGAGCCGATCTGGCAAGATCTCGGTCATTGGCGCTTCCGAACACGATGCTCTGCGGGTTAAGGCTTTCGATGGCCGCAAGCAGCGCGTCAGCCTTTGGAGTAGTCGCACCTGCAGCGTATCGGTCGATGAAGGCAGCAAGCGCGTCGATAGTTCGGGTCATAGGCTGCAGCACAGTCGGAGCTGTAGTGTGTTTCAGAGAGAGAATGGCTCCGCGTGCATCTGACATTCGGGCTAGGAAGGCTTTCCGATGCTCTTCCTCCGGCGTGATTAGCCACCCGGTCGCCTCTAGGAAGAGGCCCCATAGACGTGAAAGTTGGTCCTCGACTGCATCATCCAACAGCTCGTCGTGGTCGAAGTCGACAGACCCAACCGCGTCTCCGAGTTGCTGCAGGGCAGCGTAGCAATCTGCCAAGGAACTCTCGTTCGCGATTTCACAAGTCAGGTCGAGTTCTCTTTCGCGGCGAGCCGCGCGCGTGTTCTTGTCGAGACACGGAAGTCCTACAATTCGGCTCTCATCATCGCCGAGCAACTCCGAGGGTGCCGGCTCCCACACAATCCAGCCGTCCTTGCTGAGCAGCGATACACGGTCCCTCGCGCTTGCGTCGGCAAGAACAACCATGCGCTGCCTTTGAGCGATCCGCGAGGCCGTCTCGAGATTCTGCAGCACACCATCGAGCCATTTGCTCACGAACAGCTTGCTTCCAACTGAAGCCTCTTCAGCGGCTCGTCGCGCTGCAACGAAGTTCCGAGTAGCTGCGATGAGCGGCTCCCCTGGAGTTGATCTAGGATGCTCTATGTAAACGGTGCCATCCTCCCCGACGCTGCCCCAAGGGAACTCGTTACCCAGCGCGTCGATGCAGTCAGTATCCTCGCAGTCCGTAGGCAGCAGCCTAGTCTCTTGCAGGAAGGCCTGCAGGTCGGTCCGACTACCGAGGAGCACAACTCTGTTTGTTAGCAGTGCATGATTGCCCAAGGTCCGAGTGCCGCACAGCCGATCGATGGTGGTCGGGACGGCTCTCGACCAAAGCTTCCGATCTGGCCCCAAAGGGCGAGATCTCTCAGTTGGCTCAAGTCGGCGAAGATCCTCGCCCCAGACCGCGAACCTTCCCTTCCCAGCGCCTTTTTTTACATCGAGGTACTGCAGCCAGTACCCTGGTCGATCGCTGATGTGCGGCGGCACAACCCCGGCGACCTTGTACACGTAGCCATCGGGGAGAACCCTTACCTTTTGATCCGGGCAAAATGTCCGTGCAATCTGAGCCGAGGCGTTGTCAGCCGTGTCCCGAGGAAGACACGAGAACGCCGCGATGACTGATGTCAGGTGCTCGACCCCTTGGGATTGCGGCAGCAGCAGGCAGATGCCTCCCGTGGGCTCAGCGAGCGCCGCATTGCAGATAAGCTTCATAAGATGGGAGGCTGGTGCCGGCCGGCCAGCGGCCCCGGGCAGTAGCAGTTCGGGGCACAAACGCCTGCCCCTTGAGCGATCACTCTCATCCGACACAAGTCGCCCCCGCCCACCAACACAGACGGACAGACCGTCGGCGTCAAGCACTGATTCACGCAGGTTCAATCGGCGGCGGCGCGAACCTTCTCCACCGCGTCAATGACAACCCGGCATTGCTTGGCCGACGGCCTTCGGTTCCAGCCGCCGGCCGCGTAAGTTGCGACGGTCTGACAAATCGCAGCTACCTTCCAGTGGAGGAGCCCGCTTTGCTTTCCCTCTTCACTGATTCTAAGCAGGGTTCCTGCGTCAAGCTCCATCGTCTTCTGGATGAGGAGGTAATCCGCAGAGGTCAGCGGCACCGCCGGCTTGGCGCTTCCGTGCTCTGGTGATCGTCCTCCCTGATGCATGAGCTCGGGAGGCAGAGCGGCCGGGGGTGCGGGCATTTGCGCACACAAAGAGGCCCAGCACTCCTCCTTCTTCGCCCACTCCGTTGGCATCCGATTGCCTGCGGTTTCTCGCACAAGGCGATCCACCTCTGCTGCCCAAGTGGCGACCAGTGCCTCAAACCCTTCGGATAGACTCTGCTGCTTCCAGATAAGGCCGAAATCCATTCGACCGCCTGTAAGCTGGCCTATCAACGCCACTGTGTAAGCAGAGATAAGCGCACGATAGGCCGGAAAACCGGCCTGCCGCACAATCCGCTCAGTGGTCCGATAAAGAATCGCAGTGGCGATCAGGCGCTGGAACCAAGGCTCGTCTATCTCGATGGGAGACTGCTTCAGGCGCTGCATGAATAACTGGAAGTTTTTCTGACCACCACGTGCGACTTCAAAGGGGCGCCCCTCCCATGCCGAAACGTATCTGGCGAGGTCGGTCTTTGTGAATCTTCGCTCTTTTGGTGTTTCGACCTTAAACAGCCTTTTGGTTGCAGCACTAAGCTCGGCATTATCTTCGGCAACGCCATAGGTGCCTCTGGCCCGTTCGTAGAACCACCGAGTTCGCCCGTCCGGCGACCACGAATTGTTCGCTAGTCGCTCCACGTCCCAATGAAACGGGTCGTTCGCTGAGAAGTCGGCAGGTTGGACGGTATTCTGCGTATTCGCTGATCTAGAAATGCTTCGAACCATTTCATCGAGTGCGGTCGCGTTCCCTTTCACGTGAATGATCTTTGTGGGGACCATGACATGTGAGATGTCTGCGCGCTCCTTCCGTTTCGCCCTGAAGAGTGAAGCAGTGGTCTGGCCACCGTTCACAATCTGCAGGCCCTTGAGGCTGCCGACCGCGACGCCGTTTTCGTTCGTACACAAGGATATGTCATCTACGGTTGCGACGATGCCATTGTTGAAAGCTAGGAAACGATCAGGGCTTCGGAGCAGGGTGTCTCGAAGTCCTGCATTCGCGGTTTTCTTTCCGCGGACGCCCAGGAAAGCTCGAACGTTCAGCTCGAGAAGACGGGTGCCAAACTTCGCGTAAATCCTGCTCAGGAGCTCTCCCGGCACGGCTGCCAGGTAGGTGTCATACTCGCCGGTGGAGGAAGGGATCTTAAGGCATGGTAGGGGCGCACCTAATTCGTTCGTCAAATCAACTTCGATGTCCTCGCGTGATGCCCCTTCCCCGAGTACACGGATCAGCCGCTTTAGATCGAATATCTCGAAGCGGATGATGGTGCCTTCGATCTGCCGCTCCTGCAGCACTGCGGCAGGAATCTCAGCGTCAGTGACAACAATGACTCGAACCAATGAAATCTGTTGAGCGGTGTTTTCGATTTGCTTTCCGAATTCCTGAACTTCGGGTGCTACACATTCGGCGCGGCGAAGCCCGTCCCGAGTTGCTTCGGTGTAAAAGCGCAAACAGCGTTCCGCCGCCTCGCGAATTTGAGGCAGGCCGAGTTTGCTATCCGGCTCACAAAGAAGAGCGCTCATCAGGATGAGGGTCTCGCCATCCTCGTCCAGCGCTCCCAACGACATTCTCGCGCGAGCAGAGCCGATCATGCCGTCAAAAGGTAGACGACTGAGATTCTCAACGATGCCTGCTTCCTCAAGAAGCCGTCCAACGATCGCAGCGAAGTGGTCGGCATTCGCTTCGCTGCCTTCGATGGACGCTTCTTCATGAGCTGCAGAGATCAAGCCGGAACGGAAAGCGACAAGGTCTTCGGTCACGCGCACTCTCCAGGTTGATCAGGCAGGCTAGCTCCCAAGCTGATGGCTCGCAACTGAAGCGCCGGCCGCTGCAGCATGCCTCATTGATGTGGAAAGCTCTCCGTTGCCCTGGACCACGCAGCAAGACTTGGTAAGTCGAACGGAGGGAGGTTGGTTCGCATGCGCAGTTTTGAGGTGGTAGATCTGTTCGCTGGACCGGGCGGCCTTGCAGAAGGTTTCTCAGCTTACAAAGTGGACGGCGCACCCGCCTTCAAGGTGCGACTCTCGGTAGAGAAGGAGGCATCGGCATTCGCGACTCTGCGCCTCAGAAGCTTCACTCGACAATTCGGTGGCAGTCTTCCTGAGGCTTACTACGCGTACGTGGCAGGGGAACTGCCACGGGAGGAGCTGGGGCGGCTCCATCCACAGGAATGGCAGGCCGCATGTGAAGAAACGCATCAGCTTGAGCTCGGCCAGCCTTCTTCTGCTGAGACGATCGATCCGCTGCTTGACGCAATCCGTGAGCGGAGCGGGGCCGAGGTGGTCCTCGTTGGTGGGCCACCATGCCAAGCTTACTCTCTGGTCGGCCGCGCGCGAAATCTAGGCAAGCAGGACTATGATGCTGCCGCAGATCAGCGGCATTTCCTATATAGAGAGTACATTCGAATACTTGAGCGGCTGCAGCCCGCAGCATTCATCATGGAAAACGTCAAAGGCTTCCTTTCATCTGCCATAAACGGAGAGCGTATCTTTGATCGCGTGTTGCGCGACTTGCGAGCCGCGGGACCGTCGCCAGAGAGCTATCTGATCATTCCCCTTGTCGAGGGCTACAGCCGTAGCGGACAAGAATACGTCGTGAAGGCGGAGCGGCATGGTGTGCCCCAAGCGCGACATCGGGTGATCTTGTTTGGGGTTCGAGCTGACATTGCCGCCGAGTTGGACTTGAGCAAATGCAATCTCGCTTTGGAGCGGAATACCTCGAAGGTTGAAGATGTTCTCAGGAGTATGCCTCGCCTTCGCAGCGGCCTCAGTCGGTCCGTTGATGATCCGCAAACTTGGCGGCTCGCTGTTACAAGTGCGCTTATGGCTGCGGAATCGGGGGCCCTGCGTATGGGAACCTCCGTTTCGGTCAGGGTCGCGGAATGCTTGGCACGGCACCTGAGCGCCTTCAAAGCTTCGAAAGAAGCGCCTCCCCGCAAGTCCACGGAACTCGCGTCCGTTTCGAACAACTCCTTGGCTGCTTGGCTCGTGGATCCGAGGCTGACCCGGCTGCTCAACCACGAAGCTCGAGGGCACATGCAAGGTGACCTAGCCCGCTATGCGTACGCCGCCGCGTTTGCAGAAACCCAGGGGCGATCTCCCAAGGCAGACGAGTATCCAAGTAATCTAGCACCGCAACATGCAAACTGGCTATCGGGGAAGTTCGCTGACAGATTTCGTGTCCAGTGCTGGGATGCCCCGGCGACTACCATCACGAGCCACATATCGAAGGATGGTCACTACTTCATTCATCCGGACGTGTTGCAATGTAGGAGTTTGACGGTCCGCGAAGCTGCACGCCTGCAAACCTTTCCCGATAACTACTTCTTCGAAGGCAATCGAACAGAACAGTATGTTCAGGTCGGAAACGCTGTGCCACCGCTTCTAGCGTACAAGATTGCAGAGACGGTCTACCGTGTTCTGGCATCCCGGTCGGGTGGGCCTAGGAGTTTCGGAGGCAAGGTTGCTGAGGTTCCCGGCGCAGCCTGATTAGGCCCGGTCCCGAGTGCCTGCGTTCGGCTACATCTTTGGACGCTTGGCGGAGCCCCAGGCCAGACTCTCAGTGGGTCACCAGGAGGTCATCAGCCGGAACGGCAGCGAGCTAAAAGCAGCTTCGGCTGTAAAGGAATGATAACCGGGACTCAGGAGCCTTTGGGTCGTCCTTGGGGAAGAGGCGTGGGACTGGCCAGCCAGCAGATCAAACCCCTGAAAATCAACTCTTTTTACAAAACCTTCCCTTGCTTTCGTAATGAGGGGGTCACAGGTTCGAGTCCTGTAAGCGGCACCATTTTCGACCTTGATGAGCGTTCGTTTCAGCGCCGTTTCGCTCTTGTCACCGGCGATAGTCGGCCGGCCGGATCCCGTAGCGTTTCAATTTGTCGTAAAGCGTGTTGCGGGCGAGGCCGAGGCGGCTGAGGGTCGAAGGGATGTCGCCGCCGCACCGCGCCAGCGCGTCGCGGATCAATCCGGCTTCATATTCCGCGACCTGGGTCGCCAGGTCGGCGGCGTCGGTGCTGGTTTCCTCGGGGTGGAGGCCGAGCGCGATGCGGCGGGCATAGCTGCGCAGTTCGCGGACATTGCCCGGCCAGCGGTGCGCCAACAGGTGCGCGTGAATGTCGCGTCCGATCGCCGGATAAGCCCGACCGCTGCTGCTCACCGCGTCCTCGACGAAGTAGCTGAACAGCAGCGAGATGTCCGCCGGCCGATCGCGCAGCGGCGGGACGCGAAGTTGAACGGCGTTGAGACGGTAGAAGAGGTCCTTGCGGAAACGGCCTTCCTGCACCGCTTCGTCGAGATCGGTGTTGGTGGCGGCGACGATGTGGAGGTTGACCGGACGCGGCCGCTCGCCGCCGATCACCGCCACCTCGCGTTCTTCGATCACGCGAAGCAGCGCGCCCTGGATGGCAAGCGGCATGCTTCCGACCTCGTCGAGGAACAGGGTGCCGCCGCTCGACGCTTCGATCGAGCCGACCTGTCCCGATCGATGATGCGGATGCGCGCCGGGGGCATAGCCGAACAGTTCGGCCTCGGCGTAACCGGGCGGAAGCGCGGCGCAATTGACCGCCACGAACGGGCGTGTCCGGCGCGGTCCCCAGCGGTGGAGCAGGAGCGCGACGAGCTCCTTGCCGGTGCCCGTTTCACCCTCGATCAGAACGTCGAGATCGGCCAGCGACACCTGCCGCATGGTGTCGCGCAGGCGGACCATGGCCGGGGTTTCGCCGATGAGGATCTCGCCTTCCTCGGCCCGCGCCGCGGCCGCGCGCAACGCGCGGTTCTCGAGCACCAGCGAGCGGCGGTCGGCGGCCTTGCGAACGCTGTTGATCAAATGGTCGGCGGCAAAGGGCTTGGGGATGAAGTCGAACACGCCGCGCTTCAGCGCATCGACCACCATCGGGACGTCGGCATGGCCGGTCATCACGATCACCGGAATATCGGGATCGATTTTGTGCACCCGCGCGAACAATTCCAGCCCGTCGATGCCGGGCATGCGAACGTCGGTGACGACCACGCCTTCGAATTCGGGCGTGATTCCCGCCAGCGCTTCCAGCGGATCGTCCGCCACCTCGATCGGAAGATCCTCGAGCTCGAAGGCCTGCCGAAGCATCGAGCGAAGGGTTGGGTCGTCGTCGATCAGAAGCGTCTTCATTCTGGCTCCGCTGCAAGCGGCAAGGTGACGGTGAACTCGGCCCCGCCGAGCTCGGACGACTCCACCGACAGGGTGCCGCGATGGTCGAGCACGATTTCGCGCGAGATGCCGAGGCCAAGGCCGGTGCCCGCGGGCTTGCCGGTGTAGAAAGGCTGAAAGATGGCTTCGCTGAGCGCATCGTCGATTCCGGGACCGTTGTCGGATACGGTGAAGCGCACCGACTGACCGTCCGCGGCGGCGCTCAGCCTCACCACGGGCTCCGCACCACCGGCGACCGCTTCCAGCGCATTTTGCAGCAAGTTGACGAGCACCTGTTCGATCCTGATCCGCGCCACCCGGATGGTCGGCAGCTCCGGTTCGCGGGCGACGTCCAGGGCGACCCCGGCTCGGCGGAAACTTTCGCTGACCAGCATCAGCGCGCCGTCCAGGATCTGTTCCACCGGCACCGGTTTGCGCTGCCCGCGTCCGCGCCGTGCGTAAGACAGAAGCTCGCCGGTGATCGAGCCGATGCGCTGGGTCAGGCCGACAATCAGCGAAAGGTTGGCGGCCGCGTCCTCGGTCCGCCCGCGCTGCAACAGCTTGAGGCCGTTTTCGGACGCGGTGCGAATGGCGGCAAGCGGCTGGTTCACCTCATGCGCGACGCTGGTGGTGATGGTCCCGATCGAGCCCAGTCGATTGGCCTGCGCCAGCTCTTCGCGCGCGGCGCGATAACGGCGGTCGGCGAGGATCCGCTCTTCGCTTTCGCGGCGGAGCTGCAGGTTGGACTGGGTCAGCTCCGCCGTGCGCCGGGTGACCTCGGCTTCCAGCGCCAGCCGGGCAAGCTCGGCATGGCGCCGCCTCCCCGCGCTCCAGCGGATGAGCGCGATCAGGCCGGCAAGCACCAGCGCGAGGGTCAGGGTCGCAAGCCGGGTACGGGCATCGGCCGCGGCCAGGATCGGCTGGGTTTGCTCGAGATGGACGTGGCGCCAGCCAAGCACAGGCAGTTGCTGTTCGATGGCGATGAAGCGGCGGCCCGCCGCATCGGTCGCGAACCCGTCTGCAAAGCGCAGTCCGACGTCGCGAAGCGGCTCTTTTCCGAATTGGCCGGAGCGGGCGAGTTCGGCGCGCCGCGCCGGCGTCAGCGGCGCCACCGTCTGCAAGCGCCGTGCAGGGTCGGTGGCGATCACGATAATGCCGTCGCCGTTCACCACCATCACGCTTTGCGCCGCCGATTTCCACAATCGCTCGATCCGGTCGAACTCGATCTTGACGACGACCACTCCGATCGGCCGTCCGCCGGCATTCGCCCGGCGCGACAGGAACAGGCCGGGTCGACCGGTGACCGACCCCTTGGCGAAATATTCGCTCCGCCCCGCGCGCATCGCGTTCACGAAATAAGGGCGAAAGCGAAAGTCGTAGCCGACGAAGCTGTCGGGTTGTCCGGCGTTGGAAGCGGCGCGCGACCGCCCGGCCCCATCGACGGCGTAGAAGACCGTGGCGCCGGTTTGCCGCGCAAGCTGGGCCAGTGTGTCGTTCAGGCGCTCGGTCGCCGCCCTGTCGCCCGCGTCGAGCGCGCCGGCGACATCCGGAAGCTCGACCAGCACGAAGGGCAGGGTGCGGAACTTGTCCACGTCGGCAACAAGGGCGCCGGCCTCGAGCGCGGCCCGGCGCGAGGCCTGCTCACGCGCCTGGCCGAGCGCCGATTGGCGGGAGGCTGCGCCAAAGGTCATGGCGAAGACCGCGACGATGATCGCCGCGCCAACGATTAGGATGGCGGTCGAACGCCACGCGAATCGGTCGGGTACCGCCATTGGTCCGATCTATCGGACTGGAGCGGCGACGCTATCCGAAATTTCGGACGAATTCTGAGGACGTTCCGGCGGCCAATCCAGCGATTCGACAGGAAACCAAAGGCTTAGGCCCATTTACAATGTTTCTTGCGCGTCGCTGATGGCCGCCAGAAACTCCTGGCCAACGGCCGCCGCTTGTTGCGCGTGCGGCGGAACGGGAGAGGAGCCCAATCCATGAACTCGCGGCAACGTGCTCGATTCCTGCGCCTTTATGCTGGCGCTGCCCTGCTGGTCCCGGCCGTGGCGCACGGCCAGACCCAGCCGGCCCCCACAGCCGAGCCCCCGGTCGAGGCGTCGCCGCAGGATCCCGCCGCCGCCGAGCAGCAATCCGCCACGCAGGGCGCCGATATCGTCGTCACGGGGTCGCGCTCGCAGCAGGCGCGCAGCAACGTCGATACCGCGGCGCCGGTGGACGTCGTCAACAGCGAGCAGCTTGCCGAAACCGGCCAGGTCGAAGTCGCGCAGATGGTGAATTTCGTCGCGCCGTCGTTCAATTCGGCCAAACAGACCATCGCCAACGGCACCGACCATATCGATCCCGCGACCTTGCGCGGCCTCGGGCCCGACCAGACCCTTCTGCTTTTGAACGGAAAGCGCCAGCACACCACCGCGCTGGTGAACGTCAATTCGACCGTCGGCCGCGGGTCGGTCGGCTATGACATGAACGCCATTCCCGCCGCGGCGATCGAGCGGATCGAAGTGCTGCGCGACGGCGCGGCGGCGCAATATGGCTCGGACGCGATCGCCGGGGTCATCAACATCGGCCTCAAGCGCCGCGATCATGGCATCGAATGGCGCAACCAGGCCGGGATCACCAAGCAGGGCGACGGCGAACTGCTGCAATCGAGCGTCAACGCCGGGTTCGGCCTTGGCGACAGCGGCTTCCTCAACGCCACCGCGCTGTTCATCGATCGGGGCTACACCGACCGCTCGGGCGTCTACAACAATACGGTCTACTTGGCGCCGCTGCCGGCGACGCGCTTTCCCGGTTTTTCCTTTTCGGTCCCGCTGACCGCCGCCGAAATCGCCCGCCAGCAGCAGGACGATGCGCTGGTCCAGCAGCGCAATTTCGACCGCAAGGGCATGATCGTCGGCAATTCGGCCGCCAAGACCTATTCGGGCTTTCTCAATGCCGGCCTCCCGGTCGGCGGCTGGGATGCCTACGCGTTCGGCGGCTGGACCCACCGCGACGGGCGCGCCGCGGGCTTCTATCGCTATCCGAACAATCCGCGGACCAGCAATCTCACCCTGTTTCCCGACGGCTATCTGCCCTTCATCGAAACCGGGATCGACGATTACACCGCCGCGGTCGGCATCCGCCGGGGCGGCCGCAACGACCTGGTGATCGACATCAGCAGCAAGTTCGGCGGCAACCAGATCAAGTTCGACGTCGACAATTCGATCAACGCCTCGCTCGGCAACGCGACACCGACGCATTTCTACGCCGGCAAGCTGACCTTCCAGCAGTTCACCAACAACCTCGACGTATCGAAGACCTTCGACGGCCTGTTCGGGACCCGCACCTTCAACGTCGCCGGCGGTGTCGAGCTGCGCTTCGATCGCTACGGCATCGGCGCGGGCCAGCCCGAATCCTACCTCGACTACAATCCGCCGGGCACGCCCGCGGCGCAGATCAAGGCGTCGGGCGTGCAGGTGTTCGGCGGCTTTCGCCCCGATAACGAGGTCAACGAAACGCGCCGCGCGGTCGGCGTCTATCTCGACCTTGAATCCGACATTACCGAGCGGCTGCTGGTCAGCACCGCCGCGCGCTATGAAAACTACAGCGATTTCGGCGGCAATCTGTCGGGCAAATTGGTCGGGCGCTACAAGCTGACCGACGCCATCGCCCTGCGCGGCGGCGTCAACCGCGGCTTCCGGGCGCCGTCGCTGCACCAGCGCTTCTTCAGCTCGGTCTCGACCCAGTTCATCACCGTGAACGGCGTCAACCAGCAACGCGAAGTCACTACCGTGCGCAACGACAGCGAGATTGCCCGCCGCCTTGGCGTGCCGTCCCTGAAGCCGGAAACCTCGTGGAGCTATTCGGTCGGCGCCACCCTGACGCTGGGCCGCGCGCTTAACGTCACCGCCGACGCTTATCAGATCGACATAAAGGACCGGATCGTCATCTCCGGCCGCTTCAGCAACACCATTCCGGCGCTGGCGCAATTCTTTGCCGGGACCAACGTCACCGAAGCGCAATTCTTCACCAACGCGATCGACACCCGGACCCGGGGCCTCGATGTGGTGGCGACCAGCGTCCACAACTTGGGCGCCGGAAAGCTGACCGGATCGCTCGCGCTCAATCTCAACAAGACCAAGATCCAGGGCGACGTGCGGACGCCGCCGCAACTGTCGGGCTTCGGCGAAACCTTGCTCAACCGCGAAGAGCGCGGACGGATCGAGGTCAACCAGCCGCGCAGCAAGATCATCGGCACTCTGGTCTATGAACGGGGGGCCGTCACCGCCCGCGTCGCCGCGACCCGCTTCGGGCCGATCAGCACCATCGCGCCGCAGCTTCCCGAGCAGGACCAGACCTTCCGGGCCAAGATCGTCACCGATGCGTCGATCGCCTATCGCTTCTCGCCCGCGGTCGAGCTGCAGGTCGGCGCCAACAACATCTTCGACGTGTATCCCGACAAGGTTGCCGATCCGCGGCTGACCAACGACGGCACCGTGCCCTATAGCCGCTTCGCGACGCAGTTCGGGTTCAATGGCGCATCCTATTTCGCTGCCGTGAACTTCAATTTTTAAGGACTCGACATGTCCCTTGTGCACACGGACGACGCGCCGTTCCCGCTTGCCGCCGATCCGGGCAGTAATGCTCCGGTGTCGTCGAAAGCGCGGCTGAAAGCGATCGTCGGCGGTGCGACGGGCAACCTCGTCGAATGGTACGACTGGTACGCCTACGCCGCTTTCACCCTGTATTTCGCGCCGCATTTCTTTCCCTCGGCCGACCCCACCGCGCAATTGCTCGGCGCCGCCGCCGTCTTCGCGGTAGGATTCTTCATGCGTCCGTTGGGCGCGTGGATGATGGGCATCTACGCCGATCGCAAAGGCCGCAAGAGCGGTCTGGCGCTGTCGGTCACGCTGATGTGCGCGGGCTCGCTGCTGATCGCGGTCGCGCCGACTTACGAAAGCGTCGGCCTGCTCGCCCCGGCGGTGCTGCTGCTCGCCCGGCTGATGCAGGGCCTGTCGGTCGGCGGCGAATATGGCGCCAGCGCAACCTACCTGTCGGAGATGGCGGGCAAGAAGCGGCGCGGTTTCTTTTCCTCGTTCCAATACGTCACCCTGATCGGCGGCCAATTGGTGGCGATCGGCGTGCTGCTGCTGCTTCAGGCGGTGATGAGCGAAGCCGATCTCGAAGCCTGGGGTTGGCGCATTCCGTTCGCCATCGGCGCGGTGCTGGCGGTGGTGGTCTTCTGGATCCGCCGCGGCCTGGCGGAAACCGAAAGCTTCAAGAACGCGCAAAGCAGCGACGCGCCGAAGTCGGGCGCGCTGACCTTGTTCAAGCATCATCCGCGCGAAGCGATGACGGTAATGCTGCTGACGGCCGGTGGCACGCTCGCCTTCTATGCCTACTCGATCTACATGCAGAAATTCCTGGTCAACACCTCGGGCTTCTCGCGCGAGACCGCGTCGCAGATCAACGGCGCGAGCCTGTTCCTCTTCATGCTGTTGCAGCCGGTCGCGGGCGCGCTGTCCGACCGGATCGGGCGCAAGCCGCTGCTGATCGGCTTCGGCGTCGCGGGCGTGCTGTGCACCTATCCCCTGTTCGCCACGCTGGAGACCACCCGCGATCCGGTGACCGCGTTCCTGCTGGTCATGGGCGGGCTGATCATCGTCACTGGCTACACCTCGATCAATGCGGTGGTGAAGGCCGAACTGTTTCCCGCCCACATCCGCGCGCTCGGCGTCGCCTTGCCCTATGCGCTGGCCAACACATTGTTCGGCGGCACGGCGGAATATGTCGCGCTGACCTTCAAGGATGCCGGCTGGGAACGGGGGTTCTACTGGTATGTCACCGCCATGATCGCGGTGTCGCTGGTGGTTTACATCCGGATGAAGGATACCAGGGACAGCAGCGCGATCGTCGAGGATTGAGGCGGAGCGTCCGGCCGTCACTTTTAAGCCACTCGCAACAATCGCCTCAATGCCTTAGGGTCGGTAGCGGCGGCCTTGGACCGCGTTTGCTTTGGTGCCAAAGAGTTGAGCGGAATGACACCACATCGATCGGATATTGCCCAGGCGCATGCCTTGCCCTGGGACGAAGCCGACCGGGTCGCGGCGCTCGACCGCTACGCCATCCTCGATACGGAGCGCGAGGCCGCGTTCGATGCGGTTGCCGAACTGGCCGCCGACTTCCTCGATGCGCCGATGGCGGTGGTGAATTTCATCGCCGCCGACCGGCAGTGGTTCAAGGCGGAAGTCGGGATTGGGACCGATAGCCTTCCGCTCGACGTGTCGATCTGTCGTCATGCGATCCTTCAGAACGACCTGCTGGTCGTGCCCGATCTGACGGCCGACCCGCGTTTTGAGGCCAATCCGCTGGTCAATGTCGCTGGGGGTCTGCGCTTCTACGCCGGCGCCGTTCTGCGGACGCCCGAAGGATTGCCGCTCGGCACCGTGTGCGTGCTCGACCGGACCGCGCGACCGCAAGGAATTACTGAGCGCCAGCGCCGCGGGCTTAAGATGCTTGCGGACCAGACCATGGCACGGCTCGAGTTGAACCGGTCCGAAGCCTTGGCGCGCGCCGAACGGGCCCGGGCCGAACAGCGTGGCGAACGACTGTCGCTGTTGGCGAAAGCCTCGACCCTCCTGCTTGCTGCGGGCGACAAGGCCCGCGCGGTCGACAGCCTGTTCAGCCTCATCCGCGTCCCGTTTCAACTGGATGTGGGCTTCCATTACCGGTGCAGCGACGATGGCCTGCACCTGATCGCGTCCGTTGGCCTGACGCCGGAACAGGAAGTTGCCGCCGGCCGATTGGAAGTCGGGCAAACGATATGCGGTCTGGTCGCGGAAAGCCGTGACGCCCTGCACGTCACCGACATCCAATCCTCCGGCGATCCGCAGGTGGCGTTCCTGCAAGAGCTTCAGATCGATCATTATTTCAGCGCTCCGCTGATCGCTGGAAAAACACTGCTGGGAACCGTTTCCTTTGGTCGGCGGGGCACTGCCTTCTCACAGGGCGAGCTTGAGGTGCTTCGAGCGCTGTCGGCCCAATTGTCGATCGCGATCGAACGCGGGCTTGCCGAAGATGCGCTCAAGGCAAGCGAAGAGCGCCAGGCTTTTCTGCTCGCGCTTTCCGACGAGCTGCGGGTGCTTCGCACTCCCGTGGACATCGCGTCGGCAGCGGCGCAGCGGCTCGGTAATCGCTTCGGGCTCAGCCGCGTCTTCTATGCCGAATTCCACGGCAGCGTCATGAAAATCGAGCGGGATTACACGCGCGGCGTCGGCTCGCTCGCCGGTGAACATGATCTTGCGGTCTTCGGACCGGACCTGTTGCGCGCCTATCATGAAGACGCGGTGGTCAAGGTCGACGACGTACAGACCGACCCGCGGTTCAACGCCGACGCGCGTGCCGGGCTCGGCGCGCGGCAGGTGGGCGCTTATCTCGATGTCATCCTGTTCGCCGAAACGCAGTGGGCCAGCGTTCTCGCGCTGCAAAGCGCGACGCCGCGAAATTGGACGGCGTCCGAGGAAGCGCTGTTCCGCGACGTGGGCGAACGAGTGCGCACCGCGATCGACCGGGTTCGCGCCGAGGATCATCTTCGCCGATTCAACGAAAAGCTCGAAGCGCAGGTCGAAGCGCGGGTGGCCGAGCGCGATCGCCTCTGGAACCTGTCCCCCGACTTGCTTGCCCGTGCCGATTACGACGGCCACATGTCGGCGGTCAGTCCGGCGTGGAAGCGAGTCCTCGGCTGGAGCGAGCAGGAATTGCTGTCGCGGGGCTACGCCACCTTCATGCATCCCGACGACATGCCGGCCACCTTGCAGGCGATCGCCGGCATGGGGGACAGCGGTCGGCCGGCCCGCTTCGAAAACCGGATCGCCACCAGCGACGGGGGGTGGAAGTCGATCGAATGGACCGTCGCGCCGGAGCCGGACGGGATCAATTTCATCGCGGTGGGTCGCGACCTGTCCGATGCCAAAGCGCGCGACGCCGAACTCGAGGCGGCTCAGGAAGCCTTGCGTCAAAGCCAGAAGATGGAGGCGATGGGCCAGCTCACCGGCGGCGTGGCGCACGATTTCAACAATCTCCTGACGCCCATCGTCGGCTCGCTCGACATGCTGCAGCGCAAGGGGCTGGGCAACGAGCGTGAGCAGCGGCTGATCGCGGGGGCGGTGCAGTCGGCCGACCGGGCGAAGACGCTGGTGCAGCGCTTGCTCGCCTTCGCCCGCCGCCAGCCGCTTCAGGCCGTCAGCGTCAATCTCGCTCCGCTGGTGCGCGGCATGGCCGACCTCATCGCCAGCACGACGGGGCCGCAGATCAAGGTAGTGGTGGACGCGGCCGACGATCTTCCGCCGGCAAAGGTCGATCCCAACCAGCTGGAAATGGCGATCCTCAACCTGTCGGTGAATGCGCGGGACGCCATGCAGGATGGCGGCACCTTGCGCATCTCGGTCGACTGGCAGGAACTGGCCGCCAGGCGCCGCGGCATCGATCTGGCGCCGGGCCGATATCTGCGTGTCTCGGTCGCCGACACCGGCGACGGAATGGACGCGGCGACCCTGAAACGGGCGGTCGAGCCCTTTTTCTCGACCAAGGGCGTGGGGAAGGGCACCGGCCTTGGCTTGTCGATGGTGCACGGACTTGCCTCCCAGCTCGGCGGGGCATTGGCCATTCACAGCACGGAGGGCGTTGGAACCAACATCGAGCTTTGGCTGCCGCAAAGCGTCGATCCTCTTGTCGCGGCCGAAAGCACCACCGAAGTCGCGCCGTCGACGAATACCGGCACGGTTTTGCTGGTCGATGACGAGGATCTGGTGCGGTTGAGCACCGCCGACATGCTGATCGAACTCGGCTATGCGGTGGTGGAAGCCTCGTCGGCCGAGGAGGCCCTCGACCTGCTGCACTGCGGCTTGAAGCCCGACCTCCTCGTCACCGACCATCTCATGCCGGGGATGACCGGAACCGAGCTTGTCGGCCTCCTGCGCGACCAGGGCATGGGGATCGCGACCCTGATCGTGTCGGGTTATGCCGAAGCGGAAGGGGTCGCGAGCGACCTGCCGCGTCTGACCAAGCCGTTCCGCAGGGCGGATCTGGCCGCGAGCCTTGCCTCGCTCGACGCCCCGGTGTCCGGCGACCGGTGATAAACCGATCCGAGTCGTTGTGAGGCCAGCGACTGTTCGGGCGGGTCGCCATTAACAGATGTTTGCCGGACCTTCGTCCGTAGCAACTTTCCCCCGCGTTCGTTCGCTTGTGGGTTCATACAGCTTCTTCGATCTGGAACCCACATTGCGAATAATGTCGATTGCTCTTGGCGGGTGCTTGCGCCCACCGCCCCTGCCACTCGGAATCACCGAGGATAGCGGCGGCCACCTCACCTACCTGTGGGGCGCGGCCGAAGCGTTGGCGGCGCGGCGCGATGTGACCGAGGTCGAGCTCGTGACCCGCCTGTTCGACGCGCCGGACCTCGGCGACGACTATTCCCTGACGTTGCAGCCGTGCGGCGACAAACTGCGCATCCGCCGCATCGACAGCGGCAACCGGCGCTATCTCAGCAAGGAAGCCGCCGTGGCCGACCGCCCGGCCTTTATCGCCGCGCTCCTCGCCGACCTCGACGCGCGCGACATCCGCCCGGACCTCGTCCACGCCCATTTCGCCGACGCCGCCGAAGTCGCCATCGCCATCCGCGACCGGTTCGGCATTCCCTTCATCTACACCGCCCATTCGCTCGGCATCGACAAGGCCGATCACCTTGCGGACGGCGATGATCTCGCCAGCCGGATCGCCTTCGAGGATCGCGCCATCGCCAGCGCCGATGCGATCATCGCGTCTTCCCGCGACGAGGCCGAACGGCAGCTGATGCGCTACCCATCGGCCGATGCGGCCAAGGTGCACCGGGTGCCGCCGGGCGCCGGGCTGCAACCCACCCACGACGCCGATCCCGCACGCGCCCGCGCGCTGGTCGCGCCCTTCCTTCGCGATCCCTCGAAGCCCGTGATCCTTGCCATCGCCCGGCCGGTCCACAAGAAGAACCTTGCCCATCTGGTCGATTTGTACGGCGCGTCGCCGGCCCTGCGCGCCGCCGCCAACCTCGTTATCGTCGCCGGGCTGCGCGACGGTCCGGACAGCGGCGAGGCGGAACAGCGCGCGGTGATCGGCCAGTTACTGCACGGCCTTGACAGCCATGATCTCTACGGTTCGCTCGCCCTGCCCAAGCGGCACGAACAGTCCGACATCGCCTCCTTCTACGCCCTTGCCCGCGACACGGGCGGGATCTTCGTCAATCCTGCCGCGACCGAACCGTATGGCCTGACCCTTGTCGAAGCGGCCCTGCATGGCGTTCCGGTGGTCGCGACCGCCAACGGCGGCGCGGCGGACATCGTGGCCGAGCTCGGCCACGGGGTCAGCATCGATCCGGCCGACGGCGACGCGTTCACCGCAGCGATGATCGGCCTGCTCGACGACCGCGACCGCTGGGAAACGGCCTTGCGAACCGGACGGGCGCGGGTGCGCCGGCATAGCTGGGATCGTTATGCCGAGGATTTCATGGCCATTGCCGAGACGGTGACGACGGTGCCGCAGGCGGTCCAGCGTCCGCGCGATCTCCTGTTATCCGACATCGACGGGACCCTGACCGGATGCCGCGACGGAGCTCGCCGGCTCCAGGCCGCGCTCGACCGCGACCCTCGCCGGATGTTCGGGATCGCCACTGGACGCTCATTGCAGGAAGCGCAGCGCATCCTCGGCGAATGGGGCTATCGCGCGCCCGACGTCATGGTGACATCGGTCGGATCGGAGATTTATTGGCGCAAGGGCGGCCGGCTCGAGCGCGACGACGGCTTTGCGACGGAACTCGCCCGCGACTGGCAACCGGGCGCCATCCGCGCCGCGCTAGCCGGGCTCGACGGCCTGCGTCCGCAGGGCGCGGTCGAACAACGGCGCTTCAAGATCAGCTATTTCGCCGAGGCGGAAGCGGCGCGGCGGATCGAGCGGAGGCTGGCGGAAGCCGGCCTCGCCGCCCGCGTCATTCACAGCCACGGCAATCTCCTCGACATCCTGCCCGCGAACGGCGGCAAGGCGGCCGCGATGAGATGGGTCGCCGCGCGCCTTTCGCTCCCCTTGTCCGCGGTTTTCGCGGCCGGGGACAGCGGTAACGACCGCGACATGCTCGACGCCTGCCCGCGCGCGATCCTGGTCGGCAATCATTGCCCGACGCTAGCCGATCTTGCCGAGCGCTCGAACGTGCATCGAAGCCAAAGCCCCCATGCCGGCGGCGTCCTCGAAGCGCTCCACGCCTTTGCCCGCGCCGATGCCGCAAGGCTGCTCGCGGCATGAGAAACGCGATCGGCTATTTTGTCCATCATCAGGGCCGCGGCCATGCCGAGCGTGCAGCGGCGCTGGTTCATGCCCTTGGCCCCGATACGCCCGTGACCCTGTTCTCGGCGCGGGAAGACATTTTTCCGCCGTTGCCGGCCTGGGCCCGGGTCGAGCGGCTGCCGTCCCTGTTCGAAGCCGAAGGACCGGTGCCCGGCGGCCTCGCCGCGGCCCGCACGCCGCCGACCCTGCACTGCGCGCCGCTCGGCTGGAGCCAGATCACCGAGGCGGTGGCGAGGCTGGCCAACTGGTTCAACCACGCGCGACCGGCGCTGTTCATCAGCGACGTCAGCGCCGAACTCGCTCAATTAGCGCGGATCGCGTCGATCCCGTGTGTGCCGGTGCTCCAGCACGGCGATCGCGACGACCCCGGTCACATGGCCGCCTACGAAGGTGCGGTCGGAATCCTCGCGCCCTATGCCGCCGCGCTCGAACAGCCCGGCCGCCCGCAATGGATGCGCGACATGATCTTCCACGCCGGCGGGCTGGGCGTGCAGCCCGCCGTAACCAGCAAGGCCGAAGCCCGCGCGGCGCTCGGCATCGACCCGCATGTCGATCTCGTCCTGGTGATCGCGGGCGGAGGCGGGGAGGGGACGCCCGCCCCGCCGCTCAGCCTCGGCGCGCGGGCCGAGCCCGACAGCCTGTGGGTCACCATCGGGTCGGTCGCGCAAGCGTGGCACGACACGCCGCCCGGCAATCTCCAGCACAAGGGCTGGGTCGACGACGCCGACCGCTGGGTCGCCGCCGCCGACCGTGTCGTCTCCTCGACCGGCAACACCACCGTCCACACCGTCGCCGCCGCCGGCCGGCCGTGGATCGTGATCCCCGAATGGCGTTATTTCGACGAGCAGCGCTGGAAAGCGCGGATGCTCGGCGAAGCCGGCGCCGCGGTATTCGCGGACGGCTGGCCGGCCAGCGCCGCCGCTTGGGAAGCGCTGTGGCGCCAGGCCAAGGCGCTCGACCTCGACCGGCAGAAAGCGCTGGTTGATCCGAATGCCGCCGAAAAGACCGCCGCCTGGCTGCGCGACCTTATCGCCCGCTCGTGGGGCAGCGCGCCACGCGCCGCGCCCCAACTCCAAGCGGTCGCCTCATGACCGCGCCGATCAGCGTCTGTACCCTGGGATCGGGCCGCGCGGATCACCTGCGCAATCTGGTCGCGGGTCTCGCCATGAACCGGGTCAAACCCGCCGAACTGGTCATCGGCGTCATGCAGGACGAGCCTTACGACCTGCCCGATACACCGTTCCCGGTGCGCCAGCACGTGCTCGGCAGCGGGCGGCTTACCCTGTCGGTGGCGCGCAACCGTGCCGCGGCGGAAGCGGCGAACGAGCGGCTGGTATTCCTCGACATCGACTGCATCCCCGATCCCGACCTTGTCGGCGACTACGATGCGCGGATGGACCTCACCGACGGCATCCTGATGGGCGAGGTGCTTTACCTGCCCAAAGGCGCGACCGACGGCGGGCTCGATTTCGCCGCCTTTGCAAAGGCCGGGGTCAAGCATAGCGAGCGCTCGGGCCCGCCCGAAACGCCGCTTGGCGACTGCACCGATTATCGCTGCTTTTGGTCGTTGAACTTCGCGATGCGGCGCTCCGAATTCCTTGCGCTTGGCGGATTCGACGAAAGCTTTGTCGGCTATGGCGGCGAAGACACCGATTTCGGGCGCACCGCCGCCGAAGCCGGGCTGCCGTTCCACTGGACCCGTGGGGCGCGCGCCTATCATCAATATCACCCGCACCACATGCCGCCGGTGCATCATCTCGACAGCGTCATCGCCAACGCCCACCGCTTTCGCGACAAATGGGGCCATGTGACGATGGACCATTGGCTCAAAGCCTTCACCCTGATGGGCCTGGTCGAACGACGCGGAGACGACTTCGTGCGGGTGCGGGAGACGGAGGACAGCGATCTCGCGCTGACCGCGCAGCAGAGCGATCAGCCTTACGCCAGCTCGGCGCGGGTGCTGGCCGTGCTCGAAGCCGAAAGACCGGCGCTCGCCGACGCATAAGCCTCGGCATAGCGCCGGCTCATCGCCGCGGCGGAGAAATGCCGTTCGACCCGGGCGCGCGGAATCGACCGATCGATCCGCATTGCCGCGCGGATCGCGTCAGGCAGCTCGGCCACGGTGGGGGCGACCGCGCCCGCATCGCCTACCACCTCCGGGATCGCGCCGCGCCCCAGTGCCGCGACCGGAACGCCGCAGGCCATGGCTTCGATCAGGGTCAGGCCAAACGGCTCGTCCCACATCGGGGTCGCGATCAGCACGGACGCTTCGCTGACCGCGCGGGTCAGCGCCGGGCCCGACAGATGGCCCAGATACCGATGCGGCGCCCGAAGCTTTGGGCGCACCTCGTCCCAATAATCGCGGCAGTCGATCGGCCCGGCGATGTCCAGCGCGACGCCTGCCGCATCGGCCGCGGCGATCGCTTCCAGCGTGCCCTTGGTCGGCGTAATCCGCCCGACCCATATCGCGCGGCCCTCTCCTTTTGCTACAAAGGGCCAGTCTCCGAGCGCGATCCCGTTCCACGCGACCTCGGTGGCTCCCGCCGGCCACAGCCCTTGCTGCTGTCCCGAGCAGACCGTGAACCTTTGCCACGGTGTGCCCGCATTGCGCGCCACCGCCGCGTGCAGCGCGTCGAAGGGCGGCACGTGAAGCGAGGTCACCATCGCTACCCGGTCGCGCGACGCCCAGTCGATCAGGTCGGGAAACAGGGCATTGTTGTGGACGATATCGAACCCGCCCGCGACGATCTCGTCCCACGCCTGACGATACGCGCGGAGCAGCCAGCGGCGCAGCGTCTCGGTCCCGTGCCACTCGGACCACGGAAGCTCGGTCTCATAGGCATGGGGCGCAAGGGCATGAAGCGGGAGATCGGCCGCACTGTCGCCGCTCGCGAACAAGGTGACGTCGTGCCCCTCGCCGACCAGTTGCCGGACCAAGGTGTCGCAATGCGCTTCCATGCCCCCCATGAACGGCGCGGCGACCGGATGGCGGACATGCGCGATCACGGCGATCCGCAGTGGGTTCGGCAGGGTTGTGGTTCGCACCCCGGCTTAACCGGAGACGCCCCGCGCCGGTTCCCGCTTGGGCCTAGCGAACGCCGAGCTCGCGCAGCAGGTGGCTCTGCCCATAAGCGTGACGCAGCGCGGCGGTGACCGCCGTGGTGGTCACCAGCACGCTGCGATTGATTTCGGGATCGTAGCCATAAGCGTTGCGCTGGGTCAGCACGGTGGAATCGAAATTCGCGCCGATGATCTCGCCCCTAGCATTGATCGCGGGCGATCCCGACGAGCCGCCGATGGTGTCGGTCGAGGCCGCGACGTCGAGGATGGTGGCGGCCGGAATGCGGTCCTTCGCCGCCAGCAGGCGCGGGGCGACGTCGAACGGCTCGGCCCCGGTCGCCCGCTGCCACAGCCCGCCAAAGGTCGTGGCATAAGGCACGGTACGGCCCTGATAGGTCCAGCCCTTGAGGCGGCCGTAGGTCAGGCGCAGGGTGCCGGTCGCGTCGGGATAAAGGCTGGTTCCGAATACCGCAAAGCGCGCCTTGGCCAGCGCTTCGCTGGCGCGGTCGGTCGGGGCCTGGACCTTGCCTTCATACTCCGCGCGGGTGGCGCGGGTGACGTCCTGGATCTTCAGCAGAAACTGGATCAGCGGATCGTTCGACGCCTGCACCGCGGGAAAGCCGCCTTCCCACAACGCCTTGCGCACCGCCGGATCGCCGAGCCTGGTGCCGCGCGCGAGCCGGGCGGCGAGCGCTTCGGGCGATTCCTTGCCCAAGAGCGGCGTGATGCGGGGATCGTCGACGGTCAGAATCTCGCGCACCTTGGACAGCCACCAGGCGAGCTGCACTTCGTCCAATGCGGGATAAGTCGGCCGCGTCGCGAGCAGGCCGTTCTCGACCTGCGCCAGCCGCGCGTCGCCATATTCGGGCAGGCGCTCGGCATTGGGCTTGGGCCGTTCCTGCGCCCCGCGCACGAGGTCCTCGGCCCAGTTGTAAAGCTGCGACCCGCCGCCCGCGCGTGCCTCCAGCATGTAATAGCCGGGGTAGAGGCGGATCATCTCGGGCTGGAGATTCGCAAGATCGGTCCACGGATCGCCGATCGACTGGCGCAGCGCCGGGTCGGCCTGGACCCGGGCACGGAAGTCCGCTTCGGCCGCGGCGCGGCGGGCCATGAAGCGCTGGTCGATCAGCGACTGCTGCCGCCCGAACCCGCGCTTGTAGGTGTTCTCGACGCCCGAAATCGCCTGTCCGGCGATAAAGGCGTTGCGCTCGTTCTCGTGGCTGAACCGCAGCAGCCGGCCGCGCAGCTCGCTGTTGATCAGCTGCTCCAGGGGCAGCGTCACGTCCTGCACCGTCCGCAACTGCGCCTGCGTCAGCAGCCGCTGGGTCGCGCCGGGGCTGCCCGACAGGAACACCGGCTGGTTCTCCTGCGGCGGGGCGGCGTTCCAGCGCAGATAGCCCGGCGTCTTCACCGGCTGATTGTTCTCGTACAGGCGGACGAACGCCGCATCGACCGCGAAGCGCGGGAAGCTGAAGTTGTCGAGATCGCCGCCGAAGGCCGAGGCGCGATGCTCGGGCGCGAAGGCGAGGCGGACGTCGGTGTAGCGGCGGTAGGTGTAGAGCTTGAACTGCCCGCCGCGGTACAGCGTCACCACCTGGCAGCGGCGGCTCTTGTCCGACCCGCAGGCTTCGGTTTCGATCCGGCCCGCTTCGGCATCGCGCGCCTTGGTGAAGGCTTCGCCGCTAAGGCCCGCGCCCGCCGCCTGCATCCGCTGCGTGACGTCGCGGATGTCGGTCAGGATCTCGGCGACCATGCCGGGGCATTGGCGTTCTTCGGCGCGCGATTGCGGGGTAAAGCCGGTCTGCACGTAATTGCGCTCGGGCGTGGACAGATCCTCGACGCAGCGCGAGGCGACATGCTCGTTGGTGAGGATCAGCCCGTCGGGCGAGACCAGCCCGCCCGACGCACCGCCCAGCCGCACCGAGGCGAGGCGGACCTTGTCGAGCCATTTCTGGTCGATCGACGTGCCGAGGTCCCGATTGGCCGCGGCGATCGGGAAGTTGTCGAAGGTCCACATCCCTTCCTCGGCCGCCGCCGCGCTTGGCAACAGGATGGAGGCGGCGGCGAGAAGCAGGGAGGAACGGCGCAAGGGATGCTCTCCTGATTGGGTGGTCTTCCCCGTAACATGAAGCCGGGGCGCGGCAAGCTTGCGCGAGGGGCGGTGATCCGCTTGGATCGGGCCAAAGGGGAGACGCGAGATGGTATTGGGCTGGGTTCTTTCGGCGGCGCTTGCCGCGGCGCAGCCGGCCGCCGCGCCGCCTCTGCTGCTGAAGTCCGACCGCGTGTTCGACGGCGTCGGCACCCCACGCGCCGGGTGGCAGGTGCTGGTCCAGGGCGACCGGATCGCGGCGGTCGGACCCAACCTGCCCGCGCCCGCCGGGGCGAGAGTGATCGAGCTGCCCGGTACCACCCTCATCCCCGGCATGATCGAGGGCCACGGCCACCTGTTCCTGCACCCTTACAACGAAGCCAAATGGGACGCGCAGGTGCTGAACGAGCAGCTCGCGCTGCGCACTGCGCGGGCGGTGGTTCATGCCCGAAAGACGCTGGAAGCGGGCTTCACTACCCTGCGCGACCTAGGCACCGAGGGGGCGGGCTATGCCGATGTCGGGCTGCGGCAGGCGATCGATCAAGGGATCGTGCCGGGGCCGCATCTGGTGGTCGCGACAAAGGCGATCGTCGCGCGCGGGGCTTATGGTCCCAAGGGGTTCGAGCCGGGGGTCGAAGTGCCTCTGGGCGCGGAGGAAGCGAGCGGCATCGACGAGGTCGTGCGCGTCGTTCGCAGCCAGATCGCGGCCGGCGCCGACGTCATTAAGCTCTACGGCGACTATCGCTGGCGTGCGGGCGAGGACAGTCGCCCGACCTTTTCGCTGGCCGAACTACAGTCCGCCGTCGCCGCCGCGCACGATGCCGGACGCCCGGTCGCGATCCACACCTCGACCCCCGAAGGCATGCGCCGGGCGATCGCGGCGGGCGCGGACACGATCGAGCATGGCTATGGCGGGACGGCCGAGATCTTCGCCCAGATGCGCGCGCGCGGCGTCACTCTATGCCCGACGCTGGCCGCGGCCGACGCGGTGGCGCGATATGGCGGGTGGAACGGCGCGGACCCGGCGCTGGCCTCCGTCAGCCTCAGCCGCAAGGCGTTCGCACTGGCGCTGAAAGCGGGCGCGCCGATCTGCGCCGGGGGCGACGTCGGGGTCTATGCCCACGGCGACAATGCGCGTGAGCTGGAGCTGATGGTCGCGGGCGGGATGACCCCGCTGGCGACGATGGTCGCGGTAACCTCGGGCAATGCCAAGGCGTTCGGCCTTGCCGACCGCGGCGCGATCCGGCCCGGTCTCCGCGCCGATCTCGTCGCGGTGCAAGGCGATCCCACCGCCGACATCACCGCCACCCGCCGGGTGCGGCAGGTAATCAAGGACGGCCGGATCTATTCGCCGGGGCGATAGGTCCGGCTGATGTGGCCGCGCAGCTCGTCCGGGTAGAAATAGACCGGGCGCAAATTGCCCGCCGCATAGCGCGCCGCCTGGTCGTTGAAATGGGGCGAGGCGGGATTGCCGCTCTCGCCGCCCGCCATCACCGCCACCGCGCGGACCCTCGGCCCGAACTCGACGACCGCGACGAAGCTGTTGCCGCTGGTCCCGTACCAGCGCTTGGTGCCGGGCTTGGGGCCCGAGCCGACCGAAGCGAGCGAGCCCCAGATGCCCGATGCGAAGGGCAGCGGAATGCTGGGTTCTGCATCGCTGAACGGATGATCGATCGCGGGTGAAATGCGCTGAAAGCGGTTGATGTCCCCCCACGGCACCTGCCACCTGCCGAAATCGGTGGTGAGCCGCGCAACCGCTTCGGTCAGCGCATCGAGCTTCTGCGCGTCGCTCGTGCCGGACCCGAGCCGCGCGAAGAAGCGGTTGCGCGCTTCGCCCGGGCGCGGCGCCAGCTTCTTTTGCAGCGCTTCGCCGCAGAACATCGCCAGCGATTGCGGAATGCTGTCGGCGCTCCAGCGGTGGTCCCAGCCGCGCAGGGCCGCGATCGGCGGGGCCAGCGCGGCTCGCCGCGCATCGCCGCGAGGTAGCGCGTCGTACGCGCGCACCAGTTGCGGGACGAGCTCGGCAAAGCCCGGCTGCTGCGGATCAAACGCCGCCGCGCGCAATCCTTCCAGCGTCCAGCCGCGCGATCCCGTCAGCAATTGCTGCGCATGAACCCCGCGATAATTCTCGCCGAACGTGTCCATGTAGCGTGGGAAACGCGCCGGGTCGGGGCTCGCGCTGCCCGCCGCGCGATAGGGCCAGGCATTGGTGTTCTGCGTCCAGCCGGTCGCCGGATTGATCGCATTGGGCAGCTCGGCCACCGCATGCAGCCCGCGCCAGTCGGTCGCCGGATCGCTGCCGTCGACCACGCCCGTATAATCGATTCGGTCGTCGCGCCGGGGCACGAACTGCGGATGGAGATAGGCGATCTCGCCCTTCGCCGTCGCGACCAGCGTATTGTTGGAGCTGTTGGCCTTGAATTCGGCCACCTTCTGGAAGCCGGCGAGGTCGCGGGCCTTGGTTCTCAAATAGCTTTGCTGAAGCGCGGCGACCGGATTGTCGAGCATCGCAAAAGCAATCCAGCGATTGCCCTCGGCGCGGATCACCGGCCCGCGATGCGTGCGCCAGGTGCGGAAAGTGCGGCTCACGAGGGTCCCGTCGGCCGCGCGATAGCGCAGCGTGATGTCGCGCGCCTGCATCGGCCGCCAGTTTGCACCGAAGCGATAGACCGGTGCCTCCCCGCCGCGTACGTCGAACGCGAACTCGTCGACGCTGTCGACCCCGCTCGACGTGTGCATCCATCCGAGCGTCGGATTGAAGCCCTGGTAGATGAAGAATTGCCCCCAGGTCGACGCGCCGTAGGCGTTCAGCCCCTCGCCGCTGGTCACCTGCTGCTCGGAGCGGAAGAAAAAGCTGGTGTGCGGGTTGATCAGCAGCAGCGCCCGGCCGTCGCGGGTGAGGGCGGGCGCGATGGCGATGCCGTTCGATCCGCGCGGTTCGTTGTCGGGCAGCGCCGCGGTCTGCGTCGCGCTGCCGCTATAGAATTGCTCGAGCTTCGCAAGGTCGATCCGCTCGATATCGCCGCCGATGCTGCCTTCGGTGAAGCTCAGCGCCATCCACGGCTCGAACCGCGTCAGCACTCTGGGCCGCACAGTCGGGTGCGTGGCGAGATAATGGTTCAACCCCGCCGCCCAGGCGTTCATGAGGCTGCGCAGCCACGCCGGGCTCGCGGCATAATGGGCTTTCAGCTCCGGCTCGCTGACGTACAGCCGCGCGCGCAGGTCGCGCCAGATCGCCTTCTCCCCCTCCGCTTCGGCTGTGCGGCCGAGGGCGGTGAGGAGATTGGCCTCGACCCGCGGAAAGTCGTCCTCAGCCTGCGCCACCATCATGCCGAAGACCGCGTCGGCATCCTTCGGCCCGCTGATGTGCGCGATGCCCCAATCGTCGCGGACGATGGTGACGCGCTTCGCCTGCGCCGCCCACTGCTGCTTCTCCGCAGGCGAGGCGGCGGTCAGCGCGAGGAGGAGCGCGGGGGCCGCGAGAAGGCGCGCGACCGCCGGCATCAGCCGCGCTCGCCCGCCTGGCGCGGGGCCGGGGCTTCGCCGCGCTCGGCGGCGCTGTCCTCACGCACCTTGCGGAATTCCGATCCTTCGGTCCAGCGCGGCCATGCGCGGCTGTTCGCGAGGCGCGCACCGATCGCATAGTAAAGGTCCGCTTCCTGCACCGCGCCGCCGAGGTTCCAGCTGGGCGACCAGGCGTCGCAAGTCTGGTGGTAGCAAGTGCCGGTGAAGCTCTCGAGCCAGCGCTCGCCCGCCGGCCGGCCGCCGTCCTGCAGGTCGTAGGCGCGCGCCAGCGCCATGCTCAGCAGCACCGGCACCCCGCGCTTGGCAAGCGTGAAGTGGTCGGCACGATAGAACAGGCCGCGCTCGGGCCGGCCTTCGGGGGTTACCGTCCGCCCCTGCGCCGCCGCGCCCTCGGTCAGATAGCGCTCGAGCTCGCTCTGCCCTTGCCCGATCAGCAGGGTGTCGCGGGTCGGCCCGGCCCATTGCAAGGTGTCGAGCGTCAGGTTCGCGGCCATCTTGGCATGCGGATACAACGGGTTCTGTGCGTAATATTCGGAGCCCAAGAGCCCGCGTTCCTCGGCGGTCCAGGCGGCGAAAACGAGGCTGCGTTCGGGCCGCGGGCCGGTCGCGAACTTGCGCGCGATCTCGATCATCGCGGCGAGGCCCAGCGCATCGTCCGCTGCGCCCGGCCGCACCGTGCGCCCCTGCGCGTCGGGGGCGCCGACGCCATAGGCGTCCCAATGTCCGCTATAGCTCACCGTCTCGTCCGGATAACGGCCGCCGGTCAGCTTGCCGATCACATTGCGGCTCTGGATCCGGCTGAGCTCGACGCCCGCGCTGGCATTGAACCGCGCCTTGAGGTCGATCGGCCGGAAGTCGGCCCGGCGGGCCTGCGTCTTCAACGTCCGATAATCATAGCCCGCGCGGCGCAGCAGCGCCTCGGCCGCGGGCTGCTGCATCCAGCCTTGCAGCAGCACCGGCTGGGTCGCGCCCGCGGGCAGCACGATGTTGAAGTTCTCGCCCGCCGCGCTCTGCACCACGTTCCAGCCGTAGCCCGCGCTCTCGGTTTCGTGGACGATGATCGCCCCGATCGCGCCACGCCGGGCGGCTTCCTCGAACTTGTAGGTCCAGCGCCCGTAATAGGTCATGGTCTTGCCGCCGAACTTGCCCGCGACCGGCTCCCCCGTCGCGGCTTCGAAATCGGGATCGTTGACCAGGAATAGGGCGACCTTGCCCTTGAGGTCGGTGCCCTTGAAGTCGTCCCACCCTCGCTCGGGCGCCGCCGTGCCGTAGCCGACGAACACGATCGGCGCGCCGTCGATCCGCGCGGCCTGCGTGTCGCGCACGGTGCTGACATAGATGTCGTTCGGAAAGGACAGCGGCGTGGTAGTCGCGCCCTGCCGGATCGACAGCTGCGGCCCCTGGAGCTTGGTGCGGATCAGCGGCACCGCCTGCGTCCAGCCGCCATTCTCGCCGCCGGGCTCAAGCCCCGCCGCCTTATATTGCTCGATCAGGTAGGCGATGGTTTTCTCCTCGCCCGGCGTGCCCATCGAGCGGCCTTCGAATTCGTCCGAGGCGAGCACCCGCGTGATCTCCGACATACGCTGCGCGCTGATCGCCGCGGCCTGCTGCGGCGCTGCCGACGGAGCCGCGCTGACTTCGGGCGCCGCATCCATCGCCGGCTCTCCCGGCGTGCGGCACGCCCCAAGGACAGCAAGGCCAACGACGATCGTGCCGGCGCGAACGAGACTCATTGGTGCGTACTCCAAACAGGGGTCTTTCCTTGCGTGTCGCATTGCTTGGGCCGGACTGCACACGAAAAGTTCGCGCAGACGCGGCCGTGGCCGCCTACCGCCTGAAATAAAAGGATAATGCGTGGCGGGGCCGGGGCGATTGGCGGGCGCTCGCGCTTCTGTTACGCCCCACCGCCTGAAGCTTTTGCACAGGACCCAAGATGACCAGATTCCTCAGCCTTGCCGTGACCAGCTTGCTCGCGTCCACCGCGGCCCACGCCGAAGAAGGCATGTGGCTGCCGCGCCAGACGCCAAGCCTTGCCGCCGAACTCAAGGCCAAGGGCTTGCAGCTTGATCCGGCGACGCTTGGCGACCTGCAAAAGGCGCCGATGAACGCCATCGCCTCGCTGGGCGGTTGCTCGGCGGCGTTCCTCAGCCCGCAGGGGCTGGTCGCGACCAACCACCACTGCGTCTACGGCTCGATCCAGTATAATTCGAAGCCCGGGCAGGATTATCTGACCGACGGTTTCCTCGCCGCCGATTTCGCGGGCGAACTGCCCGCCGCGCCCGGCACGCGCATCTATGTGATCGAGGACCTGCGCGACGTTACGCGCGACATGAACAAGGGCGTCTCCACTCGCCTCACCGGCGCGGCGCGCTACGAAAAGATGGAAGCCAATCGCAAGGCGCTGGTGTCGGCCTGCGAAAAGCAGCCCAACCGCCGCTGCGACGTGCGTGCTTACTACGGCGGCGCGACCTACTTCCTGCAGCAGCAGCTCGAGATCAAGGACGTGCGCCTGGTCTATGCACCCGCCGGCGGGATCGGCAATTTCGGCGGTGAGACCGACAACTGGATGTGGCCGCGCCACACGGGCGATTTCGGCTTCTATCGCGCTTACGTCGCGCCGGACGGCACCTCGGCGCCCTATGCCGCGACCAATGTGCCTTACAAGCCCAAGTCCTGGCTCAAGGTCGCGACCGAGGGCGTCAAGGAGAACGACTTCGTGATGGTCGCCGGCTTCCCCGGCACCACCAGCCGCCTGGTCACCGCGGCCGAAGCCAAGTTCAATTTCGACACCATGACGCCGGTCCAGCAGCAGCTGCTGAACGACTATTCGGCGGCGATCGAAAAGGCGACCGCGGGCGATCCTGACGCGACGATCAAATATGCCTCGATCATCAAGGGCGCCGACAATTACAAGAAGAAGTATCTGGGCGAGATGGCGGGTGCCGATCGCATCGGCCTTGCCGCGCGCAAGGAGGCTGCGGAAGCCGAATATCGCGCGTGGATCGCCGCCGATCCCCGGCGCGCCGCCATGTACAATCCCGCCGCGCTCGACACGCTGGTCGCCGAAGCCAATCAGAGCGCGCTCGACAGCGTGCGGATGGGCACGCTCGGCCGCGCCCAGCTGCTGAGCGCCGCGCGCAATCTGTATCGCTGGTCGAAGGAACGGCAGAAGCCCGATGCGCAACGCGAGAGCGGCTATCAGGACCGCGACCTGCTGCCGACGCAGCAGCGGCTGACGGCGATCGAGCGGCGCTATGTGCCCAAGGTCGATCGCGCGTTGTTCGAGCAGGCGCTGACCGAATATCGCAAGGCCCCGGCCGAGAAACGCGACCCGGCGCTGGAAGCCAAGATCGCCGAGCTCGGCATGGACCGCCTCTATGCCGACACCAAGCTCGGCGACACCGCGACCCGGCTGGCCTGGTTGAACAAGACCCCGGCCGAGTTCGAAGCCTCGACCGATCCGTTCATCCAGCTTGCTGTCGCTTCCTATCCGCGCGATATCGCCCGCGAGGCGGAAGCCAAGGCCCGTGCCGGTCAGCTTCAGGCGGCGCGGTCGGCCTATATGCGCGGGATGCTCGCCTTCGCCGAAGCCAAGGGGCGCACGCTCTATCCCGATGCCAACGGCTCGCTCCGCTTCACCTATGGCAAGGTGACGGGCAAGGCGGTCGACGGGCAGGTGTGGACGCCGTTCACCACCGCCGAAGGGCTCGTCGCCAAGCAGACCGGCAAGGGCGAATTCGCCGCGCCGCAAAAGGCGATCGATCTGATCAAGGCCAAGGATTACGGCCGCTGGACTGCCCCGGCGCTCGGCACGCTGCCGGTCGATTTCATGTCGACGGTGGATATCACCAACGGCAATTCGGGTTCCTCGACGCTCAATGCCAAGGGTGAATTCGTGGGCCTGGCGTTCGACGGCACGCTCGATGGGGTGGTGGCCGACTGGCAATATGACCCGACCATCAACCGCACCATCCACGTCGACAGCCGCTTCATGCTGTGGACGATGGACAAGGTCGACGGGGCGCAGCGGCTGCTGCGCGAAATGGGCGTGATGTAAGACGCTGGCGGGCGGGGTCTTGGCCTCGCCTGCTAGTTTGCGAGTGCGTTCGCAACCAGTGAGCGGACGTCGACCTTGGCCTTAAACCGCGCGCCGAGCAGGGCGGTGCCGCTGATCTTGCGCTGGACGAACAACAGGTCGGCGGGGGGCAGGTGCCAGTTCGCCTTGTCGGCGGCGATCGCCACGCCTTCCTCGCGCATGATGGTCAGGAACGCGCGGTCGCCGAAGTCGAACGGTCCCGGTTTGTGCAATTCGGCCAGCACCACCTTCACCATCCGGTCGAGCGCCTCGCCGTGCCGGTCGGCAACCGCCTGTCCAATGAAGCCCGCCGCCACCGCGCCGCGCTTCACCGTGTCCGCATCCCCCGCCAGCGCCGCGCCGAGCAGGGTGCGATAGCCCTCGCTGATCGAGGCCGGCACATCCTGCGCCGCGCCGAAGTCGAGCAGCGCTATGCGGCCATCGTCGAGCAAGCGGTAGTTGGCGTAATTGGGGTCGGTCTGCATGACCCCGAACTCGAACAGTTCGCGCAACACCAGCCCGACGATCCGCGTCATCGCCACGTCGCGGATCTCCTGCGGCGCCTCGTCCAGCGCTTCGATCGGCTTGCTTTCGACGAAGCTCATCGCCAGCACGCGGGAGGTGGTGAACGTCTCGTCGAGCGTCGGGACCACGAACTCGGGTGCATTTTTCAGCAAGCCGCCGTAGCGCCGGAGCTGCTGCCCTTCGCGGACGTAATCCGCTTCGCGCGCCAGCTGCGCCTTGGCTTCGGCAAGCAGCGGCGCAATGTCGAGTTCGGTGGGGAGCAGCCCCGATACCTTCAGCAGGGCGGCGACATTGTCGACATCGGCGTCGATGCTTTCGGCGACGCCCGGATATTGGACCTTGATCGCGAGCACCCGGCCGTCGTGCGTCTCGGCGCGATGGACCTGCCCGATCGACGCGGCGGCGATCGGATGGGCCTGAAATCGCTTGAACCGGCGGCGCCAGTCCTTGCCCCATTCGGCTTCCAGCACCTTCTGCAATTGCTGCGGCGGCATGTGGAAGGCGTTGCTGCGCAGCCGGGCGAGAATGTCGCTGAGTTCGGGGGGCAGGAAGTCGCCGCTGTCGAGGCTGATCATCTGCCCCAGCTTCATCGCCGCCCCGCGCAGGTGGGCGAGGCGGTCGGCGAGGCGGGTGATGTTGGCCGGCGTCAGCAGCAGGTCGCGCCCGCTCGGCCGTTCGCCCGCCGCCAGCCGCCGCGCGCCTTCGGCCAGCATGCCCCCGGCCACCCCGCCGGCGAGGCGTCCGAACTGCCCGGCGCGGGCAAAGCGGCCACGCGGGATGGGGCGGCTTTCGTCCCCGCTCATGGCGCAAGCCGTTGGAGTGCAGGCCGGACGCGCAGGAAAGCGCGATAGAGAAGTTCGAGCAGCGCCAGCAGCGGGGGAAAGCGCGCGGCTTCGCCCAATGGTCTCAGAGACGGAATGGCGCGCCACATCGCGGCAAAGGCAGCCGCGCCGCTGAGCATCCGGTCGCCCTCGCGGGCATGGAAGCGGGCAAGCAGCGCGTCACGGCTGGCCGGGCAGTCGGACGGCGCGCCCGCCGACACATCGACGAACGCGATCCGCTTGGCACAGTCGAGCCGCCGCATCAGCGCGATTTCGCGTCGGCAGAGCGGGCAGCCGCCATCGAACCAGACCGTCAGCATGGGACCGATATAGGAGCGCGGGCGGCGCGATGAACCCGGACGAGAGACCGTGCCGTCCGGCCTGCAACAATCAGTCGAGCAGGTCGCCTAGCGCCTTGGCGAGCTGGGCGCGGCTATAGGGCTTGGCAATCACCATCGCGTCCCGGCTCCAGCCGACGCCGCCTTCGGCATAGCCGGTGGCGAACAGGAACGGGATCCCGCGCTCGTGCAGCAGATCGGCGACGGCATAGCTGCGTTGTTCGTTGAGATTGACGTCCAGTACCGCCACCGCAAATTCCTCGCGGCTGGCCAACTCCAGCGCTTCGGAAAGGCGGAAGGCCGGGCCGACCACGTCGTAGCCAAGCTCGATCACCATGTCCTCAAGCGCAAAGGCGATCATCGGCTCGTCCTCGACGAGAAGAACCCGAGGCGCGGGTTCAGCCATGCGCTGGCAGTGGAGCGTCCACTTCGCAGCGGACGCCATCGGGCTCGTAATGGATGCGCGCGGTGCCGCCGAGTTCGGCGGCGAGGCCGCGCTCGATCATCCGGGTGCCGAAGCCGCGCTTGTTCGGCTGGATGACGGGCGGCCCGCCGCGTTCCTTCCAGTCGAGCCGAAGCCGCTCGTTCTCGTTCGACCAGGTGATCGTGACGCTCCCGCCCGGCTGGCTGAGGCTGCCATATTTGGTGGCGTTGGTGGCGAGTTCGTGGACGGCCATGGCGAGACTAACTGCAACCTTCGGCGGCAGCAGAAGGTCCGGCCCGTCCAGAATGAAACACTCGTCGTCGGCCCGGACGGCCGTGAACGTGTCGCAAACGAGGCGGCGGAGCGGCACCGACTCCCATTTTTCCTGGGTGAGAATGCCGTGCGCCGCCGACAGGGCGCCGAGACGCCCTTCGAACCGGGACAGCAAGGCGGCGATGCTGTCCTCGCCGCGGAAGGTCTGCTGGGCGATGCTCTGGATGATGGCGAGCAGGTTCTTGGCGCGGTGGCTGAGTTCGCTGATCAGGAGGTGCTGATGCGCTTCGGCGGCCTTGCGCTCGGAAATGTCCTGCAGCGCGACAATCGCGATGCCCGCCCGCCCGTCATCGTCGAGGATCGGGGCCGCCTGCGCAAGCAAGGTGATCTCCCGGCCATCGGGGCGGCGGTAGCAGATTTCATCGTCGGTGACCGTCTCACCGAGCTTTGCCGCGCGATACAGAGGGTAGCGTTCAGCGGGCAGCGAGTGGCCCTGATCGTCGATCCCGCCATAGCGGTGATAGGTTTCGGCGCTTTCGGACAGGCTGGGGTGACCAAGCATGTCTTCGAGTGCCTGGTTGTAGAGAAAGATCTCGCCGCTGGGTACGCGGGCGATGGCGACGCCGACGGGCATCTGGTCGATCACCGCGCGAAGCTGCTCTTCGCTGCGGCGCACGCGCTCGATATTCTCGCGCCGCTCATCGACGTCGATCACCGAACCGACATAGCCGAGAAACTTGCCCGACCCGTCGAAGCGTGGTGCGGCAGCGTCGATGCACCAACGATAGCTGCCGTCGGCGCGGCGCAGGCGGAAATCGATTTCGTAAGGCGCGTTTGCTTCGTTGGCCTGGACGAAGGCCCGTTCGGTTTGGGGGCGGTCGTCGGCATGCACTGCGTTCAGCCAGCCAAAGCCTTCGCCTTCATGCTCGTCCTGCCCGGTGAAATCGTACCAGGTCTTGTTGAGATAGGTGCAATAGCCCGTCTCGTCGGTGACCCACAGCATCACCGGGGTCTGATCGGCGATATTGCGGAAGCGGTCTTCGCTTTCGCGCAGAATGGCTTCGGAACGGACCCGGACGATATGCGCCCAGCTGCGTTCGGTGGCTTCGGCGACCAGCGCCTGCTCGTCCTCCGTCCAGTCGCGCGGGACGTTCTGATGTACGGCCATCAAGGCGGCGAGCTTGCCTGCGCGGACATAAGGCATGCAGACTGTCGCCTCGATGCCGATCGACAGGAATTGGGCGCCTTCCTCTTCGCCAAGCTCGCCGCGGACGTCACGGATGACGAGCGGCGTGTTGCCGCGCAACCTTCGCGCGGCTGTCGCGCCGAAGGTGTCGAGGCTGTAGCTACCGACGATGCTTTGCGCCCCTTCGGCCGACCAGTTGCCGCGAATGGTAAAGGAGTCCTGGTCCACTTCCATGTCGGCGTAAGCGACGATCGAGGCCTTGAGGTACTGGCCGAGCAGGCGCGCGGTGACCGCCATGATCTCGTCCGGGGCGGCAAGGTCGTTGATCGCCCGCGACAGGCGATCGAACAGATCGAGCCGCTCGGCCCGGGCCTGCAGCGCGCGCTCGGCGGCGACACGGGCGGTGGTCTCGATTACGATGGCGAGCACGCCGGCGGGCCGGCCGTCGTCGCCCAGCACCGGCGAATAATCGAGGTTCATCGACACATTCTCGGGACGCCCGTGCCGGTGCAGCACCAGTTCCTGGTCCCGGAAGGACAATGTGCCGCCGGCGAGGCCGACCTTCATCACATGATCGTTGAAGTCGGCGACCTCCGGCCAGCCTTCGCGCACCTTGCTTCCGAGCAGGTCCGGATGGCGCCCACCGGCGATGACCGAATAAGCGTCGTTATAAAGCATGATGCCATCGTCGCCCCACAGCATTACTATCGGCACGGGCGAACGGAGCAGCAGGCCGGTGGCGGCCTTGAGGCTTTGCGGCCACTTTTCGACCGGGCCGAGGGTGTCGGACCAGTCGCGCGCTTTGATAAGGGCGCCGCATTCGCCGCCATCGTCGAGAAATACGGGCATCGACCGATGCGCTAGCGTGTCCGGGGCCGGTGGCAAAGCCTGACTATCGTGCGAAAGCGTCTTTCGTTAATCTTTCGCCATGCCCTGCTATACCCTGGACGACGTCGGCCCTACCCTCGGACCCGAAAGCTGGGTCGCCCCCAGTGCCGACCTGATCGGCGATGTCCGGCTTGAGACAAGGGCCAGCGTGTGGTTCGGGGCGGTGATCCGGGCCGACAACACACCGATCCTGATCGGGCGGGAAAGCAATATCCAGGACGGTGCGGTGTGCCACAGCGATCCCCACGCGCCGCTGACGGTCGGCGCCCGGGTGACGGTCGGCCATCAGGCGATCCTCCACGGCTGCACTGTGGGCGCGGGCGCGCTGATCGGCATGGGCGCGCGGGTGCTGAACGGGGCGGTGATCGGCGAGCGCTGCATTGTCGGCGCGGGCGCCCTGGTGCCCGAAGGCAAGGTCTATGAAGCCGGGCACCTCCTGATCGGCGCGCCGGCTCGCATCGTCCGTGCGCTCAGCGACGCCGAGCTTCGGATACTGGAGGCGAGCGCGCTTCATTACGCGGAGAAAGCCGCGCTTTATGACCGCAGCCTGCGGTTACAGGGCTGACACTTGAGCGCCCATGCGCGCCGTCCCAGATTGCCGTTCATGATCGACATCCGCCCCTTCGCCTCGCTCGGCCACGCCAACCACGGCTGGCTCGACGCCCGCCACCATTTCTCGTTCGCCAATTACTACGATCCCGGCCGCATGGGCTGGGGCAAGATCCGCGTGTGGAACGACGACAAGATCGCGGGCAAGTCGGGCTTTCCGCCGCACCCGCACCGCGACATGGAAATCGTGACCTACGTCCGCACCGGCGCGATCACGCACCAGGACAGCATGGGCAACAAGGGCCGCACCGGCGCCGGCGACGTCCAGGTGATGAGCGCCGGGACCGGTGTCACCCATGCCGAATATAACCTCGAAGACGAGGACACGACCCTGTTCCAGATCTGGATCGAGACCGATCGGCCCGGCGCGGCGCCGAGCTGGGGCGCAATGCCCTTCCCGCGCGAAGCCCGTGACGGCGCGTTCCAGTTGCTTGCCAGCGGGAAGGAAGGCGACGGCGCGCTGACCATCAATGCCGACGCGCGGATCATGGGCGCGACGCTGAAGGGCGGAAGCGAGATCACGCTAGTGGCCGATCCCGCGCGGCACCTGTACCTCGTGCCCTCGGCCCCGGTCCGCATCAACGGCGTCGCCGCGCAAGCCCGCGACGGGGTGGCGATCACCGGCGAGACGAGCCTCGTCATCACCGGCGACGAGGACGCCGAGCTGGTGCTGGTCGACGCCCGGTAACACGGCGTCATGCTTGCCGCTGGGGGAGGGGAGGCCTAGAGGCTGGCCATCCCTCCTTCAGCATCGATCCTGTAGCGCCCCTCACGTGACGCGATTTCCCCACCTCATTCTTGCCGGCGCTGTGCTTGGCCTCAGCCTGCCGGCCGCGGCGCAGAACAATGCGGCGCCCGCCAATGTCGTGACCCCCGCACCGGCGCCGCGCGAGGGCACCGTCGGGCCAGAGCAGCTACGCGACTTCGCCTTGCCCGGAACCCGGCAGGCACCCGCGCCGAGCACCAACGACTCTCCGCGCACGGCGCCCGCCCCGACCGAGCGAGCCGTCCCGGCCCCGGCGACCGCCAATCGCCCCGCGCCTGACACCGCTCGCACCACCGAACCCGCGCGGGCGGCACCTGTAGCTACGGAACCCGATGCCGAGGCCCCGCGTCCGCAAGGTACTGCACCCGAGCCGGCGCCGACGTCGTTGCCGAGCGCCTTGCCGCCGATCACCCCGGCACCGCCGGTGGCCGCCGCGCCCTTGCCGCCGATCACCGTCAGCCAGCCGGGCACCGCGACGTCGGCGCCGTCTCAGCCCTTGTGGTGGCCGTGGCTGCTGGCCGCGGCGCTTGGCGGCATCGCCCTGGCGCTGGTGCTTCGCCAGCGTCGGCGTCCGGTCCTGGCCGGACCTGCGGGCCGGGCGTTCGAGCGGGCGTCGCCCGAGCCGGACTTCACCCCACCGCCCCGCGCCCCCACGCCGCCTGCCGCCCCGCCGCCCGCTCCGGAAGCGCCGCCGCAAGCCCCGCGCCCGGCCGGTCTCGTCACCACCCGGCTGCGCGCACCGATCGGTGCTCCGCCCCCGGCCGTGCCGCCGTCGCCGCCCGTTCCGGCCGCGAAGTCCGGCGGGATCGTCAGCACCCGCCTGCGCGGCTGGATCGAACTCGACCTCGTGGTACGCGAAATCCTGTTCACGCCAGGCGAGGCACGGCTGCGCATCGACATCCTGGTCGGCAACGGCGGTACCGGCCATGCAAGGGCCATCGCGCTGGAAACCGTGACGATCAACGGCGGCGAAGATCAGGAAGCGGCGCTGGCCGGCTTCTTTGCCCGGCCGGCGGCCAGCACCATCGCCATTCCGGAACTCGGCCCGCTTGGGGAAACCGTGCTGAGCCATGAACTGGTGGTGCCGCGCGGCGCGATCCGGGCGTATGAAGCGGGGGGCAAGGCGCTGTTCGTGCCGGTGATCGCGCTCAATGCCGCCTATCGCACCGCATCGGGCGAAGGGCGCACCGGCGCGGCCTTTCTGGTCGGGCGC
Organism: Sphingomonas kaistensis; assembly: GCF_036884275.1. NCBI lineage: Bacteria > Pseudomonadati > Pseudomonadota > Alphaproteobacteria > Sphingomonadales > Sphingomonadaceae > Sphingomonas > Sphingomonas kaistensis. The sequence goes on along the minus strand of NZ_CP145607.1, from coordinate 364,758 downwards.
GACGTGCCGGGGTCCGAGAAACTGGCCCCCGTCCTGCTTCCCGACGGCGACGGGCGATCGCTCGGGCTTGGCGTCCGCCGGCTGGAAGAAGCGGTTCGCCGCTGAACACTGAAGTTGACAGGCACCCCGCCGGGCGGCATTGGCGCCCGGCCTGACCTCGTGGAGAGGTGGCCGAGTGGTTAAAGGCAGCAGACTGTAAATCTGCCCGCGCAAGCGTACGCTGGTTCGAATCCAGCCCTCTCCACCATCTTCTAAGGTATTCAGATCCAACCAATTTTGTTGGGTCCAATTCCCTAGGTAGGTCAACCTCGCGTTCGCGTGTGTAATTCTGGTGTAATTGATTCGGGGACCGTGATGTTCAGCGCGTTGATCGCGTCGTGGACATGATCGCCGAATAGGTGAACGTAATGCAGCACCATCGCAGCCGTTTTGTGCCCGCTGATCTTCTGGATGGTTGGGACATCAGTCTTGGCCATCGCAAGTGCGCTGATGGCCGTGTGCCGCATCACATGGGGCGTGCAGTAGGCCGGATTTAGGCCAGCGCGGATGACGGCGCGCTTGAACGGACCCCGCATGTCTCGACAGTGCCCCGTTTTGGTGCCGGGCCGCATCGCAGGGAAGATCCATCCGTTCGGGTCATCTTCCATGTCGCGCTGATAAAGAAGAGCGTCCCTCAACGCTGGGGTGATCGGCTGCTGCCGCTCACCGGCCTTGGCCTTGTCGATCCAGATGTTGCAGCTGTCGAAGTCGACCTCGTCGTAACGGCGCTGCACGATCTCTGAGTGCCTCATGGAGGCGTTCAGCCCGAAGAGGACGAAGAGCCACACGCGCGGGTTCTGGTCTGCCGCCGCAGCCTCAAGCAGGCGAACACGCTGCTCGGGCGTCAGAATCCTAATCCGCTTACGGGTTTCCTTCTCCTTGGGCAGTTCGGGAAGGTCCGCTTTGCTCATCCACCCCCAATCCTTTGTCGAAGCGTGGTTCAGCAGGTGGGATAACGTGGATAGTTCACGATTGATCGTCGCGGCCGCCGCACCCTGGTCCGAGCGGGATTTGCGGTATTCCTTCAGCTTGTGCTGGCTGATTTTGTCGAGCCGAGTGCTGCCAAGAAACGGGACAAGCCTCTGCGTCAGGTGCCGCTTCTTGTTCTTCATGTCCTTGCCGTCGGTCGCCTCCATCCGCTTTACGTACTCGGTGGCGGCTTCAGCGAAGGTGCGGTGGAGCTTCCGACCCTCGGGAAGGTTGAGGCGGCCTTCGCGGGCTTCAGTTCTCAGCTGTTCAATGAGGCGTTCAGCGGTACCACGCCGAACTCCCTCGCTGTCCTTGCCGACGACGCGGTGGATGCGCTGCCCATCCACCATCACGTTGATGGAGAAGCGCACATCGCCTGACTTAGTCTTTTCAGCGACGATGCCGTGTTCAGTGATCTTGCCCCCCGGCACGAGAGCGGAGATGGCCCGCCCACTCAGCTTGCTGAACTTAAGCGCCACCCGACGTGTCCTTGCCAAGCTTCGATTTAACAATCGTTCCGAGCCCGACCGAGCGACCAAGCATTACTGCGGCTTCGCGAAGCCTTTCATGCTCCTTGACCTGCTCAGAGATTTTCGCAGGGACGTGAAAGCCAGGTCGATCCACGAGGTCAACAAGGACGAACTCGTCAAGCTGATGAGGATTCGGAGCGAAAATCGTCGACACCGACTGCGCCAAGGCAGTCTGGACCGCGAGAGCAGTGTAATAATCTTCGACCCACGACTTTTTGTGCTTCTTCTCGATATGCCAGATCACGCCTGCAAGGGTGCGCAGTGCGTGCGCTGTGGCTCCACCTCCAAGCGCCTCGTCGTCAAGCAGCGACTGGCGAATTCGATCATCCGCCTCTTTCGCGAGCGACTGTCCGTTGCGGTCTGCTGAAAGCTCGAGCTTGGTGCGAGTGTCGGCCGACACATTCGTGGAAATGGAGTAGCGCTTCCCCTCGCTGGGCGTACTCCTCGGTCGGCCTCTTGCCCGCTTAGCCGTTACTTCGGTCATCTTCTCTCCTTTCATATTTCCGCTTGTTCGCCTCCAGATCACTTATTATTACCTATATCGGTAGAAATCGGGGGAAGTCCAGTGGACGTTGTGCAGATTAGCGTGAGAGTGCTTCCGGATGGTCGTGTCGCGAGGGCAGATGCGGCTCGGTTCCTGGGCTTAGCTCCAGGAACGTTGGCCACGTGGGGCGGCAAAGGATGCGGGCCTCGGCCCCGCCGTGTCGGGGGCCGGGTCTTTTACTACCTTCGTGATCTCGAGGCCTTCCGCGACACGGGTGCGCGAGAAGCTGGGGCAGTGCGCATCTAAGGGTTGCGCGATCGATGAACCCTTTTGGGTCCGCCTTACAACGACCGGCTACGCACGATTGCGAGAGGTCGCTGCTGGAGAAGAACATGAAGCATGAAGTCTTTTCGAACCACGACGCCCACGATCTCATCCGCGGGATTGTCGAGAAATCCTCTGGGCGTTCACCTCACCTGCTGGGAGATCTCGTTGCGAAAGTCGCTGAAGAGCTTGGCGACGAGCTTGGAGAGATCATGGATCAAATTGGACGTCTCAAGGAAGTCCGAGCTGGGTGGCATCCCGGGCAGTCTGCTGAGGACGCCCGGCGCCGTCTTCACAATCCCAAGCTGAACACTCCCTATCCATCTGATCGCGCCGGTGCCCTTCTGCTCAAGCGGATCAAGCTCAGCGAGGAGGTCACCGCCTTGGTGGCGGCGTTGGCGGTCCCACTGGCTAAGCTGGAGATGGTCGATGCCGAACTCGCCGCCGTTCGCCACGCCCTCGAGGAGCTCGAACGGACCCGGGCGGCCCACAAAGAGAGCGGCCTGTATGCTGGATCGGCAGATTTCCTCAGCCGCCTTCACACGCGCTTCGAGATCGGGTGGGCCGATCTGTGCTGCCTTACAGCGGACGAGGAGCAGGCGATCGCGAATATCGTACTATGCCGAGCTCAGGCTCGCCCCAAGGCTCTTGGGGAGGATTGAAGTGCCTGATCTCGTTAACTGCCGTAGTCGCCGTCGGAGCGGCGATGAAGGCCCCGCCGGCCCTAGCCGGCGCCCGGCGGCACAGCCGCCCGCAAAAGTAAAACTCGGTGTCCAGTTTTACGTTATTGCGCAAATTCAATGGTCACGAGAGAAGCGCTCGGTCTGTCACAATAGATCGAGCCAGTTGTCACCGGAAATCCCGTCGAACGGTGGGATTTGTCACCCGCTTCTCGGTCCTCAGACAAGTGTTTGTCACACAATATGGAGTCGCAGGACGCGCGACGTCGTGTCTGCGCTCCAGAACGGCCGAGCGCGTCTGGCGTGCCAGGAAGCTTGGCACCCCAAAAGTGAAGCACATTCCGAGGCAGCGAACTGATGCTCGAAGCGCCTTTGCACGAGATCGTGCCAGACCATCTCATCGCCGCGTTCCGCAAGATGTGGGAGGTCGAAGGACCAGATGCTATCAGCGAAGTTCGCAAGCTCATGGACGTCTTGGCGGAGGACCAAGACTCCGATGAGGTATCTAGATGGGTGGCAAAGATTATCTTCGGGCTGGTTGGCCAAGGTCCAGACCTGGCTAGCTGGCTTGAAGCTGTGGCCGTCGGCAGCTTTCAACTTCGTCCTGACATGGATTACGCCTACTCGGGGGAGCTGAAATCGCGAGCACGCCACTTGGCTCGACAAAGACCCATGTTCATCGGCGACATCGAAGCGCATCGAAGAGCCTGGGCAGTTGAGGTCAACCAGGTGCAGGCTGGAGGCCTCCTGATCGCCGCCTCGGCGCTAATGAAGGAGATGAAGAAGAACGTTGCGGCTAAGGCGGCGATCGGACCGGGGTGGCCGCTGATGGTCGCCGTAAATGATCACTTTGGTGCGAACGAGATGAAGGCGCTTCATCAGTTCGGAGGGGAGCATCGGCTTCATGAGCTGCTCGCCTTCGGCGCTCGTTGGGCTCTGAGACGCTTTATCACGGAATTTCACCCCCATGGCGCTCCCAAGACGAGCCGCGCCGCCGATTGGCGCAGGTCTCTGCCACCTGGGGTGGACGTTCGGGCCTACTTTGGGAGGCCACGGCGAACGACGGCTGCGCCGACCGATGAAGCCGCTGCTTCGACTGACGGCTCCTATGCGTCCGTCCAAAGACGCATTCTCGCCGGATCCTGGCCCTCGTTTCTCGATTTCACCGCATTGAAGACGATGCTGAATACCCAGGAAGAAGCAAGGCGCGCCTTCGAAGATGATCCCTTCGGATCTTCGGGCGTGCCTGTTGAGCCGCTGGTGCCGCCGCTTGCATGGCTGACACTCTACAATGCACCTTCATCAGAAGAATGCTTTTCACGCGCCATGCGGGCTGTAGCGCGACGAAGGCATCGCGAGCAGCTCGCAGCGGTGGGTTCGCCTGATGTCGCTACCGAGGATTACAGGATGCAGGTGTGGCTGGAGCACTGGATCGCCGAGGGCGGCGGGATACCCAAGGCTCTACCGATTCGCTTCTTCTCGTACCTTGAAGAGGAGGCCTGTCTGGCCTTCGAGACCAAGGGTGAGCAATGGCGTGGCTATCCGACTTGGTCGGGGCATGGGCTTTTGCCAAGAGAACCAAGCAAGTTGAAGCCGGCCACGCTGGTCGACGCACAAGAGATGAACCCATCGGAGATCGTGTGGGTCACGCCTGCACGAGAAGTCGATCGAATTTTAGTCAACGCACAGCCGGATGTCGAAAGCGACACCAGCGAGTAATTGCAGACGGCTTTCGATCTGAGGCAGGTCAGCCGTGGATCGGATCAGGCCTTCTCAGCGTATCGTGGTTCGAGCCCTCGGATTGCCGAAACAAGGTTTTGTACCTGCGTCAGGTCGAAGACGTCGCTAACCCCATTCGGCGCCTCATCGGTGTAGGGCGGCTCGTAGAGCAATGCCGGGTCCATCGAACCAGCGCTGGTGAGATGGTCGATAATCAGGTCGAGGAAGTGGAGCTGCTGGGCGCTCAGCACGGACCCATCCAGCGCGTCGTTCAGGGTTCGTTTCGCGGCGTTGCGGTCGAGACCTACCCAGGACCGGATCAAGGCTGGCAGGCCATCGTGAGCCCGAAAGCGGGCGAAATCATTGGCACCGGCAACCCCCGCATGCTCGAACATTCGCTGGAGCTCATCAAGGTCTGCCTGAGTGAGAGGGCGGCCCTGCCTAAGCCGCTCCAGGGTGAGATGGTCCCGGTGAGCCTCGATGTAAGCCCGCGCCTTGCGCCGGAACTGTGCCAGCGCCTCTGAGTCCCCCAAGTCGCCAATCGCGATCTCGCGTGTGTCTCCGATCTCATCGGTGAAGTTCGTCGTAACAATCACCCGTTCGCCAGGCTCAATGAGGCTCATCAGGCCGCGAAGCTTGCGGCGGGCCTGCTCGATCATCTCGGGCGTAAGATCTCGCCACCAATCGTCGGTTTGCACCTCCTGGATCAGAACCATCAACTTGGCGACGTCAGGAATGCTTTCCTTGGCTTCCAGGGCGTGAACCAGCTGAACCCATTGGCGGCGCAGCCTCTCGACCGGCTCACCCCGAAGCAGCGACAGTTGGACGCGGAGACAGAGCATGTCGAAACGCTTGGCGTCGACGTCGTTGTCGATGACGCTGGTGGGTAGGCCGGACAGGTATTCGGCAAGCTCGTGCTGGTCTTCTTGGCTTAGCCGTTGCCATGTTTCGGATCGCTGGAACTTCTCGACGTATCGGCGCTGGCTTCGAACGATGAAGTTTTCAAGCGGCATGCCGGCGACCTCCGCAGCCAGATGGTCCCTCACCGACCGATAGAGACCAAGCTCGGCGCCTTCGAACGCCTCTGGCTCTTCTTTGACGATTGGCCCGCCATGCTCCCGAGGCTGCAGCAGACCCAGCAGCTTTACCCGGGCCCTAAAGAGCCGCTCGCCAAGCGGCATCGCAAGCTTGCCATCTGCCTGTGGAATTTGAGCGTTGAAGAAGTCGAAGTTGCCGAGATAATCGAAGACGTAGAAGAAGCGCTTGGCGCCTTCATCGCCCTTCTCTTCGCCGAAGATGCCGGGGCAAAGCCGGGTGCCCCGGCCGATCATCTGCCAGAACTTCGACTTGGACCGGACGATCTTGAAGAAGACGAGGTTCAGGATCTCGGGAATGTCGATGCCGGTGTCCAGCATGTCCACGGACACAGCAATCTGCGGCGTGTCGGAGGGGTCAGAGAAGCGATCAATCAGCTGGTGAGCATAGCGCACCTGATTGTCGATCAGTTGGCAGAATTGCCCCTTGAGGTGAGGGTAGTTGGCGTCGAACCGCTCAACGATGAATTCGGCGTGCCGGTGGTTCTTGGCGAAGATGATGGTCTTGCCGAGCTTCTCCCCCTCGTCGACCTTCAGCCCGTCCCGCATCAGCTGCTCGAGCATCTTGTCGATGGTGTCCTGGTTGAACAGCCAGTCGTTCACCGCCGACGGGTCCACGCTGTCAGGCGGACCATCCTCGCCCCACTCGGTGGCGTCCCACTCGTCTTTCTCTTCATCGGAGAGGTCGTCGTACTTGATGCCCTCTCGTGGGAACTTCATCGGGACGTCACGGGCGCGAGGTGGGACCAGCCATTCGTCAGCCACCGCCTGCTTCAGGTCGTAGGCGTCGGTCGGCACCCCCTGTTCCAGTTCAAAGAGCTGATAGGTGTTGCGGTCCACCTCGTCCTTGGGTGTCGCTGTGAGACCCACCAGCGGAGCGTCGAACCAGTCGAAGATGGCACGGTATTTCCGATACACCGAGCGGTGCGCCTCATCGATGACAATGAGATCGAAGTAGCCGGGTCCGAACCGTTGCCGCCCGTCGGCCCGTGACCTCTCGATCAGGTTCATCATCGTTGGGTAGGTCGACACGAACACGCGACCGTCATTCGCCGGCTCAAGGCAGACATTGACCGTGGCGCAGTCGGGAAGGTGCTTTTTGAAGGCGTTGGCGGCCTGCCGGACCAGCGGGACGCGGTCAGCCAGGAACAGCACCCGCTTAACCCAGTTCGCCCGCATCAGGATGTCGGAGAGCGCAATCACCGTTCGCGTCTTGCCCGAGCCCGTGGCCATGACGAGCAGTGCCTTGCGCTGGTGCTCCCCGCCGCGATCATGGTCCTCGATCCGGTGGGTGACGGCTCGGATCGCCTTTTCCTGGTAGTTCCGTCCGCCGCCAGCAGCGATGTCGCGGTTGGTGGGCACCGTGGCGAGTGGCAGCCGATTAGACCGCCGCTGGACGACAAGCTCCAACTCGTCACGGGTCAAGAAGCCGCTGATCGGCCTCGGTGGGTAGCGCTTGTCATCCCAGATGTGGTGGTCGTAGCCGTTGGTGTAGAAGATCACCGGACGTTGCCCGAACATGTTCTCCAGGCAGTCCGCATAGAGTTTTGCTTGCTGCTTGCCCTCGCGGGGATCCTTTCGGGTGCGCTTGGCTTCAACTACGCCGAGCGGCTTCCCATCGGCGCCCCAGAGCACGTAGTCGGCAAAGCCACGCCCTTCCGAGTTGGGCATGCCGGTCACCTCGAACTCGGTGTCCCGGCCTGGCCTGGTCAACGCCCAACCCGCCTCCCGCAGAAGCAGGTCGATGAACTCATCGCGGGTCTGCGCCTCATTGTAGTCGTGGCGGGCGTCGGCCTGTGAGTTCGCCTGCCGAAGTGCCGTGTATTCGGCCTTGAGGCGCTCGAGCTCGGCTTCGATCGCGGCCCTTCCTTCAGCATCCCGCAGCCGCTCCGCGCGCTCCCTCTCCAGGGCTTCAGCATGGCGAGCGGCCTCTGCTTGCAAGGCGGCGGCGGCGGCGGCGTCGGTCGGGGCCGCGATGGTGTTGCGAGGCAAAAGGTCGGCGGAGAAGCCAAGCTCGGGCGGCGGTGGCTGCTGGCTGTAGTGGCTGGCGAACCAGTAGCAGACATGGAACAGCTCTCGGACGGCGCTGATGGCCTGACTGTCGCCGAAGGCGCCCGGATGAGCAGCACGGTTGCCGATCTTCCGGATGAGGTCGATCTTAGTCCCGACCATCAGGCCGACCAGCCGCCGGAAGCTTGGCTCGTTTGTCAGTGCGTTGAGGCTAGTCTCGTAAGGAACGCGGAGGCTCGCGTCATGGTCGTAGAGCCAGCGCACCATCGCCTCGACCCCCAGCCGCGAGCGCATCGCCGAGCCGCGCGGATCGGCGATCGCGAGCGCCTCGGCCATGGCGGCATGTTCGTGCAGGAAGGGGTGAGCTGCAACGAAGACGAATTGGCTGGGCGGAGTGGCTGGCGCGGTCGCGTCGCCGAAGCGCTCACCCGCCCGAACCGACAGGATTTTGCGCTCTTCGTTCATTCCTCAAAGCTCCCCGCGAAAGGCACGATGTTGAAGAGCGGCAAAGAGATTGTCGAGGTAGGTCTGCCGTTTGGCACCGATGGTCAATCGGGCATGCACCTCGTCGGCGAACTCCCCAAAGTTGGCTTGCTCTTCCGGCTCCACGGCGGGAACTGGCAACGTCTGGAGCTTAGACCAGTAGACTGCCCAGACGCTGGTGGTTCCGCTCTTTCGCTGTTCAAGCTGCTGACGGCCCTTACTGGAGCGTAGATAGGAGTCGAGGAACCGTGAATTCCAACCGTCTCGGAGGCGAATGCGCATGATATTGTTGTTGAAGACCACGGCGCCACTTCCACGATAAACGGCACTCTTGCCTACTAACTCGCGTGAGTTACGGGTGTTGAACAGCAAGTCGCCCTCGACAACCGCATAGCGCGACAACTCTTCCGCACTTGCTTCAGTGTTCTGGACCTTCTCCGGCAGGTAGGCGCCATCTGTAGAGATTGCATCCATGCGAACGTAAGGGATGGCAAAGGTGCGCCCGAACTCCTCGCTTCCTCGAACGAGACCGATGAGTGTGTCAACTACAACTTCCCCTAGCGGCTGCCAGGAATGGGGCGCCGAGAAGCGGTGCTCAAATTCTGCTGCGACAATGGATCGCAACTGGCACTGAAATGAGCTTTGCTTACGGCAGAGATCTTCCGCCTTGTCGAGGATTGCCGCGATCCGCTTCTGCTCGGGCAGCGGAGGTAATGGAACGCCGAACTTCGCCAGCGCCTTTGGGCTGAGCCTCGGTAGGTTGGCGCCCGTTGCACGGGATGCCGCATAGCCGACCATTGAGGGCTGCCGCAGAAAGTGCGCTAGATACTGTCGATTGACCTCTTCGCCTGGACGGAGGGGTACAATGTCGGTGCTGCAGATCCCGGCAAAATCCGGCAGCGCAATCTTTGCCAGATAGGGGCGGAGCTTGCCGTAGAGGATATGGTCCGAACTGAAGCGGAACTTAGTGCTCGCGAGTTCACCGCTAGCCACTTGCTGCCGCGACAGGATTCGGCCGCCCTGCTCGATATGCTCGAGGCCGAGGTAAGGGGTGCCGGGCAAAATCTCCTCGGGCGCGACTCCATCACGTTCGATCTCGGCGATATCGCCCAGCGGAACGATTGGCCAGCTCACGCAAGCATCTCCTCAAGCCGCGTCAGCCCTGCGGCAATCTCACCCTCCAGCTTGCGCAGTTCGGCAAGGATTATCTCCGGTCGGTCGTGCTCGACCCGATCGTGCTCAACCTCCTTGTAGCGGTTGATCGACAGGTCATAGTCCGCCGCTGCAATCTCATCGCGTGAGACCGTGAAGCTCTGCGCAGTGCGAGGACGGCTCCGTTCGATGCCATCGCGAACAGCCCAGCGGGCAAGGACGTCGGGTAGGTTGTTCTTTGCTAGCTCTTCATCGGCCAGGGGTCGCGTCGGGCATGGACCCTGTAGTTCCTCGGGCAGGAGGTCATTTCGCTTATCGTCCAGTGACTTACCGTCAGCCGTCATGTCGTAATACCAAACATGATCGGTGCCCCCGCGACCTGTCTTGGTGAAGATCAAGATGGCAGTGGAAACGCCGGCATATGGTCGAAATACGCCTGCCGGAAGGCTGATGACGGCCTCAACCTTGTGATCATCGACCAGCGTGTGGCGTATACGTTTGTGCGCGGTTGAGCTGCCGAACAGCACCCCATCGGGCACGATCACCGCGGCTCGGCCGCCGGTCTTCAGCATTCGCAGGAACAGCGCCAGAAATAGAAGCTCAGTCTTTTTAGTTTTGACCACCCGCTGCAGGTCCTTGGCGCAGCTCTCATGATCTAGGCTGCCAGCGAAGGGTGGATTGGCAAGGATCAGGGAATAAGACCCGGCATCGTCCCCTGAGTCCTCGGCCAAGCTGTCCCGATAAGAAATCCGTGGCTCCTCGATACCGTGCAGCATCAAGTTCATCGCGCCGATGCGGAGCATCGTCTCGTCAAAATCGAAGCCGGTGAAAGCCTTTGTCTCGAAGTGATCCCGAAGCTTGGCGTCACGGAAGATCTCCGGATGGGTGGCGCGAAGGTATTCCGCTGCCACCATCAGGAACCCCGCAGTGCCAGCCGCCGGGTCGCAGATGGTGTCGGTGGGCTTGGGTGCCATCATGCGGACCATCAGCTCGATGATGTGGCGGGGTGTCCTGAATTGCCCGTTCTCACCCGCCGAGGCGATCATCGAGAGGAGGTATTCGTAGATGTCGCCCTTCGTGTCGCGATCATCCATCGGAATGGCGTCGAGGCCCTGCACCAGCTTGTCGAGCAACGCCGGCCGGGTGAAAGCCAGTCGGGCACCCTTCATGTGGGCGGCCATGACAGACTCCGCGCCGCCAAGCGTGCGGACGAATGGGAAGACGTGGCTGTCGAGGATCTCGAACATGCGCTCCGGCTTCTCGTTCTTGAACCGCGACCAGCGCATTAGCTCGTAGGGGCAACCGCCATCGCGAAAGCCAGGCGTTTCCAGCCCGTCCTTGCCGTCTGGGAAGATGCGGCGAGCGACGTCGCGGCCGAGAGCCACCGCCTTGGCTTCTTCCCGCGACTGGATTTCATCGAGCCGGCGGATGAAGAGAAGATAGGTCAACTGCTCGACGCCGGTCAGCGGGTTCGACACACCCCCGGACCAGAGGGCGTCACGAAGACGGTCGACCTGACTACGGATTTCGCGATTAAGCATACAGAGAATGGTCCTGTTTGTCGGGGTTCATGCCCCAGAGTTTCGCCCAGATTCGGCGTTGGTAGCTGCCGATCGAGGCAAGCCGCTCTGCGACTTCTTCTCGTTCCTGCGTAACCTGGTCGAGGACCTTGCCTACCGCCGCCAGCTGGGCTGCGGGAAGCACGGGTATCTCCATCTTGCGAAGATCGTTCATGGAGAGAGTCCGGACTGTCGATCCGCCCGCAAGTCGCTCGAGCCCTCTCCGTACCCAAGGCGCCGTCAAAACCGCGTTGAGGATTTCAGGCGAGGGAATGTGCGGATTGGGACGGTACCGGATGATGGCAAGACTTTGAGAAATGATCCACGGCTCCTCATCCTCTGGGCTCGGAGCCGCTTCGGGCACCATCCCGCAAATTCCGACGTTGCCTTTGATGCTCACGAGGATGTCGCCGGGCCTCACACCCACGTTCCTGGCACGTTGAGCCTCGTCGGCCGAGAAGGCCACTGTTCTCCGAGGCTTCCCGACAAAGCCGCCCTGGATATCGCCAGGAGCAAGCTCGAGGCAGACCAGCGCTGGCTCACCTTCGGCTTCATGCGTAGGCCGCGGAGCCTTCCCCCGCTCGATGGTTGCAACGTCCGTCAGCGCCACTTGAGGAAGCTCAGCAACCGCATCCTGAATGGTCTGCAGGGCCTTTGGCCGCACATAGCGGTCCGGCATCAGGACGAAGTTGTTCGCGGCGATCGTGTCTGTCGGGACCATGGCCGACCGATCTTCGTGATCCCGCATTTGCGGCCAGTCTTGGAGGTGCTGGATCAACAGTCGCTCCTGGATCTTCCCGGTGGTCTGAGACCGCATGTTGCGACCGTCGAGGAAGCGAACTGGCTTCCCGCCCTTGCTCTCGCGGACGCGAACCAAGGAGGTGGAGATCCCTTGGGATCGCCCGAACACGCCGGCGGGAAGGCTTTCAACTTCGACGGCAGCCGTCTCGACGAGATCACGCCTCACATCCGCTTCGCTGCGGCTGTCCCTGAAGAGAAACCCATCAGGAACAATGGTAAGGAACGTCTTGCGTGCGAAACGGCGAAGACGCTGAACTTGCAATGCCTCAATGGAAACGACTGTCTCGTCGATGTTGCGCACGCGTTGTCCGAATGGAGAAACCGAGATGAGGTGATCGACCTCCTCAAGAGGAGGCCGGTCACGGCTGGCAACCTCGGATTGGACCGGAGCGAATGACCCATCCAGTGGATTCCGCCGATCGACCAGCAAGTCTCTTCCGGACGCCGCCGCAAACATCGAGAAAAGGCGGGCGGTGTCTGGATCGCCCGCGTAGAACTTCACATGGCGGCGCTCCGAGAGAGCCCAAGCGATGGTGGCGGTGGGTCCGAAGGTGCAAGCACAATTACCTGCGGCTGGGAGCGCCAGAACATCAAGCATTGCCGCTGCTATGGCCACCGGCATTCCGATGACAGGCCCCCTGTAGCTCGCCGCTTCGAGCAATGCGTCGAGCTCCGCATCCCAGTCCATGGGACCTGCCGTGGATTCCAGCAGCGCTTCCACGCTCCCATCAAGGCTGTCAAAAAGCTCGTAAGGAGCCGAGGGATGTCGCAGCCACTCCCTTGCCGAGGCCAGACCGTCAGCATCGTCTCGAGGGCGCAGGCTGCCAGCCACTTCGGCAAGTAGGCCGCGTGTGCTCCCGGCTTGCTGGAAGGTCACGCCAATCGAACTTGCAAGGCCGAGGCCTGCGGCTAGCAGCACCGCCTCGTCGCCGCTCAAGCCGTGTCGCCACGCAAGGTGGGCGATCTGCGCTGAAAAGGGTCTGATCATCGAGTGCAGCCGTTCCGAAGGGCATAGGTGGTGATCTGCCGACCGTCGATCTCGACCACTGCGACTCCACCCTTGTCGAGCGCCTTGAGCATCTTTGCCCGAAGACCGTCCAGCGACCGAACCGCGTTCTTCAACGCCTTGCGGTCAAGTACGAGGCGATCGCCGTTCCAATCCCCGAACTGGGCTACGAGGGCGACGATGTCGCCGACGATCCCGCGCTGGTTCATCCGTTCCTGCATGTGTCGTGTCATCGTCTTATCTCCTGACACCTCGATATCAGACGATGAGACGACTCTTGCAAGGATTATTTTATGATATCTTCCCGGGGTGCGTTTTCTTAGTTTGGGCTTCCTTGGTGCGCCAGGCCGCCTCAGCCGTGGCTGCCCGGAAGCCACGGAGCACGAAGGCAGCGAAGAGGTCGATGTCTCGGGTGGCAAGGACCTGGAGCAGTGTCGGTGGGGCGGCCTGCCGCGCCAACCAGGCGTTGAGCTTGGCGAAGATCACGTCGTCGGCGGTATTGCGCTCTTTAAGCAGGTAACGGCCGTTTAGCGTGTCGACAACGTTGTGGTCGGCGATCGTCTCGACAGGGCTGACGATTAGCGACGTCGTGATGTAGGTGCCCTCGCGAAAGTGTCCTTTTCGGTCGCCGGACACCTTGCCTGCTAGGAAGCGCCGGCCATCCGGCAATTCGCAGATGATCCAGTTCCTGAGGGTCGCGTCGTGCATGTCTTGGTTTGTCATTCTTTTCCTTCGGCATCATTGCCGAAGCACCTTCTCCTCCAGCCTCTTGCTTGACGCGGAAGCTGCGGCATCCCGCCGATGCCGCCGCTCCTTCCTAGAAGTTGAAATCGTCGAGGCCGCGTGCCGGATACGCGTGGCGCGGCGGCTCCGGGACGTTCACAAACGCGGCAAGGCTCGGGTACTCGCTGGCGTTCTGGGCCGCCCAGATGGAGAACTCCCGCCAGCGTGCGCGAGCGAAGCCAGGCTCCTGAACCTTGCCCCAGAACAGGCTGGCCAGCCAGCAGCCCACCACATCGGTCTGGCAGTAGCGCTTCAGGGCAGCCCAATCCTCTTGGGCGACGAGCTCGGCGACGCTGGCGGTCGGCTCCTGCTTCACCGGGATGCCGAACGGCGCGCAGAGCTGGGCGAGACTGACGGGCGCCGCATCGCGCTTCAGGTTGTCGAACAGGTCGACATGCTTGCCCACCCGCGACCGGTTCTGGAGATCGATGAGGCGAGGTACGTGCGCTTCATGGACCATCGCACGGGTAAGCAGGACCGGCAGGTCGAAACGGCACCCGTTGAAGCTCACCACGACGCTGGCGTCATCCACCGCCGCCTCAAGCGACATGATGATGCCGCGTTCGCTCATCCCTCCGCGCGAGAAGCTCTCCAGAGCGTAGAGATGCTGCCCCGAGGCGCTTGTCGTGACAGACAAGGCGCTGGCGCACACGATGCGGTGCAGGGGGAACGGGGCGAACTCGTCCATAGGAACATAGCTGCAGCGCTCGGCAGCCTCTTCGTCGAGGACGGTTTCGATGTCGATAATAACGGTCTTCATGGAATACTCTTCTTTGGATTGGAGGTGCGCGCCAGCTCCCCCGTTTGTCGGCTCGGCGGGGGAGAATGGCGGCAGGGAGGACGGGGTCAGGCGAGCTTTGCGAGCCAAGCCGCCCATTCGGCAGCGAGGATGGCCTTCGGCGGGCCCTTCAGCAGATCGGTGAAGCCTAGAAAGTTGCTGTCGTGAAGCTCGCGGCTAAAGATCAGCATGTGGACGTGCGGCTTACCTTCCACATAACCGCTGAGCCCCGGCTGATGCTGGACCAGAACCACGGCAAGGCGCCGCTCAACGCAGAGCTTGGTCCAGGCGAACGAGCGAGCCGTTTCGAATTGAGCATGGAACGTGTCGGCCCGCGAAAACCGCACCGTGAACAGGATCATCAGGTCCCGTTGGCCCGGAAGGCGCTGGCTCTCGTAGCGTTCCGTTAATGCGCGAACGTCCAGTAGCATGCCGGTAGCGCTCGGGGGGATCATGGGTTCATGACGAACACAGCTGGACAGGCCACCATGCAGCATGACCCGGCGTTCGATCACCTCATGGGTGCGATTGAGCTTGCCGTTGAATTCACCCTCAATGACCCCGCCGGCAACATCGACGGACACCTTGGTGCGGTCGGCCTGGTAGTCGCTCATGGCTCAGGCCCCCGCGCCGAGAAGCAAGGGAGCAGCGGGCAGGCTGCCGGTTGTAACCGCGAGCGTGTAAGTGATGGTAGTAGACAAGGGCGTATCCTCTTGGGGATGGATCGCTCCTCAAACCCAAACTTCTTTCATACGTCCGGGCGGAGCAATTCCTTGCCCCTTCTTCATTGGCTCTTCTTCGCTTCGGTCGCTGAATGTCCGAATGTGGCCGGAAGCGGAACGGCAGCTTCTGGGCAAGGAAGCACTTAAGTCGACGATCGTACAGTTAGCGCTGAAGTACGGAGGAACTCAGTCCTGACATTCAGGCTCAGAGGCTTTGCTCAAAAACAAACGTTCAATCACAAGCGACCGACAAGGAAAATGCGGGTTCGCCGATCTTGTACTGTCGCCAAACAAAGGTGCATTGCACCGTGCAGATGTCATGCATCAGGCTGCGAGCGATTCTTCGAGTAGATGGCAGCTAGGATGAGCAGGAAGGCCGAAAGGCGGATCAGGTAGATCCAGCTGCGTTCTTCGGCCGGGAAGCCGCCGAGCGTCAATAAAGCTTGCGCGAGACCGAGAAGCGCGAAGGCGCCCGCGAATGAGGCAAACAAGCCATCACCGGTCTGACGCCAGAAGCGCAGGAAGAAGACGGCCGCGATCAAGAACCCGCCCGCAAGCATGCCCGCGAGGAAGTCGTACAGGGTCATGCCTCCTCCCCAAGGTCCCAGATGAACCCGAACAGGAGAATGGCGACCCCAGCGAGAGAGGTAAGCAGACGCTCGAGGCGAAGGTCGATGCCAGGCCCGGGCAGAACAACGAGGTCGATCACCAGCAGCAGGTTGTTGAATGCCAGAAAGGCAAAGCAGAGCGAGCTCCACAGCAACAGGCGGGCTCGGCTTCGCCGGTAGCTGCGGCCAAGCAGAAAGGCGCAGGCGCTGCTGGTGGCGAAGCAGAGCAGATAGACGAACGTGGCAGCCAGATCGTTCACGTCAGTCCTTCCTGAAACGGAATGCATCGGCAAAGGCGGTGAGCCCGGGGGCTGCACCCGCGACGATCAAGCGGCGAACCGCGTCCGGCTTGCGCCCGTAAAGCTCTTCGGTCCGCTGAACCAGTGACGCAAGCTCTGGAGTTGCCGGATGATAGATTGCTCGCCCTTGCTCATCGAGAATGACGAGGCCCACCGCGACAAGCCAGTCGAGCGCCTGCTGGACGATCAGCTCGCTTCCGCAAAGCGCGGCGATCAACTCTTCCCGGCCATAGGCGCCCGGACGGCGCTTCAGGAACAGCAGAAGCTCCAACGACCAAACCGAGCGGAAGCTGGTCGAGATGAAACGCTTGAGACCTTCGTCTGCAGGCATTGAAAAGAAATCGGCCCTTCTCGTACACGCTGGGGAGCCGCTAGCAGCGGCAGCGGCTTCCCGCCAACCCTCCGAGCCATTCTTTCAGACTAACATATTTCACCGCGCGTTAGCGAAAATTGGTATTATGAGGCCCGTTCGCGGCTGGGGCGCGCCTTGGCCGGTGCTGGCAGTATCTCCGACGGAGTAGAGAGTGAACGTTCAAGCCCCTCGCGACTTTCTTGATCGCCGCCAGCTTGTCACCGCCCTCCGTGCGCTCAGGCGCGGCGACTTCACCGTTCGTATGCCCGAAGATGCCGATGGAGCGGACGCGGAGATCGCGGCTCTCTTCAACGAGGTCGTCTCGCTGAACCAGGAGATGGCGCAGGAATTCCAGCGTCTTTCCCAGGTCGTCGGCAAGGAAGGCAAGATCAATCAGCGCGGGCGGGTCAAGAACGCCCGCGGCGGCTGGGACACCGCCATCAGCTCGGTCAACGAGCTGATCGAGGACATGGTCCAGCCGACCGCCGAAGTTTCCCGCGTCATCGGCGCGGTGGCCAAGGGCGACCTGTCGCAGACCATGACGGTCGAGATCGACGGGCGGCCTCTACGCGGCGAATTCCTGCGCATCGGCAAGGTGGTGAACACCATGGTCGAGCAGCTCGGCTCCTTCTCGGCGGAAGTGACTCGCGTGGCCCGCGAAGTCGGTACGGAAGGCAAGCTCGGCGGTCAGGCCAACGTGCGCGGCGTCGCCGGTACCTGGAAGGACCTTACCGACAATGTGAACGCCATGGCTACCAATCTGACGGGCCAGGTGCGTAACATCGCCGAGGTGACCACCGCCGTGGCCCGCGGCGACTTGTCAAAGAAGATCACGGTGGAGGTGAAAGGCGAGATCCTGGAGCTGAAGAACACCATCAACACCATGGTGGACCAGCTCAACGGTTTCGCGTCCGAAGTGACGCGCGTGGCGCGCGAGGTCGGCACGGAGGGCAAGCTCGGGGGTCAGGCACGCGTGGAAGGCGTCGCCGGCACGTGGAAGGACCTCACTGACAACGTGAACCTGATGGCCGACAATCTGACCGGCCAGGTCCGCAACATCGCTGAAGTGACCACCGCCGTCGCCAAGGGCGACCTTTCCAAGAAGATCACCGTCGACGTGCGCGGCGAAATCCTGGAGCTCAAGAACACCATCAACACGATGGTCGATCAGCTGAACGGCTTCGCGTCCGAGGTCACGCGCGTGGCCCGCGAGGTGGGCACCGAGGGAAAGCTTGGCGGCCAGGCACAGGTGCCGGGCGTCGCGGGCACCTGGGCCGACCTCACCAACAACGTGAACCTGATGGCGGCCAACCTGACCGGCCAGGTGCGCAACATCGCCGAAGTGACGACCGCCGTGGCGCGCGGCGACCTTTCCAAGAAGATCACCGTCGACGTGCGCGGCGAGATCCTCGAGCTGAAGAACACCATCAACACGATGGTGGACCAGCTGAACGGCTTCGCGTCCGAAGTGACCCGCGTGGCCCGCGAAGTAGGCTCGGAAGGAAAGCTCGGCGGCCAGGCGCAGGTGCCTGGGGTCGGTGGCACCTGGGCCGACTTGACCGACAGCGTGAACCTGATGGCCGGCAACCTCACCGGCCAGGTGCGCAACATCGCCGAGGTGACCACCGCTGTGGCGAAGGGCGATCTGTCCAAGAAGATCACGGTCGACGTGAAGGGCGAAATTCTCGAGCTGAAGAACACCATCAACACCATGGTGGACCAGCTCAACTCCTTCGCGTCCGAAGTGACCCGCGTGGCACGCGAAGTGGGTTCGGAAGGAAAGCTCGGCGGCCAGGCGCAGGTCGAAGGCGTGGCAGGCACCTGGGCCGACCTCACCGACAGCGTGAACCTGATGGCCGGCAATCTGACCGGTCAGGTCCGCAACATCGCCGAAGTGACCACCGCCGTGGCTCGCGGCGACTTGTCGAAGAAGATCACTGTCGACGTGAAGGGCGAGATCCTCGAGCTGAAGGACACCATCAACGTGATGGTCGACCAGCTCAATGGCTTTGCTTCCGAAGTGACGCGCGTCGCCCGCGAAGTGGGCACGGAGGGCAAGCTCGGCGGCCAGGCGCAGGTCCCGGGCGTCGGCGGCACTTGGAAGGACCTTACCGATAACGTCAACGCCATGGCCGCGAACCTGACCGGTCAGGTCCGCAACATCGCGGAAGTGACCACCGCCGTGGCGCTGGGCGATCTTTCCAAGAAGATCACCGTCGACGTGAAGGGCGAGATCCTCGAGCTCAAGAACACCATCAACACGATGGTCGACCAGCTCAACAGCTTCGCCTCCGAAGTGACCCGCGTGGCCCGCGAAGTGGGTACGGAAGGGAAGCTCGGCGGCCAGGCGCAGGTGCGCGGCGTCGCCGGCACTTGGAAGGACCTCACCGACAACGTCAACCTCATGGCCGATAACCTTACCGGCCAGGTGCGCAACATCGCCGACGTGACCACCGCTGTCGCCCGCGGCGACTTGTCGCGCAAGATCACGGTGGACGTGAAGGGCGAGATCCTCGCGCTCAAGAACACCATCAACGTGATGGTCGATCAGCTGAACGGCTTCGCGTCCGAAGTGACCCGCGTGGCCCGCGAAGTCGGTACGGAGGGCAAGCTCGGCGGTCAGGCGCAGGTGCCGGGCGTCGGCGGGACGTGGAAGGACCTGACCGACAACGTCAACTTGATGGCGACCAACCTTACCAACCAGGTGCGCGGTATTGCCGACGTCGTGACGGCGGTGGCGCAGGGCAACCTCAAGCGAAAGCTGACGGTGGACGCCAAGGGCGAGATCGCGGCGCTCGCGGAAACGATCAACTTCATGATCGACACGCTGGCGACCTTTGCCGATCAGGTGACCAACATGGCCCGCGAGGTCGGCATCGAGGGTAAGCTCGGCGGCCAGGCCCGAGTGCCGGGCGCCGCCGGCCTGTGGCGCGACCTGACCGACAACGTGAACCAGCTTGCCGCCAACCTGACCAACCAGGTGCGCTCGATCGCCGACGTGGCGACGGCCGTGACCAAGGGCGACTTATCGCGCTCCATCGCCGTTGAAGCCTCGGGCGAAATGGCCGCGCTCAAGGACAACATCAACGAGATGATCCGCAACCTCAAGGAACAGACCTTGAAGAATGCGGAGCAGGATTGGCTCAAGACCAACCTCGCGCGCTTCAGCCGCATGCTGCAGGGTGAACGCGACATGGCAACGGTGTCGAACCTCATCATGTCGGAACTCGCGCCGCTGGTGAATGCGCAATATGGCGTGTTCTACGTCGCCAAGCGCGAGGACGAGGAGACCAAGCTCGAGCTGGTCGCCAGCTATGGCGCGGAAGGGCCGGACCACCTGCGCAAGGAATTCAGCCTTCGCGAAGGTCTCGTTGGCCAGGCAGCGGCGGACAAGCGGCCGATCCTCCTTAAGGATGTGCCACCCGACTTCATCCGCATCGGTTCGGGCCTGGGCCATGCGACTCCGGCGAACGTGAACATCCTTCCCGCCTTGTTCGAGGACGACGTCAAGGCGGTGATCGAGCTCGCCTCGTTCAACGAGTTCAACGAAACTCACCAGAGCTTCCTCGATCAGCTGATGGAATCGGTCGGTATCGTGCTCAACACGATCGCTGCGACCATGCGCACCGAGGGCCTCCTGAAGCAGTCGCAGCTGCTGACCCAGGAGCTTCAGGCGCGCCAGACCGAGCTCACGACCAAGCAGGAAGAGCTGCACGCGACCAACGAGGAGCTGCAGGAGAAGGCGCAGCTGCTGGAGAACGAGAAGAAGCAGGTCGAAGCCAAGAATATCGAAATCGACATGGCCCGCCGCGCCATCGAGGAGAAGGCGGAGCAGCTGGCGCTCACCTCCAAGTACAAGTCGGAGTTCCTGGCCAACATGAGCCACGAGCTGCGAACCCCGCTGAACTCGCTCCTCATCCTTTCCAAGCTGCTGGCCGACAACCAGCAGGGCAACCTCAACGACAAGCAGGTCGAGTTCGCTCGGACCATCCACTCCGCCGGTTCGGACCTGCTGAGCCTTATCAACGACATCCTCGATCTGTCGAAGATCGAGTCCGGTACGGTCAGCATCGAGGTCGGCGAACTGCCGATGTCGAGCCTCAAGCAGCATATGGAGCGCACGTTCCGCCAGCTCGCGGCGGACAAGAACCTCGACTTCAACGTCAATTTCGATGACTCGCTGCCCGAGGCGATCCGCACCGACGAGAAGCGGCTCCAGCAGGTCGTGCTCAACCTGCTATCCAACGCCTTCAAGTTCACGGCGCGCGGCAGCGTCACCCTCGATGTTCGTGCGGCGACGGGTGGCTGGAGCGCCAACCACCCAGTACTGCGGCAGGGCGAGCGAGCCATCGAAATTGCCGTGACCGACACGGGTATCGGCATTCCGGAGGACAAGCAAAAGCTGATCTTCGAGGCGTTCCAGCAGGCGGACGGCACCACCAGTCGGAAGTATGGTGGTACCGGTCTTGGCCTGTCGATCAGCCGTGAAATCGCCCGCTTGCTCGGCGGTGAGCTGCAAGTTCGCTCTAAGCCGGGCGAAGGGTCGACCTTTACTCTGTTCGTGCCGATGGCTGCCGTCCAATTGCCGTCGACCCAGGGCGGAAGCAGCGCTCGCTACGAGAATAGCGGGGCCAGCGTGCCGACAGCGCTGCCGGCACCCTTTGAGGTGCAGGACGATCGCGACACACTCGGCAACGATCCTTTCGTGCTGATCGTCGAGGATGACCCGACCTTTGCCGCCATTCTGCTCGACCTAGCTCGGGAGAACGGCCTGAAGGGGGTGGTCTCCACCGCCGGTGCCGGGAGTCTGGCCATGGCCCGCAAGCTCAAGCCGAATGCAATCACGCTGGACTTGGGCCTGAGCGACATCGACGGCTTCGTGCTGCTCGACCTCCTGAAGCATGATCCGGATACCCGCGACTTGCCGATCCACGTCATCTCGGGTGCGGATCGGCGGGAATCGGCCAAGTCGCTCGGCGCTCTTGGCGTCACCGAGAAGCCAGCCAATCAGGAAGAACTTAGCGGGGTATTCCGCGACCTTCTTGCCAAAGCCAAGAAGCCGAAGAAGCGCTCTGCTCCTCCGAACAACCTTGGCGCGGCGCCTCAGGAGGGACCGCAGCTGGCCGGCACGAAGATGCTCATCGTCGACGACGATATCCGTAACATCTTCTCGCTCACCAGCGTGCTCGAGAGCCACGGTGTGGAGGTTCTTCACGCCGAACGTGGGAGGGAGGGCATCGCCATTCTTGAGCGGACGCCGGACATCGACGCGGCGCTGATCGACATCATGATGCCGGAAATGGACGGCTATGAGACGATGCAGCAGATCCGGGCCCGACCGCAGCTTGCCGACGTAGCGCTGATCGCGGTGACGGCGAAGGCGATGAAGGGCGACCGGCAGAAGTGCCTGAACGCAGGCGCATCCGACTACATCGCCAAGCCCGTCGATATCGAGCTTCTGCTCGCGCTGCTCCGCGTGTGGGTCGCGCGCGGCCGGGAGGTCGCACCGAACAGTGATCAGGTGGTCGAGGCAGCCGAGTGAATTTGCCCCTTCCAGGTACGATGAATAGGATCGCCGACTCCCGCACCCCGCCGCAAGCGGATGACGGTGGGGAGCGGCCTCGGGTGCTCGTTGTCGACGATGACGAGCGCAACCTGCTCGCCATCGAAACGGTGCTGGAGGACGTTGGAGAGATCGTCGTCGCGCGGTCCGGCGAGGAGGCGCTGCGGCACCTTCTCAAGGGGGATTTCGCTGTCATCCTGCTCGACGTCTATATGCCCGGCATGGACGGCTACGAGACCGCCCAGATCATCCGCAGCCGCGATCAGACAAAACGAATTCCGATCGTATTTCTGTCGGCGGTGAACAAGGAAACGGAGCACCTTATCCGCGGCTATTCGATGGGCGCTGTCGATTATGTGTTCAAACCGGTCGATCCCATTGTGCTGCGCTCCAAGGTCGCTGTGTTCGTCGACCTTTTCGCCAAGACCCGCGAGATCGAGCGCAAGGCCCAGCAGGAGCAGGAGCTGCTCGACGCCAATCTCCGCGCCAATGCGGAGCTGTTGCGGGCGGAGCAGGACCTCAGGCGCGCGGAGCAGCGGCAGGCCGCGATCATCGAGTCGCTGCCGATCGTCCTCTACCTCGAACCCCTCGACTGCGAGATCCGCTGCCCGACCTTCGTCAGCGGCAGTTTCGAAGCGATCACCGGCTATCCGTTCGCCGAAGTGCTGCAGAAGCCGAGCATGTGGGCCGAGCGGCTGCACGAGGACGACCGCGACCGCGTGCTGCGCGCCGTCGAGGAACGCGGACGAACGGGCAAGCTATCGGTGGAGTATCGCTGGCGCTGCGCCGACGGCAGCTACAAGCATTTCCACGACCAGGCCGTACTACTGACCGATGCTAAGGGTGCGCCGCTGGAATTTGCCGGAACGCTGACCGACGTCACCGAGCGTCGGGCCCTGGAAAGCCAGCTGGTGCACGCCCAGAAGATGGACGCGATCGGCAAGCTCACCGGCGGTATCGCGCACGATTTCAACAATTTGCTGGCGGCGGTACTCGGCGGCATCGGCTTGATCGAACGTCGCGCAGGACTTGGTGAAGAGCATCTGAAGATCCTCAGCATGACCAAACGCGCAGCGGACCAGGGCTCCGAGCTCGTCCGGCGACTGCTCGCCTTCGCCCGGCAGCAACAGCTGCAGCCGACGCCGGTCGACATCCTTTCCCTGCACAAGGGAGTGAACGATCTTCTGAGTCACACGCTCGGCGGGCTCGTCGAGCTGGACTGGCGCCTGCCGCAAGACGGCTGGTGCGCCTTCGCCGACCGATCGCAGCTTGAACTGGCGCTGATGAACCTCGTCATCAACGCCCGCGATGCCATGCCTGACGGCGGCACCATCACCATCTCCGCCGACACGCAGGAGATCGCCCCCGGGAACAAGCTGAACCTCGAAGCCGGCACTTACGTCAAGCTGGAAGTAGTGGATCAGGGCAGCGGCATCCCGGCCGAAATCGCGGACAAGGTGCTTGAGCCCTTCTTTACGACCAAGCCGGTCGGCAAGGGCACGGGCCTCGGCCTCAGCATGGTCTACGGTTTCGCGCGGCAATCCGGCGGCACCTTCGCGATTGGCAGCGAAGGCAAGACAGGGACAACAGCTACCCTGTGGCTGCCACAGACCTCGATAGACGACAAGCCTTCGACTGCTTCCATGCCCATGAGGCTGGCCGAGGATCAGCCTTCGCTTTCAGTCCTGCTTGTCGACGATCACCCTGAGGTGCGCGAGACCACGGCAGCGCTTTTGCGCGAGCTTGGCCACGACATCATTGAAGCCTCGTCAGGCGCGGAAGCGCTCACCATCCTCGAAGGCAGGCGCGACATCGACATCCTGCTGAGCGACTACGCCATGCCTCAACTCAGCGGAACGGACCTCCTAGCCAAAGCCCGGCAAGTGCTGCCGAACCTGCCCGCCCTTCTGATCACCGGCTACGCCGATCCCGAGGAGATTGGGGAGCGTCCGACCGACGTAGCCATTTTGAGCAAACCCTTTGAACTAGAAGTCCTCGCCGCAGCGCTAACCTCCGCCGTTCGCCGTTCGGAGCGGCATCAGCAGCAGGATGGAACGTCTGGCCCTTCCGCTAACCATCATTGACGGGCACTGGGTTGAACCGGCACGGAGGTCTGCATTTGGCCGAATGCGGACCGGCAGCTTGTAGCGGGAAATCGCTGTTTGCCGCCGTGCACCCTTGGCGATCGCAATCCGCGGCGAGTAAATAATCTCTATGAGGAATGAGGCCGCTGAAAGTGACAAGACGCCGAAGCCGAAACAGCGGCTTGGCTTCCTTCGCGGCCGGGTAAGGTTGCCTGGCAACTTCAAACGAATGGGCGAGGACGAGATCCGGGCCCGCTTTGAAGGCAATCAATCAGACGACTCTAAACCGGGAAGCTAACCGGCTGAAAGTGGCCGGAGGAGACCGTCCGGCATTCGCGGCGAAGCTTAATTGGCGCGTCATACGCCCGCCGGCCTGATGTCCGCTTTCGACCCAGAGCAGGCATCATGGCTGCCTTTGTTTGCATTCGAACAAGGAGATGAGCGCTGGATCTCGTCGGGCTCCAAGAGCCAGGTAGATAGCGTTCGCGGCAGCGTTGACCGCTGCCCAGCGATCATGCGGGCGCTCGCTCACCAAGCCATCCCAGAAGCTCTTGAAGGGCCAGAGAGGCAATACATCGTCTCCGTCCCGGCGCCTAAGCCATGCGAGAGCAAGGGCCAGCCCTCGAGAGCGGCGGACTGGACGACATGAGAAGCCGCTGCCGCCTCTTCGATCGCTTCCGAGGCTAGTTTGCGCAGGTATGCCTCATTGATTCGCCGCATGACCTCAAAGAACTTAACAGGAACATTCGGGCAAGACCGATATCATTCCGGCAGCTTTCCGGTCTTCGAGCTATAGGGATGTATCGGCTTTTGAAGCTTAGGCTTGCAGCGGGAGGTCCGTGCCGGTCATCAGGTCTTCGAGAAATAACGACATCAGCATGGGCTGGCTCGAAACACCGGCCTTGGAATAAACTTGGCTGAGTTGGGCGCGCACGGTCCCCTGCGCTGCGGCCCGCATCGTGGCGATCTCGGCGACCGTGCAACCTTTTAGCGCGAAAAGGGCGACTTCGGCCTCCGCAGCGGAGAGGCCCCAATCCACGAACCGCTGCGAGAGGACGCGCGACAGCGCACCACGCGCGATCTCGAGGCTGGCTTCGCGGATCCGGGCCTCACGGATGAGGCGCACGATGTAAGCCGACCCCAAGATGATCCCTGCCATCAAGGCCATGGCGATCATGATCTCGAAGATGGAAGCGGGGCCGGACATGGCTGCATCACTCTGGTCTAGCAGCGCGTCACCAACGAAATAGGCGCAGGCCAGGGCCTGAAAGGCGATTGCCAATACTGCCGGGAAAATATCGCCCAGCGTTCTCCGTCGCTCCGAAATTTTTGGCGTCTCCCTCATCTCACCTCAAAATGTTGTTCGCTTACGCGGCTGCTTATGGCCTTTTTCGACTGTCGTCACTTTGTCGTCGATCGGGGGTTGCGAGGAGTAAGACATGCGTGATGATGTCGCTGATGGTGCCGCAGGGCATGTGGGCAAAGTCCCTGCCGTCACCCTTGGCTTCTGGGTCATCAAGGTCCTCGCCACCACCCTTGGCGAGACCGGCGGCGATGCTGTCAGCATGACTTGGCTCGGCGAGACCACGCCCAACGCCGGCAGTAGCGGCTTCAACGGCTATCTCGTCGGCACCGCCATCTTCGGCTTTCTACTAATCGCGCTGGTCTCGTTGCAGGTCCGCGCGAGACGCTTCAATCCGTGGCTTTACTGGGCGACCATCATCGCCTCGACCACTGCCGGCACGACACTGGCGGATTTCGCCACCCGCTCGATCGGCCTCGGCTACCCCGGCGGCTCACTGTTGCTCTTCGGTCTCGTCCTCGCCTCCCTCTTCACCTGGCATCGTGCGCTCGGCAGCGTCGACGTCAACCGCATCGCCACGGCGGAAGCAGAGACCTTCTACTGGATCACGATCACTTTCTCGCAAACGCTTGGCACCGCGCTTGGCGATTGGGTGGCCGACGGAAGCCTCGGCTATTCGGGCGCTGCCCTGGTGTTCGGCGGCGCGCTCGCTGTCCTGGCGGCGCTCTACTTCACAACCGGGATCTCGCGGGTCCTATTATTCTGGGCAGCGTTCATTCTCACGCGACCACTTGGCGCGACCGTCGGTGATTTCCTCGACAAACCGGTCGCAAAGGGCGGCCTGGAATTTAGCCGGCCACTCGCCACTGCCGTCCTAGCTGGCGCAATACTCCTCCTGATACTCGTAGTCCCTCAGCGAGCTGGCAAGCACCCGCAAGAGAAAGTCGCTGCCCAGTGAGGACGCTTGAGGAATTGCAGGCCAGCAACAGTCGTCGTGAGGTGGGCAGATGATGAAGCCGACGAACAGCGACCTCTTGCGAAAATGCGCTCGGTCGCCACTGACAGATCTTGTCAGCGGTCCTCATCGGCTCGACAGCAAGGTCCTTCTCAGCTTCCTGACGGTCGCGGTCACTCTAATGGCCCTCTTCTGGCTGGGGTCAGAAGTGTTGGAAGGCGACATCTTCGCTTTCGACAAGACTGTTTTGCTCAGCTTGCGGCTCGCCCATGACCCCGCAACGCCGATCGGTCCGCACTGGCTTCCTCGGATCGTTCTCGACATCACTGCGATCGGCGGGGTCACCGTTTTGACCTTGATAACCGTGCTGGTCGTGGGCTTTCTCGTGGTTAGCCGAAGCGGCAGGACCGCCGCATTTGTTGCGGCAGCGGTTGCCAGTGGTGCGAGCGCCAGCGCGGCGCTCAAATCGTTCTTCGTCCGCCCTCGTCCGGAAATCGTTCCGCATCTCATTGAGGCGGCATCGACCAGCTTCCCGAGCGGACACGCCATGAATTCGGCCATGGTGTATCTCACCCTCGCGACATTGATTGCGAGAACCCAAGAACGGGTTGCGGTCCGCCTCTACCTCGTGGGAGCAGCCATCATCTTGACGCTGATGGTTGGAATGACCCGCGTTTTTCTGGGAGTGCATTGGCCGAGCGATGTTCTCGCCGGATGGGGCATTGGTGCCCTCTGGGCGGTCCTATGCTCACTGACGGCAAAACTTTTCCAACGCGAGCGAAAGGGCGGCTGAAGGAACAGCCGCTTGCAGGGGTGGTCGCGGCCGCTCTGAGGCCGCAAGGGCCGCAAAGTTGTAATTCCGGTCCCTCACACGAACGCCCAGTCAGGTGCCCCAGAGCGGAAGTGACCAAGAGGGCACGCCAGAGCGAGAGCGACCGAAGTGTGCTGACGGGCCAATCGGGGATGTGAGACGAGGAGACACGCTTGACGCCTAAACAAGCGGCCCAGAGAGAAGACTGGTTAATCGTTTGATTGTGCCTCGGCCGCCGTCATCATCGCTTGCAGTGCCTTTAGATGCCCCCGAAAGGCATTCCGGCCGTTCGCTGTGAATGCGACCCAAGTTCGTTGCCGCCCTTCTCGGGCGGCCTTTCGCAAGGACACATAGCCAGCCTCGGAAAGTGCTGACAGGTGCTTTGACAAAACAGAATCGCTGACTTCGGCGAGCTCGCGCAGGACTGCGAATTCCGCCTCGTCGGCGCGCAACAGGAATGCGCCGATCTGCAGCCGCACGGGCGCGTGGAGCATATCGTCGAGCGCTGCCTTCATGACAACTTCCGCTGAATTTCGGCGCGATAGACCCGCTCCCACACTAGGCTGAGCCCCGTCGTGGCAACGAACAGCGCGAGCATTGTCAGCCACAGCCGGATTTCGTCCAGCGAGCGGGCTGGCAGCGAAAGCACTAGAACTACGCAGCCGATGAAGAGGAGCAGGACTGCCGCCATGACCCACGCCGTGCGGCCGCGCTGATAGCCGCTGACGAACATGCCATGGCGCTTCTTGTCGTCGCGAGCGATGGCGAGGGTCAGGAGCATCGCCACGCCGAACAGGGCAAAGCCGAGGGGCGATGGTTGAAGCGCAATCGCCGCCAGCATGAGGGCGAGGAGAAGACCGGCCGAAGCATGCCGCCAAAGGGGCCAGCGCATGCGTTCGGCAAGCCGGAGGTTGGCGGCGTCGAGCGCTCGGAGCGCCGCTGCCGCCTCGTTGGCATTCTTGTCGGACACGCTCACAGCGCGACTTCCTTTTGAGAGGAGACTAGCTTTCGGTTCATGCGGATCGACCAGGCAGGGCGGATTGCAAGCGCCACCAGATCGATCAGGATGTGGATCAGGATCGGCTTCAACAGAGATCCGCTCGACAGGTACAGATAGGCAAACAGCGCGCCCATGGCAGTGGTCGCGAGAACGCCTTTGAAGCCCTGGTACCAGTGAGCGATTCCGAACGAGACAATCGAAATGGCGAACGACAGGGGCACGGACCCGGTTGCCACGAACGCCAGCATAGGGAGCGCCGCGCGAAAGAAGATCTCTTCACTAATCCCCGCGTTGATCGACAGCGGGATGGCCGCGAGGACTTCCCGGCGGGTGCGCGGAAGAAGCGCCTCTATATCACCGATCGGCCGTCGTGCCGCTCGCAGGCGCGCGCGCCAGATGTAAAAGGTCACGACGAGACCAAGGGTCATCCCGAGCGCCATGCCGAGCATCGTTTCGCTAGTTGCGGCCGCAGCCGGCTCTTGCGCGCTCGAAAAGCGGGCTGCAGCCGCCGCAAATTCGCTCGGAAGGCCGGTCAGCGCATCGGTTCGACCAAGCCAGGCCAGTAGCGCAGCCCCGCCGAAGCCGAAGAGAAGCATCGGGTAGATCGTCCAGCGCCGATAGAAGGCGAGCCGGGAATCTTCGTCCTGCGCATTCTTGAACTCTTGATAATCTCTGGCGTCCTTGAGCGACAGCCAGCCAATCAGTCCAAGGATGACGACGAGCGTCACGATCGCGACATTTTGCATAATTCGAAACCTTTACTTTCCGGCTTGGAAAGTGATTAGCCGTCACTTTCCAATCTGGCAAGTCATCAAGGTTCCGCCCGCTGATCAGACTCGGAGCGCCAAAATGATCGTGCGGTATGCCGATTGGCTCGTGGGGCGGGGTTTCAATAGTCTGGGCGACGTGCCGCCTGCCTCTAGGTGGTGGCCGGCCGCAACTGCGGAGGTGGACGGCAGTTACTCTAGGATCAACGCCTTGGAGCGGCGAACGTTTTAAGCATTGATTTCTTGTTATGAACGGCCGTCCGATTCCGGGCTGACACCCAATCCCGTCGAGCGTCCGCTAGGGGCGCTACTTAGCCTTCCCGGCCCTACGGCTGCTCATTGCCTTCAGCGGACAGGCCGCTTCCAGATGTAATCTAAGCGTTGCCGCCGTGGAGACAACATTTCAGCTGAGGCCGGGCACCTTAAGCGAAGTACGTTTGGGCCTTTGCCCAAGCGGCCAATCCCACCTTTCTACCTAGCTCAAGACCTTGCACGTTGCCCTCGAAAAAGTGAATTCCGCCAAAAAGCCTAGACTCACCTGCGCTAAAAGCAGCTTCCGAAAAGCTGTTCCAGGTAAGCGTGACAGGTAGCCCAGCTATTTCTGGCTCAGCGGCAAGTGGCACTTCTTGAATGTGTTGCAGTGTGAAGCGATCACTCTTGGTGTAAGCGGCCAAGACCACAGCGGCAGCCATGCTGAAGGCGCTGTGACCCGATGTATACTCAGGGAAAGGCGGTGTCGGGAACGTGTCCTTCTGGTATGGCCGCCAGCGCTCGCCGTCGATAAGGTTGGTACCCAGTCCTGGCCCAGCCCAAGCATTGATTTTGAACCCGGCATAAAGCCAGCGAATGGCGGTGATTGGACGCGCGTAGTCGTAGAAGCGCTTGGCTTCCCACGTGGCGATGCTCGCGTCTAATATGGCATTGGTCAGCGCGAAGAAAAGCTTGGCGTCATCATCGATGCTGTACCGGTAATGCTTGGAGACGAGCCCCGCGATTTCGCACCAGTGTCCTGGCGGAAGCCATGAGCGCGGCCCGTCCGCCCAGAACTCAGCTATGATCTTTTGTTCGAGAGTAAGTTCGTTCTGGACCTCAACTACATAGCGAGCTTGGTCCAGAAACGCTTGATTGAGCGCCAAACTCGGAGCGTCAGGCGTCCATCCAGCTGGAGGTGCAGGACGGAATTGCGAGCCAGTCGTCAACGAGAATGGTGTTACATTGCCCCAATGCGGCGCGATGTACCCAGGAGTCTTAACCTCCCCTCCTAGCGGATCGATGTAGCTTAGCGGCTGCCATCGGCGAACGTCTTTTACGTGGCGCCGCAACGTAGCGCCGAACGCGAGGCCAGCATTGTTGAAAGCCTTGTAATCAGTGTAATCACCATAAGGCTGTCCCGGATTGGAACTGCCGGCCATCGTACCATCTTGATTAGAATTGTCGTTCTGCCGAGACGCTAACACCGCTGCTGCGGCATTGTTTCCGACCGCAGATGGCACATTGCCGCTAGTCGAGGCGTCGTTTGGATCTAATCCAATTGCAATCATCTGCTCGCGTAACATTGAAATCAGCACTGGATGGTTGAACAAATCCAATGAGGTTCTGTATATCGCGTAGCTAACCGCTACCGCCTTGTTTTGCTCTGTCCTTTGCGGCTGGGGACGACGTGAAGGCCCTCCTGGCAGATACGGTTTCGCATTGTCGCTGAAAGGTGACCACGCCTGATAGGCTGCGCTGTAGATCATAGCCAAAGCTCGAGCGACCATAGGCGGTCCCATTCGCAGGCTTGGCTCGTTGGTAGCAACTTCCAGCAGCGAAAGAATCAAATCGTTCCAACGGTTGATCGTGCTTCCGTGCGACACAAGAGCCTCCCAAGCTTGCACAACAGAAATGCTATCATTCTTGCTATCGATCATCAACAAATTTGATGAGCGTTAATAAGGAGTTATATTATTCGATTTGCACTAGATCGCCGTAATAGCTGCGATGTCTTCTTCTGGTGACGAGCGGCAGTTTGGTGCTCGCGGACGTGCAGGCAACTGCTCCGCCGCCGCGAGGCCGAAAAACACAGATGCCAGGTCCGACGTACCAATTACGAGTGTTTGCTTCAACAGGGGTCGCTCTTGCCTCCCGCGGAAAGAAGATGTTTGTGGCGAGACGTCTTTGGCCAGGCTAACGCATAAGCGAATGTCCGCAACGGGTTGTAAAGGGCATTAGCCACTTAGCTGAATGAACGTCGGCTCACGGGAGCCAAGGAGGTCCTCCGGAGCGTCCGGCAAGGGCGCTTAGCCGAACAACCGGAGCTGGCCGCCAAGAGACCGTCCGGTCATCGCGACTAAGCCTGAAAAGCGGCCATCCGTTCAGCCGCCGCCTGAATGTCCGCTTTCGACCCAGAGCGGACGTTCCGGCTACCTCGAATCTTACTTTCTGTGGCGCTCAATGAATGCTGCTGCCTCAGCGAGCGCCTGCTTCGCCTCCCTCAGCGGGCTGACAGGAAAGACGTGCATCATCTCGGGATACGCCCGATGCTCAACTGCCGGATTCTTCTGTTTGAGTCTAAGCGCATCCGAATGGAGGATTTCGCGGTCGCCGCTAAATATAATTGTTGGCGGAAGGTTTTCCTGACTTGCGAACAAGGGGCTAACACGAGGGTCATCAGCAGGGAGACCCTTCAGCCACATCGGCCCGATTTCGTGGAGAAGTCGCAGAGAGAGTGCAGGGTCGCGCTTCTCTAACGCGGGTTGGTCTTCCCCGAGTCCGGCGACGTCCAGAGCCGGCGAGAATAGAACAAGTGCCTTGGGCTGCGGCAATCCTTCGTCGCGCATCGCTTGCGCAAGCAATAAGGCAAGTCCTCCGCCAGCGGAGTCCCCCATCACAATGATGTTGTCGGCACCGTATTGCTCGACTGCCGCGAGATACTGTGCCCTCACCGCGCCTGTGGTTTCACGCCAACTCGCTTCTGGTCCGAGCGGGTATATCGGCGCGATGACTTCAGCGTCCACGCGTTCGAGCAAACCCGCGACCAAGTTCCATTGGATTTCCTGAAAGTCCAACACGTATGCGCCACCGTGCAGATAGAGCAGCTTGAGCGCAGAAGTTGCGCCGCCTTTCCTCGTCGCTCGGAAAACAAGCAGCCCGTGCTCCATCCCTTCGCTGAAATCTATCTTCTTCAGCATCTTCTTAGGTGGGCGAGCGGGGCCAGTCTCCCGGTCCTTCTGAATAGTCTTCCTCAGCACACGCGGGTCGGAGAGGTTCGGCGCAACGAGTTTGGCGAAGTTGTAAAGCGCCCACCCTCGGAGATTAAAGCCGCGTCGCCTTGCAATCGCCGTCGCACCGGCTCCAAGGGCAACGGCAGCGCCGGTTGCTACGCCCGCCTTCATCAAGGTCTCATTCCGCATATAGGTCACCTGTCCTTTCGCTGACCTTCGTAACGCCGAAGCTCACAGGTGGGACCAATACCTTCCAATCGTCATGTCCGCTTTCCACCCAAAACAGACATTGAGGCTGGCCCGCTCCGAGGGGCTCGAACCCCCAACCTTCGGGTTCGAAGCCCGACGCTCTATCCAGTTGAGCTAGGAGCGGTCCGCCAAGGCCGCCTGGTCGCATGCTGACGCCAGGGGCTCTGACCTTGCCCATCGGCTCACGTCCGAGCGCTCGATGATGGAACCGCAATCGTCACACAGTGCGGTAAACCGATCGGCCCTGCGGACGATCGAGGTCAACATCGGCCGATGGACGTTCAAGAGGCACCGCAGGCTCATGGGCCTGACGTAAGGCAGAAGCGGCTTCTTGGAAGGGCTTACCCCTCGTCATAGCAAAGAACTTTGCGGCTGTTGCGAAAGCGCCGCTGCCCTCCTGATGTCCGCTTTGGGTGGAAAGCAGACCTGTGATTTCGTGCATCCCGCGACAAAGGAGGGCGGAAGGTAAGCCTCTCGCCGAGACTTAGATAGCCTCAGTGGAGGGTGGCATATCAATCAGGAAGCTCAGGATCTGCGTGATCGAACACTCGGCATGCCAGTTCGCGCCCGCTGCCTTCCAAGCCGCAACTCGCAGCGGACTTGACTCCGGAAACCGTTCATCAAAGTTGAGAGCCTCTTTAATCAGCCGATCCTTAATCTCGGCGCTCTGAAGCCCTACTTCGCTCCGTTCCCAAAGCCCTAAAGCTTCATCTACAGAGCCGAAGATAACGTCGGCGTCCTGAATTGCGGCTATCGAGAGGAAGCTCGACAGAATAGGAAAGAGAAGCCTTATATCGGCCCGCGTATACGCAGCACCGGGAGCTAATAGCTCCGTGTTTGCGGGCGGGCGGATAGGCGGCGGCGGCGGAGTTTCGGTCATGTTTTTAGGTTATGTAAGCACTGGATAATCATGGCTTCTGCTCATTCGTGGTCACGCTTGGTGTAGGCGCTAACGGAGCGTTGTTGAGCGGTCTCACTAATGTCCGCAATGGGTCGATAGCAGACATTAGCTCGATGCCCGCGATCGGCATTCGAATGCGGAGATCGCGGCGAGGGGTCGCTCCACTCCCACAGCGAGGTAGATAGCGTTCGCTGCTGCATTGACGGCTGACCACCGATCGTGCGTCCGCCTGGTGTTTAGAGCTTCCCAGAAGCTCTTCAAAGGCCAGAGCGGCAGCACGTCATCAGTGGCGGCGTGCCGAAGCCAAGCCAATGCGAGGGCAAGCCCACGAGTGCGAGGAACTGGGCCGAGGTGCGAAGCCGCAGCTGCTTCTTCGATCGTCTTTAGGGCAAGCGTTCGCAGGTAATTTGTATCGATTCGACGCACCAAGCCCTGAGAATAAGACAGGAACGGTTGCGCAAGGCAATTGAAGGCGGAAGCGAGCGCTACGAGCGCCAAACTATTGTTAAGGCACGATTTATCTGCCGTCGCTAGACAGCCGCGGAATAGCACGTCTCGCCAAGGGGCGAGCCATGCGGGGGAAATCATGACGGAATATCGGGTGTACCTCCTTGATGGGGAGGGCAAGATTACCTGGGGCACGTGGATCCAAGCTGACGGTCTTGATGCAGCTATCGCTGCGGTCGCGGACCAGAACAAATGCCAATGCGAGATCTGGCTTGGTTTAAGGCGCCTTGCGATCGTCCCTGCAAGAGCGCAACCGGCTCCTGCTCCCACTGGGAAAGCCAATAGGGGCAGCAGGGAATGAGCCGGGTTGAGTGCTCGCCTAGCGCTCCTCAGCCTGCTTCCGGTTCCAGTTACTGTGAACGCCCTGGCCGGCATTGAAGAGGGAGCGCAGCTGTCGCTTCGTCCCGAGCCCGCCGATATGCGGATCAAGGTTCTCAAAGCCCTCAGCCTTTAGGCGCTTGTGCAGCTCGGCCATCGTGCTGCACTCGGGCGCTAGTTCCATGGCTCGTTGAAGCGGGCTTTTCATGCGGCGCCACATACCGAGTGTAGCTTAAAAAGCGGTGAGCGCTTTGTTCAGCAAGTACAAAGGGAGATGGGTTGGCGGCCGACTGGAATGTCGCAATGGTCGTAATTAGACATTAGCTTCAGCAACGGCCTTCGCATGCGGGGTCAACATAAACTGCCTAATGCTCCGCATTTCAGGCGTCCGCTCCATTCAGCGTTACGACAACGACCGCAGCTTAGCACGAGCCTGCCGCATCTGAGCGGCACCGGACTGATCACTTTGCCACGCGTTGACTGCCATCTCGGAGGACCGGATTGAACTCGAGCCGCAAGAGGGAGCGACGCAAGAGAAAGCAAAGGCTGCTCGACAGGCTCGCTTTCATCGCTGTCCCGCTTACCATCGCTCTCGCAGCGTGGGTTGCCGCTCTCTCGTAGGAGCAAATAGCCTGAGCTGAACAGACGACCGCTTTGAGGCGGCTGCTCGGCCGCCATGAAAGTCCAGAATGGGCGCTTAGCAGACGTACCGCCTCTCCCACGTAGCGGCATTGAGAGGACTTGGAGAGTTCGGTGCAATTCCTGTGTAATCGTTGGTGTAACTCGATCGATTGATCAACAACCATATCGAAGAGATAATATGTGCTAAGTCTATGATTTAAGGCTCATATCGATCGTTCGGCAATGTTAGCGAAGCTTGCATCGCTTGACTGTAAATCTGCCCGCGCAAGCGTACGCTGGTTCGAATCCAGCCCTCTCCACCATCAATTGCCCCGATACGAACTATTCGTGACCGAAAAGGTCAGTGTTGCCTAACAACTGATTCGTCAGCCGGCCTCCGCCTGAGGGCTGATACTTATTGGCCTACCGTAACGTCCCGAAGATCCCCGGTTTTCCGGCGTTTATGTTGGCTCGGCGACGCTTTTTTTGTGGGTAACGACCGGCCTGGTTATCTGCTAATCCCTGTTCATGATCTCAACTTCCTCAGCAGGTTGCGGATCGACGGCAGGAGATGAACCGGTCGGGGGGCCGAGTTCTTCGGGCGCAGCCGGGCAGGCTGCCAGCGACCGATGCGCTCGATTGAGCCGCGGTCAGCTCGAAGTGCTTCGCCTCGTCAATCGTCATCTCAGTTCAAAGGAGATCGCCGCTGAGCTCGGCATCTCCAGCCATACCGTCGATCAACGCGTTCGCGGTGCAATCCGCATTCTCGGTGTCACCCGCCGCAGCGAGGCTGCGCGCATCGTCGATATGTTTGATCGCGCTGCCGGCGTGGAAACAGAGGCGCCAGAGACATATCAACGATTGATACATCAACCGCCGGACATCGACGCCACACCGGACCCACTTCAATCAGAGGGGGCGGTCAGTTCTCAGATTCGGCACGCTGATCGCACAAGGGGGGCCGGGACGGTTCGTCTCGAAACCGAGCAGAGCGCGGATCGCTCCCAGCCCCCCTTGTTCCCTTGGTCGACTTCGCAACAGGTCCGCAACACCTGGAGCGCGGGCACCAAGCTGGCGGTGATCGCGGGCATTGCGATCCTGTCCAGCTTCTCGGCGGGGATGCTGCTGGCGGGGCTGGAAAGCCTGTCGCGGCTGCTTCAACCCTGACCGGCGGGCCTGCACCCGGGCTTTTTTTGCGGATGAACAACGACAACGACCGGAAGCCTACGCGCTTCCGGCAAGGAGAGCTCATGCGCAGGCAGATTATCGAGCAGACTGCAATGGACGTGGCCCACCAGGTGCGGGCGGTCGAAGACAGCATCGAGGCGGCTTTGATCGAGCTCGCCGAACTCCAGAACCGGATGATCCGCGCCCGCTCCGTCGCCGGCGTCGGCATCGCCACCGGCCACTCGGCGCTCGAGCAGGTCGTGGTCTCGCTCCAGGGCCTGATCGACGCTCGCGGCGGAATGGCGCAATGCCACGCTGCGCTGCGCAGCGCCAAGCAGGAGGTGCCGGGCCTGCGCACCGTCGCCTTCGGAGACGGCCAGGATTGCCCGCCGCTGCCCCAGGTCGCGACCTTGCGAGCGGTCGGCTGATCCGGCGAATTCGCCTTTTGCCAACCCAGGGTGCCCCGGCCTTCTCGCCGGCGGCGCCCTGAGCTGCGTCAAGGATCCATGCCTCCCCGCGTCATCCTATTCTATCTGCTTCTGGCAGGCTTGGTCGCGCTGACTTGGTGGCGCGGCCGGAGCGACGAGCGCCTGGCGGCCATCATCTGCGTCGCCGGCACCGCGGTCACGGTGCTCGTCGGCAACGGGCTCGATATTCACGAATCCGACTTCGACATCGCCGCGTTCGTGGTCGACGCGCTCATCTTTCTTGCGTTTCTGACCATCGCGCTGCGTTCCGAGCGGTTCTGGCCGATGTGGGTGGCGGCGCTTCAACTGACCACCGCCAGCGTCCATCTGCTGATGATCATTTCGCCCGACCTGCCGGGATTGATCTTCGGCACCGCGCTGGCCTTTTGGTCCTATCCGATCCTGCTGCTGATCGCGATCGGGGCTTGGCGAACGCCTATCGTCGAGCGTTGGCGGGCGGCGCACGACATTGCGTCGGATCAAGCGATCACCTAGCCCCCGGGCGTCATGCCGCTGCCGCTGCCGCCCCTTGTGCTAGCCCTGCTGGACGCGCTCGAGGAGCCCGCGTTGCTTGTCGCCCGGCAACGCACCGAGGCCGCCAACCGCGCCGCCCGCGCGCTGTTGGGGGAGGGCCTGGTCGACCAGGACATCCGCTTCGCCATCCGCCAGCCGCAAGCGCTCGACGCCATTCTGTCGGGCCGCGACGGCCGGTTCGAGGTGCGCGGGCTCGGCGGGATTGAGCGCAACTTCGAAGTGGTGCTGACCAGCCTTCAGGAGGGGCTGCTGCTGGTCCGCTTGATCGACCGCTCGGCGCGGATCGCGGCGGAAAAGGCGCAGGTCGATTTTGTCGCCAACGCCAGTCATGAACTGCGAACGCCGCTCGCAACGGTGCTCGGCTATGCCGAGACGCTGGGCGAGGAAGGCGATCTGCCCGAGCCCCTGCGGCGGCGGTTCGGCGACCAGATCCACGCCCAGGCGACCCGCATGATGACCATCATCCGCGATCTGATGAGCCTGTCGCGGATCGAGGCCGACCGGTTCAGTGCGCCAAGTTCCGAGGTGCGGCTCGATACCCTCGTCGGCGATGCCGCCGCCGCGGCTGCGCCGCTTGCCGACAGCCGGTCCTGCCGAATCGATCTCGCACTGGAGGAGCCGCCGGCAAGCGTGCGCGGTGATGCCGCCCAGCTTCGCCAGCTCCTCGATAATCTCCTTGGCAATGCGGTGCGCTACGGCTGCCGGGGGGAGGGTGGGCGCGTGCTGGTGACGGTCGCGTCAGAAGGGCGTTGGGCACGGCTTTCAGTGCGGGACTGGGGCGAGGGTGTTGCCACAGCGCACCTGCCGCGATTGACCGAGCGTTTCTACCGGGTCGATGCCGCCCGCAGCCGAGATGGCGGCGGAACCGGACTTGGCCTTGCCATCGTCGCGCAGATCGTCGAGCGCCACCGCGGATTGCTCGACATCCGCAGCCGCGAAGGTGAGGGGACCGAGGTCGAGATTCGGCTTCCGCGGGCGTAACGCACCCCTTCCAGAACCGGGCGCTGTCATAAGCTTGTAACCAACCGGTCACATGGCGCTCCTGACGGCGGGGCAAGAGGCGCCGGATCGGGCGAATCAGCCCTCGGGAGACAAAGAGACAATGACCAAGTTGTGGCTTGCAGTGCCGCTCGCCCTCGGGCTGAGCGCTTGTGGCGGAAACAGCAGCAATGCGGCGTCGCAGATCAAGATCGTCGGTTCGTCCACGGTCTATCCCTTCACCACTGCGATCGCCGAAGCCTTTCAAAAGGCCAATCCCGGCACCAGTGTGATCGTTGAATCGACCGGGACCGGCTCGGGCATCAAATTGTTCTGCGAAGGCGTCGGGCAGAAGTTCCCCGACATGGTCAACGCCTCGCGCCAGATGAAGAAGAGCGAGTATGATGCCTGCAACGCCGCCGGTGCCAAGCAGGTGATCGAGGTGCCGATCGGGATCGACGGCCTGACGCTGATCGAATCGGTCAAGGCCGCGCCGCTCAAGCTGACGCTGGCCGACATCTATGCCGCGGTGGCCGCCAATCCCTATGGCAAGGGCCCGAACAAGGCGCAGACCTGGAAGGACGTCAATCCGGCGCTTCCCGCGATCAAGATCCGCGTCATGGGCCCGCCGCCGACCAGCGGTACCCGCGACAGCTTTGCCGAACTGATGCTGACAAAGGGCTGCGAAAGCGATCCGGCGATGAAGGCGCTGAAAGCCAGCGACGAGGCCAAGCACAAGGACCTGTGCACCAAGATCCGCGAGGACGGCGTGTTCGTCGAAGCGGGCGAGAACGACAATCTGCTGGTGCAGAAGGTCGAGGCCGACCCCGGCACCATCGGTGTGCTCGGCTACAGCTTCCTTGAGCAGAATGCCGACAAGGTTCGCCCGGTCGAGGTCGGCGGCGTGCTGCCGACCGAGACGACCATCCAGGATCTCAGCTATCCGGGTGCGCGCAAGCTCTACGTTTACGTGAAGGGCGAGCATGCGGCGGTGAAGCCGGCGATCAAGGCCTTCCTGGCCGAATATGCCAAGGGCTGGAGCACCGGCGGCCTGCTCGAGAAGCGCGGGCTGATGCCGTTCGTCGGCGAGGATGCCGCCAAGTCCAATGCGGCCGCGACCGGGCTGACGCCGCTCGACGGCGCGACGCTGAAGTAAGCGGCACAAACCCATGAGCCTGTTTGTCGGTCTTCTCCTGGTGCTCGGCGTCGCCGCCGCTGCGTTCGTGCTGGCGCGCGGACGGGCGACGACGCTGCGCGCCGGTGCGGGAGCGGGCCGGCAGCGGCTTAACAGCCTGCCCAACTATCACGGCGCCTATGCCTTTCTGTGGGCGGCGCTTCCGGCCCTGCTGTTCCTTGCCGCCTGGGCGCCGATCCAGCAGGGCCTGATCGCCGACGCGGTGTTGTCGAGCCCGGCCGGCCAGGCGCTGCCCGACTTCGACCTCGCCCGCGATTCGATCTTGTCCGAAGCGCGCGCGGTGGCGACCGGAGGCTCGGACCTCGCCTTTAATCCGCAGGCACAGGCGCTGGTGCCGGAATATCAGGCGGCGATCGGGCGCTACAGCCTGATCGGGAGCGGGCTGGCGCTGTTGCTGGCGCTGGCCGGAGCGGGCTGGTCTTGGTCGCGGATCAGCCTCGACCTGCGCGCCCGAACCGGGGTCGAGAAGTGGCTGATGGGCCTGCTGGTCGCCGCCTCGACGGTCGCGATCCTGACCACCTTCGGCATCGTCCTGTCGCTATTGTTCGAGACGATCCGCTTTTTCCAGAAGGTGCCGGCA
Source organism: Sphingomonas kaistensis (assembly GCF_036884275.1). Taxonomy (NCBI): domain Bacteria; kingdom Pseudomonadati; phylum Pseudomonadota; class Alphaproteobacteria; order Sphingomonadales; family Sphingomonadaceae; genus Sphingomonas; species Sphingomonas kaistensis. The sequence goes on along the minus strand of NZ_CP145607.1, from coordinate 325,163 downwards.
AGCGACTTCCTGTTCGGGCTGAACTGGTCGCCGCAGGTTGCCATCCGCGCCGACCAGGCGGGCTCGTCGGGCGCGTTCGGGTCGATCCCCCTGTTCTGGGGCACCATCTTCATCGGTGCGATCATCGCCATGATCGTGGCCATTCCGCTGGGCCTGATGAGCGCGATCTTCCTGACGCAATATGCGCCGGCGAAGCTGCGCAAGGTGCTGAAACCCCTGCTCGAGATCCTCGCCGGCGTGCCGACGGTGGTCTACGGCTATTTCGCCGCACTGACCGTGGCGCCGCTGGTGCGCGATCTCGGGCTGTCGATCGGCATCAGCAGCGCGTCGAGCGAAAGTGCGCTGGCCGCGGGTCTCGTCATGGGCGTGATGATCATTCCGTTCGTGAGCTCGATGGCCGACGACAGCATCGCCGCCGTGCCGCAGGCGATGCGCGACGGCAGCCTGGCGCTCGGCGCGACGCGGTCCGAGACGATCCGCAAGGTGATCCTCCCCGCCGCGCTACCGGGCGTGGTCGGCGGCGTCCTGCTGGCCGTCAGCCGCGCGATCGGCGAGACGATGATCGTGGTGATGGCCGCCGGCCTTGCCGCCAACTTGACCGCCAATCCGTTCGGTAGCGTCACCACCGTGACGACGCAGATCGTCCAGCTTCTGACCGGTGACCAGGAATTCGACAGCCCCAAGACCCTTGCCGCCTTCGCGCTCGGCCTGGTGCTGTTCCTGGTGACTTTGGTCTTGAACCTCATCGCGCTGCGTGTCGTGCGCAAGTATCGGGAAGCGTATGAATAAGCCGCAAAGCCGCTGGTCGAGCGAGGCGATGACCCGCCGGGTCAAGCGCCGCTATGCCGCCGAGCGCCGGTTCAAGGCGCTGGGGCTGGCCGCGGTGCTGATCAGCCTCGCGTTCCTGGCCTTCCTGCTGATCACCATGACCGTGCGCGGCGCGGGCGGGTTCAGCGAGACGTTCCTGACCGCCAGTGATGCGACCGATCCGGCGATGGTCGGGGTGTGGGGGGCGCTCAAGGGCTCGTTCCTGACGATCATGGTGACCATGGCGCTGGCGTTCCCGATCGGGGTGCTGGCGGCGGTCTATCTCGAGGAATTTGCCAAGCGGAACCGCTGGAACGATTTCATCGAGGTCAGCATCAACAATCTCGCCGCGGTGCCCTCGATCATCTTCGGCTTGCTCGGCCTCGCGGTGTTCCTGAACGTCATGCAGCTGCCGCGCTCGGCCGCCTTGGTCGGGGGCCTGACGCTGGCGCTGATGACCATGCCGGTGATCGTGATCGCCGGGCGCAACGCAATCAAGGCGGTGCCGCCCTCGATCCGCGACGCGGCGCTGGGCGTCGGCGCGTCCAAGATGCAGGTGGTGTTTCACCATGTCCTGCCGCTGGCGCTGCCCGGCATCCTGACAGGCACCATCATCGGCATGGCCCGCGCGCTGGGCGAAACCGCGCCGCTGCTGATGATCGGCATGCGCGCCTTTATCGCCACCCCGCCGGGCAGCGTGGTCGATCCCGCGACGGTGCTTCCGGTGCAGATCTTCCTGTGGTCGGACGAGGTCGATCGCGCGTTCGTCGAGAAGACCAGCGCGGCGATCATCGTGCTGTTGCTGTTCATGCTGCTGATGAACGGCCTCGCCATCTATCTTCGCAACCGCTTCGAGCGCCGCTGGTAAGGCCGCCTGACATGACCCAAGAAAAAGAACCCATCCTCACCAATTCGGCGGTGCCGTTTCCCTCGACCGCGATTGCCGCCGAGGCAGCGCGCGAGGATCCGCTGGCGCCGACCGACGGCGGCGAACCGCAGGCGCCGGGCGAACAGCCGCGGGTGGTCACCCCGGCCGCCGCCGATGTCGCGACCACACCGAAGATGCGCGCCGAGGACGTGCGCGTGTTCTATGGCGAGAAAGAAGCGCTGAAGGGCGTGTCGATCGAAGTCCACGACGACAAGGTCACCGCCTTCATCGGGCCGTCGGGCTGCGGCAAGTCGACCTTCCTGCGCTGCCTCAACCGCATGAACGACACCATCGCGGGCGCGCGGGTGACGGGCACCATTACCCTCGACGGCGAGGACATCAGTAGCCCAGACATGGACGTGGTGCAGCTTCGCGCCCGGGTCGGCATGGTGTTCCAGAAGCCCAATCCGTTCCCCAAGTCGATTTTCGAGAATGTCGCTTACGGCCCGCGCATCCACGGGCTGGCGGACAGCAAGGACGAGCTGGAGGCCATCGTCGAAAAGAGCCTGCGCCGGGCGGGTCTGTGGGACGAAGTCAAGGACCGGCTGGCCGAGAGCGGCACCGCCTTGTCGGGCGGGCAGCAGCAGCGGCTGTGCATTGCGCGCGCCATTGCGGTCGATCCCGAAGTGATTTTGATGGACGAGCCCTGTTCGGCGCTCGACCCGATCGCCACCGCCAAGATCGAGGAACTGATCCACGAACTGCGCGGCCGCTATGCCATCGCGATCGTCACCCACAACATGCAGCAGGCGGCGCGGGTCAGCCAACGGACCGCCTTTTTCCACCTTGGTGAGCTGATCGAATACGGCAAGACCAAGGAGATCTTCACCAACCCGCGCGAGCAGCGCACCCAGGATTATATCACCGGCCGCTACGGCTAAGGGGACAGGACACGTGGCTTCTCAAGGACATACGCTCAAAGCGTTCGACCAGGATCTGGACCGCTTACGCGCGCTCATCACCGAAATGGGTGGCCGGGCCGAGCATGCGATCATCGAGGCGATGCGCTGCCTGTCGGAGCGCGACGGCGACGCCGCGCTCAAGGTGATCGAGGACGACAAGAAGATCGACGCGCTGGAAGCTGAGACCGAGCGCAGCGTGATCCAGCTGATCGCCCTGCGCGCGCCGATGGCGGGCGATCTGCGCGACGTGGTCGCCGCGCTCAAGATTTCGGGCGTGGTCGAGCGGATCGGCGATTATGCCAAGAACATCGCCAAGCGCGTGCCGCTGCTGGAGGATGCGGGCAAGATCGAGCCACTGTCGCTGCTCCCTGAAATGGCGCGCATCGCGGTGCAGATGGTGCATGACGTGCTGAACGCCTTTGTCCAGCGCGACGCCGAAGCGGCGCTTCGGGTGTGCGAGCGCGACAAGGCGGTGGACGATTTCTACGACAGCATCTTCCGCACGCTGCTGACGCACATGATGGAAAACCCGCACAAGATCGGGCAATCGGCGCACCTGCTGTTCGTCGCCAAGAACCTCGAGCGGGTCGGCGATCATGCGACCAACATCGCCGAGATGGTCTATTATGCCGCGACCGGGCAGCAGATGGCCGACCGGGTGAAGGGCGCCGAGGGGCTCAGCGTCTGATGGCCAGCCGGGGGCGGTTGCTGCTGGTCGAGGATGACCGCTCGCTGGCCGAGCTCATCACCTTTCATTTCGAGCGCGAGGGCTACACCGTGGTCCGCACCGGCGACGGCGAGGAAGCCATGCTGCTGGCCGAGGAACTGCGCCCTGACCTGATGGTGCTCGACTGGATGATCGAGGGGATCAGCGGGATCGAGGTGTGCCGGCGGCTGCGGCGCAAGGCCGCGACCGCCAACCTGCCGATCCTGATGCTGACCGCGCGCGGCGAAGAGGACGACCGGGTTCGCGGCCTGGAGACCGGGGCCGACGATTACATTACGAAGCCGTTCAGCCCCAAGGAGCTGATGGCCAGAGCCGCCGCCGTGATGCGCCGGGTCCGGCCCGCGCTGGCGGCGGAGACGCTTGAATATGCCGGGCTGGAGATGGACCTTACCGCACACCGCGTGAGGCGCGACGGCAAGACCTTGTCGCTGGGCCCGACCGAATATCGCCTGCTGCGCCATTTTCTGGAGAATGCCGGGCGGGTGTTCTCGCGCCAGCACCTGCTGGAAACCGTGTGGCCGCACAGCGAGGAGATCGAGCTGCGCACGGTCGACGTCCATATCCGCCGGTTGCGACTGGCGCTGGGCGAGCCCGATCTGATCCGCACGGTGCGCAGCGCCGGCTATGCGCTGGACGCCGAGGGCGTGGCCTGAGCCTTAGCGGGCGAGCAGCGCGGCCAGGCTGACAGTCACGCTGAGCAGAAAGGCGATGATGATCAGCGCGATGCGTAGGCCGGCGGCCTGGCTGCGCTTGATCGCCGCCTCGTCGAGCCAGTAGCGGCCATCGCCGGTCGCGCGCACATGGCCGCGTTTGACGAGGCCGGCGAGCAACTTGTCCGCGCCCTTGGCCGACACGTCGAGCGTCGTCGCGGTCCGCGCCGATGTCGCTCCGGCCTTTTTGAGCGGCGTCAGGATGTGCTGATCGGTCAGTGCCTGCTGCTGCGCGGCGACGGCGATGAGGGCGGCATTGATCGCGGGATTGGCCATTGCCGCAGTCTAACGGAACCGCGCCGCTCTCCCAAGCGATTCAGGCTCGTAACGATTTTCAGGAGCTTGACGTCATGGCCGCTCGTCCCAGCTGGCGCGGACAAATCCGCCTTGCCCTCGTCTCGATCCCGGTTGAAATCTATCCCGCGTCCAAATCGGGCGCGAGCATCTCCTTTCACCAGATCCACGAGCCGAGCGGCCAGCGGATCAAATATGAAAAGGTGGCGCCGGGCATCGGACCGGTGAAGGCCGACGATATCGTCAAGGGTTTCGAAGTGACCAAGGGCGAATATGTTCTGCTCGAGCCCGAGGAAATCGAGAGCGTCAAGCTGGAGAGCCGCAAGACGCTGGAGCTGGCGCAGTTCGTCGACGCCGACGAGATCGACGCGCTATATTACGAGAAACCCTATTTCGTGGTGCCGGCGGACGATCTGGCGGAGGAGGCCTTCATCGTGCTGCGCGAGGCGCTGCGCCGGGCGCGAAAGATCGGGATCGGGCAACTGGCGATGCGGGGGCAGGAATATGTCGTCGCGATCAAGCCGTGCGGGCGCGGAATCCTGATGGAGACGCTGCGGTACGCCGATGAACTCAACAAGGCGTCGAGCTATTTCCGCGATATCGAGGATACCGAGCCCGATGCCGATCTGCTCGAGCTGGCGACCACTTTGATCGACAAGAAGACGGGCAAGTTCGACGCGTCCGATTTTCACAATCGCTATGTCGATGCGCTGAAGGGGCTGATCGAGGAGAAGCGCAAGAAGAAGGGCAATGGCCTCGTCATCCAGGACAAGGACAAGGAGCCGCCGAAGAAGAGCAATGTCGTCGACCTGATGGCGGCGCTGAAGAAGAGCCTTGGCGAAAGCAACGACAATGCCGCGGCACCGGCCAAGAAGCCGGCGGCGAAAAAGGCTGCGGCGAAGGCCACCCCGGCGCGCAAGCCTGCCACGCCGCGCAAGGCGGCAGGAAAGAGGTAGGGCGCCGTGGCCCGCGCCGCTCGTCCGAAGGGCCTCGATATCGAGACCTACAATGCCAAGCGCGACTTCAAGAAAACGAAGGAGCCCAAGGGGCGCAAGCTGAAGGGCAAGGGCGACAGCTTCGTTGTGCAGAAGCATGACGCGAGCCGGCTGCATTACGATTTCCGGCTCGAGCTGGACGGGGTGCTGAAGAGCTGGGCGGTGCCGAAGGGACCGAGCCTCGACCCGGCGGTGAACCGGTTGGCGATGCGGACCGAGGATCATCCGCTCGATTACGGCAGCTTCGAGGGTATCATTCCTGCCGGCGAATATGGAGGCGGCACGGTGATGCTGTGGGATCGTGGGCGGTGGGTGCCGCATCCCGACAAGGATCCGCGCAAGACACTGGAAGAAGGGCATCTCCACTTCACGCTCGAAGGCGAGCGGATGCGCGGGGAGTGGGTGATGTTCCGGATGAAGGGCAAGCCCGGCGAAAAGGGCGAGGCGTGGATGCTGAAAAAGGTCACCGACGACGCGGCGGCGCCGGACGAGGGCGAGGCACTGGTCGAGGGGTGCCTGACCAGCGTCGCGAGCGGGCGCAGCATGGCCGAGATCGCGGCGGGCGCGGATGTGTGGGAATCGAACAAGGGTGGCAATAAAGGTGGGCGAACCAAGCGCAAGGTCGCGCCGCCGCCGGAGTTTCTGGACCCGCAACTAGCGACGCTGGCGGACACGCCGCCGACCGGGAGCGGGTGGATCCACGAGTATAAATATGACGGCTACCGCCTGCTACTGAGCGTCGGCGAGGGCGGGGCGGTGGCGTGGACCCGGAACGGCAAGGACTGGTCGGATTACTTCCCCGAGCTCACCGAGGCGGCGGCGGCGAGCCTGCCGGCGGGGTGCCTGATCGACGGCGAAGCGGTGGCGCTGGACGAGCAGGGCAAGCCCAGCTTCGGGTTACTGCAATCGACGGTGAAGGGCGGCAAGGGCGTTGAGCGGCCGGACCTGGCTTTTTACGCTTTCGATCTGCTGGTCGATCGCGGCGAGGACATTCGCGGGCTCGGCAATCTTGAACGCAAGGCGCGGCTGGCGGCGGTCATGAAGGGGGTGCCGGGGCCCTTGGTCTATGGCGATCACGTGGTCGGCAAGGGCGAGAAATTGCTCGAGACGATATGCGCCGAGGGCGGCGAGGGGATCATCTCGAAGAAGGCGGATGCGCCGTATCGCGGCGTACGAACCAAATGCTGGCTCAAGGTCAAATGCATCGCGCGGCAGGAGTTCGTGATCGTCGGCTGGCAGGCGAGCGACAGAAGGCGAGGCTTTCGCTCGCTGCATCTTGGGGTGAACGAGGGCGGCACGCTGCGTTATGTCGGCAAGGTCGGGACCGGGTTCGATACGGCGACGCTGGAAAGTCTGAGCGAGCGGATGGCGGGGCTCAAGGTCGCCAAACCCGCGCTCGACGTGCCGCGAACGGCGCTGCGCGGATCGAGCTGGATCAAGCCCGAGCTGGTGGCGGAAATCGCTTATACCGAGTTCACGAATGACGGGATCTTGCGGCACCCGAGCTTTCTTGGCCTGCGCGAGGACAAGAAAGCGAAGCAGGTGGTGCTGGAAACCCCGGTCGCGGCGCCGAAGACGAAGGGCAAAGCCAAGCTACGCACGGCGGCGGACTTCAAGCTACGGCTGACCAGCCCCGACAAGGTGATCTTTCCCGAGGATGGCCTGACCAAGGGTGACCTCGCCGATTATTATGCGGCGGTGGCCGACCTCCTGCTGATCGACCTCGCGAAGAGGCCGATGACCCTGATCCGCTGTCCGGCCGGCCGGGCCAAGAAATGCTTTTTCCAGAAGCACGACACCGGATCGATGGGCGAGCATGTGCTGCGCATTCCGGTGACCGAAGGCGCGGGTACGACCGAAGAGGATTATCTCTACGTCGAGGAAGCGGTCGGGGCGCTCGAATGCGTGCAAATGAATACGATCGAGTTTCATGGCTGGGGCAGCCGGATCGATCCGTTGGAGAAGCCCGACCGGCTGGTATTCGATCTCGATCCCGACGAGGGGCTGGGGTTCGACAAGGTGAAGGCGGCGGCGGTGCGGTTGCGGGAGATGCTGACGGACTTGGGCCTCGAAACGTTTCCCTTGCTGTCGGGGGGCAAGGGCATTCACGTAGTTGCGCCGCTCGACCAGGAGGCCGACTGGGCGGCGGTGAAGAGCTTTGCCGAGCGGTTCAGCCGGGCGATCGCCGAGGCCGAGCCCGAGACCTTCACCGCCAACATCCGCAAGAACCAGCGCAAGGGGCGAATCTTCCTCGACTGGCTGCGCAACCAGCGGGGCGCGACGGCGGTGATGCCGTATTCGGCCCGCGCGCGGGACGGTGCTCCGGTGGCGGCGCCGGTGTCATGGGAGGAACTGGACGCGGTGGAGGCGGCGAACCTGTACACCATTCGCGACGCGGCGGTTCTGCTGGAGCGGGCGGGCGGCAAGGGCCTCAAGGGCTGGGGCCAGGGCAGGCAGACGCTGCCCGACGCGTGATCGCTGAACCCCAAACGCCAAAGCGTCGTTGAGCGAGCATGCAGCGGTACTTTTTCCACATCCACAACGGCATCGGCTTTCTTCCCGACAAGGAAGGAGTTGTCCTGTCCGACCTCGACAATGCGCGGAGCCAGGCGATCATCAGCATCCGATCGATCCTGGCCGAGGAAATCCGGATGACGGGTCTGATCGATCTTGGCGGCCGGATCGATATCGAGGACGATGGCGGGGTCACCACCGTTGTTCCATTCTGCGACGCGGTCGAGGTGCGAGGGGGAGCGCAATGATGGGCATGGATATCCATCTCAAGCGCCTGCGCTCGCGTTTCGAGATCAGCCAGGAAGAAGAAAAGGTGATCCGCGCGCTGCCCGACGGCGAGCAGGAGGTCGGTCCCGACCGGACGATCATCCGCGCCAACCAGCCGCAGCGTGACAGCCGGATCCTGCTAAGCGGAGTCACCGGGCGGCACAAGGGGCTCCGCAACGGTACAAGGCAGATCACCGAATTGAACCTGGCCGGTGATCCAATCGATCTTCACAGCTTTACATTGAAATGGCTCGACCACGACATTGTGAGCTTCACCCACTGCCGCCTGGCGATGGTGCCGCACGAGCGGCTGTGGGCAATGACCAACGATTATCCGCGGTTGGCGCTGATCTATTGGTTTGGCACTAACCTCGATGCATCAATTCACCGCGAATGGGAATTGTCGCTGGGACGGCGGCAGGCGCCGGGGCGGATGGCGCATCTGTTCTGCGAGCTTCACGAGCGACTGGGCATCGTCGGGCTGACTGACGCCGACGGTTTCGCCTTTCCGCTGAACCAGAACGAATTGGGCGAGTGCCTTGGCCTGACCGCGGTGCACGTCAACCGGACGCTCCGTCAGCTGCGGGATCGCGGATTGTGCGATGTGCGCGACCAGCGCTTCGTCATTCATGACTTGCCCGGGCTTCAGGCGCTGGCCGAATTCGATCCGCGTTACCTGTTTCTGGGGCCCCACCCGCTGTAACCTGAGGCGCGGCGGCTGAGCGCGATGCCGGCAAGGTTCTGCGCGCGGGGAATCCAGCGCAGGCGGCGGGGCGGTTGCGCTGCGGCGGCTTCCTCGAAGCGCGCACGATAGGCGCGGGCGGCAGGCGTCCGGCAGGGGACGAGGCCGCTCGCCTGTTCGATCACCGCGCGGCTGTCGCCGAGGAGATCGAAGGCGAGCACGGCGAGGGACTGAGCGACGTCCAGCGCGGCGATAAGCGCGAGCCATTCGGCGTCGCCGTTGGTGCCGATACCGAGGTCGTCGAAGAGGTGCACCTGGCCGCGCGCGACCACCGCCACCTCAATCCGGCCGGGATTGGGACGGGCGCCGCCGTCGAAGAAGATTTTGAGGGGCTTGAGAGCCATGACCCTTTGTAGACGGTGCGTGCCGCCGCTGCGAGGCGGTTCGCAGATCTTGACAAAACGAACCAAAAAGGATAGTCACGCGGCTCAGTTTGTATGGGTCGGGTTCATGGGTATTGTTGGCGGGAATGGCTGCGAGCTTCAGCGACGGGGGGAGCGGCCTAACGAGTTCGGGCTGGAGCGGCAGGAGGCTTTCCTTTCCGCCTTTGCCCAGAGCTGCAACATCAGGGTGTCCGCCAAAAAGGCCGGGGTTTCGGATTCCACCATCTACAAAAGGCGGCGGGACGATCCGGAATTCCGGGCCGCTTTTGCGGCTGCGCAGGATCATGCCACCGCGCTCCTCAAGGCGGAACTGGTCAGCCGCGGCCTTCGACTGCTGCGGGCGGCGACCCCGAAGCAGGCGGATGGCGCCGCGCTGGCGGGCATGGACGCCAAGCTGCTGCTGTCGCTGGTCGCGCAGCACGAGCGCAATGTCGGGCGCGAACTGGGCGATCAGAACCCGCGCAAGTCCGACGCCAAGGAGGCCGCGGCGCGTTTGCAGGCGCTGCTGATTCGGATGCGGCTGGAGCGCAAGCGGGAGGAAGAGCAACGCCGGCAAGAGCGGCAGGAGCGGCTCGAGCGGAAGCGCTGAGCATGGCCGAGGATGTGTGCCCGCGCGCCGTGCTGCGCGAGGTCGCCAATGCGCCCAAATGGCTGCGCGACAAGATGCCGCTGGACCAGTTGTCGCCGGCCGACCGGCGCGCGCTGGCCTGGGCGTGGGCCTGTTTCGAGCGTGACAGCCAGAAGCCGCCGCCGGGCGATTGGTCGGTGTGGCTGCTGCAGGCCGGGCGCGGGTTCGGCAAGACTCGGGTGGGCGCGGAGTGGGTGCTCGAGCAGGCGCGCCGCCATCCCGGGTGCCGGATCGCGCTGGTCGGGGCGACGATCGAGGATGCGCGGCGGATTATGGTCGAGGGGGAGAGCGGATTGATCGCCTGTGCCCCACCGGGCGAGGAACCGCGCTGGTGCGCCTCGCGGAACGAGCTGCGGTTCAAGTCGGGGGCGGTGGCGACGCTCTACAGCGGGGCGAATGGCGATGGCCTGCGCGGACCGCAGCATCATTTTGCCTGGGCCGACGAGTTGGGCAAATGGAGCGATGCGGCCGAGGCGTGGAGCAATCTGCAACTGGGGCTGCGGCTAGGCGATCAGCCGCGATCGGTGGTGACGACGACGCCGGGAAATGACGCGCTGCTGCTGGAGATCGCAGGCGCGCCGGGGACGGAAGTGACGCGGGGGCGGACCGCAGAGAATCTCGATTTGCCGCAAGGGTGGCACGTCCGGATGGAGGCGCTGTATCGGGGGACGCGGCTTGGCGCGCGCGAGCTGGATGGCGAGCTGACCGCCGAAGCCGAAGGGGCGCTCTGGAGCCGCGAGCTGGTCGAAAAGGTGCGGGTCGCGAGCGAGGAGTGGGGCGCGCCCGAGCGGGTGGTGATCGGGGTCGATCCGCCCGCAACCAGCACCGGGGACGCGTGCGGGATCGTGGTCTGCGGGCGGGTGCCGGGCGGGCGGCTGCTGGTGCTGGCGGACCTCAGTTGCCGGGGGCAGACCCCTTCGGGGTGGGCGACACGGGTGGCCGAGGCGGCGGCAATATGGGGCGCCGACAAGGTGGTGGTGGAAGCCAACAACGGCGGCGACATGGTGCTTCAGGTGCTGGGCGCGGCGGATTTCCACCTGCCGGTGACCAAGGTTCACGCGCATTTGGGCAAGGCGGCGCGGGCCGAGCCGATGGCGATCCTGTTCGAGAACGGCAAGGCGGGGCTGGCGGGGCGGTTTCCCGAGCTGGAGCAGGAGTTGTGACACCTCACCACGAGCGGTTACGAGGGCAAAGGCTCGCCCGACCGGGCCGACGCGATGGTGTGGGCGCTGACCGATCTGGCCAGCGCCGGGCGACGCGTGCCGCCGGGTGTGCGGGGGTTTGCGAACCTTTAGAAGCTGAGCTCGTCGTAAACGTGTGTGACGTCGCCGTTCCACGGTCCGTTGTACCAGGCGAGGAGGCGGTCGGCGGGGGTGATGCCGGTGGCGATCACGTCGCGCAAGGGGTCGAGGAAGCCGCTTTCGTTGGTCCCGCCGGCATCGAGATTGGCACGGGCGGACAGGCCAGCCGACGCGATGTCGAGGACGCGGGCGCCGAGGTCGCGCACGGTGCCGCCGCCGGGGACGGGGGCGTCGAGCGCCTGGGCCGGGACGGCGGAACGGAGCGCTTCGCGTTCCTCGATCGTCCAATGCTTGACGAGGTCCCAGGCGGCGTCGAGCGCGGTCTGGTCGTAGAGCAGGCCGACCCACAGGGCAGGAAGGGCGCAGATCCGGCTCCAGCGCCCGCCGTCCGCACCGCGCATTTCGAGGAAGCTCTTGAGGCGGACTTCGGGGAAGGCGGTGGACAGGTGGTCGGTCCAGTCGGCGATCGTCGGCTTTTCGCCGGGAAGCTGGGGCAGCTTGCCATCGAGAAAGGCGCGGAAGCTTTCGCCCGCGCAGTCGATGTAGCGGCCGTCGCGCATGACGAAATACATCGGCACGCCCAGCGCATAGTCGCAGTAGCTTTCGTAGCCGAAGCCGTTCTCGAACACCTGCGGCAACATGCCGGTGCGGTGGGGGTCAGTGTCGGTCCAGATGTGGCTGCGGAAGGACTTGAAGCCGTTGGGCTTGCCTTCGGTCAGCGGGGAATTGGCGAACAGGGCGGTGGCGAGCGGCTGAAGAGCCAGGCCGACGCGGAATTTCTTCACCATGTCGGCTTCGGAACTGTAGTCGAGATTGACCTGGATGGTACAGGTCCGGAGCATCATGTCGAGCCCGAGCGAGCCCACGCGCGGCATGTGGCGGAGCATGATGCCGTAGCGGCCCTTGGGCATGATCGGCAGCTCGGCGCGGGTCTTGTCGGGCCACATGCCGAGGCCGAGGAAGCCGAGGCCGAGGCGGTCGCCGATGGCTTTGACCTGTTCGAGGTGGCGGCCGGCTTCGGCGCAGGTGTCGTGGAGGGTGGCGAGCGGGGCGCCCGACAGTTCGAGCTGGCCGGCGGGTTCGAGACTGATGGTGCCGTCGGCGCCGGCGAGCGCGATGACCTTTCCATCCTCGAGGATCGGGCTCCAGCCATATTCGGTGAGGCCCATGAGGAGGTCGCGGATGCCGCCGGGTTCGTCCCACGAAGGCGCGCGGTGGTCCGCAAGGCGGTAGACGAATTTCTCGTGCTCGGTGCCGATGCGCCAATTGGTTTTCGGTTTTTCGCCGCCGCTGAATACCGACAGCAGGTCGTCGCGGCCCTCGATCAGGGGGCTGTCGCTAAGGTCGGTGCGCGTGGTCATGACGCGCCCGTTAGCGCCAATCCCCGGCCGCCGCCATATACAGGCTTAGTGCGGCCAGCGCGGCGGTTTCGGCGCGAAGGATGCGGGGGCCGAGGCCGACCCCGGTGGCGCCCGCGGCGAGGATGCGGTCGCGCTCGTCGGGGGTGAAGCCGCCTTCGGGGCCGGTGAGAATGGTAGCCGGGCCGGGCCGCGCGGCCGACACCAGCGGGACGCCGCCGGTTTCGTCGGCGAACAGGATGGGGCCGGGCGGATCGGCGAGCAGCGCATCGAGCTTCATCGGAGCGAGCAGGTCGGGAAGCCGGGTGCGGCCGCATTGTTCGGCGGCTTCGATCGCAATGGCCGCGAGTCGCTCGGGATTGAGGCGTTCGACCACGGTGCGGTGGGTGATGACGGGCTGCAGCCGGGCGACTCCGAGCTCGGTCGCTTTTTCGATCAGCCATTCAAGCGGTGCGCGTTTGACCGGGGCGAAGGCGAGGGTGAGCGGCGGCAAGTCCTCGGGTGGGCGGGTTCGGGCAGTCGGGCGAAGGACCAGCTTCTTCTTGTGCGCGGCTTCGATCACCGCCTGCCATTCGCCGCTGTGGCCGTCGAACAGCAGCACCTCGGCCCCTTCGCCGAGACGCAGCACGTTGGCGAGATAATGGGCGGGCTTGCCTTCGAGCAGCAGCGCTTCGCCCTCGGCCAGGGTCTGTTCGACGAACAGGCGCGGCAGGCTGCGCGGGGGCCAGGCGGGGGTGGCGGGCATGGTGATGCGCTAGCGAGGGCCGGGCGGATTGGGAAGGCGAGGGGGCATTGGACTTCCGTGCCAATCGACTTATATACCGATCGATATGGTAAGTCTCATGCCCAAGGTCTGCAAAGGCCGCCCGCGCGAGTTCGATGTCGACGAGGCATTGGCCGCCGCGCTGCGCGTGTTCTGGAGCAAGGGCTATGAAGGCGCGTCGCTGACCGATCTGACCGAGGCGATGGGGATCACCCGGCCGAGCCTGTATGCCGCGTTTGGCAACAAGGAAGCGCTCTTCAAGAAGGCGCTCGATCTCTACGAGCGCGAGAAGCTTGCGTACGTCGGGGAGGCGCTGGCCGCGCCGACATCGCGCGAGGTGGCGGAGCGGTTGCTTACCGGCGCGCTCGAGATGCAGACCAGCGAGTGCGAGCCGCGCGGCTGTATGCGCGTGATCAGCACCATTAGCTGCGGGCAGGAGGCCGACTCGGTGAAGGCCGATCTGATGGCCCGGCGCGGGTCGTCGCATCAGGCGATGCTGGACCGGATGCAGCGGGCCAAGGACGAGGGCGATCTGCCGGCGCACGTCGATGCCGCGGCGATGACCGATTATCTGCTGGCGATCCTGCAGGGCATGTCGGTGCAGGCGTCGAGCGGCGCGTCGCGCGCGCAGCTGGAGCAGGTGGTGCGGACTAGCATCGCCATCTGGCCCGGAAAATAGCGCAAAATTATTTTCTACTGGCCGGTATAGAAGTCTTGACCGGCCCGAATCCTGTTTATATACCGTTCAGTATAGAACAGAGGAAAGCTCCCATGACACTCACACCCTGTAGGATCTTCGAAGCCCGCTAAGCGCGGGTCGTCGATCCACCCTAATTTTATCGCAGCTTGGTTGCAGGCCGACGCGCGTGATGCGTCGCAGCCACGGTCGCTGCTCGCCCCTTTCTTGCCCGATCGACCTCGAGCCTTGCGCTTCGGGAGCGTTGGGTCGCGCCCTTCCGAAAGGATTTCTCATGGCCTCTCTCCCCATCACCGACTGGTCGGCCGCTCCTGCTCCTCGCCCTCGGGGCTTCGAACCGCGCCTCGTCGCGGTCGAAGCCGCGAGCCCGCCTGCCGCCGCCGCCCGGCTGTCGGCCCTCGAATGGTCGGTGGTCGCGCTGGCCGAGCGCGACACCATTGCCTCTTTGCGCGAACCGGGCCGGATCGGCGCGGCGCTAGAAAGCCTGTTCGGGCTGGGCCGGCCCAACAAGCTCGCCAATCCGCGCCTCGAAGTGCTGCGCCGGGTCGCCGTGTTCGTGTGGCGGCAGGGGTGGAAGGTGCCCAAGAGCGAACTCGCCGCCTTTCTCGCCGAGGGTTTCACGCTCGACCAGTATGAGCTGATCCACGCCAGCATCGCCAAGCGCGCCCGGTCGGGACGCGGTCGATGAACGCGCCTTCGCACCCCCAGATGGATGACAATGTGACCCCAGTCGCGCCGCCCGCCGGCCTGTCCCGGCTGAATACCAAGCAGAAGATCGCGCTTGGCCTCGTTCCCCTGGCGCTGGTCGCCGGCCTTGCCTTCGGTCGTCCGGGCGGCACCGAAGCCAATGCCGCGCCGCCGCCGGTCACCGTGACCGCCGCCCAGCCGCTCGTGCGGCAGGTGGCCGAGTGGGACGATTATTCGGGCCGGTTCGAAGCCAGCCGCTCGGTCGAAGTGCGTCCGCGTGTGTCGGGCGCGATCGTCGGCGTGCATTTCAAGGATGGCTCCTACGTCCGGCAGGGGCAATTGCTGTTCACCATCGACTCGCGCCCGTTTGCTGCGTCGCTGGCCGAAGCGCGGGCGGCGGTCTTCGGCGCGCGAAGCGAGTTGAACCTCGCGCAGGCCGATCTGGCGCGGGCCACCCGGCTGCTCGAAGTCGATGCGGTATCGCGCAGCGATGTCGATCGGCTGCGGGCGCGGGTCCAGGCGGCCGAAGCGTCGCTGGCCGCGGCCGATGCGCGGGTCCGCTCGCGCCAGCTCGACGTCGGCTTCACCCAGGTCCGGGCGCCGATCAGCGGGCGGATTTCGGACCGGCGGATCGATGCCGGCAATCTCGTGACCGGCGAAGCGGCGGGGCAGGCGACTTTGCTGACGACCATCAACGCGCTCGACCCGATGTATTTCACCTTCGATGCGTCCGAAGCGCTGTATCTCAAGGCTCGGCGGGCGCAGGAGAGCGGCGAAGCGCCGAGCGAGGTGTTGATCCGGCTTCAGGACGAGACCGATTATCGCTGGCGCGGGCGACTCGATTTCACCGACAATGGGCTCGACACACGGTCGGGGACGATCCGGCTTCGCGCGGTGATCGACAATGGCCGCAATTTCCTGACGCCCGGCATGTTCGGCAATCTGCGGCTCGCTTCGGGCGGGGCGCGGTCGGCGCTGCTGGTGCCCGATGCGGCGGTCACGACCGACCAGGCGCGCAAGGTGGTGACGGTGGTGGCCCGCGACGGCAGCCTGTCGCCGCGTGCCGTCCAAACCGGTCCGCTGATCGACGGCCTGCGGGTAATCCGTTCGGGGCTCGAGCCCAGCGACCGGATCGTGATCAGCGGGGCGCAGCTGGCGATGCCGGGCATGAAGGTCGAGGTCCGTCCCGGCACGATCAAGGCCGCGGCAGCGCCGGCCGCAGCGCCAAGCGCCGCGCCGCCGGCCGGCTCGGCGACCTTCGCGACCCGCTAAACATCTTTTCCTTCCAGCCGCCCGGCCACGCGCCGGGCGGGGAGAACATCCATGCGTTTGTCACGCTTCTTTATCACGCGCCCGATCTTCGCGGCGGTGATCGCGGTTCTGATCACCGTGATGGGCGCCATCGCCTATTTCGGCCTGCCGGTGTCGCAATATCCGGACATCGTGCCGCCGACGGTGACGGTCAACGCCAGCTATCCCGGCGCTTCGGCCGAGACAGTTTCGGAAACCGTCGCCGCGCCGATCGAGCAGGAGATCAACGGCGTCGACAACATGATCTACATGTCGTCGCAATCGACCGGTGACGGACGGCTGACCATCACGGTCACCTTCCGCCAAGGCACCGACCTCAACGCCGCGCAGGTGCTGGTGCAGAACCGCGTCGCGGTCGCCACCCCGCGCCTGCCGCAGGAAGTGCAGCGGCTGGGCGTCATTACCCGAAAGACGTCGCCCGACTTCCTGATGGTCGTGAACCTGGTGTCGCCCGACCGCTCGCTCGATCGCGGCTATATGTCGAACTATGCGCTGACCCAGGTCCGCGACCGGCTGGCGCGGCTCGAAGGCGTCGGCGACGTGCAGCTGTTCGGCGCGCGCGATTATGCGATGCGGGTGTGGATCGATCCCGACCGCGCCGCCGCGCTCAACCTCACCGCGGGCGAGATCGTCGCCGCGCTGCGCGCCCAGAACGTCCAGGTCGCCGCCGGCACGCTCGGCCAACCGCCGTATGCGACGGGCGCGGCCTATCAGCTCAATGTCGAAACGCAGGGCCGGCTGACCGACCCGCAGCAATTCGCCAACGTCATCATCCGTAGCGATCCCGACGGCCGGCAGGTGCGGGTGTCGGACGTCGCGCGGGTCGAGCTCGGCGCCGCGGACTATGCCTCCAACACCTATCTGTCGGGCGAGCCGACCGTGCTCTTGGGCGTGTTCCAGCGCCCGGGCTCCAACGCGCTGGCCGCCGCCGAACTGGTCAAGCAGGAGATGGAGTCGGCGTCGAAGTCCTTTCCCAAGGGTCTCGAATATAAGGTCATCTACAACCCCACCGAATTCATCGCCCAATCGATCGACGAGGTCGGCAAGACCCTGTTCGAGGCGATCCTGCTGGTCGTGCTGGTGATCATCGTCTTTCTCCAGCGCTGGCGGGCGGCGGTGGTGCCGGTGATTGCCATTCCCGTGTCGCTGATCGGCACCTTCGCGGTGCTGCAGATGGTCGGTTATTCGCTCAACAACCTGTCGCTGTTCGGGCTGGTGCTGGCGATCGGCATCGTGGTCGATGACGCGATTGTGGTGGTCGAGAATGTCGAGCGCAATCTTGCCAAGGGCATGACCGCGCTGGACGCCGCGCGCACCTCGATGGACGAGGTAGCGGGCGCGCTGGTGGCAATCGTGCTGGTGCTGTGCGCGGTGTTCCTGCCAACCCTGTTCCTGAACGGGCTGTCGGGCGCCTTCTATCACCAGTTCGCGGTGACGATTTCGGCGGCGACGCTGATTTCGCTACTGCTGTCGCTGACGCTGTCGCCGGCGATGGCCGCGCTGCTCCTGAAGCCGCACGGGCATGAGCCGCCGAAGAATCGCCTCGCCGCCTTCGCCACCCGCGCCGGCGACGCCTTCAACCGGATGTTCGAGCGATTCAGCGAGGCTTATGCCCGGCTGACCCGCCGGCTTGTCGCCGCGCCCAAGCGGATGATGGCGGCTTATGCGGTGCTGATCGCGCTGACCGTAGGGCTGTTCTCGATCACGCCGACCGGCTTCATCCCGGCGCAGGATCAGGGCTATTTCCTGACCGTGGTGCAATTGCCGCCCGGATCGTCGCTCGAGCGCACCGACGAGGTGCTGCGCAAGGTCGCCGACCGGATCCTGCCGATCAAGGGCGTCGAGGGGACGGTGATGCTGGCGGGCTTCGACGGCGCGTCGCAGACCCAGGCACCTAATGCCGCCGCCGCTTATGTGCCCTTGAAGTCGTTCGAGGAGCGCAAGAAGCTCGGCGCCGATCTCAACACCATCATGGCCGAAGCGCAGAAGCGCACCGCCGACATCAACGAAGCGCGCCTGCTGATCATTCCGCCGCCTCTCATCCAGGGTATCGGCTCGGCCGGTGGCTACCGGATGATCGTGCAGGATACGGGCGGGCACAGCTTCGCCGAATTGTCGGGGCTGTCGTGGGGGATCATCGGCAAGGCCAACCAGACGGAGGGCCTGCGCCAAGTCTACACCCTGTTCGATATCTCGACCCCGCGGGTGTTCGCCGATGTCGACCGGGCCAAGGCCGACATGCTGGGCGTACCGCCCGAGCGGATCTTCGAGGCGCTGCAGGTTTATCTCGGTTCGGCGTTCGTCAACGACTTCAACCTGCTTGGCCGGACCTACCGGGTGACCGCGCAGGCGGAAGCCGATGCGCGGGCGAGCGAGGCGGATATCGCGAACTTGAGGGCCCGGTCCAATTCGGGCGCGATGGTGCCGATCGGATCGGTCACCACCTTCGAGGACCGCACCGGCCCGTATCGCGTGTCGCGCTACAACGGTTTCCCAGCGGTCGAGATCGACGGTGACACGGCGCCCGGTTTCTCGTCCGGCCAGTCGTTGAAAGCGATGGAAGACATCGCCTCGGCGCAGCTGCCAGCGGGCTTCCGCAGTGAGTGGACCGGCATCGCGTATCAGGAGAAGGCGGCGGGAAGCACGGCGACCCTGGTGTTCGCGCTGGCGGTGCTGTTCGTGTTCCTGGTGCTGGCGGCGCAGTTCGAAAGCCTGGTGCTGCCACTGGCGATCATCCTGATCGTGCCGATGTGTTTGCTGGCGGCAATGGCGGGGGTCAATCTGCGCGGCATGGACAATAATGTCCTGACGCAGGTCGGCCTGGTGGTGCTGATCGCGCTTGCGGCCAAGAACGCGATCCTGATCGTCGAGTTCGCCCAGCAGGACGAGGCCGCGGGCATGTCGCCGGTCGAGGCCGCGATCCGGGCGGCGCGCGACCGGTTGCGGCCGATCCTGATGACCAGCTTCGCCTTCATCCTCGGCTCGGTGCCGTTGCTGATCGCGGAAGGCGCGGGGGCGGAGCTTCGCCAGGCGCTGGGCACGGCGGTGTTCTTCGGAATGCTCGGCGTGACCGCGTTCGGGCTGATCTTCACCCCCACTTTCTATGTCGTCTGCCGCGGATTGGCCGAGCGGATCGGCCGCCTGCGCGCTGGTCGGACGGCGGCACCCCCGGCTCCGCTGCCGGCGGAATGAGGAGTTCGTCCATGTTCAAGCGAGTGATGCTCGTCGCCGCCTCCGCGCTTGCCCTCGCGGCCTGCGCCAGCGGCTCCGATTATGCCGCGCGGCCGGTGGCGGGCGCGGCGGCGGCGCCGTTCCTCGGCTCGGCGACGCCGCTGGTCACCACCGCCGCGCCCGCCGGCGAGTGGTGGCGATTGTACCGCGATCCGGTTCTCGACGGGCTGGTCGCCGATGCGCTGGCGGCCAACACCGACGTCCGCTTGGCGACCGCGCGATTGCAGCGTGCCCGCGCCCTGCTGCGCGAAAGCCGGGCGGCGCGCGAACCGCAGATAGGGGTGAGCGCCGGGGCGCAGGCCGGCCGTTCGCCGCAGGCCATCGCGGCGGGGCAGGGTGGGACCGACCTTCAGCTCGATGCGGGGCTGAGCGTCGCTTACGAAGTAGATTTCGCGGGGCGGATCGGTCGGTCGGTTGAAGCGGCGCGCGGCGATGCGGCGGCGGCGGCGTTCGATGCCGATGCGGTGCGGGTGCTGGTGGTGGCCGATACGACGCGCGCTTATGCGGACGCGGCGTCGGCGGCGGAGCGGATCGCGGTGGCGGAGCGAATCGTCGCCTTGCTCGACCGCTCGCTGACCCTAACCGAGCGGCGGCGGGTGGTGGGGCTTGCGACCGGGCTCGACACCGCGCGGATCGCCGCCTTGCGCGACCAGCGCCGGGCGGAGGTGCCTTTGCTCGAGGCCGAGCGGACGGCGGCGCTGCTGCGGCTCGCGACCCTGACCGGGCGGGTGCCGCGCGAATTGCCGGCGATTGCCGCGGCGCGGGTCAGTGCGCTCGACCTCCAGCAACCGATTCCGGTCGGCGACGGCGCGGGCCTGCTTGCGCGCCGCCCCGATGTTCGCGCCGCCGAGCGCCGGCTGGCCGCCGCCACCGCGCGGATCGGGGTTGCCACCGCCGACCTTTATCCCCGCATCACGCTGGGCGGGTCGGCGGGGGGCAGCGGGACGAGCCTCACCAACCTGTTCAATCCGGTCAGCTGGCTGGTCGGGCCCCTGCTCAACTGGACCGTCAACCGCTCCGCCGCCCGGGCCCGGGTCGCGGTGGCCGAGGCCGATACGCAGGCCGCGCTGGCGCAGTTCGACGGCAGCGTGCTGACCGCGCTGCAGGAGACCGAGACCGCGCTGTCGGCGTACCAGCGCGCGCAGGAGCGGCGCACCGCGCTGGCCGCGGCGCAGGGCCAGGCCGAAGCGGTGGTCCGCCGCGTGCGAGCCTTGCAGCGCGAAGGACAGATCAGCTCGCTCGAACTACTCGACGCCGAGCGCACCTTTGCCGATGCGGAGGCCGCGCTGGCCGACAGCGACGCGAGGATCGCGAGCGCGCAGATCGATCTGTTCCGGGCGCTTGGCGGGAATTGGGCGCGCTGACGGCGCTAGAGTGTCGAGCAGAGGCCAACGTGTCGTGCCAATCGACGCGCATCGTAGCGCGATCGGGCTTTTAGTCGGCCCATCGATGCAGGGTTGATACGCTTCGATAAAGCCGAAAGCCGGCATCGGCCCAGATGCTCTGGACACGGACATTCCGCAATTGCGTGGACGTGATGACCCGCTCGGCACCCCGGGTCGAAGCATGGGAGACATAGGCATCGAGGAGACGTCGGTAGGTCCCTCGCCCTTGGTCTGCAGGGTCGACCGCGTTGAGAATGATCTCGCTCGTTTGAGGGTCGGGCCGGCCGCCGACGATGAAGCCCGTCAGGCGGCCGGCTTCGATCGCGCCAAGCGCCAGCCTTCCGTCGTCGGGCTCGGATAACAACCGCCCCGCCCAGTCGGCATAGGCGTCGGTTGCCGCCGTGTCGGAAAGGCGCGGGTCGGCGTGGTAGCGCCCGAGATATTTATCGAACGCAGCGCGCGCGATCGTGCTGCAAGCTTCGGCGTCGTGCCGATCCAGGAACCGCACGTCCGCCGCCTCGCTCTCCGCACCGCGCATTGATGACGTCGGTGCCGGGAGCAAATGGCGATGGTAGACCAACGTATCGACCAGGCGAAAGCCGAGGGCCTCCAGTTCCTGGATATGCCTGATCTCATTCCCATCGACGCGCGCAGACAGCACATGCACGCCGGCCTGATCGGCCGAGGCAACCGCTTTCCGCCAATCATGTTCACCGCCAGCGGTGTCCAGAATTCCGAACGTCACTCCGAAACGCCGGCTCTCGAGCTCGCTCGGGCGCCAGCCTTCACGCGCCGCTGCGGTACCCGCGCCGGCAATCGCAGTATCAGTCAAAGGCGTTCCGCCGGCATCAAATTGGCTGTCGTTTCCATGACCCGAATCCGAGGGCGATCCTGCACTTCGGTAAAGATGCGGCCGATGTAGAAACCGTGCACGCCGAGCGCCGACAGGATCAGTCCGCCGACGAACCAGATCGACAGCATCAGGCTGGTCCAGCCGGCCACCGTGATCGCGCCTGACGCCCAAGCGACAAAGACGACCAGCGCGATACCGGCCGATAGACCCGACAGGAGCAAGCCCGCGAGCACGCTGAGCTTCAGCGGCCGGTCGGAGAAGCGGATGATCAGTGCCACGGCCAGGCGCAGCAATTGGCCAAGACCGTAGGATGAACGCCCTTCCGCCCGCGCTGCGCGTGGGACGACCAGGGATCGCCGCTCCAGACCCGTCATCACCGTCATCGCGGGCAGGAAAACCTCCTTGTCGCGAAAGGACAGCAAGTTTTCGACCATGCGCCGGCTGTAGAGGCCGAAGTTGCCGGCGTTCACTCCGACTTTCATGCCCGTGATGGCGCGGAGAAATACAGTGAACAGGCGCGAGGCGGCCCGGCGCCACCGGCTGTCGCGCCATTCACCCCGATCGACGATGACGGCGTCGCAATTTCCTTCCCGTGCCACGTCGACCATTTGCAGCAACATCGCGGGATCGTCCTGCAGGTCGCAATCGATCACCGCCACCCAATCGCCACGGGCGTGCGCCAGGCCGGCCCAGATGGCGAGGTGCTGGCCGTGATTGCGCATCAGTCGCACGCCGCGCACCCGCTCGTCTGCGGCCGCGAGCGCCTCGATTACCGGCCAGGGTTCGCCCGGTCCGCGATCGTCCACGAACAAGACTTCCCAGCGCAAGTCCTGTCCGTCGAGGGTTTCACGCACCCGCCGGACGATTTCCGGAAGACAGCGGGTGCAATTGTAAACGGGAGAAACGACGCTGATCAGCATGTCGCGCCGGATCCATCCAGCTTTCTCACGACCCGCAGGCAGATGTCGATCACCCGTTCAATCTCGTCTTCGAGGTCGAAGAACATCGGCAGCCGAACCAGCCGCTCGGCAGTCCTGTCGGTATGCTCCATTCCGCCGGCACTCCGCCCGAAGCGCTGGCCGCCCGGCGACGAATGAAGCGGGACGTAATGGAACGGCGTCCCAATACCTTCCTCGCGCATGGCCGCGATAAAGGCGCTCCGCTGGGCCGCGCTCCGCAGCAGGAGGTAGAACATGTGTCCATTGCCCTGCACCTCCGCGCTCCAGCGCGGAAGGTCGATGCCATGTCGCGACGGAAGCGCTGCGAAGCTTTGGAAATAGCGGGCGAACAATTGCCGCCGCCGCCGGGTTACCTCGTCGACACGTTCCAGCTGCCCGTGAAGGAAGGCAGCGATAAGTTCTCCTGGAAGATAGGAGGAGCCGAGGTCTACCCAGGTGTATTTGTCGACCAGACCGTCGATGAACTGGCTGCGATTGGTCCCCTTCTCGCGGATGATGCGGGCGCGATCGACGAGGACGGGCGTGTTGAGCGTGAGGGCGCCGCCTTCCCCGCTCAGGATATTCTTGGTTTCGTGAAAGCTGAACGCGCCGAGATCGCCGAGGCTGCCGGCCGGCCTGCCCTTGTAGAACGAACCGAGCGCCTGCGCGGCATCCTCGACCAGCAGCAAGCCGTGCGCGTCGGCGATTTGGGCGAGCGCGTCCATGTCCGCCGGAAAGCCCGCATAATGGACGGCGAAGATCGCTCGCGTTCGCGGGCCGACCGCATCGGCGACCTTGGATGGATCGAGGTTCAGCGTGCGGGGATCGATGTCGACGAAGACCGGGGTCGCGCCGCGAAGCACCACTGCATTGGCGGTCGACACGAAGGTGAAGGACGGAAGGATGACCTCGTCGCCGGGTTTCAGGTCACACAGGATGGCAGCCATTTCGAGCGCTGCCGTGCCGCTGTGCGTGAGGAGCGCGGAGGCGGACCCGGTCAGCCGGGCGATGATGGCATTGCATTCGGCAGTGAAATGGCCGTCGCCCGACAGCTGCCCGCGCCGGATCGCTTCCGCGATATTGTCGAGTTCGCGGCCGACGAGCGACGGGCGGTTGAACGGGACGGGAGCGGCGCGCGCAGTTGCCGCCGGATTCTGGTCTTCGACAGACCGGCGATCGAACTGAAATCGCGCGCCTGAGCTTTGCGGCATTCCTCTACTCCCCCAATCGGGAGGGCTATAGAAGCAATATGGTTAAGACAATGATGACGGCTGGGGCTCTTGCGCGGGTTGGAGAGGCTTTGGATAAAGGCCCGGGACCTGGGGGATCGAAAGCGTGAACACGGTAACAGCAGCCAGCGACCCTGGCGGCTTTGATGATTTGGCCTCGCAGTCCGCGGCCGAGCCGAAAAGCAGGATCGGCTTCAACCACCTGTACGTCGCCGCGCTCGCCGTGCTGGTGACGAGCTGGTTCGCCGCAAGTCTGCGGCTGTCGGTGGAGCCGGACGAGGCGTGGATCCTTCTTAGCACGGCAGAAACCTGGGGCGTCCGGGTACCTCAGACCATCGCGACCGGCGTTCCGACCATCACCACCGGCGGACTGCACCTGATCACGCACGGTCTCCTCGCGCTGTTCAGCCTCGACATTCTCGCGCATCGCACGATCACGATCGCGGCCAGCCTGGCCATGCTCCTGCTTGGCTTTCGGGTCTTTCGCGCGGCGGGCAGCGATCACAGCCTGGCGCTTGCCGGAACCTTACTATTGGCCGCGACGCCGGGCATCCTGCTGCAGGCAAGTCTCGCCTTGGGCGAGCTGATGGCGTTCGCACTGCTGTTGGCGTCGACCGCGCATTGGACCTGGCGTGGCCGCCATTCGGCTTCGGCGGCGCTGGTTTCCGGGCTTCTGTTCGGCCTTGCCTGCGCGACCCGGGTCAATCTCCTGGCGGCGCTCGGCGGCTTTGGGCTGTTCGTTCTGGTTTATCACAAGGGCGACTGGGCGAGGTGGCGCCGTGCTGCTCTCACCGTGGTGGTCGCCATTCTAGTAGCTGGAACCATTATCGCGTGTCATTACTGGTTTGGGGGCGGCGGGCTGGGGGAGCGCGAGGCCACGCTTCTCGGGGCCGCGACTGGCGCGCACACCGTTCGCACCCTGCCGTACCTGCTCGAAACGATGGAAATCGCCAACGGGCATTTCCCACTTCTTCTTATCGCAGGGATCGCTCTGTTCTGGCTGTTCCGCCGCACCGTCCCGAGGAGTGACGAGGGTGTCCGCGGCAACGATCTTGTCGCGCTGTTGATCGTCATCGGCGGGACCATGTGGCTGGCATGGTTGCTGCGGGCGCCGATTCCCCACCTGCGCTACCTGTGGCCTGCGACAGCCTGCCTGTGGACCGGCGGCATTCTCGTCCTGCTCGACTGGTTCAATAGCCATCGGCAGCGCCGGACCCGAACACTGCTGCACGTCCTGGTGCTGGTCGCGTTCGTCGGCTCGCTTGCAGGCAACGTCAGGGCCCTGGTGGTCGGTGACAGCGTCATTCTCGCCTATCAGTTCATGGGCATGAGTCCCCGCTATGCGGCGTCCGGTCAGTCTCCGGGGTTCGACGCCATGGTCCAGAAGAAGCAGGCGCAATTGGTCGCCGATCTGCCAGCGACCGCCCGGATCGAGGCGTTGGCGCCCGAAACCGCCATGCCGCTCGTCCTGTTGAGTGGACGGTCCGTCTACGCCCTCGACCATGTGCCAAGGACAGGAGGCGAGCGTTTCCTGGTCGCGACTCCGGCGGACTATCGCATCTGGAACCCGGGTCCACGCTTCAGTGATTGGCGCGCGCGCTACACGCGTGAGCTATTCGCCGCGGGAGGCCATGCGCTTCTGCGGGTCGATCCGTCGGCGCCGCCGGCGCCTCACGATCGTCGATCGCTCGGCAGCCACACTTGGTGATTGTCGTGCGCTGCAAACCGATCTTGGCGATGTCGAGATCATGGTGAAATCGCCAGTCAAGATTGACCGTATCTGCAAGGTCGATGTTGACCAGCTTGCCACAGTCGTGCCAATCGCTTCCGCATCGTCGCACGACCGGCCGTTTGGCCGCGCGCGCAGGATGCGGGTGTAGCTCAATGGTAGAGCAGAAGCCTTCCAAGCTTACGACGAGGGTTCGATTCCCTTCACCCGCTCCAGCCGCCTGACGGACTGGAGCGTGATCGCACGTGGCGATTGGCAGATGTCTGCTTTCGACCCATTGCGGACGTTCTAACCCGTTGTAGGTTAAAGGCATGTGGAGCGCGATTGTCCTTTCCTTGGCGGTTACGGCCCCAGTTTCGAACGGGGGCGTTGTCGTGGACGGCGTCGCTTTCGGACCACGACAGACCCTTATTTGTGAGTGGTTCACCAACTTCGAGAACAGCAGGTTCGAGCAGTGCAAGGCGGGCGGACGAAGTCTCCTAACGGCGAATGACGGCGCATCGCTCAAGTGCATGGCGCGTATGTGTGAGCAGCTGGATGCGGAAGCCAGAAAAGTGGCTCACTGGCGGAAGCCAGAGCCTCCGTGGGGGACGTTCAAAGTTCGCATAGTAGGCCGTGTCAGTGTGCGACCACACCAGAAACGGTATCTTGGTGACGCGACGAGGACTGTCCTTGTCGAAAGGCTCCTGAGCGTTTCAAAGCCAGAGTAGCGCACCCGGCCAATGTCCGCTTTCCACCCAAAGCAGACATTCAGAGCTACCTGGCACGCGCAACCTAAACACCTGACTGAGGCAGGCACCTTCCCGCCGCTCCTCGCCCTAACAGTGCGCCTCGCTCCTCGAAGGGAACGACCCAACCCCTCAAAGCCGTCCGGCGGCGTGGGCGACCTGGGTGCCGACGAGGCGGAGCTGGGCGGCGCTGTCGTCGTCGAGGAAGCGGCCTTGCGCGTCGAAGCTGTCGGGGCCGATCCTCAGCGCGGCGCCGAACGGGGTGGGCCAGCCGCGCAGGGCGTGGGCGATGGTGCGCAAGGTGGTCATCGAGCTGTTCGCGGCCTGATGCCCGAAGGCGGTGACGATCAGGCCGACCGGGCGGCCTTCGAGATAGGGGCGGCTGTCATTCGCCAGTTCCTCAAGATAGTCGATCGCATTCTTGACCATGCCCGAGACGGTGCCGTGATAGCCGGGAGTCGCGAGCAGGATGCCGTCGGCGGCGCGGACCGCATCGATCATCTCGCGGCCCTTGTCGGGGGTCCAGTCGGGCCCGCGATAATGGGGCAGGCCCGCCATGTAGGCGCCGCCGAACGTCTGCACCTCTGCGCCGTCGCCGCGCGCCGCTTCGGCGGCGAGCGCCAGCACGCGTTCGGTGCTGCTGTCGGGGCGGGTGGTTCCGCCGATGGCGACGATGTGGCGCGGCATAGGGCTCTTCTACAGGACCTTGGTATTGTAGCTGTGCCACGCCAGCACGGCGGCCGCACCCCGGTAGGGAGCCCAGCTTTCCGCCCGCTCGCGCAGCCATTTTTCGGCGGGCTTGCCTTCGGTGCCGAGGAGCCGGCCGAGTTCGATCTGCACCGCGAGATCGCCGGCGGGAAAGACGTCGGCGCGGCCTTCGGCGAACAGCAGATAGATTTCCGCCGACCAGCGGCCGATGCCCTTGACCTTGGTGAGGAGGGCGATGGCTTCTTCGTTGTCGGCCGGCAGATTGTCGAGGTCGAGCTCGCCCGAGAGGGTGAGGGTGGCGAGGCTGCGGAGGTAGCCGGCTTTCTGGCGGGACTGGCCGAGCGCGCGCAATTCTTCGTCGGTGGCGGCGGCGAGGCGGTGGAGATCGGGCGGGTCGCCGTAGGCGGCGGTGAGCCTGTTCCACATCGATTGGGCGGCGGCGACGCTGACCTGCTGGCCGACAATGGTGCGCAGCAGGGCGGCGGTGCCGCGGTCCGATTGGCGCGGTTCGGGGTGGCCGTGACGCTGAACCGCGGCGGCGAGCGCGGGCTCGGTCGCGGTGAGGTGGGCGATGCCTTGGGCGAGGGATTCGGGCGTGTGGACCACCTCTCTACCCTCTCGTTCGTGCTGAGCGAAGTCGAAGCACGTTCGCGCCACGCCCTTCGACTTCGCTCAGGGCGAACGAGGTTTGCGAGAACGACTTCACTTCCCCGCCTCGGCCGCCGCGTAGAGGGCGATGGCGGCGGCGTTGGAGACGTTGAGGCTTTCGACCGCGTCGGTGATCGGCAGTTTCGCCAGCGCGTCGCAATGATCGCGCACGTTCTGCCGCATGCCCGGGCCTTCGGCGCCGAGCACCAGCGCGACCCGTTTCGGCCCAAGCGCTTCGCCCAGCGTCGATTTGGCGTCGCCGGCAAGCCCGATGCGCCAGAAGCCGGCTTCTTCCATTTCGTCGAGCGCGCGGGCAAGATTGACGACGCGGACCCACGGCACGCGCTCGAGTGCGCCCGAGGCCGCCTTGGCCAGCGCGCCGCCTTCGGGAGGGGAGTGCCGGTCCTGGGTAACGATGCCGATCGCCCCGAACGCGGCAGCGGAGCGGAGGATGGCGCCGACGTTATGCGGGTCGGTGACCTGGTCGAGCACTAGAAGGGTGGCTTTCTCGTCCGCTTCCGACAGCAGGTCGCCGAGCCACAGGTCTTCCAGCGGCTCGACCTCGATTACCACGCCTTGATGCGGCGCGTCGTTCGGCACCAGGCGGGCGAGATCGGTGACTTCGGCGCGGGTCAGGATGACCTCGGGCGGGAAGTTCATGAAGGTGGTGGCTTCCTGCGTCGCCCAGGCTTTCAGCACCCGGCGATCAGGGTTGTCGAGCGCGGCGGCGACGGCGTGGCGGCCCCAGAAGCGCGGGCGATTGGCGCTGCCGTGGGAGGATTGATGCGACTTCTTTCGGCGGGTCATGCGAAACGCTGTAGCTTCGCCTTGCCCCTCGGTGAACCCGCGTTAAAGCCTCTCCTCATGTGGCAGCTTCTGCAATTTCCCCTGTGTCCCTTTTCCCGCAAGGTCCGGCTGGTGATGGCCGAGAAGGGCGTTCCGGCCGAACTGGTGCGCGAAAATCCGTGGGAGCGGCGGGACGAATTCGTCGATCTCAATCCGGCGGGCGAGACCCCGGTGCTGGTGGAGACCGAGCGCAACATCGTCCTGATCGGCAGCCAGCCGATCGCCGAATATTTCGAGGAGACGGTGGAAAAGGTCCCGATGATCCACGGCGACGCGGCGCAGCGGGCGGAGATCCGGCGACTGACCGAATGGTTCGATGAAAAGCTGTTCCGCGAAGTGGTCGAGCCGCTGATGGTCGAGCGGATGAGGAAGCGCCTGGTCAGCAAGGAAAGCCCCGACACGCGCGTGCTGCGCGACGCGATGCGGGTGGGCAACAACCACCTCGATTATCTCGACTATTTGCTCGACCATCGTCGCTGGCTTGCCGGGCCGGCGCTGAGCCTCGCGGATTTCACCGCCGCGGCGCACCTTAGCGTGATCGACTATCTTGGCGCGGTCGATTGGCGCGGGCACAAGCAGACCAAGGATTGGTACAGCGTGATGAAAAGCCGGCCGGCGTTCCGGCCGTTGCTGGGCGAACGGATGGAAGTGATCGTCCCGCCGCAGCATTACGACAAGGTCGATTTCTGAGGCTGATCTTCACCAAGGGCGCGGGCAAGATGGACGCGCTGGTGGTCGAGCGCGAGGGTCGCGCCGACGAGCGGATCGACTGCCCCAAGCAGGGGATCATCCCTCACGATATGGTGCATTATGCGGTCGAAAGCGTGGTCGGACGGCTTTCTCGGGATGGTCGCGGACGGAGCGCCGGCGGCGTTCACCACCAGCGGCGGAGCGGAAGAGGAAGCGGTCGAGCGGCTGGTGGAATGCTTTCAGGCCGAGATGTGGGGCGGGCGCGTACCGGCAGGCGAGCTGATCGCGGCCTATGAGCATGCCTGCGCGGCGCGGGGCCATGCGGCGGTGCCGGTCAGCGAGGCAGAAGTCGATGCCATTCGCGCGCGGCTGGACGAGCTCGGCCCGCGATGGGCAGCGGTTCCCGTGCATGGCTCACTGACGCTGGAGCTGTAGCTCCCAATTCGGAAGGCTTCGCTAACCATGATGGGCAAGCCTGTCTTGAAGGCTTGGCGCTTAGGGTGAGCCCGCTCGGTTGTAGGGGGCCAAGGCATGTTCATGGAGAAGATCGTCCGCGCCGGCCTCGAGGCCGAGGACGCGAGCGAGGGTCGGGGCGAGGGGTTCAAGCCGCGGCGGTTCGAACGGCGCGAGGTGCGCTGCCCGGTGCGGGTGCGGATCGGCAATCGCCAATATGCCGCTTATCTCGACAATGCGTCGAACGGCGGGGTCAAACTGCGCACCGGCTGCCAGATCGTGCCGGCCGAGCGGGTGATCCTGCAGATCCCCGACCTGCCGCCGATCAAGGGCGAATTGCGCTGGGTGTCGGGCCGCGAGGCGGGGGTCGCCTTTCCGCTGGTCGACGGGCTGGCGCCCTTGTCGGACTGGCTGGAGGAGCGAGCGCCCGAGCGCGGCGCGGACTGACGATCAGGCGTTGCCGGCCGCGCAGCGCTGAAGCAGCATGTCGAGCACCGAGGCGTGGATGGGATGGACGAACTCCACCCCCGCGCGGCGCCCGTCGGCCCAGCGCACCCGCGCTTCGATCGGGGCCAGGCCGGGCATCGCGACCCACACCCATTCGCCTGCGACCGGCAGATCGTCGAAGGTGAGGCAGCAACCGAAGCGCGACAGGTTGGTCGCAGGCACCGAGCGCGGGCGGCGGCCGGTCTGGCGCACGGCAAGCGCGGTCTGCACCGGCACCCGCTCGACCTTGCGCGGTGTTTCGATCCGCTCGGGCAGTTCGGGCGCGAACGACACGCCGATCCCGTAAGCATTGTGCCAGCGCACCACGCCGGGGATAGCGCCGCGGCGAAGCACGGTGAGATCGACCGCGTCACCGCGTTCCAGCGGGGCGGCGGTTTGCAGCCGGCACCCGCCGTAGGACATGTTGTCGATGACAAAGTCATGCGCCTTGGCTTCCTGGCCGGGGCGGGTCAGCCAGCCCGGCAGGGAAACCGGGCGACGTTCCTCGCGCGCCGGATGTTCGGCGGGCGCGGCAGGTTCCAAGGTGGCAAGGTTGGGCACGAACGACTCCGTCGATGAAAAGAGCAATTCGCGTCTTTAGTAACGAAGATCAGTTGCGATAAAGGGGCGGATCGCGGCTGTGCCAGTCTGGCTCAACTCCGCGCGGCGGCTACCAAGTAGTTGAGGCTGAGGTCCTGGCTGAGATGCAGCCCGCGGGTCGGGGAAAAGGCGATGCCGCGCGTGGCGGTGACGGTAAGGCCGGCTTGCGACAGCAGGGCTGTGAGCTGCTCGGGCGCGAGGAATTGCTCGTAATGATGCGTGCCGCGCGGGATTCGGCCGGTGCCTTCGGCGAGCGTGATGGTCAGCAGCCGCGACCAGGCGGTGCGGGCGGGCGTGCTCATGACGAGGAGGCCGCCGGGGGCGAGGCGCTGTTCGAGGCTGCGGACAAAGGCGGCGGGGTCGGCGACATGTTCGATCACCTCGAGCGCGGTGACGAGGTCGAACTGGCCCTCGAGCGCCGCGACTTCGCCCGCGACATAGCGGATGGCGAGGCCGGTCTGACCGGCGTGGGTGCGGGCGGCTTCGATCAGTTCGGGCGCGGCGTCGATGCCGGTGACGTGCGCGCCGAGGCGGGCAAGCGGCTCGGCCAGCAGCCCCGCGCCGCAGCCGACGTCGAGCGCCGTGCGACCCTCGAGCGGACGCAGCGCGCGTTCGTCGGCGGCGAAATGATGGTCGATCGCTTCGCGGATAAAGCCGAGGCGGACCGGGTTCAGCTTGTGCAGCATGGCCGAGCTGCCCTTGGGGTCCCACCAGTCGGCGGCCATCGCGCCGAAGTGGGCGGCTTCGTCGGCGCGGATGCTCGTGCTTGTTTCGACCATCCCGCGCCTCTAACAGGCAAGCCGCTTCAACCCAAGGATTGCCGCCCGACCCATGGCCCGCATCGTGATGAAATTCGGGGGCACGTCGATGGCCGGGATGGAGCGCATCCGCCATGTCGCCGAGCGGGTGAAGCGCGAGGTCGAGGCCGGGCATGAGGTCGCGGTGGTAGTCTCCGCGATGGCGGGCGAAACCGACCGGCTGGTGCAGATGTGCCGCGAGGCCGCGCCGCTCTACGACCCGCGCGAATATGATGTGGTGGTGGCCTCGGGCGAGCAGGTGACCAGCGGCTTGCTGGCGATCACGCTTCAGGGGATGGGGGTCAAGGCGCGCTCCTACATGGGCTGGCAGCTGCCGATCCGCGCGTCGGGTCATGTCAGCGCGCTGATCGAGGATATCGACGTCGCCGTGCTCGACCGCGCATTCGCAGCGGGCGGGGTGGCGGTGATCCCGGGGTTTCAGGGCGTGACCGGCGAAGGCGCGTTGGCGACGCTCGGCCGGGGCGGTTCGGACACATCGGCGGTGGCGCTGGCGATCGCGATGAAGGCCGATCGCTGCGACATCTATACCGACGTCGATGGGGTCTACACCACCGACCCGCGCATCGTCCCGCGGGCGGCGAAGCTCGATCTCGTCACTTACGAGGAGATGCTCGAGCTGGCGTCGGTCGGGGCCAAGGTGCTCCAGACCCGCTCGGTCGGGCTGGCCATGCGCTTCAACATGCCCTTGAAGGTCTTGTCCTCGTTCGAGGACCGGCCGGGCACGCTTATCGCCGGGGAAGAGGCGGTCGAGGAATCGAACATGGAACGCAACATCATCACGGGCATCGCTCACGACCTCAACGAAGCGCGGATCACGTTGCGCGGGCTGCCCGACCGGCCGGGCGCGGTGGCGGCGATCTTCCGCCCGCTGGCGGCGGCCAACATCAACGTCGACATGATCGTCCAATCGGTCGCGCGAGCGGGCGAACCGAGCGATCTCACCTTCACGGTGCCGACCGCGAGCCTGCCCGAGACGGTCGCCGAGCTGGAGACGATCAAGGATGCGGCAGGCTTTACCGATATCCTGACCGATACCGACGTGGTGAAGATCAGCGCGGTGGGCGTGGGGATGCGGTCCAACGCCGGGATCGCGGCCAAGATGTTCGACACGCTGGCCGAGCGGGGGATCAATCTCCTCGCCATCACCACCAGCGAGATCAAGGTCAGCGTGCTGATCCCCGAAGCCTATACCGAACTGGCGGTGCGCGTGCTGCACACCGCGTTCGGCCTCGACCAGGAGCGCGTTGCTTGAGCCGTTTGGATACCCTGATGGCGCGCGGCGCCGAGTTTCTGGGCACGCGCTACGCCATTCTGGGCGGGGCGATGAGCTGGGTCAGCGAGCGCAATCTGGTGGCGGCGATCAGCAATGCCGGCGGGTTCGGCGTGATCGCCTGCGGGGCGATGAACCCCGAGCTGCTCGACACCGAAATCGCCGAGACGAAGAAGCGCACGGACAAGCCCTTCGGCGTCAATCTCATCACCATGCACCCGCAATTGAACCAGCTGATCGATGTCTGTGGGCGGCATGGGGTCGGGCATATCGTGCTTGCGGGCGGCTTGCCGCCGAGCGGGGCGATCGACCGGATCAAGGGGACGGGCGCCAAGCTGATCGCCTTTGCGCCTGCGCTAAGCCTCGCCAAAAAGCTGATGCGATCGGGCGCGGACGCGATCGTGATCGAAGGGATGGAAGCGGGCGGCCATATCGGGCCGGTCTCGACCACCGTGCTGGCGCAGGAAATCCTGCCGCACATGGCCGAGCAGATCCCGGTGTTCCTGGCCGGCGGGATCGGCCGGGGCGAGGCGATCGCGGCGTATCTGGAAATGGGCGCGGCGGGCGTGCAGCTCGGCACCCGCTTCGTCTGCGCGACCGAAAGCATCGCGCATGCCAACTTCAAGAAGGCGTTCATCCGCGCCAGCGCGCGCGATGCAGTGCCGAGCGTACAGATCGACCCGCGCCTGCCGGTGATTCCGGTGCGCGCCTTGAAGAACAAGGAAACCGAGCGCTTCGCCGCCAAGCAGCGCGAGATCGCCGAGCATCTCGACGGCAAGCGCTTGGAAATGGCCGAAGCGCAATTGCAGATCGAGCATTATTGGGCGGGCGCGCTCAGGCGGGCGGTGATCGACGGCGATGTCGAAACCGGCAGCGTGATGGCTGGGCAGTCAGTTGGCATGGTGACCAAGGAGCAGCCAACCGCCGAGATCATCGCCGAGCTGGTGGCGGAAGCCGAAACAGCGCTCGAGCGGCGGAGCTAAACCAGTCTCGTATCAAAACGAGACAAGGGCCAGAATAAATCCACTCGCAGACCCCGCCCACCCGAATTAATGCGAATTTAATTAGCTCGGGGGTTTACGAAATGATTCGCAAGACTGTCGTTGCTGCCACTCTGGCGGCCGCGTTCGCTGTATCGACACCCGCTTCGGCGGCCGTGATCACCTTCACCGGCAATTCGCCCGGCGACGGCGCGGATGGCAACGTCCGGGCCTTTTCCGCCGACGGCATCACGGTGCAGGCCACCGCCTGGTCCTACACCGGCTCGACGCTCGAAACAGCGTATCTTGGTTCGTTCAGCAGCGGTCTTGGCGTGACCAATCCGACCGAAGGCGACGGATCGGGCAATGCCCATGCGGTCGACAATTACCTGCGCAACGATTTCATCCTGCTGGTCTTCAACCAGGCGGTGAACCTCTCCTCGGCCAAGCTCACGCCCTACAGCCAGAACGGGCAGGCGCTGGACAATGACGCTTCGGTCAGCTTCGCCACCGCGAGCGGATTGTTCGCCAGCACGGTGCCGGCGACCACGGCGATCGCGACCAGCAATGCCGTCTTCACCGCGCTCAACGGCAATTTGTGGAACGTGTCCGGCAACCTCGGCACCGGCTTCCAGACCAATCTGGCGTCGGGCAGCAACGCCGGCAATGTCTGGCTGATCGGTGCGGCGCGGAGCAATTCCGACAACGTCCTCGATGGCTTCAAGCTGAGCGCGATCACCGTCACCTCGGCGGTGCCCGAGCCCGGCACCTGGGCGATGATGCTGGTCGGCTTCGGTGCCATCGGCGCGTCCATGCGTCGCCGCCGGACCGCCGTCCTGCGCGTCGCCTGACCTGGGCGGCGGCGGCTGACGAAAGCCATCGCCAAGGCCCCGCCTCGCTCGTAGAAGCAATCCCCGCAAGCGCGACGCAGCGGGGACCACGGGCGACACGATGACCAGCCACTATCGCACCCTGGGGGTCGATCCCAAGGCCGATCCGGTGGCGATCCGCAGCGCGTATCTGGCTCTGATGCGGCGCTTTCACCCCGATGGCGGCGGGGCGGAGGCCGATCCGGCGCGGGCCAAGGCGGTAACGGCCGCGTGGGACGTGCTGCGCGATCCCGAGCGGCGGGCAGCCTATGACGAGACGCGCCAGGCGCGGTTCCAGCCGGGCGGCGCGATCGCCACCGGCGAGCGGGTGCGCGGCGGGGCGACGGGGCGCA
The DNA here is from genome assembly GCF_036884275.1 of Sphingomonas kaistensis. NCBI lineage: Bacteria > Pseudomonadati > Pseudomonadota > Alphaproteobacteria > Sphingomonadales > Sphingomonadaceae > Sphingomonas > Sphingomonas kaistensis. The sequence goes on along the minus strand of NZ_CP145607.1, from coordinate 290,335 downwards.
ATCTGTTTCTGCTGCTGGCGGCGGGCACGATCGGGCTCGGCTGGTGGGCGCTCGGGCAACCGCAATTGATGCCGGCCCCGAAGATGGCCGACATGGCGACGCGTCCGGCGGCGGCGGCGTTTGCCGAGCCCGATATTCGCCCGGCCGAGGATCGCGCGGCGATGCATCGGCGGATCGCGCCGGAAGAGCCAGCGCCGCCGGCGCCCCGGGCCGACCAAGAACCGGAGGTTGAGCGTCCGGTGGTGGTCACACCGCCGCTTCCGGTCAGCGCGCCGCCGCGCTTGCCGACGCGAAGCGCCGAAGCCGAAGGGCAGCAGCGCCGACCGTCTGCGTCGAAGGTTGAGGTTTCGGTTGCGGCGCCGGTGGCTTCACGGAGCGACGTGCGGGCTGCGGCGCCCGCCCCGGCGCCCGTCGACGCCAGCCCGAAGGTGGAGCTGGCGCCGCTCGAACGGCATCTCCAGATCCTGACTGATCAGAGCTTTCGCTATGGCACCGAGGCCAAAAGGGCTCGGCTGACCACGACTCGCGAGACGTTTCTCGCGCGCCTCCGCGCCTGCGACACCGATGTGTGCAAGCGCGACGCCTATCTCCGCAGGAATGCGGAGATAGGCGAGATCATGCGCAACTAAAGCCGGATCAGAACCGGAAGCTTGCGGTGGCCTTGACGGCGTGGCTGCGGAAACGCTCGTCGGTGCGCTGGAACTGCGTCCCGGCGGCGTTGGTCAGGACGAAGGGGTTGGTCGCCGGCGCGGTGCCGCGAGTGACGTCGATGCGGTTGTCGCCATCGTCCTTGATCGACGAATAGAGATACAGGATTCCGACCGAGAGGCCGCCGCCGAGACGCTGCTCGGCACCGCCGCCGAGACGATAGCCCCAGCCGTTGGTGCGCGTGTCAGTGACCGCAAAGGCATTCGCCGTGTTGCTGCTGGTGAAGCTGTTGCGGAAGCGGCCGTGCACCGCGCCGCCCGTTGCGTACAGCAGGGCCGAGCCGACCGGAACGCCGACGCGGGCGCGGATGCCGAAGCTGTCGCGCAGCTTGCGGGTCAGGACGTAATTGGCAGGCGTGGTCGAAAAGGCCGACACGCTGTCTTCGAGGCTGGTGCGGTCATATTCGCCGACCACGCCGACGACGACGCCGCCGAAGTCCATGTCATAACCGATGTGAGCGCCGCCTTCGAGCGCCTGGTCGCCATTGTCGCAGCCGCCCTGCGGGCTGACGCCATTGGCGCGACCGTCACAGAAGCCGGGCGAAAAGGCGTTGGCGCCGGTGCCGGTGCGAACGGTATCAGCGAACGTGCCGTCGCGATTGGTGTCGAAGCGGACCTGCGGATTGCGGTCGTTGTCGATGTTGGTGACGCCGATCTGGCCGCCGACATAGGGGCCGGTCCAGCTGGTGGTGCGGTCCTGCGCCTGAGCGGAGGTGGCCGTCAGGGCAATGGCGAGAACAGACGCTGCGGAAAGAATACGCATGTAGGAAGTGCTCCGATTTTTGTGTGATTGCCCTCATTACGCATGAGCCGCCGCAACGGATGCGGGTGATCAGGTCGGTGCGCCGGAAGTGTGGCTCGGGCGCCACATCGCTTGGCCCGATGGCTTGATCCTGTTAGCGCCGTTCCTATGCCCTCTGCCGCCAATGCCGCTCGCGAGATCCTGACCGGGCTTCACCAGCTGATGGCGAAGCGCGGGTCGGCGCAGGCCAAGCTCGACATGACGGTCGATCTCATCGCCGAGGCGATGGCGAGCGAAGTGTGTTCGATCTACCTGCTGCGCGACCAGTCGCTGGAATTGTTCGCGACTCACGGCCTCAACAAGGAAGCGGTGCACGTCACCCGCCTGTCGCCGGGCCAGGGCCTGGTCGGGACGATTGCGGCCGAGGGCCGGATCCTGAATCTTGCCGAGGCGAGCAATCATCCGGCGTTCGCCTATCGGCCGGAAACGGGCGAAGACCGCTTTCACAGCTTTGCCGGCGTCCCGATCATCTTTCGTGAGCGCGGGGTGGGGGTGCTGGCGGTGCAGCATGCCGACCCGCGCGCTTATGCCGATGTCGAGATCGAGGCGCTGCAGACGGTGGCGATGGTATTGTCCGAGCTGATCGCGGGGGCCCGGCTGGTCGACGGGACGGTGCGTGGCGGCGGGCAGCGCGAAGGGATGGTCCGCCTGGCGGGGCTGAAGCTGGTCGCCGGCATGGGGCGCGGCATGGCGGTGTTCCACGAGCCGCGGGTTGTGGTCGAGCATACGGTGAGCGAGGATCCCGAGCTTGAGCGAAGCCGGGTCATTTCGGCGTTCGCCAAGATGCGGACGCAGATCGAGAACATGACCCGTGAGGCGGAATTCGGCACCGCCGGCGAGCATCAGGAGATCCTCGAAACCTACAAGATGTTCGCGTATGACGAGGGCTGGGTCCGACGGATCAATCTTGCCATCGACAGCGGGCTGACCGCCGAAGCCGCGATCGAGCGGGTCCAGCAACGCACCCGTTCGCGGATGCTGGAGATCGACGATCCGCTGCTGAAAGAGCGGATGCACGACCTCGAGGACCTGTCTAACCGGCTGATGCGAATCGTCAGCGGGCGGATGGGGACGGCGGCGCAGACCGGGCTGCCGGGCGATTCGGTGCTGATCGCCAAGAGCCTGGGGCCGGCCGAACTGCTGGAATATGACCGCCGCCGCCTGAAGGCGGTGGTGATGGAGGAAGGCTCGCTCACCGCGCACGTCACCATCGTCGCCCGCGCGATGGGCGTGCCGGTGATCGGGCGGGTCAAGGACATCGGCCAGATCGCGGCCGAGGGCGATACGGTGCTGGTCGACGGCAATCAGGGCAGCCTGGTGGTGCGCCCGACCCGGGCGACGGTGACCGCCTTCGACAATCGCATGGCGATGGGCCAGAAGCGGCGGGCCGAATTCGCCGCCATCCGCTCGATGCCGCCGATCACCAAGGACGGGGTCCGCACGACCCTGATGGTGAATGCCGGCCTGGCCGAGGATGCGGGCGCGCTGGACGCGACGGGCGCCGACGGGATCGGCCTGTTCCGCACCGAGTTCCAGTTCCTCGTGTCCGCCGCCTTGCCCGGCCGCGATGCGCAATATCGCTTGTATCGGCAGGTGCTGGATGCGGCGGGCGACCGGCCGGTGGTCTTCCGCACGGTCGATATCGGCGGCGACAAGGCGCTGCCGTATCTGAACGACGTGGTCGACGAGGCCGAGAACCCGGCCATGGGCTGGCGTGCGCTTCGCCTCAGCCTCGAACGCTCGGCGTTGATGAAGGCGCAGGCGCGGGCGCTGATCGAGGCTGCGGAGGGGCGCACGCTGCGCGTCATGTTCCCGATGATTTCCGAGCCGTGGGAATATGAGGAAGCGCGCGCCCTGTTCGAGCAGCAGGTCGAGTGGGTGCGGGCGCGTCGGCCGGGGCCGGCGCGGATCGAATATGGCGCGATGCTGGAAGTGCCGAGCCTGGCCGAAATGCTCGACATCCTGTTGCCGCGCATCAATTTCCTGTCGATCGGCACCAACGACCTAACGCAATTCCTGTTCGCCGCCGACCGCGCCGATCCGCGGCTGGCGATGCGCTACGACTGGCTGAGCCCGGCGATCCTGCGTTTTCTCCGCCGGGTCGCGCGCGAGGCATCCGCGGCGGGGGTGACGGTGCGGGTGTGCGGGGAGATGGGCGGCCGGCCGCTGGAGGCGATGGCCTTGGTCGGGATCGGGATCACCAATTTCTCGATCACCCCGGCGGCGATCGGGCCGGTCAAGGCGATGATCCGCTCGCTGGACGCGCAGGCGATCGGCAACAAAATGGAAGCGCTGCTGGCCAAGCCGCCGCGCGACATGCGCAAGACGCTGACCGACTGGGCGAAGCGACACGCGATCGCGTTGGACTGAGCCCTTCTGATTGACGGGGCCTGCTCACCTCGCGACAAGGAGGGGCAAAGCCTGGGGAGGGTATAACGCGCGTGGTGGATGAAGTGACGAGCGAAGCCGGCGGTACGGCCGGGGAGCAATTGCGTAATGCGCGCGAAGCGCAGGGCATTACCCTGGAAGACGTCGCGGCGCGGACCCGCATTCCGACCCGTCACCTGCAAAGCGTCGAAGATGGGGAGTGGGACAAGCTTCCGGCGCCGACCTACACCATTGGCTTCGCCAAGAGCTATGCAAGCGTGGTCGGGCTCGATCGCAACGCCATCGGCGAGACGCTGAAGGCCGAAATGGGCGGCGGCGCGCTGGCCGCGCGGCCCGAAGCGCAGGTGTTCGAGCCGGCCGATCCTGCCCGCGTGATGCCGCGCTGGGTGGTGGTGCTGGCGCTGCTCGCGCTGGTCGCCGTCGCCGCCGCCTTTCTGTGGAACCGCAATCGCGAACTGACTCCCGACCAGCCGGTCGCCGAAGCCACCGCGCCGGTGCCGGGAACGCCGGCGCCCGGAACGCCGGTCCCGGCGGCCGCGCCCGCCGCCAACGGGCCGGTGGTGATCACCGCCAACGAGCAGGCCTGGATCCAGGTCAGCGAGCGTGGCGGCCGGACCCTGTTCCAGGGTGAGCTGGCGTCGGGACAAAGTTATGAGGTGCCGGCCACCGCCACCGCGCCGGTGCTCCGGACCGGGCGGCCGCAGTCGATCCGCATTTCGGTCGGCACCGCCGATGCGCCGGCGGTCGGTGCGCCCGACCGGACGGTCAGCAACGTCTCGCTGCTGGGAGCCGACCTGATGCGTGGCCCAGCGGCAACGCCTGCCGCTCCGGCCGCCCCGGCGCAGCGCTAGTTCATTGACCGTCAAGGCCGGTCGCAGCACAGAAATGACGTCATGACGCGCAAACTTCTGCTGGGCCTTTGTGCCCTCACCCTCACCGTTCCCGCCACCGCCCAGAAGCAGCAGCCGACGGCCGAAGACCGGCTTTATCGGCTGGAGCGGCAGACCCGACAGTTGCAGCGGCAGGTGTTTCCCAAGGGCCAGCCGGCCGACACCGCCGGGTTCAGCGATGCGCCCGCCGCCAGCCAGACGGTGGTGGTCGCCCAGTCGGCGCGGATCGATGCGCTGGAGCGCCAGCTGGCCGAAATGACCCGCTTGTCGGAAGAGAATGGCAATCGCGTCGCGACGCTGGAGACCGAGCTGGCGCGGCTGAGGACCGAGTTCGACGCGCGGATCCGCCAGCTCGAAGCCGGGGGAGCGCCCGCGCCGGCCGCCACCGCCGCCGCCGAGCCCGCTGCAGAGCCGGTCGTCGCCGAAGCGACCCCGGCGCCGCGTCCCGCCGCTCAGCCGCCGCGCCCGGCGCGGACCGGTGATGCGGTGGCGGATGGCGAAGCGGCCTATGACGCGGGCTATCAGCTGTGGCTCCAGAAGCGCTATCCGCAGGCGGTGACCGCGCTGAAGGCGATGGCGTCGAGCTTCCCCGGGCATCGCCGGGTGAGCTGGGCCAACAATCTTGCCGGCCGCGCGCTGCTCGACAGCGGCAAGCCGCGCGAGGCGGCCGAGGCGTTGCTCGCCAATTATCGCGGCAATCCCAAGGGCGAGCGCGCGCCCGACAGCCTGTTCTATCTCGGCCAGTCGCTGGTCGCGCTGAAGCAGCCGGCGCAGGCGTGCAAGGCGTATGCCGAGCTCGAGGAAGTCTATGGCGCGTCGATGCGGGCGGACCTGAAGTCGCTTCTTCCCGCCGCCAAGAGCCGGGCGGGGTGCTGACGCACTTCGTCGTCCCGGCGACGGCCGGGACCTCGGTCGATGGTTCGACGACCGCTTGAGATCCCGGCCTCCTCCGGGACGACGGTGACGGCCGCGCTGAATCGTCTGCTTCCCGACGGCGACCTCGGCCTGGCCGTATCGGGCGGTCCCGATAGCCTTGCCTTACTGCTGCTCGCCGCAAGGACGCGGCCGGGGCGGGTGCGTGCGGCCACGGTCGATCACGGGCTGAGGCCGGAAAGCGCGGGCGAAGCCGCGATGGTCGCCGCCTGCTGCGCCGAGCTCGGCGTGCCGCACGATCGTCTCACCGTGTCCGTCGAACCGGGCGCGAGCCTCCAGGCGCAGGCGCGCGAGGCGCGTTATGCGTCGCTGGGAGAATGGGCGGCGGGTCATGGCCTAGCCGCCGTCGCTACCGCGCATCATGCCGACGATCAGGCCGAGACGCTGCTAATGCGACTGGCGCGGGGGAGCGGAGTCGGGGGGCTTGCGGGTATCCGTGAAGAGCGGGCGCTGGCAGAGGGCATCAGGCTGGTCAGGCCGCTGCTCGGGCTGAGAAAAGCCGAGTTGGTTGCTTTGGTCGATAGCACCGGGTGGAGCGCTGTCGACGATCCGTCCAATCACGACCCACGACACGACCGGACGCAGGCGCGGGCGTTGCTGGCGGAGACGCCGTGGCTCGAGCCGGAGCGACTGGCCCGCTCGGCGGCGGCACTGGCGGATGCGGCTGAGGCGCTGGAGGCGATGACGGCGCGCGAGTGGGCTGAGGAAGTGCGACGGGAGCGCGAGGCCCTTGCCTATCGCCCGTCGCCGCTGCGCGAGATCAGGCGGCGGATCGCGGCGCAGGCGATTGGGGAATTGAACCCAAACGCGGCAGTGCGCGGCCCCGACCTCGACCGGCTGATCGGAGCGCTCGACGGCGGGAGCGGCGGAACGCTTGCCGGGGTGATGGTGCGGGTCGCGGGGGGCGAGTGGCTGTTCCGCCTCGCGCCCCCGCGCCGGACTTAGTTGGCGCTGATCGCCTTGGCCATGCTGTCGGCGAAGGACACGCTGCGGACCCAGCCGGCGAACCCGTCGTAGATCGTCCGCGCGGCCTGCGCGATGGTCAGCGGGCGGTCGGTCCCGCCGCGGGCGAAGAACGCCACCGCAAGGCGGCGCCCGTCCGGCAGGGTCAGATAGCCGACATCGCTGGTGTAGTTGTTGAGCGTGCCGGTCTTGTGCGCGATCGGCACCCCGGCGAGCAGGCCGCGGATGCGGTTCTTGCCGGTTGCGCAGCGGGCCATGACGTCGAGCAGATAAGCGCGATTGGCAGGAGTCAGGATGTTGCCCTTGTCGAGGCTGCGCAGCATCTGGACCATGGCGACGGGCGACGCGCTGTCGCGCAGGTCCCACAGGTCGCGCTTGTCGGCGAGCAGGCGGGCGATGTTGCGGTCGACCCGCACGCCGCGAATCTGGTTGTGCTCGAGCCAGTCCTGAATCGCGCGCGGCCCGCCGAGATTGGCGATGAGGAGATCGGTCGACTGATTGTTCGACTTGATCATCATCGATTCGATCAGCGACCGCGCGCTTTGTCCGGCGATCACGGTGTCCATCCGCCGGCGCCCGGCTTCGACCTGGTCGAGATAGGCGGCGGCGACCGCGACCTTCATGGTCGAGGCCATCGGATACGCCTTGTCGCCGTTGATCGCGACCGTTTCGCCGGTGGCGAGGTCGAGCGCGGCGACGCCGACGTCGCCCGAACGGGCGGCCAGCAGCGAGGATAATTGTTGTTCGAGGGACTGCAGGTGCGGGCTGGACGCGGCCAGCGCCGGCTGGGCGGCGACCAGGCTCAGAATCCAGGCGAGCAAGGCAAAAACGCGCATCTGGGCTCCATATCCAAATCGAAAGAAACCGTTCGATCCGTCCCCTTATGACGGCGTTCGGCTCACTGCTTCCTTAACGGTATGTCGAAGTTCCGTTGTCTCACAAGCAGATGGGTCAGGGGTGAGGCGAGTTGTGGCGACGGCGCGGCGAATCGAGTCACCTGGTCTCACGCGTTACCCAAAGCGGGACGCTTTTTTCCGAATGACGCCCGCCCTCTAGGCGGTTGGCCGCGCATCTCCTACATTGCGTGCCATGGACGAGAAGAACAAGAAGCCGGGCACGCCCTGGAGCAAGAGCCTGCTGATCTGGGTCGGTGTGCTGTTGGGCCTGGTGCTGTTCGCGCAGATGCTCGAAGGCGGCAGCCGCGCGCAGACCGGCAACCCGATCGCTTATTCCGATTTCATCCGCCAGGTCGGCGAAGGCAATGTCCGCCAGGTCACCAGCAGCGCGACGCCCGCGGGCAATCAGGTGATCAGCGGCAAGCTGGCCAATGGCGAAGCCTTCCGCACCACCGCCCCGTCGGACGCACAGGTCACCGAGCGGCTGCTCGCCGCCGGCGTGCAGGTACAGGTCAAGGAAGCCGAACAGTCGAGCATCTGGTGGATCATTCTGGTCCAGTCGCTGCCGTTCATCCTGATCCTCGGCATCAGCTTCATCATCATGCGCAACATGCAGAAGAATGCAGGGTCGGGCGCGATGGGCTTCGGCAAGAGCCGCGCCAAGGTGCTGACCGCCAAGGAAGGCCGCGTGACCTTTGCCGATGTCGCGGGCATCGACGAAGCGCGCGAAGAGCTTCAGGAGATCGTCGAGTTCCTGAAGGACCCGGGCCGCTTCGCCCGTCTCGGCGGCAAGATCCCCAAGGGCGCTTTGCTGGTCGGCTCGCCCGGCACCGGCAAGACCCTGCTCGCCCGTGCCATCGCGGGTGAGGCTGGCGTGCCCTTCTTCACCATTTCGGGTTCGGACTTCGTCGAAATGTTCGTCGGCGTCGGCGCGAGCCGTGTCCGCGACATGTTCGAGCAGGCCAAGAAGAGCGCGCCGTGCATCGTCTTCATCGACGAAATCGACGCGGTCGGCCGTCATCGCGGTGCGGGCCTCGGCAACGGCAATGACGAGCGCGAGCAGACGCTCAACCAGCTGCTGGTCGAGATGGACGGGTTCGAGGCCAACGAAGGCATCATCATCATCGCCGCGACCAACCGTCCGGACGTGCTCGACCCCGCGCTGCTGCGTCCGGGCCGTTTCGACCGCCAGGTCGTCGTGCCGCGTCCCGACATCGAGGGCCGCGAGCAGATACTGGGCGTGCACATGAAGAAGGTGCCGCTGGCCCCCGACGTTGATGCCCGCACCATCGCCCGCGGAACGCCGGGCTTCTCGGGCGCCGATCTTGCCAACCTCGTCAACGAGGCCGCCTTGCTTGCCGCGCGCAAGGGCAAGCGGCTGGTCGCGATGAGCGAGTTTGAGGAAGCCAAGGACAAGGTGATGATGGGGACCGAGCGCCGGTCCATGGTCATGACCGAGGACGAAAAGCGGATGACCGCCTATCACGAGGCGGGCCACGCCATCGTGGCGGTGCACGAGCCGGCGTCCGATCCGATCCACAAGGCGACCATCATTCCGCGCGGCCGTGCGCTGGGCATGGTGATGCGCCTCCCGGAGCGCGACAGCTACAGCTACCATCGCGACAAGATGCACGCGAACCTGGCCGTCGCGATGGGCGGCCGCGTCGCCGAGGAGATCATCTTCGGCTACGACAAGGTGAGCTCGGGCGCGTCGTCGGACATTCAGTATGTCACCACGCTGGCGCGCGACATGGTCACCAAGTGGGGCATGTCGGACGAGATGGGGCCGCTGCAATATGCCGAGGCCGACGAGGAAGTGTTCCTGGGTTATTCCATGAACCGCCAGCGCCAGATGAGCGACGAGACTGCCAAGGCGATCGACAAGGAGATCCGCCGGATCGTCGAGGGCGGGTACGAGCGGGCCAAGCAATTGCTCGGCACCCACGAGGACCAGCTCCACACGCTCGCCAAGGCGCTACTCGAATATGAGACGCTGTCGGGCGAAGAGATCAAGACGGTGCTCGAAGGCGGCTCGATCGATCGCGGCAACAGCGCGCGCCCGGTGGTGCCGCCGGCCGGAGTCGGTATTCCCAAGACGCGCAAGCCGACCGGGTTCGGTGGAGCAGCGCCCGCCGGGGCCTGATCGCCGCTCAAGACAGACAATGCGAAACGCCGTCCCGGTCAGCACCGGGGCGGCGTTTTCTTTGATTGTTCACTTTGCCTTCATCGCAAAACGAGCCATCGTGCGGTTATGCGACCTGTATTTGCCGCCGCCTTGCTGCTTGCGCTCAGCACTCCCACCGCCGCCGCTGCCCCCGGCACCGCCGAAAACTTCCTCAACCGCGCCGACCGGCTGCTGGGCAAGGGACCGATGGCGCTGTTCGATGGCGATTATAAAAAGCTGAAGGCCGAAGGGACCGCTGCCGGCGAAAGTATCCGGCGCGAACGTGAGGCGGCGGAAAAGGCCGGGCGTCCAATCCTCTATTGCAGCCCCAAGCCGCGCGCCGATCTGGGCGATCGCGAATTCCTGTCGCGGTTGCGCCAGATCCCGCAGGCCGAGCGCCAGCGTCTGACCCTGCGTGCGGCGATGCTGCAGGTGCTGCAGCGCAAATATCCCTGCCGCAAGTAAGCGGCTTCTTCTCTTCAACAGGAGTGACGATGCGATCCATGACCCTCGCCTTTGGCGCTGGCCTGCTGTCGCTGGCGGCCGTCCCCGCGGCGGCCCAGTCGATGAATGCCGACGTCTATCACGCCCGCGCGGCGGCGCTGATGAAGAAGGGGCCGCTGGCGCTGATGCACCGGGGCGAGATCCGCGCGCTGATGGAAGAAGGCAAAAAGGCGGGTGAGAAATCGCGCGAACAGCGGCTGGCGCTGGCCAAGGCAGGCGGCAAGCCGCGTTTCTGCCCGCCCGAGGGCAAGCAGGCGATGGATGCGCGCGAATTCATGGCGCGCCTGGGTGCCATTCCCAAGGCCGAGCGTCAGCGGATCGACATGACCGAAGCGCTGACCCGCATCATGGCCGCCAAATATCCCTGCAAGGCTTAGCCCAGCACCCCGAGCAGCAGCAGGAGCATTCCGAATAGGCCCGAGGCCAGCATCGCGAAGAACAGCACCGCCACCGTGCGCCACAGGGCGCTGAGGCGCGTCAGCTCGTAAGCGCCGCGCAGCTGGCGGTAGATGTGGATGGGCGGGATCACCGTCATCGCCATCAGCGCCGCCTGTCCCGATAGCCCGAGCGGGCGGAGCAAAGTCAGGATGATGAAGCCGAGGCTCATGAAGGTGATCGAATAGGTCACGAACACCGTGTGATCATACGCCCGATACCGGCGGTAGCGGCGGCGGTGGAGGAACAGCAGCCACAGGAACGGCACCGACAGCGGGATCAGCGCCCAGCTGTATTTGTAGCCGTTGGTCTGCAGCTTGTAGAAGAGGAGCGACGGGTTCTTTTTGGCCTTTTGATAGGCCCGTTCGAACCAGCTGTCGGAGCCATCGCCGCCGCCGGCCTGCGTCACGTTGGCGGGTTCTTCGAGCGCCGGAGCATCCACGTCGCCACCCGCCACCGCCATCGCCGTTTCGTAGATTTCCCGCTCCAACTGAAGATCGCGCTGCTGGTCGGCGATGCGGCGATCGATCTCGGCCGTACTCGCGCCGGCGGCGGCGAGGCGGGCGCGTTCGGCGCGAAGTTGTTCGAACTGTCCGAGCGAAACCTCGCGCTGCTTGACAAAATCCTTCGCGGCCTGGGACCGCTCGGTCGGGGTCGGCCGCTTGCCGCCGATCGCGACGGGCCCGCCGAGCGCCGAGATGACCGCGAACATCACGAAGACGCTGAACAGGAACAAGGCGACCGGTGACACGAACGAGGCGCGTTCGCCCGCGATATAGCGGCGGGTGAGTTCGCCCGGGCGCCAGGCCAGCATCGGCAGCGTGCGCCAGATCTTACCTTCGAAATGGAACACCCCGTGCAGCAGGTCGTGCCCGAATGCGCCGAGCGAGCGGTGGACGTGGGCGTGCTGGCCGCAGTTGTGGCAATAAGCGCCGACCAGCGCCGCGCCGCAGTTGAGGCAGGCCCGCTCGGTGGTGTGGCCGGTGCCGTCCACGCCTGTTTGCGGCTCGACGGAGCGCGCGGCGATGCCCCCGGTGACAGCATCTGCGATCGGTTCGACGACGTTCATGATAGTTTGCTTCCCCTGCAAGGCAGAGTGGCAGACAGCGGCCAGCGCTGCTAGCCCTTCCGCGCATGACGCGGCGCATCGGCCTGCTTGGTGGAAGCTTCAATCCGGCGCATCGTGCGCACCGGGCGATGAGCCTTTCCGCCGCCGCCGCGCTGGGACTGGACGAGGTGTGGTGGCTGGTCAGCCCCGGCAATCCGCTGAAGCCCAAGAAGGGCATGGCGCCGTACGACGCGCGACTTGCCTCGGCCCGGGCGCAGGCACGGCGCTCGATCATTCGGGTCAGCGATATCGAGCGCCGGCTCGGCACGGTTTACACGGTTGATACTGTCGCGGCGCTTGCCCGGCGCTTCCCCCGCCACCGCTTCATTTGGCTGATGGGCGAGGATACTGTGGCGCAATTCCATCAGTGGAAGGATTGGCGCAGACTGGCCGCCACGGTGCCAATTGCTGTTTTGTCGCGTCCCGGCTATGATGACGAGGCCCGCACGGCTCGCGTGTCGGGCTGGCTTCGGCGCTTCGTCCGGCCCGAAGCACAGGCACGGGACTGGACGCGTTGGAGTGCCCCGGCGATCGTCTTCCTTGGGCTACCGCCTGACCGGACTTCCGCAACGCAGCTTCGCGCCGCCGATCCCCTTTGGCACGAACGTTTCGCCCGCAACACGGATGCGGGTCGGGACGTTGATCCTTTCGCAGAACACAGGAGAAACCTTGGCTGATACCCCTGAAACGGCAGGCGCTCGCACGCCCGCTACTGTCGAGGACCTGCACGCGGCGGTTCTCCGCAGCCTCGACGACGATCAGGCAGTCGAGGTCGTGTCCATCCCGCTCGCCGGCAAGTCGAGCATCGCCGATCATATGGTGATCGCATCGGGCCGATCGACCCGGCAGGTCGCCAGCATGGCGAACAAGCTCGCCGACCGGTTGAAGCAGGATTATGGCAAGCTGGTCCGGATCGAAGGTCTCCCGACCGCCGATTGGGTGCTGATCGACGCCGACGACGTGATCGTCCACCTGTTCCGCCCCGAAGTGCGCAGCTTCTACAATCTCGAACGCATGTGGGCATTCGGGGACGAAAAGGCGGCGGCGGCGGGTTGAGCCGCGTGGGCCACGGCCCTTCGCCTACGTGCTTCGCGCTCCGCTCAGGACCAACGAGTTCGTTCGCCCTGAGCGAAGTCGAAGGGCGCTTGCGCCACGGCTGAAACGTGCTCCTTCACATCATCGCCCGCGGCAAGATCGGCCGGTCGCCCGAGGGCGAGCTGGTCGAGCGGTATCTCAAACGCCTGACGTGGCCGCACAAGCTGACCGAATTACCCGACCGCGGGGGGACGGTGCCGCTGGCGCCGAGCCCGTGCGTCACCGTGCTGCTCGACGAGCGGGGCAAAGCGCTGGCGTCGAGCGAGCTGGCGGAGAAGCTCGACAAGTGGCGCGATGCGGGAACGCGGGAGTGCCGGTTCGTCCTCGGCGCCGCCGATGGGCATGAGGACGCCGAGCGGGCGAGCGCCGACCTGCTGCTGAGTTTCGGCGCGGCGACCTGGCCGCATCTCCTCGCCCGCGCCATGCTGGCCGAGCAATTGTACCGCGCGACGAGCTGGCTTGCGGGCCATCCCTATCACCGGCAAGGCTAGGCCCATGCGCCGCCTGTTCCTTCTCGCGCTTGCGCCGTTGCTGGTGTCGGCAGCCGATCCGGTGCGGGTCGCGCAGCAGGAAGCCGCGGCTGCCGCCGCCGAGCAGAAGCGGCTCGAAGCGGCGGCGGAGGCGGCGCGCAGCGACGCGCAAAAGGCGGCCGCCCGGCGCGCGGCCGAAGCGCAGGCGATGCTGGCGGCGGACACTCGAATCGCGCTGACCGAAGCGCAGTTGGCGGTGCTGGAACGACGCCGCGCTATCCTCGACGCGCGCCTGGCCGAAGCGCGGCGTCCGGCGACCGCGATGCTGGCGGGGCTGGCGGAAGCGGGGCGCAGGCCGGCGTGGCTGATGCTGGCGACCGCCGGCGGGGCGGAAGAGCAGGTGCGGCTGACCGCCCTGGTCCGGGCGCTCGGTCCCGAGGTCGAACAGCGCAGCGCCGCGCTGCGCGGGGAGGCGGAGGCGCTTGCCGCCACGGTGCGGGCGCAGCAGGGCCTGCGCGACCAGCTTGCCCAAGAACGCAAGGCCGCGGCCGCGGCGCAGCAGCGCTTTGCGGCGCGCGAGCGCGAGGCGCTGGAGGCGGCCCGAAACAATGAAGCCCAGGCGTTCGATGCGGGGGACGAGGTGTTGGGTCGCGGCGAGCGGTTGGCGATGCTTCAAAGCGAGGCGGCACGGCGACAGGCGGCGCATGCGCTGGCCGCCTCGCTGGCACGCTTGCCGGCTTCCGAGCCGCGCCCGCTTCCTTCGGACGAGCGCCGGACGCCGCCGCCGTTCGCCTGGCGCCTGCCAGCCGGGGGCGCGGTCACGGTCGGGATGGGCGAACTGGCCGATAACGGCGTCCGGGCGCGGGGGCTCACCGTGTCGTCGGCGGCCGGAACGCAGGTCGTCGCGCCGGCAAGCGGGCGGATCGCCTTTGCCGGACCCTTCCGTGCCCGCGCCGGGGTGATCGTCGTCGATCATGGCGACGGCTGGGCGAGCTTGCTGACCAACGTCCGACCGGCGGTGCGGGTCGGTGACAGGGTCGCTGCGGGCGAGGCGCTTGGACGCGCCCTCGGCCCCGTCACCGCCGAGCTGTTTGAAGGCGGCCGGCCCGAGCCCGCCGCCTTGTTCGCGCGTTCCCGGCCCGATACCCCTTAAATCCTCATCGGGCGTTCATCCGCGCCGCTGTTAAGTGGGCGGTGAAATGGCTAAGACTGGACCCATGATCCGCAAGCTCCTCCCCCCGCTCGCTCTTGTCGGGGCGCTCGCCCTGGTTCCCGCCGTTACCGCCACCCAAGCGGCAACGGACGCGCAGACCTACAAGGAGCTCGAAACCTTTATGGGCGTGTTCGAGCGGGTTCGCGCGAACTATGTCGACAGCGTCGACGATCACAAGCTGATCAAGGGCGCGATCGACGGGATGCTGGCGAGCCTCGATCCGCATAGCTCCTATCTCGAAGCCTCGGATTTCCGCCAGCTCAGAACCACCACCGACGGCAATTACGGCGGGCTCGGCCTGTCGGTCACGCAGGAGGACGGGACGGTCAAGGTGATCAGCCCGACCGAGGATACGCCGGCCGACCGCGCCGGCATCAAGGCGGGCGATTACATCACCCACTTGGACGGCGAGCTGCTGTACGGTCTCGACCTCGACGAAGCGGTGGAAAAGATGCGCGGTGCGCCGGGCAGTCCGATCAAGATCACCATCGTGCGCCCCGGCCGCGACAAGCCGTTCGACGTCACCATCCGCCGCGAGCGAATCGAGCTTCGCCCGGTCAAGTGGGAGCTGAAGGACGGCATCGGCGTCCTCAACATCAACACCTTCTCGGGCAATGTCGGCGAGCAGGTGGAAGCCGCGCTGACCGCGATGGACAAGGCGGCGGGCGGCAAGCCGCTGGGCTATGTCATCGACCTGCGTTCGAACCCGGGCGGGCTGCTCGATCAGGCGGTGCAGGTCAGCGATGCGTTCCTTGAGCGGGGCGAGATCGTGTCCGAGCGCGGGCGCGAGAAGAACGACATCGAGCGTTTCTATGCCCGGCCCGGCGACCTCACCGGCGGGCGGCCGATCATCGTGCTGGTGGATGCCGGTTCGGCGAGCGCGGCGGAGATCGTCGCGGGCGCGCTGCAGGACCATCGCCGCGCTTTGGTCATGGGCGAGCGCAGCTTCGGCAAGGGCTCGGTTCAGACGGTAATCCAGATGGACCAGGAAAGCGCGTTGCGCCTGACGACTGCTCGTTATTTCACGCCGTCGGGCCGGTCGGTGCAGGCGGGCGGGATCGACCCCGATATCGTCGTGCCGCAGCTGAGCGATCCCGATTACAAGGACCGCCCGGCGATCCGCGAGGCGGACCTTCGCCGCCACCTGATCGCGCAGAACAAGGTCGACGATAAGCTGCTCGAAAAGGACGACGCGACCGATCCGCGGTTCAACATGACCGCCGCCGAGCTCGAGAAGAAGGGCATCAAGGACTTCCAGCTTGATTATGCGGTGAAGGCGCTGAAGCGGCTCGCTTCCGGTCCGGGCGGAGCGCCGCGGGCCCGCTGATGGACGCGCGCAGCGGTTATCTGAAGCAGGGCGCGGGAAGCCGTTTGCGGCTGGCGCAATGGCTTGCCGTCGCGGTGCCGGGCGCGCTGCTGCTCGGCGCGGTGGGTTCGCAGCATCTCGGCGGCCTGAACCCGTGCGAAATGTGCTTCTGGCAGCGCTGGCCGCATCTGGCGGCGGTGGTGCTAGCCGGCCTGTCGCTGGCGCTGCCTCGCGCGGCCCGGCCGCTGACCTTGCTGGCGGCGCTGGCGATTGCCGTGTCGGGCGCGATCGGCGCGTTTCATGCTGGGGTCGAGCAGGGCTGGTGGGAGGGCCTTACCACCTGTTCGACCGTTGCCACCGGCGCGACGCCTGAAGAGCTGCTGAAATCGATCATGGCCACCCCGCTGATCCGCTGCGACCAGATTCAGTGGACCTTCCTTGGCCTGTCGCTGGCAGCGTGGAACGCCGTCATTTCCCTTTTTTCCGCTGGAGCGATCCTATGGCTGATCAAGAAGCGCTGACGACCAGCTGGAAGCCGGGCGACCGCAAGCCCGATCTCCATTCGATGATCCGCGTCGATCACGCCGGAGAATATGGCGCGACGCGCATCTATGCCGGGCAATTGGCGGTGCTGCGCGGATCTTCGCGCGCGGCGCATCTGGTGACCCACATGGCGGCGCAGGAAGACCGGCATCTTGCCCGGTTCAACGAGCTTTTGGCCGAGCGGAAGGTGCGGCCGACCCTTTTGCAGCCATTGTGGCACGTAGGCGGCTTCGCGCTCGGCGCGGCGACGGCGCTGCTCAGCGAAAAGGCGGCGATGGCCTGCACCGCGGCGGTGGAGACCGAGATCGACCGGCATTATGAGGAGCAGTTGGTCGAGCTTGGCGATCAGGATCCCGAATTGTCGGCCGATATCCGCCAGTTTCAGGCCGAGGAGCTGGAGCATCGCGAAACCGCGCTCGAGCATGGCGCGCTGGAAGCGCCCGCTTATCCGCTGCTGAGCTTCGCCATCCGCTCGATCTGCAAGGTTGCGATTGCGGCGTCCAAGCGGATCTGAGCCGGGAACGCGATTTGGCCCCGAGCGCTGAAGCCTCCTGAAAGGTATGCAATGATGAACACCCGTCACCTCCTTGCGCTCGGCGCCCTTGTCGGCAGCGGCCTTGTCGCCGCCCTTCCGGCGACCGCCCAGCAGGCGCAGCAGCGCACCCGCGAGATCATCGTGTTCGGCACCGATCCCTGTCCGCGTGCCACCGACGATGAAGTGGTGGTCTGCGCCCGCCGTCCGGAAAAGGACCGTTACCGCCTGCCCGAAAACCTCCGTCCGAGCGGCCCGCCGCAGCTCAGCCAGAGCTGGGGCGTGCGGTCCAAAGAGCTGGCGACGATTGGCCAGACCGGTCCCGGCACTTGTTCGGGCGTCGGCCCGGGTGGCGACTTCGGTTGCGCGCTGAAGGACATCCAGCGCGGCGTCGCCGAGCGCAACGAGCAGGACGTCACCGACAGCCCGCCCGAATAAGGGTGCGCGCCTAGCTCGCCTGCTTGCGCGCCGCGATCCACGCGCCGACCTGCGCATCGAGTGCGTCCAAGGGGATCGCGCCCTGGCCGAGCACCGCGTCGTGGAAGGCGCGAAGGTCGAATTTGTCGCCAAGCTCCTTTTCCGCGCGGGCGCGCAGCTCGCGGATCTTGAGCTCACCGATCTTGTAGGCGAGCGCCTGGCCGGGATTGGAGATGTAGCGGTTCACCTCGGCGTCGATGTTGGCTTCGGTCAGGGTCGAATTGTCGCGGAAATATTGCACCGCCTGCGCCTTGCTCCAGCCTTTGGAGTGGAGCCCGGTGTCGATCACTAGCCGGCACGCGCGCCACATTTCGTAGCCCAGCCGCCCCATGTTCTTCTGCGGCGTGTCGTAGATCCCCATCTCGATCCCGAGCCGCTCCGAATAGAGGCCCCAGCCTTCGACAAAGGCGGTGAAGAAGGCGACCTGCCGCCGCCATTCGGGGAGGTCGAGCTCCTGTTGCAGCGCGATCTGCTGGTGATGGCCGGGGACGGCTTCATGCACCGTCAGCGCCGGGATTTCCCATGACGGGCGCTGGTCGAGCTTGGTCGTGTTGACGAGATAGAAGCCGGCGATGGCGGTGGCGGGGCTGCCCGGTTGGTAGCGCGCGGTGGTGTCGCCGGGGGCGGTGGCGAGGTCCATCGGGCGGATGCCATAGGGCAGGCGGGCGAGGCGGCCGATCAGGCTCGGCATCTTGCCATCGATCGCCTTGGCCTGAAGCGCGGTGGCTTCGAGCAGTTCGGTGTCGGTCTTGAAGTACCATTTGGGGTTGGACCGCATGTCGGCGATCATCGCCTCGCGGCTGGCGAAGCCGGCGCTCTTGGCGACCTGTTCCATCTCCGCCCGGATTCGCGCCACTTCGCTGAGGCCCAGCTTGTGAATCTGGTCGGGAGTCATGTCCGTGGTCGTGTGGCTGCGGACCTGCGCGGCGTAATAGGCGAGGCCGTTCGGCTGGTCGGAGGCCGAAACGCTCTGCCGGCAGCGGCCCTTGAGGTCGCGGTCGTAGGTCGCGGCGAACTGGCGGTAGGCGGGGTTGATGCCGGTTTCGACGAGGGTCCGGGCCTGCCCCTGCAGCGCGGTCCATTCGGCGGCCGGAATATTGGCTGGGCGCGCGGCGGCAAACGGGGCGTAGAAGCGCGACTTGGTGGGATCGGCGGTGATCACGCCGGTGATCGTCTCGGGGAACCGGGTCATGGTGACGCACGGCTGGACGAAGCCTTCGCGCGCGGCCTTGACGCTGAGGTCGCCGTAGGCGCGCATCCGCTCGGGCACGAGCGCCAGCCGGGCAAGATAATTGCGATAATCGGACGCGCTGCGGAAGGTCAGGCCCTCGGCCATGCCGGCGAGGCTGCCGTGGTAGCTACCGAGCACCGAATAGAGGAGCTGGCGCTGGCCGAAGCGGTTCATGTCGACCTGCTCCTGCAGCAGGGAGCGAAGGATCGCGGCATTGGCCCGCTCGGTTTCGCTGAAGCCGGTCTGCGGAATGGCGTTCAGGCGGGTCAGGAAGGCTTGCGAGGCGGCGGCCTGGCGATCCATGTCGGCAAGGCTGACGGGTGACAGTTCGCGGTCGTAGGTCGTGACCCCGACCGAACTTGCCAGCAGCGGGTAGGAACGCAGGATCTCTGCCCAGTAGTCGTTCTGCAGCTTCAGGAAGTCGTCGCTTGGAGCAGCCGCGCCGGGCGTGGCGGCGACGAGCGCGGTGGCGGCGAGCAGGACGGTGAAGCGGCGCATGGATTTCCCCCGAGGTGGTTGCGGCGCAGGCTAGATCATCCGCGGGGTCATGCAAGGCGATCCATTGCACTGGTGGAACGAGTGCGGCGGCGAACGGTTTGCCCCTTCAACAGGAGAACATCCCCATGCGCACAGACCCGAGCGGCGCGCTCACCACTCTTACCCGCTTGGGCTTCGCCTCGCGCGGGTTGCTGTATCTGGTGATCGGCTATCTGATCCTCAAAAGCGGACGGACCGAGGATACCAGCGGTGCCTTGTCGATGCTGGCCGAAGGCGGCGGGCGAATCCTGCTCGGGCTGATGATTGCCGGTTTCCTGGCCTACGGGCTGTGGCGGCTGTCCGATGCGGTGTTCAACATCGAGCGGCACGAGGATGGCAAGAAAGGCCTTGCCCAGCGCGGCGGCGCGGCGGCGAGCGGGGTCGTCCACCTGTTCCTCGCCTGGCAGGCGATACGGCTGTTCAATCAGTCGGGCGGCGGCGGTGGCAGCGGCGGCAGCGGAACCCAGGAACAGGCGCAGTCGGCCTTGTCGCTGCCCGGCGGGCAGTTGTTGCTGGTCGTTGCCGGTCTGACCCTGCTGGTCGTCGGCCTGCTGCAGTTCAAGAAAGCCTACAAGGCCGAGTTTCTGGAGCATCTGGAACCGGGTGTCGCGCACCAGCCGTGGGCCCGTTACAGCGGGCAGGCCGGCTATGCGGCGCGGGGTGCTGTGTTCCTGATCAGCGGCGCGTTCCTGACCAGCGCGGGCTTCAAGGAGCAGGCCGGCGAAGCGGGCGGCATGGAAGAAGCGCTGACCTGGCTCACTTCGCCGTGGGATCTGGTGGTGGGTGCCGGACTGCTGTTGTTCGGGGTCTATTGCCTGATCGAAGCGCGCTTCCGGGTAATCAACGACGTGCCGGTCGACGGCATTGCGAACAAGGCTCGCTCCAAGCTTCCGATCTGAAGGTAAGCGCCGGAAAAGCCGGGAAAAGCTTGCCTTTGCCGCGCCGTGAACATATACCGAACGAATGGCGCAGCTCGATACCCGCGAGAAACTGGCGATCCTCGCGGACGCGGCCAAATATGATGCGAGCTGCGCGTCGTCGGGGACGTCAAAGCGCAACAGTGTCGGCGGCAGGGGGATCGGCTCGACCGAGGGGATGGGGATTTGCCATGCCTATGCGCCCGATGGCCGGTGCATATCGCTCCTGAAGATCCTGCTGACCAACAGCTGCATTTTCGACTGCCATTATTGCATCAACCGCAAGAGCTCGAACGTGCGGAGGGCGCGGTTCACGGCGCAGGAAGTCGTCAACCTCACGCTCGCCTTCTACAAGCGCAATTACATCGAGGGGCTGTTTCTCTCCTCGGGAATCATCGCCACCTCGAACTACACGATGGAGCAATTGGTCGAGGTCGCGCGCAGCCTGCGTGAAGACCATGATTTCCGCGGCTACATCCACCTCAAGACCATTCCCGATGCCGATCCGGAGCTGGTGCAGAAAGCCGGGCTGTACGCAGACCGCGTGTCGATCAACGTCGAATTGCCGACCGTCCCCGGCCTGAAGCGGCTCGCCCCCGAAAAGAGCGCGGGCCAGATCGAGGGTGCGATGCTGGGGATGAAGGGCGCGATCGAGGACGGCAAGGACGCCAAGAAGAAGTACAAGTCGGCACCCACCTTTGCGCCGGCCGGTCAGTCGACGCAGATGATCGTCGGCGCCGATGCGGCGACCGATGCGGATATCGTCGGCAAGGCGAGCACGCTGTACGACCGCTTCAGCCTTCGCCGGGTCTATTATTCGGCCTTTTCGCCCA
The DNA here is from genome assembly GCF_036884275.1 of Sphingomonas kaistensis. Classification (NCBI taxonomy): domain Bacteria; kingdom Pseudomonadati; phylum Pseudomonadota; class Alphaproteobacteria; order Sphingomonadales; family Sphingomonadaceae; genus Sphingomonas; species Sphingomonas kaistensis. The sequence continues at coordinate 269,391 of NZ_CP145607.1, read as the reverse complement.
TCCCCGACGCCAGCGCGGTGCTGCCGCTCCAGCGCCCGCCGTTGATGCGCGAACACCGGCTTTATCAATCCGACTGGCTGATGCGTTTCTACGGGTTCAAGCCCGAGGAAGTGGTCAGCGCGGCGGACGAGGGCGGGATGCTTCCGCTCGATATCGATCCCAAGCTCGCCTGGGCGCTCAAGTATCGCGATTATTTCCCGGTCGATGTGAACAAGGCGAGCAAGGAGCAGTTGCTGCGCGTGCCGGGGCTCGGGACCAAGGCGGTCGGCCGCATCCTCAGCTCGCGGCGGTTCCGGACCTTCACGCTCGACGATGTGGCGCGGCTGACGGTCAGCGTGGCGAAGATCCGGCCGTTCATCGTCACCAGCGACTGGCGTCCGACCCTGCTCACCGACAAGGCCGACTTGAAGCGCTGGATCAAGCCCGAGAAGCATCAGATGGAGTTGTTCGCGGCTTGAGCGGCCAAGTTCGCGCCCGCGCGTTTTGCTGCCCATGAGTGATGCCAACGGCCGTGCCGGCAACAGCGCCGATCTGTTCGATCCTCGCCTTGGGCTGAGCGGCCGATCGGGCGTGTTGTTGCCCGACGGCCCACAGATCGATCCGCTCAAGATCACGCTCGACCAGCCCGACGATTTCGACGGCTGGCGCGATGCGGCGCGCGAGCTGGTGATGGCGGGCGTGCCGCCGATGAGCGTCGTGTGGCAGGTGCGCGGGGACGATGGCGAATTGTTCGGCAGCGAAGGCGCGGTCCCGCCGCCATCGGGCCAGCCGATGTTCTCGGTGCCCAAGCCGTTTCTCGACGTGGCCAAGGCCGCTATCTGTCACAAGGATCCGCAGCGGTTCGCCTTGCTCTACACGATGCTGTGGAAGCTCAAGGGCAATCGCCGGGCGCTGGAGGACCGGGCCGATCCCCTAGTCGACCGGCTGGAAAAGCTCGCCAAGGAAGTCCGCCGCGACGCGCACAAGATGCATGCCTTCGTCCGCTTTCGTGAAGTCGAGGAAGATGGCGGCACCCGCTTCGTCGCCTTCTTTGAGCCCGACAATCATATCGTCCGGCGGGAAGCAGGGTTCTTCGTGCGGCGCTTCGCGACCATGCGCTGGTCGATCCTTAGCCCGGAGCTGTCGATCCACTGGGATCCGGCGACCGAGACGCTGAGCGAAGGACCGGGTGCGTCGCGCGCCGACGCCCCCGATGGCGATCCGCTCGAGGAGACGTGGCGGACCTATTATTCCAGCATCTTCAACCCCGCGCGCCTCAAGGTGAAGGCGATGCTGAAGGAGATGCCCAAGAAGTACTGGCACAACATGCCGGAAACGTCGCTGGTCGCGCCGCTGATCGCCGGCGCTCGGGCCCGGGAGCTGGAAATGATCGAACGCGCGCGAACCAACCTGCCGCAGGCCGAAGCGCTGGCGCCGGGCGGCAATATCGAGGCGGCGTGGGCCGCGCTGCGCGAGGAGGCGATGTCCTGCACGCGCTGTGATCTGCATCGTTGCGGCACGCAGACCGTATTCGGCGAAGGCCCGCTATATCCGCGCATCTTCTTCGTCGGGGAGCAGCCGGGCGATCAGGAGGATCTGGCCGGACGTCCCTTCGTCGGTCCCGCCGGCCAGCTGTTCGACGCCGCGTTGGAAAAGGCCGGGATCGACCGCTCGACCACTTACGTCACCAATGCGGTCAAGCACTTCAAGTTCGTGCTGCGCGGCAAGAAGCGAATCCATTCCAAGCCCGACACGGCCGAGATCGACTCCTGTCGCTGGTGGCAGGAGCAGGAGCGGGCGATCATCCGGCCGCCGTTGACGGTGGCGCTGGGCGCGACCGCCGCGCGCTCGCTGACCGGCAAGACGCAGACCATCTCCAAGGTTCGCGACGCGCCGCTGACGCTGGCCGACGGCAGCGAATGCTGGGTGACGGTGCACCCGAGCTTCCTCCTCCGCATCCCCGAGGAAGACCGCCGGCGGGAGGAACGGGCGCGCTTCGTCGAGGATCTGGTGCGGATCAGGGAACGCGCCGCCGCGCTCGCCTAGAAGTCGGCCTTGAGGGTTAGGCGGGCGGTGCGCGGGGCGCCCGGCGCGATGTTGTTGTCGTTGTGCGCGGTCGGGAAATAGTCGCGGTTGGTCAGGTTCTCGACGTTCAGCTGCGCTTCGATGCCGGGCATCAGCTTGTAATAGAGTGCGCCGTCGAGCCGGGCATAGCCGGGGAGCACGGTGGCGGTGCTGACCGCCCCGCCACCGCCGAGCGAGGCGTAGCTCTTCGACCGGGCGAGCAGGCCGAGCCCGGCGCCGAACGCGTCGGTCGCCTGATATTTGGTCCACAGCGAGACGCTGTGCCGCGGAACCAGCGGCACGTCGCGCCCGGCCGGCGCCGCGGAAGTGCTGCGGCGGATTTCGCTCTTTTGCAACGCATAGCCGGCCGACACTTGCAGCCGCGCCGCAATGCTCCGCTCAAGCCCCAGTTCGAGCCCGCGCGTGCGGGTGGCGCCGGTCAGCAGCGGCGGGAGGCCGACCACCGGATTGGGCGCCTGCGTATTCCTCCGGTCGAGCTGGTAGACGGCGGCGGTGGCGAGCAGGCCGTCGAGCAGCTCCCACTTGGCGCCCGCCTCGACGTTGTCGAACCGCTCGGGCTTCAGCGCGGCGCTGGTCTGGGTCAGGCTTCCGAACTGGTCGCCCGACTGCGGCAGGTAGGAGCGCGAATAGCTGGTGTAGAGGCTGAGGTTCTTGTTCGGCTTCAGAACCAGGCCGAGCCGCGGGCTGACCAGATTGTCGGTGCGCGCGATGGTAGGGACGCCGGCGCGCTCGTCGTCGACTGACAGGCGGAAGCGATCGACGCGGATGCCGGCGACCAGCTCGATCCAGTCGGTCGGCTTGACCTGGGTCTGCGCGTAGCCCGCAGCGACGGTGGCGCGGGTGCGGTTGTCGGCGTCGCTGGCGCTGCGGAAATATTCGATCCGGCGCGCGGCGGTCGGCTGGTCGAGGGTGACCGAGCCGTTTGCATCGAGGAAGCGAGCGGACAAGCGCTGGTTGCGACTGGTCTGGCGCCCGACTTCGAAGCCCAACAGCCAGGTCTGGTCGATCCCCGCGAGACTGCCGTCCCACACGAGGTCGGTCTGACTGATCAGGTTCCGGCGGTCGTTGCGGCTGTTGTAGGCGCCGATGGTGACGGTACCAGCCGCGCTGACCGCGCTGCTGGGGAAGACGTTAGAATAATATTTGTCATAGTCGGCGAGCTGCGTCCGGTTGCGCAGCAGCAGGTGGTCGCCGAATTTTTGTTCGATGCCGAGGCTGGCGATCTGGACGTCAGCGTCGGCGACGCTGTTGGCGGGATCGCCGAAGAAGGCGCTGTCATAGCCTTCGAGCGGACGCCGCCCGAGCGAGGGGATGCCGCGATCGGTGGTGCGGCGGTCGTGGAAATATTCGTAACTGAGGTCGACGCGGGTGTCCGCGCCCGGCTGCCAGCCGAGGGTCGGATTGATGCCGTAGCGCTTCAGCTTTGTGAAATCGCGGAAGCTGTCGCCATGCTCCCACACGCCGTTCATGCGCAGGCCGAGCGCGCCGGTCAGCCGCATATTGTCATCGGCGGTCAGGCGGGTGCCGCCTTCGCTGTCGTGGCTGAGGATGAACTGGCGGTCGTTCTTGAGGCTCGCGCGCTTGGTCACGCGGTTGATGACCCCGCCGCCGCCCCCGCGCCCGAAGATCATTGCGTTGGGGCCCTTCAACACCTCGACCCGGTCGAGATTGTAAAAGTCACGGAAATATTGCGCGTCGTCGCGCAGGCCGTCGACGAAGAAATCGGCGGTGGTGTTGTTGCCGCGCAGGGTCAGCTGGTCGCGATTCGATTCGCCGGTGCCGGGGGTGGCGCCGGGGACGAACATCAGAAGGTCGGCGACCGAGCGCAGCGACTGGTCCTCGATCTGCGCTTCCGACACGACCGAGATCGCCTGGGGCACGTTGCGCAGCGCGGTCAGGGTCTTGGTGCCGCTGACAATCGTCTTGACCCCATATTCCTCGCGGCTTCCGGTGACGGTGATGACCTGCGCGGCGTCCTGCTCGGCGACGGTGGCGGCTTCGCCATCGACTGCGAAGGCGGGGGTGCCGGGGACGAGAACAAGGGTGGCGCCAGCGAGGGCGCGGTGGAGGCATCGCACGTCGATATTCCTTCGAAAGCAGGATCGTTTCGGTTCGATGCTGCTAAAGCTAATGCGAGTTATTCGCAACAATTCCGCTAGGGCTATCGGGATTGTTCATCGAACACTGCGGTTCAATCGGTCGAAGCGATTATTCGGCCGCGAGCAGCTCCTCGGCGCCGCCCAGATCGACCGAAACGATCCGGCTGACCCCGCGTTCGACCATCGTGACCCCGAACAGGCGGTGCATCCGGCTCATGGTCACCGCATTGTGGGTGACGATGAGGTAGCGGGTGTCGGTCTCCGCCGTCATCCGGACGAGGAGGTCGCAGAAGCGTTCGACGTTTGCGTCGTCGAGCGGCGCGTCGACCTCGTCGAGGACGCAAATCGGCGAGGGGCGGGTCAGGAACAGGGCGAAGATCAGCGCGACGGCGGTCAGCGCCTGTTCGCCGCCCGACAGCAGCGACAGCGAGGACAGCTTTTTGCCGGGCGGCTGGGCCATGATCTCGAGCCCCGCTTCCAGCGGATCGTCGCTGTCGATCAGGGCGAGGTGGGCCTGACCGCCGTTGAAGAGGGTGGTGAACAGGCTGCGGAAGTGACGGTCGACGGCTTCGAAGGCGGCGAGCAGGCGCAGGCGGCCTTCGCGGTTGAGGCTGCCGATCGAGCCGCGCAGGCGGTTGATCGCTTCCTGCAATTCGTCGCGCTCGGCGGCGCCGGTGAGACGGCTTTGTTCGAGTTCGGCCAGTTCCTGCTCGGCGCCGAGGTTGACCGGTCCGATCCGCTCGCGGTCGGCGGTGGCGCGTTCAAGCGCGGCGCTTTCCTCGCTGGCGGGAAGGAGGTCGGCGGGGTCGAAGCCGAGCCGGACCGGGATCAAGGGCGGCGGGCATTCGAATTTTTCGCCCGACACGCGGCCATATTCGATGCGGCGCGCGACCTGCGCTTCGGCGCGGGCGGTGGCGGTGGCGCGGCGCTCGCGGGCGTCTCCCATCGCATCGTTGGCGCGGGCGAGGGCGGCGCCTGCGTCGGACAGCGCCGTCTCAGCCTCGCGCTCGGCATCGAGGGCCGCGCGAAGCAAGGCGCCGGAGCCGGCCACCGCCGCCTCGGTCCGTGCGACTTCGCCGGCGAGGCGTTCGGGTTCATCCCGGAGGCTGAGGCGTTCGGCGGCGATGCGCTCGCCGCGCGTGGTGATGTCGTCGCTGCGGCGGACTGCCGCCGCCGCCCGCTCGCGCCACGCGGCCTGCTCGCCGGTCGCGGCGAGCTGGCGTTCGCGGTCGGCGGTCGCGGCGCGGGCGGCGGTGGCGAGGTCGGCACGGCGTTCGGCGAGGACGCGTCCGCGCTCGGCAGCCTCGGCGCGGGCGGTGGCGACGGCATCGGCGAGGAGATCGTCGGCGGGGAGGCCGGCGAGGGTCGCGTCCGCCTCGCCCACCGCGGACGTGGCGGCGGCGAGCACCGGCGCAAGCTCGTCGGTGCGGGCAGTCAGCGCCTTGCGCTGCTGCGCTTGCCGTTCGAGTGCGGCGGCGGCGGCATCCTCGTCGCGGCGAGCCTGGCGAAGCTGCAGTTCGGCGGCGGACAAGACGGCTCGGGCTGCCTCCACGGCCTTGATTGCGGCGGTGATCCGCGCGGCAGCCTGTTCCTGCGCCGCGCGTGCTCCGTCCAGCGAATCGGCAAGCTGCGGAAGCGCGCCGCGAAGAGCCGCAAGGCGATTGACCCGCTCCAGTCGCTCGGCCGCCGCCGAGCCGCCGCCGCTGGTGACGAAGCCGTCCCAGCGGCGCATTTGCCCCGACCGCGTGACGATCCGCTGGCCGGGGCGAAGCGGCCGGCCGTCATCCTGCTCGACCACGCCGATCTGTGCGAGGCGGCGGGCGAGTTCGGGGGGCGCTTCGACATGGGTGGCAAGCGAAGAAACGCCGTCGGGGAGCGCGGGATCGGACGGATCGGTGGCGGCGCCGGTCCACAGCCGGTCGCCGGTCGTGCCGACCGGGGCGCCGAGGTCGTCCCCGAGCCCGGCGGCCAGCGCCTTTTCGTAACCGGGCGCGACGGCAAGCGCGGCGAGCAGGCCGCGACCGGGCGACGAGGCGAGGGCACGATCCAGCGCGGCTGCTTCGCTGGCGGCGGCGGCATGGGCGGTGCGGGCCTCGGCGAAGGCCAGATCGACCGTTTCGCGCGCGGCGGCGGCGTCGGCTCGCTCCGTCTCGGCAGCGGCAATGGCCTGTTCGGCCGCCCGGCTGGCGGAGGTGGCCGCTTCGACCGCTTCTTGCACGCTCCGAAGCGCCGCCTCCAGCGCCTCGCCCGAGCCGAGCGCGGCGATTGAGCGCTGCAGCCCATCGCGCTCCTGAACGAGGCGCTGGAGGTGACTGCGCGCAGCATTCAAGGCAGCAGTCGCGACCTGCCGCTCGGCCCGGAGCGCTGCTTCGCGGGTGAGGATTTCGGCAAGGGATGTCTCAGCGGTGCGGTTGTCTTCCTCGGCGCGGCCGAGCGCGAGGACCAGCGCGGTCTGGCGCTGTTCGCCGTTGGCAAGCCGCGCGGCGATAGCCTCGATCTCGGCCGCGAGGGTCACGGACGCGGTCTCAGCGTCGGCAGCAAGCGCCGTCTCGCGCCGCCGCTCCTCGCCAAGCTGCGCATCGAGCTTGCCGAGTTCGACCAGCCGGCGCCGCGCGGTATCCAGCGCGGCGCGGCAGGTGGCGAGCTTGTGGGCGAGGTCTTGACCTTCTTCGCGGGCGCGGGAGGCGGCGTGGCGGCGCTCAGCCACCAGCGCGGCGGCGGCGGCTTGCGCGCCCTGCGCCTGTTCGAGCGCGCGGGTCAGCGCGGCGACTTCGGCCATCGCCGCGTCGGCTTCTTTGCCCGCGGCGGTGGCGGCTGCGTCGGCTTCGGCCCAGCGGCTGTACAGCAGGCGGCCTTCGGCAAGGCGGATCCTGTCGGTCAGCGCGCGATAGCGTTCGGCGGCGCGGGCCTGCCGCTTCAGCGCCGCGACGCGCTGCTCCTGGTCGCCGAGCAATTCGTCGAGCCGTTGCAGATTGGCCTCGGTCGCGCGCAGCTTGGTCTCGGCATCCTTGCGGCGGACGTGCAGGCCCGCGATGCCCGCGGCTTCCTCCAGCATCTGCCGCCGCTCGGCCGGCCGCGCGGCAATCATCGCTCCGATCCGCCCCTGGCTGACCAAGGCCGGCGAATGCGCGCCGGTCGCGGCATCGGCGAACAACAGGGCGACGTCCTTTTGCCGGACGTCGCGCCCGTCGATCCGATAGGCGGAGCCGGCGCCGCGCTCGATCCGCCGGGTGACCTCGCTTTCGCCCTCGGGGCCGCGGTCGATCAGCAGCGAGACTTCGGCGAAGTCGCGTGCCGGGCGGCTGGCGGTGCCGGCGAAGATGACGTCTTCCATGCCGCCGCCGCGCAAGGACTTGGGGCTGCCTTCGCCCATCACCCAGCGCAGCGCTTCGAGCAGGTTCGATTTGCCGCAGCCGTTGGGGCCGACGACGCCCGTCAGCCCCGGCTCGATCCGGAGTTCGGCCGGTTCGACGAAGCTTTTGAACCCCGTCAGGACAAGGCGGCGAAAGCGCATGGCGTCAGATCATTCTTCCCCGTGCGCCGACGCGTACCGATCCTCAGCCGAGGATCATTGCGCGGCCTTGATCGCGGCCTCCAGCGCCTGCCAGTTGCTCTGGCCCGGGGTCGGCTTTACTTCCTCGCCGTTGACGAGGAAGGTCGGCGTGCCCGGAATGTCGTAGCTGGACGAGGCGTCGCTGTTCATCTGGACGATCTTGTCGATCTCGGCCTGGTTGGCGAGGCACTGGCCCGTCTTGCCCGACGGCAGGCCGCGCTGCGCCGCCCATTCCTGGACGCCGGCATATTGCGCCATGCGCTGGAATTGCTGGGCCGGCGGCAGGCTTTGCAGCGCCTGGAGCTGATCCTGCGGGGCCGACTGGATCTTGTCGAAGAAGCTCTTCTGCTCGGCATACATGCCGTTGGTGAGAGTGAAGAATTGCGGCGTCGCGCCGGCGCAGCGGGTGATCAGCGCCATCGCGATGTCGAGCGGATCGCGGACGAAATTGCGGAATTCGAAGCTGACGTTGCCGGTCTTGACGTAATTGTCGACCAGCTTGGGCTCATCCTTGGTCGCGAACTCGGCGCAGACGTGGCAGGTCATCGAGCCGAACTCGACCACCTTCACGGCTGCCTGCGGATTGCCCATCAGCATCCCGCCCTCGGTGGTCTGGGAGACGAGCTGGCTCCAGTCGCCGTTGGGTGCCTGGACGGGCGCGGCGGCGGGATTGTTGTTCTGGGCCGTCGGCTCGTTCTTGCAGGCGGTGGTGCCGAGGGCCAGCAGGCTGACGGCCACGGCGAGGCTGAGCTTGTTCATACGTCCTGATCACTCCGAAGGGGGCGTGGTTTGAGGGAAAAGGGAGCGGGCACGATGGCCGGCGGGCCGTCCGCCGCGGCAATCTTGCCGGCAAGGCTTTCGAGCATGGTGCGAAGCTCGGTGTCGGCGATTTCGCGCAGACCCTGGCCGAGCTCGCGCGGGACCGGGGCGGGGGCGGGACGCGACGGCTTGGCGGCGGTTTTGGCGCGGCCGCCCTGGCGAAACACGACCTTCACCACCGCTTCGTAGCCGAAGAACAGGTTGACCCGCTCCATGATCATCGGGGCGAGATGTTGGAGCAGGGGGGCGTGGGCGCCGTCGACCGCGAGGGTCAGCGTGCCGCCGCTCTTCTTGCCGGCGGGAAAGCGGATCGATTCGGGGGTCGAGACCTTGGCGTAGCGTTCGCCGACGATCTCGGTCCAGCGCGAGACGACCGCGCCCTGAACGAAGCCGAACTTCTTGAAGGTTATGCCGCCGATGCCCAGCGCAAGGTCGCCGGCCGCGCGCATGCGGCCGGAGCGGGGCGCTTCTTGCAGATCGGGCTTTTTCTTCGACATTGCAGCGGCTCATGCCATAGGCGGCGGATGGACGCTACCGCGGCGAACCTTCTGCTCGATCATCACCGCGACCATGCCCGCGATCTGCCGTGGCGAATGACCCCGCGCGATCCGTATCGCACCTGGCTCAGCGAAGTGATGCTGCAGCAGACCACGGTGGCGACGGTGACCCCGCGCTTCCTGCGCTTCGTCGAGCGTTGGCCGACCGTGGAAGCGCTCGCTGCCGCGCCGGATGAGGAGGTGCTCGGCGAGTGGGCGGGGCTCGGCTATTATGCTCGCGCCCGCAATCTCATCGCCTGCGCCTGCGCGGTGGCAGCGCGGGGCGGCTTTCCGCGAACCGAAGGGGCGCTGCGCAAGCTGCCGGGGCTTGGCGCTTATACGGCGGCAGCGGTGGCGGCGATTGCGTTCGGGGAGGATGCGGTGGCGATCGACACCAATGTCGAGCGGGTCGCGGCGCGGGTGTTCGGGATTGGGGATCGCAAGGCGGCGGGCGAGGCGGCGCGGGGGTCGTTTCCGGCGGGGCGACATGGCGAGTTCGCCGAAGCTTTGATGGACCTTGGCGCCAGCATCTGCCGGCCCAAGGCGCCCAATTGCCCCGCATGCCCGATTGCGGCGCAGTGCAAGGCGCGGGCGCTCGGGTCGCCGGAGGCGTTTCCGGCGCCCAAGGTTAAGAGGGTGCGGCCGCATCGCTATGGCATCGCTTGGTGGGCACGGCGGGGCGATGAGGTGTGGCTGGTGCGCCGGCCGGGGAGCGGGCTGCTCGGTGGCATGGCGGCGTTGCCGGGGCCGGAGTGGGGCGAGGAGCGACCGGCGGCCAATGCCATCGCCATCCATCGCCACGGCTTTACCCATTTCACGCTCGACCTGATGGTGGTGCCGTGCGCCGAGCCGCCGCCGGGAGAGGGGTGGTGGCAGCCGGTCGGCGAGCTCGCCTCGGCGGGTCTGCCGACTTTGTATCGCCGCGCGGTCGAAGCCGCGCTTGAGGCCGAACGGGAGCCGCGACTTGCCGCCTGACGTGTTCTTTGCCGGGCCGGGCCTCGACCGCGCCGATGCCTTGCGCGGAGAGCCGGCGAAGCTGGAGGCGCTGGCGCGGTCGCCGGAGGCGCGGCAGATGGTGTGGGCCGACGGTCTGCCCGCGCTCGATGCGGAGGGGCATCTGGTGTGGGAAGAGGCCCGCGATCCGGCACTGTTTCTCGGTCTCGACGGCGAACGGCCGTGCTTCTCCCCGATTGGCGCTGGCAGCGGCGATCTTCGCGCGCAGTTCGGGGCGCTCGGCTATCTCTCGGCGGCCGAAGCACCGGTGTTCGCCGCGGCGGTCAGCCTCGCCTCGTGGCACCGCCGCCACGGCTTTTGCGCCAATTGCGGGCAACCGAGCGCGATCGTGCGCGGGGGCTGGTCGCGGCAATGCGGGGCGTGCGGGGCGGAGCATTATCCGCGGGTCGATCCGGTGGTGATCATGCTGGCGCAAAAGGATGATCGCGTGCTGCTCGGCCGCCAGCCGCGCTTTCCGCCGGGGCGCTATTCAGCGCTGGCCGGCTTCGTCGAGGTCGGCGAAAGCCTGGAAGCCGCCGTCGCCCGCGAGTTGTTCGAGGAAGCGGGCGTGCGGGCGAGCGACGTGCGCTATGTCGCCAGCCAGCCGTGGCCCTTCCCCTCCTCGCTGATGATCGCCTGCCTGTCGTCGACCGCGGATGAGGAGATCGTCATCGACACGACCGAGCTGGAGGATGCGCGCTGGTTCAGCCGCGCCGAGGTGGAAGCGGCGCTGGCGGGGGCGCCTAACGCCGCCTTCATCGCCCCGCCGCCCTTTGCGATTGCGCATAGCCTGCTGGTGCACTGGCTGGCCGCTTGAAGAGTTGCCGCCGCGCCCTTAAAGGAACGCCAGATTTCCCTCCGATCGGACTCATAAAGACCTCACATGCAGGACAATAACAACACCATCGCCGGCTGGGTTCTGTTCGCCGGGATCGTCGCGCTTGGCGGCACCCTCGCGTCGGGCATCGTGTTCCACGGCGAGCGGCCGGAGACGATGGGCTATCCGATCGAGGGCGTGGTCGAGGAAGGCGGCGGCGGTGAAGCCGAACAGCCGATCGAATTCTACCTGGCCAGCGCCGACGCCGCCAAGGGCGCCGACGTGTTCAAGAAGTGCCAGGCCTGCCACACGGTCGACAAGGGCGGCGCCAACGGCCTTGGTCCCAACCTCTACGGCGCGCTTGGCAAGGCGCATGGCCACGTCCCGGGCTTTGCCTATTCGGATGCGCTGAAGAGTGTTCCGGGGGTGTGGGACTGGAAGAGCATGAGCGAGTGGCTCGCCAATCCCAAGAAATATGCGCCGGGCACCAAGATGACCTTTGCGGGCCTCAGCAATCCCGAGGACCGGGCCAACGTGATCGCCTTCCTCAACAGCAAGAGCGACGCCCCGCTGCCGCTGCCCGCCGCTCCGGTCGCTTCGACCCCGGGCGCAGCCGGGGACAAGGCGGCCAGCGAAGCCGACGATGCCGGCGCGCAGAAGGCCGAGAACGAGCCGGTGCTGACCGAGCAGGAAGCGCAGAAGGGCGGCATGGCCAACATCCGCGGCGAAGGCGCGCCCAAGGTCAGCGCACCGGGGACCACGGCGAGCCCGGCTCCCAAGCAGTAATCGGTAAGTTCATCGTCGTCCCGGCGAAGGCCGGGACCTCAGGCGAGCCGAGCGCTCCATCTCCTGAGGTCCCGGCCTTCGCCGGGACGACGTATTCGGGCTTATTCCGCCGCGGCCCTGGCTTCCTCGCGGGCGTAATAGTCGCAAACGTGGCCCCAGCCTTCCTCGGCGGTTTCGCACCAGGTGAGGAGATCGAGGTCGCGTTCGGAAATGACGCCTTCCTCGACCAACGCCTCGAAATTCACCACCCGCTCCCAGAACTCGCGTCCGTAAAGGAGGATGGGAAGCGGGCGGACCTTGCCAGTCTGGATCAGGGTCAGCAATTCGAACATTTCGTCGAAGGTGCCGAATCCGCCCGGGAACACCGCCACCGCGCGGGCGCGCAGAAGGAAGTGCATCTTGCGCAGCGCGAAATAGTGGAATTGGAAGCTGAGGCTCGGCGTGACGTACGGGTTGGGCAGCTGCTCGTGCGGAAGCACGATGTTGAGCCCGATGCTTTCCGCGCCGACGTCCTGCGCGCCGCGGTTGGCGGCTTCCATGAACGAGGGGCCGCCGCCCGAGCAGACCACGAAGTGACGCTGGCCGTCCTCGTCGCGGTCGACCTTGCTGGCGAGCCGCGCCAGTTCGCGCGCGACGTCGTAATAATGCGACTTGGCGACCAGCCGCTCGGCGATCAGCTTTTCCTTGTCGGTCTTGGCCTTGGCGAGCAGCGCGCGGGCCTTTTCGGGTTCGGGCACGCGGGCGGAGCCGTAGACGACGAAGGTCGAACCGATCTTCTGTTCGTCGAGAAACAGTTCGGGTTTCAGCAGCTCCAACTGGAAGCGCACCGGGCGCAGGTCCGGACGGAGCAGGAAGTCCTTGTCCTGGAAGGCGAGGTCATAAGCCGCATGTTCGGTCTGCGGGCTGGACGGAATGTGCTTGGCAGCTTCGGCGTCGACCTTGGCGTCGGGAAAGATGCGCTTGGGGGGTACTGGATCAGTCATAAGCGGTCGCGCTTAGCCGAGGTGGCGGCGTTTCCCAAGGGGCCGCGATGGCCTGCCCCTTCGTTTCGCGGACGACTTGCCCTAAATGGCCGCAAACAGAATCACTCGGCCCCGGACGGCCGGGCAGGAGCGCCTTCTTGAACCTTGAGACCAACACCCTCGGCGACGCGGTTCGCGGCGGCGGCGACACGTCCTTCAGCGCGCTGGAGCGGCGGACCTTTGCGATCATCTCGCACCCGGACGCGGGCAAGACCACGCTGACCGAGAGCCTGCTGCATGCCGCCGGCGCGGTGCACGAAGCGGGCGAGGTCAAGGCGCGCGGCGACCGGCGGCGGGCGCGGTCGGACTGGATGAAGATCGAGCAGCAGCGCGGCATCTCGGTCACCAGCTCGGTGATGACGTTTCAGCGCGGCGATATCCTGTTCAACCTGCTCGATACGCCGGGGCACCAGGATTTCAGCGAAGACACCTATCGCACGCTGACCGCGGTGGATTGCGCAATCATGGTGATCGACGCCGCCAAGGGTATCGAGCCGCAGACCCGCAAATTGTTCGAAGTCTGCCGCATCCGGAACGTGCCGATCGTCACCTTCGTCAACAAGGTCGACCGCGAGGGCAAGAGCCCGTTCGAGCTGCTCGACGAGATCGCCGAAGTGCTTCAGCTCGATGTCAGCCCGCAGAATTGGCCGACCGGCATCGGCGGGCTGTTCCACGGCCTGTACGACCTGCGCCGCTCCCAACTGCTGGTGGTCGACCGCAGCGACGGCGTGGCGCCGGGACGCTGGGTCGATGCGGCGGCGGTCGACGATCCGGCGATTGCCGCCGCCATTCCGGCGGACGCCGCGGCCAGCCTCAGCGAGGAAGGCGGGCTCGCGCTCGCTTCCTATCCCGAGTTCGACCTTGCCGCCTTCCGCTCGGGCGACCTGACGCCGGTGGTATTCGGCAGCGCGCTTCGGGGCTTCGGGATCGAGCAGTTGCTCGATATCCTGGCCGACGACGGTCCGCCGCCGCAGCCGCAGCCTGCGCGGCCCGCCCCGATCGATCCGGCCGAACCGCGCCTGACCGGCTTCGTGTTCAAGGTGCAGGCCAACATGGACCCCAATCACCGCGACCGGGTGGCGTTTGTGCGCATCTGCTCGGGCAAGCTGACGCGCGGCATGAAGGTGCTGAACAGTCGCGGCGGCAAGGCGCTGGCGCTGCATAACCCGATCACCTTCTTCGCCCGCGACCGCGAGCTGGCGCATGGCGCAGTGGCCGGCGACATCGTCGGCATCCCGAACCACGGCACGCTGCGCGTCGGCGACACGCTGACTGAGAAGGGCGAGACCGTGTTCACCGGGCTGCCCGACTTTGCGCCCGAAATCCTGCGCCGGGTCCGATTGAGCGATCCGCTCAAGGTCAAGCAGATGCGGCGCGGCCTTGCCGATCTGGCGGAAGAGGGCGTCATCCGCTTGTTCAAGCCGGCGCTCGGGTCGGCCTGGATCGTGGGTGTCATCGGCGAGCTGCAATTGGACGTGCTGCAGACCCGGCTAGAGCAGGAATATGGCGCGAAGCTCGAGTTCGAGCCGTCGCCCTACGAGGTCGCGCGGTGGGTCCGGGCGGACGATCCGGCCGAACTCAAGAAGCTGACCGAAGCGCTGCGCTCGAACATGGCCGAGGACCAGGACGGCGTGCCGGTGCTGCTGATGCGCAATGCGTGGGAGCATGGCCGGTTCGAGCAGGAATGGCCGGCGATCACCTTCAGCGCGGTGCGCGAGCGGAGCTGATCCAAAGGGGGTATCCGGAACCAAAGCCCCACCGCAGCCGCTCCTCCTTCCAAAGGAGAACACTCATGTTGCGACGCCTGCTGATGACCTTTGGTCTGAGCTACCTGATGAAGCGCCTGTCCGGGGGCCGCCGCCCCGGCGTCCGCCGCTACTGAAAGACGATTTCCCTTCCGGCGCAGCCATAGTGCTGCGCCGGAAGTAAACATTAGTCGACGCTGCGGGAGAGCCGGGTGCGGTTCATGGATCTGAGTTCCTGGCACGGCATCCTGCTTTCGATCGGCGGAATTGCGCTGGTAACCCTGATCGGGGTCGGCATTCGCCTGCTGGTGATGATGACCATCCAGCAGCGCCGCGAGCGGATGAATCGGCAGATCAACGAGCGGCTGCGCACGCTGATTGCGGCATATCGGACGCTGGGCGGGTCGTTCACCGGCGACCTTGCGGTGGACCCGTCGCACTTGCGCGATCTTCGGCAAAAGGCCGCTGGCGATGAAGAGCGGGCGGTAGATCTGTCGCCCGAGGCGCTGGGGTCGGACCGCTCGCGTCGGATCCGCGATGCGGTGGAAGCAGCGCTGGCCGATGTGCTGTTGCTCGGCACCGACGAGCATGTGCGGCTGGCCGAGCGCGCGGCGCGCGATCTGGTCGCGGGGCGCAAGGTGCATACGCATGAGCTGGTGGTGTCGCTGCGCGATTATGTCCGTCGTGCCTTGCAGCTCGATCCCATTCCGGACGACTTGGCGGCCACCATTCCTTTTCAGGGTCCAACCCGTCCGGCAAGCTCGGGCGGGGGCAAAGGGCGGGGCGGCGGAGGCGACGGGACTCGTGGCGGCGGCGGAGGCATGGGCATGGGCGGCGGCATGGCCATCGGCGGGATCGGGCTTGGAATAGGAGCCGGTGCCGGCACGAATGAGGCCGAGGCCGGCGACGCGGAACAAGGCGCTCGTCCGAGCTGAGGCCCGGGGCGCGAATGTCGCTGTGGAGGCTGACGTATCCCTTCCGGCCCTACAGCGAACGAGGGCAAGCACCGTAATCGGTGCTGTGGCGGCTTGGACCAGGGGCGGCGTACCGGCTTGCCTGGCGGGCACACGATCATTTGGCGGTAGCCTCAACGAAAAAGGGCGGCGCTTTCGCACCGCCCTCATTCGTCTGAAAAAGCCTTGATCAGGCGAACTGCATCGCCTTGGCCGACGCGCGCCGACGACGACGCATCGAGGCTCCGATGGCGCCAAAGCCGACCAGCATCATCGCCCAGGTTGCCGGTTCCGGCACCGCGGCGATCGGCTGGAAATTCGGGCGCTGCGCGACCGAGCCGTCCTGCGTCGTGAACGTGCCACCAAGGCTGTAGTTGGTCGCATTGGTGCGGAAGATGTAGGTGGCGCTGGTCTGACCCGCGCCTTCCAGGCCGTTGGCACCGAAGTCAGCCCGCACGACCGAACCGCTGCCGTTGCGCGACGCGGTGGTCGTCGAACCCGCAGGGCCCTGCAGGTTCGGGTTGTTGGCGGCGGTGAAGATGCCGGCGCCGTCGAAATCGGTTCCATCGACCAGGGCATCGACTGTGAAGCCCATGAAGTTGGACGCGGTCAGGTTGAAGACCTCGTCACCCGGATTGATGGAGTTGATGGCGACCTGATAATAGAAGTCGAGCGTGCCGAGCGTGTTGAGATAAACCGCGCTGCGCAGGAAACCCGAATAGGTGGTCGCGCCAGTGGTGCCCGTCTCGGTGCTGGCAAGCAGGGTGCCGCGGGTCGCCGCGTCAATCGCCGTGAACTGAACCTGCGAGGCGTCGGGAAGCAGGTTGGCCGCCATGGCCGGACTTGCGACCAGGCTGCTCGCTGCCAATGCAAAGGCCAGAACTGTCTTGTTCATCGGTTTTCTTCCTTGCTTGGCGGGCCTGACTGCATGCTCGCCGGTTCGACTTACCGCTTCCAATTGTCGCGCGATCGTTGAGCAAATGCTGATCGACCGTCTAAGCCCGTTAACGATTCGTTTATCTTTTACGGTTCAACCATGACTAACTCAAGTCGTTCCCAAATTTCGTTAGTGTCAAACTGGCACAGACGAGCTTGAGTAACGTAAGCCCGCAAACCTGAAGCTTGGTGGGATAGGCCTGTCGAATTGCGCTGAATCAACGGCCAGAGCGCGCGCATCATCTTTTTGTTTGTGGGCAGTGCGCGCATCGACGCAGCGCCCGCTTTCCCTTTAAGCGACGCGCATGGTCGCGCGCTTCGTTAACGATAGAAAGGCTGCCTCCGATGAGAGGAGGTGGAGCTAAACCCGCTCCGATTAGGCAAATGGACCTGAACGGATCAGGGGCCCTGCGTATCAGTCCGCCGCCGCCCAATTTTCCATCATCTCGGCGAGGCTTTGAAAGGCGATGTCGTAGATGTCTTCGGCATCGAGCCCGTCATTGTCCCAGTTCTGATTACTTGAAATGATCCGGCCGGTGTCGAGGTCGAGGTGATAGTCGAGCACCTCCGTCGCCAGCGGGACGAAGCTGGCGGGGTAGGTGATGGTGCCGCAATAATCGGGGCCTCGGCGGCGAAAATCTTCGCAATAGCTGCCGATTTTCTGGACCGGATGAAGCCCGGAAAAGCCTGGTCCGAAGCCGCCGTCCGAGATCGTGTACAGCGTCTTGAGGTCTTCGGGCATCGCTCGCCCGACGATCTGTTCCAGTTCCTTCCAGTCGCTCTCGGTGGGAGGCGGCTGCAACGGCTTGGCGCCGGGCGGGTCGGACGAGACGCCGATATGGGTGTCCGTTTCGATGAAGCTCCTGGTCGCGGGCGGAGTCTGACCCCAGGCACGCATTTGCGCCTCCATCGCCAATCGGGCGGCTTCGCGGCTGGCACGCCATTCGGCGAGATAGCCCTCCACTTCCTCGGCGGACATCTCCTGTCCGCGGGCCGCCGCGGACTTGATGAGATTTCGCCGGGTCCAGGCTTCTTCGCGCCGTTCGATTTCCTCGACCGGCAATATGATGCGCGCCTCGTCCTCGGCCGCCTTCATGTAGCGGCGCTTGGGATCGGCGGCTTTGGCCGCAATCCTTGCCAGCAGCTCGTCCGTCATCTCTCGCATCGCGAAAGCATAGGTGCCTCCGGGTTAAGACACCGTCAAATGCGAGCGTTTGCCCGGTGGCCTTAGTACACCCGCGCCTTTGGCTTGATGTAGCCGATCTCGTCGGTGAGCGTGTAGTCGTGGACCGGGCGGTAGTCGATCTTGACGCCGCCGCCGGTGCCGCCCCAACCGTCGAACCAGGCGGCGGTGTGCTTCATCCAGTTCGCGTCGTCGCGATCGGGGAAGTCCTCGTGCATGTGCGCGCCGCGGCTTTCCTTGCGGTTGCTGGCGCTGTGCATGGTGACGACCGCCTGGCCGAGCATATTGTCGAGCTCCATGGTCTCGACCAGATCGGTGTTCCAGATCAGGCTGCGGTCGGTGACCTTGACGTCGCCCAGACCGCGATAGATGCGGTCGATCTTGTCGACGCCTTCGGCGAGCGTGCGTTCGGTCCGGAAGACGGCGCAATCGGCCTGCATGGTGCGCTGCATCTCGTTGCGGAGCTGGGCGGTAGTGGTGCCGCCGTCGGCATGGCGGAACTTGTCGAGACGGGTCAGCGACAGGTCGGCGCTGTCGCCCGGCAGCATGTTCTGCGCGGCGCTTGGCTTGAGGATCTCACCGAGGCGCAGGCCCGCGGCGCGGCCGAAGACGACGAGGTCGATCAGGCTGTTCGAGCCCAAGCGGTTGGCGCCGTGGACGCTGACGCAGGCCGCTTCACCGACCGCGAAAAGGCCGGGGACGACGGCGTCGGGATTGCCGTCCTTCAGCGTCACGACTTCGCCGTGATAGTTCGTGGGAATACCGCCCATGTTGTAGTGGACGGTCGGCGTGACCGGGATCGGTTCGCGGGTCATGTCGACGCCGGCGAAGATCTTGGCGGTCTCGGTGATGCCGGGCAGGCGCTCGGCCAAGATCTTGGGATCGATATGGTCGAGGTGAAGGAAGATGTGGTCCTTCTCCTTGCCGACGCCGCGGCCTTCGCGAATTTCCATCGCCATCGAGCGTGACACGACGTCGCGGCTGGCGAGGTCCTTGGCCGACGGGGCGTAGCGTTCCATGAACCGCTCACCGGCGGAATTGGTGAGATAGCCGCCTTCGCCGCGCGCGCCTTCGGTGATGAGGACGCCGGCGCCGTAGATGCCGGTCGGGTGGAACTGGACGAATTCCATGTCCTGCAGCGGCAGGCCGGCGCGGAGCACCATGGCATTGCCGTCGCCGGTGCAGGTGTGCGCCGAAGTGGCCGAGAAATAGCAGCGGCCATAGCCGCCGGTCGCCAGCACCACCGCCTGCGCGCGGAAGCGATGGATCGAGCCGTCTTCCATGCACAGCGCCATCAGGCCGCGGCATTCGCCGTCGACCATGATCAGGTCGAGCGCGAAATATTCGACGAAGAAGTCAGCGTCATAGCGCAGGCTCTGCTGGTACAGCGTGTGCAGCATCGCATGACCGGTGCGGTCGGCGGCGGCGCAGGTGCGCTGCGCGGCGGGGCCTTCGCCCATGTTCTGGGTCATGCCGCCGAACGCGCGCTGGTAGATCTTGCCTTCGTCGGTGCGGCTGAACGGCAGGCCGGCATGCTCGAGCTCGTAGACCGCCGCGGGTGCTTCACGGCAAAGATATTCGATCGCGTCCTGGTCGCCGAGCCAGTCGGAGCCCTTGACGGTGTCGTACATGTGCCAGGTCCAGTGGTCCGGACCCATGTTGCCGAGTGAGGCGGCGATGCCGCCCTGCGCCGCGACCGTATGGCTGCGGGTCGGAAACACCTTGGTGACGCAGGCGGTCTTCAACCCTTTTTCGGCCGCGCCCATGGTAGCGCGCAGGCCCGCGCCGCCCGCGCCGACGACAACGACGTCATAGACATGATCGATGATCTGGTAGGCGGCACTCATGGGGGATCAGGCTCCGAACGCGATGCGGGCGAGGGCGAACAGGGCGAGCGCCCCGGCCCCTACATGTAGGAAGAGGCTGACGAGATGCCACGTCATGCGGCCGCCTTCGTCACCCTGGTAATCGTCGATGACCACCTTCACACCTTCGAGGCTGTGCTCGAAGCAAAGGTAGACGAACAGCGCCATCGGCACGAAGCCGAACGGGCCGCTCAGCCAGCCGACGAGGGTCGAGGGCTGAAGGTCGGGAAGCAGCAGCAGCGAGACCAGGAACCAGGTGCCGAGCAGCAGCAGTGCGGCCGAGGAGACGCGCTCCTTGATCCAATGTTCGCCGCCGTGACCGGCCGAGCCCAATCCGCGCACGCGGCCGAGGGGGGTCTTGCCGTCGGCGATCGCATTGCGGTCCTGGCCGCCGAGGTTCTTCGGGCCGGTCATGCGCCTTTCCCCAGCAGCACGGCCCAGAAGACCGCGGTCAGCAGCACCGAGCCGATCATGGTCATGTAGGCCATCGTCTTGTTGGTCCGCAGTTCAAAGCCGGCGCCGATGTCCATGATGAGGTGGCGGATGCCGGACAGCGTGTGCTGGAAGAATGCCCAGGTCAGCGCGACCAGTCCGAGCAGGATCAGCGGCACCGGGCCGAGTTTCCAGTTGAGGAAGCCGGTAAATGTCTCCCACCCTTGCGCACCGCCCGCCAGCGCCAGCATGAACCAGGTCAGCAGCAGCAGGCCGCCGACGGTCAGGCCGATGCCGGTCGCGCGGTGAAGGATGGAAACCAGCATGTGCGGGCCCCAGCGCCAGATGGTGAGGTGAGGCGACAGCGGCCTTGCAGTGTTACGCGCCATAAGACGGTCCGATTGGCTCCACGCGAAAAGGGCTTGGATGAATGCGCTTCGCACTAGGCGGCACGGGGCCGAGAGGCAAGGCAGTCCAAAGGCCGCAGGGGCCGCGCGGCCTAACCGCCTCTTAACCAATCGCGCCTAGGCAGGACGCCAACAGTTCAAGCCCAGGAGTGATTGCCGCAATGCCCGTCAGTGAAGCCACTCACCAGCGCCGCCTTCGCGCCTTTGACCCGGCGGGCGATCTTCCCGAACGGGCGGCCGCCTTGTGGACGCTGGTGCAGGGCGACGAGCGCGCGGTGGCGCGCAAATTCTGGGAGCGGTATCGCGAGCATGGCGGCCATCGCCAGCAGTTCGACGACGCCAAGCTCGAGCAGCTGGCCGAGCGGATCGTCCCCTATCTGCGCGACAAGTTCCTGCGGCTGACCCAGACCAAGTGGGTCGATACCGCCAAGCGCTATGTCGAGGATGCGATGGCGGCGGACGTGTCGCTGACCACCCTGCTCGCCGGCCTGTCGGGCGAAGCCGAGGCGATGGTCGAGGCAAGCCGGCGGCTGATGGACGAGTCGGCCGATCGCGCGGCGGCGGCGCGGACCATCCACGAGCTCAGCATGGTCGAGATCGACGTGTTCGTGGCGCATGCCATTCACTTCCAGCAGCAGAAGCATGACGGCGAGCGGCAGGCCAAGGCCGAGGAATTCAACCGCCGGGTGGTGGCCTCGGTGGCCCGCGCCAGCAGCGACAGCGACATGCTACGCAGCCAGTCGAGCCAGACCGCGGCAGCGACCCGCGGAATGCTGGGCAAGACCAGCGAAGTGGCGGCGGCGGCCGAGCAGTCGGCGGTGGCGATGCGCGAAGCGGCGCATACCGCGGCGGGGCTGATCCGCGCGATCGAGGATGCGCGCTCGGAGGTCGAAACGGCCGCGGGCGTGGCTCTTCGAGCGGGCGACCAGGCGGCGCAGGCGGTCAAGGTCAGCCAGGCGCTGTCGGCGCATGTTGAGGCGATCGAATCGATCCTCGGCCTCATCCGCGACATCGCAGGACAGACCAATCTCCTGGCGCTGAACGCGACCATCGAAGCGGCCCGGGCAGGCGATGCCGGGCGCGGCTTTGCGGTGGTGGCGCAGGAAGTGAAGAGCCTTGCCAGCCAGACCGCGCGGGCGACCGACGATATTACCGCCAAGATCAGCGCGATCACCGCGGCGACCAAGCAGACGGTGGATGCCAACAGCTCGATCCAGGGCACGGTCGAGGAAGTGCAAACCAGTGCCGATCGCATCCGGCAGGCGATGGAATTGCAGGCGCAGACGGTGACCATGATCACCGCCGCGGTCGACGAAACCGCGTTGGCGGCCGATTCGATGAGCAGCACCATCGCCGCCATCCGCTCCGACACCGAAAATGTCGCGCGCGACATCGACGGGGTGGAGCAGGGCTTTGGCCGCTTCTCCGAGCAGATCGGCGAATTCAAGGTCGCCACCGCCGACTTCATCGCCAAGTTCGCCGCCTGACATCGACGGTTGGTCATTGCGGGGCAAGCTTCGCGATGACAGGGAAGGAGGATGAACATCCTCCTGACCGGCGCCAGCCGGGGCATCGGCAAGGCCGCCGCCGACGCACTTACCGCCGCGGGTCACCATGTGATCGGCACCTCGACCAAGGGGGGCGAGGGTTTGCTCGCCGCCGATTTCGCCGATTCTAGCGCGGCTGCGGCCTGCTGGGCCGAGGCGCTTGCCAGGGCCGGGCGGATCGATGCGCTTGTCAACAATGCCGGCGTTTATGAGGGCGTTGCCGAGGATGCGCCCGAGGCCGAATGGCAGGCGGCGTGGGCGCGGACCATGCAGGTCAATCTGCAGGCGGCGGCGGACCTTTGCCGACTGGCGGTCGGGCATTTCCAGGAGAATGGCGGCGGGCGGATCGTCAATGTCGCCAGCCGCGCCGGCTATCGCGGCGATTCGCCCCAGCATTGGCATTATGCGGCGTCCAAGGCGGCGCTGATCGCGGTGACCAAGACGATCGCCCGGGGCCATGCGGGCGAGGGCATCTATGCCTGGGGCGTGGCGCCGGGGTTCACCGTCACCGAGATGACCGCGGAATATCTCGCCAGCCGCGGGGGCGAGAAGATCCTTGCCGACATTCCGCTCGGCCGGGTGGCGAGCGCGGCGGAAGTCGGCGAGACGATCCGCTGGCTGGCGACCGAGGCGCCGCCCAGCACCACCGGCAGCGTGATCGACGTCAATGGAGCCAGCTATGTCCGCTAGTCTCGCATTGCTCCTGGCGATGCAGCAGATCGTGGTGCCGCTCGGCGGCGCCAAGCCCGCGCCCAAATATCCGGCGCCGCTGGCCACCGCCGGGCCGGCCTTTGCCCGCGAATGCGCCGGGCGCGACGGGTGGGACGAGCCGGCACCGCCGGTGCGGATTCACGGCAATACTTATTATGTCGGGACCTGCGGGATCACCGCGCTACTGCTGACCAGCCGCGACGGGCATGTGCTGATCGACAGCGGCACCGAAGCGGGGGCGGATCTGGTCGCGGCCAATATCCGGCGGCTGGGGTTCAAGCCGACCGACGTCAAATATATCGTCCACAGCCACGAGCATCACGATCATGTCGGCGGGTTCGCGCGGATGCAGGCGTTGACCGGCGCCGAGGTGATCGCTTCGGCCGGCGCGGCACCCGTGCTGCGGACGGGGGTGATCCCGGCGAGCGATCCGCAGTTCGGCATCCTGCCCAAGATGGCGCCGGTGACGGTCGCCCGGGTGGTAAAGAGCGGGGATTCGGTGCGGCTGGGCGGCATCCTGTTGAACGCGGTCGAGACGCCCGGCCATACCGCGGGTGCGCTCAGCTGGCAGTGGGTGAGCTGCGACGGGGGCGTGTGCCGGACCATGGTCTATGCTGACAGCCTGAGCCCGGTCAGCCGCGACGGATACAAGTTCTCGGCGCATCCCGAGCTGGTCGCGTCCTTTCGCACCAGCTTCGCCAAGGTGGCGGCGCTGGAATGCGACATCCTGCTGACGCCGCATCCGTCGGCCAGCAACATGACGGCCCGTTTCGCCGGCGGCGCGGCGGCGCTGTTCGACCCCGCCGGATGCAAGACGTATGCGGCGGCCAAGGCCAAGGGCCTCGACGAGCGGTTGGCCAAGGAAGCTGCGGGCAAATGAGCTGGCGGGTCACGATCCCCTGTAACCGCGCCGAGGGCGAAGCGGTGGGCGACATGGAAGAGCCGTTCGGCGACCATCCCAACCCGCCGGTGATCGTCGCCGACGAACCCGACGAACATCGCCCCGACGACTGGCGCATCCACGCTTATTTTGAAGCGGAGCCGACGGCGGCCGAGCTAGCGGTGCTGGCGGGCCTCGCCAGCGGCGAGCCGGTGATCGAGGAGCTGGCCGACGAGGATTGGGTCACCCGCAGCCAGGCCGGGCTGCAGCCGATCGAGGCCGGGCGCTTTTTCGTCCGCACGCCCGCGCACCCGCCGCGCGAGGGGGCGATCAACTTCCTGATCGACGCGGGCCTGGCCTTCGGGACCGGACATCATCACACGACGCGCGGGTGCTTGGTGGCTCTTGACCGCATGGCCGGCGAGGGCAAGCGGTTCGGGCGGATCGCCGATATCGGGACCGGGACCGGGCTGCTGGCGTTCGGCGCGATGGCGCTGTGGCCGGACGCGCTGGCGATCGCCACCGACATCGATCCCATCAGCATCGACGTCACCAGCGACAATGCGGCGCTGAACGGCGTGGCGCTGGGCGAAGGGCCGGGCGAGCTGGCTTTGGCGGTAGCCGACGGCATGGCCCATCCGGCGCTGGCGGCCCGGGCGCCGTTCGACCTGCTCATCGCCAACATCCTCGCCGGGCCACTGATCGAGCTGGCGGAGGACTTCGTCGCTGCAACCGCGCCGGGGGGCACGATCCTGCTCGCAGGGCTGCTCGACACACAGGCCGACGCGGTGACCGCCGCTTATGTCGAGCGCGGCTGCCGGCTGGTCGAGCCGGGGACGGGCGAGTGGCGGGTGCTGGTGCTGGAGCGCTCGGCCTAGCGCGCGTTCGTGTTCAGCGCATCCATCAGGATGCGGCTGAACAGACGGTGCGTTGGCGAGACCCGGTGGCTACCATGCTTGGATGGCGCGATGCCGAGCGAGGCGGACGGGGTGAAGGTCAGTTCTCCGAAATAGATGCCGTCGAGGCCGTTGTAGAGGTCCACGCGAACATAGTCGAAGGGCTTCGAGAGAGTGCGGGCGGCGGCGATCATTGCTGCGATTTGCTGAA
This sequence comes from Sphingomonas kaistensis, assembly GCF_036884275.1. NCBI lineage: Bacteria > Pseudomonadati > Pseudomonadota > Alphaproteobacteria > Sphingomonadales > Sphingomonadaceae > Sphingomonas > Sphingomonas kaistensis. The sequence goes on along the minus strand of NZ_CP145607.1, from coordinate 244,936 downwards.
GGGCGGGGCGCTGGAGGCTATCCGGCCAGTCGAGGCCGTCATCGCCGTCCATTGGCTCGAAATCGGGCATACGGAAGATCCGACCCCACGGGCTGCCGAAACGGGCGTGGTCGATCTGGCACAGCAGGGGCTCGCCGTTGATGCAGTGAAATTTGTAATCGTCGGGAGGAAGGCCGTCCGCGGTCGGGATCAGCGCTTCGACGATCACGCGGCGTGGCAGGCCGGCATATTGCATCTCGCGCATGACGGCGGCGTAATCGGTGGTCGCGAGGGCATGCAGGGCGGCGAGATCGGCGGGCCCAGCGACGTGGCGCAGGAAGACGGTGCCGCCGCTCGCCTGCGACGGCTTGGCGATGGCGTCGGTGCCGATGAAGCCGCGCAACCGGTCGAACAGATCGGCTGGCGAGGCGACGCCGGCCATGTCGATGGTCGCGAGCGTCGCCGCCACCCGCAGGTCGGGGCAGAGCCGGGCCGCTTCTTCCTTGGCGGTGATCTTGTCGACCAGACGGCGTTCGAGCGCAGTCCATTCGGGATCGATCATGCGCGCGAAGATCAGGTCGTTGATCGTCGCCTCGGGATCGGTGGAGGGTAGCGGTTGCCGTCCGAATTTCTGGGCGAACATCGGAGCGATGGCCGCATGATTGGCTGCACGAGTGAAGAGCGTCATGCTTGGAGGCAGCTGCCGAGGAGTTTCATCGCCTGGCTCAAGCCTCGGCCACGATTCGCGCCCATTCCTCTTCGCTGGCGACGCGGATTCCGAGCTCCTCGGCTTTCTTGAGCTTCGACCCCGCGCCCGGTCCCGCGACGACGAGATCGGTCTTGGCGCTGACCGAGCCGGAGGCGCGGGCGCCGAGGCGTTCGGCCTGCGCCTTGGCCTCGTCGCGGCTCATGGTTTCAAGGCTGCCGGTGAAGACGATGGTCTTGCCGCTCCACTCGGTTTCGCGGGCTTGATTGACGAAGGGCGCGGGGGCGGCGAGCGCGAGCAGGGCGGCGACTTCCTCGCGGTTGTGGGCTTCATGGAAGAAGTCATGGACCGCTTCGGCGACGACCGGGCCGACGCCCTCGACCGCGGAGAGTTCGGCGGTGCCGTTCTCGCCGATGGCGGCGGCCTCCAACGCTTGAATCGTGCCGAAACATTTCAGCAGGTCGCGGGCGGTGACGATGCCGACGTGGCGGATGCCGAGGCCGAAGAGCAGGCGGGCACTGTCGAAGCCCTTGCGCGCCTCGATCGCGGCGAGGAGGGCATCGACGCTTTTCTCCTTCCAGCCTTCGCGGCCGAGGATCTGCTCACGCCGCAAACGGAAGATGTCGGAGGGCTTTTCGATCAGGCCCGCGTCGACGAATTCGACGATGGTCTTTTCGCCGAGCCCCTCGATATCCATCGCGCCGCGGCTGACGAAATGCTTGAGGCGCTCCAATCGCTGGGCCGGGCAGACGAGGCCGCCGGTGCAGCGGATGTCGACCTCGCCTTCTTCGGCTACGGCTTCGGAGCCGCAGGCGGGGCAATGGTCGGGATAGACGAAGGCCGGACGGTCCTCGTCGAGGGTGAGGTTCTCGACCACCTGCGGGATGACGTCGCCGGCGCGCTGAATGCGGACGCGGTCGCCTTCGCGGACGCCGAGCCGGGCGATCTCGTCGCGATTGTGAAGGGTGACGTTGCTGACGATCACCCCGCCGACGCCGACGGGAGTGAGGCGGCCGATCGGGGTGAGCTTGCCGGTGCGGCCGACCTGAATCTCGATCCGCTCGAGCGTCGTCTCGGCTTTCTCGGCGGGGAATTTGTGGGCGATCGCCCAGCGCGGGGCGCGGCCGACGAAGCCGAGGCGCTCCTGCCAGTCGAGGCGGTCGAGCTTGTAGACCACGCCGTCGATGTCGAACGGCAGGTCGGCGCGGGCATGCTCGATGGCGGCGTACTGCGCTAGCGCCGCGTCGGCGTCGGGGAACAGGCCGAAGCGCTCGTCGACCGGGAAGCCGAGGGTGCGGAGGCGTTCGACCGCCTCGGCTTGGGTACTTCCAAGCGGTTCCGAAAGCTCGCCCCAGCCGTGGGCGAGGAAACGCAAGGGGCGGGCGGCGGTGACAGCCGGGTCTTTCTGGCGGAGCGAGCCGGCGGCGCCGTTGCGGGGGTTGGCGAACACCTTGCCGCCGCTGGCCGCCTGGCGCTCGTTCAGGGCGGCGAAGTCGGCCTTGGACATATAGACCTCGCCGCGCACCTCCACCACGTTCGGCGCGCCGGTGAGGCTCTGCGGGATATCGGGAATCGTGCGGACATTGGCGGTGACGTCTTCGCCGATCGTGCCGTCGCCGCGGGTGGCGGCGAGGACGAGGGCCCCATTTTCGTAGCGGAGCGAGGCGGAGAGGCCGTCGATCTTGGGCTCGGCAGTCAGCGCGACCGGCTCGCTTTCGGGGAGCGACAGGAAGCGGCGGACGCGACGGACAAAGTCGTGGACGTCATCGGCGCTGAAGGCGTTCTCCAGGCTCAGCATCGGCCGGGCGTGGGTGACCTTGGCGAGCGCGGTCGACGGCGCGGCGCCGATTTGCGCATTGGGGGAATCGGCGCGGACGAGGTGCGGGAAAGCGGCTTCGAGCTCGTTGTTCTCGCGGACCAGCGCGTCGTAGTCGGCGTCGCTGATCTCCGGCGCGTCCTGGTCGTGGTAGAGGCGGTTGTGGCGCGCGATCTCTTTCGCGAGGGCGCGCAGGCGGCGGCCGGCTTCGGCTTCGGTCATGGCATGGCGTCCAGCAGGGCAGCGATCTTGGCGACGCTGTTCATGTTGCGCGCGGTGCCGGCGGCCACGGCGGGGAGCTTCAGCTTGGTCGAGCCGATGCCCTCGCCATAGCTGACGTAGATCGCGCGGGGGCCGAGCGCCATGCGCTCGCCAGCGACGTTGCGCGCGTCGTCGAGCATCGCCTGCGTCGGCGTGGCGTCGATAACGTGGGCCATGACGCGGCTGCCCTTGTCGTCGGTGAAAGGGTTCTGGGCGGCAAGGTCGGCCATCTCGCTGGCGGAACGCACGAACACCGGAATGGCTCGGCCGAAGAAGTCGGCCACCTTGGCGGCGATGCGAGTCTGAACCTGCTGCTCGCCGAGGTCGCTGGTGAAGAGGAGATTGCCGCTGGCGATGAAGGTGCGGACGTTGGCGAACCCGCATTCCTCGCCCATCCGCTTCAAGTCGGCCATTGGCAGTTTGCCGGTGCCGGAAACGTTCACCGCGCGGAGCAGCGCGACGTAGGCGGTCACCCGAACAGCTCGTCCAGATAGTCCTGCAGCGCGGCCCAGCTGCGGCGCGAGGCGGTCGGGCTGTAGTCGACGTTGGGGATGCCGAGCGCGGCGGCGCCCGGGTTGGTGAAGGCGTGCCCGGTGTGGCCGTAGCCGTGGATCTGCCAGTCGGCGCCAGCGTCGGTCAGCTCCTTGGCGAGGGCCACCACAGCCTCGGGCGGGACCATCGGGTCGTTCCAGCCGTGGAGAGCGAGCACCTTGGCCTTGATCGGCTGGGGGCCAAGATCAGGGGCGTCGAATAGGCCGTGGAAGCTCGCCACGCCCGCGATCGGCGCGCCGGAGCGGGCAAGGTCGAGGACGCAGAGGCCGCCGAAGCAATAACCAATGGCGGCGATGCGGGCGGGGTCGGTGCCTTCCTGTGCCTTGGCTACCTCCACCAGATCGAGCATCCGGTCGCGGAGAGCAGCGCGGTCCGACTTGAGCTCGGTCATGTGGGCGAAGGCCGCGTCGCGCTCGGTCGCGGGATTGTAGCTCTTGCCCCAGAGGTCCGCGACGAGGCAGGCAAAACCGCGGTCGGCGAGCTTGCGGGCGAAGCCGAGTTCAAGCTCACTGACGCCGCAGAAGGTCGGCACAATGATGATGGTGCCGCGTGACCGCCCGCCGGTACCGACGTGGACGCTGTGCAGCTGCTGGCCGCGGAAGCTGTGGGCAATCGAGCGTTCGGTCATAATCGGTCCTCAGCCGCCGCCGCGGCGTTCGATGGTGGCGCCGACCGCGGAAAGCTTTTCTTCGAGGCGCTCGTAGCCGCGGTCGAGGTGGTAGACCCGCAGCACCTCCGTCTCGCCCTCGGCGGCGAGGCCGGCGATGATCAGGCTCATGGAGGCGCGCAGATCGGTCGCCATCACCTTGGCGCCAGTCATGCCGTCGACCCCGTGGACGATCGCCGAGCGGCCGCGCACGTCGATGTTGGCGCCCATGCGGCGAAGTTCGGGCACGTGCATGTAGCGGTTCTCGAAGATGGTCTCTTCAAGGAAGCTCTCACCCTTGGCGCGGCACAGCATGGCCATGAATTGCGCCTGCATGTCGGTGGCGAAGCCGGGGAAGGGGGCGGTCGACAGAGCAAGGGGCTTGAGCGGCCCCTCGGCGCTAACCTTCATGCCCTTGTCGTGAAATTCGATCATCAGCCCGGCCTGCGCCAGCGCGTTGGTGGTCGCCAGCATGTCTTCGGGGACAATGCCGTGGAGGTCGAGGCTGCCACCGGTGATTCCGGCCGCGCAGGCATAGCTGCCCGCTTCGATCCGGTCGGGCATCACCGAATAGGTGCAGCCGTGCAGCTTTTCGACGCCCTCGATCTTGATGTGCGGGCTGCCCTCGCCTTCGATCTGCGCGCCCATCTTCTGGAGCAGGCGGCAAAGGTCGACGATCTCGGGCTCGCGCGCGGCGTTGTAGAGGTTGGTCCGGCCGCTCGCGAGAACGGCGGCCATGATCGCATTCTCGGTCGCCCCGACCGACACCACCGGGAAGGTGAAGTCGCCGCCCGGCAGGCGTCCGCCCTTGGGTGCAGTGGCGCGGACGAAGCCCGCTGCAAGCTCGATCTCGGCGCCGATCGCTTCCAGCGCCTGGAGGTGGAGGTCGATCGGCCGGTCGCCGATGGCGCAGCCGCCGGGAAGCGACACGGTGGCGTCGCCGGCACGGGCGAGCAGCGGCCCCAGGACCAGGATCGAGGCGCGCATCCGGCGCACCATGTCATAGGGCGCGACGGTGGAGATCAAAGTCTCGGCCTGCAGCGTCATGCGCCGCCCGATCTCGCCTTTTTTCAGCCCCTCGATCTTGGTCGAGACGCCAAGCTCGTTGAGGAGATGGCCGAAGCTGTCGACGTCGGCGAGCCGTGGCAGATTGCCGAGCGTCAGCTTCTCATCGGTGAGGATGGCGCAGGGGAGGAGCGTCAACGCGCTGTTCTTTGCGCCCGAGATCGGGATGATGCCTTCGAGCCGCTTGCCGCCCTGGATGACGATGGAGTCCATCAGCGGCGTTTAGAACTTCGCTCTGGGGGTGCAAGGGGCCGGGTGTTCAGGCCTTTTCGAGCGTGCACTGGAGCGGGTGCTGGTTTTCCCGCGCGAAGTCGATGACCTGGCTGACCTTGGTTTCGGCGACTTCGTAGGTGAAGACGCCGCACACGCCGACACCCTGCTGATGGACCTGGAGCATCACCCGGGTGGCGTCCTCGATGCTCATCGAGAAGAATTGCTGGAGGCACAGAACGACGAATTCCATCGGCGTGTAATCGTCGTTCAGCATCAGCACCTTGTAGTTGCTGGGCTTGCGCGTCTTGGGACGGGTGCGGGTGACGACCCCGCGCTCGATCTCCTCGACGCCGTCGCCCTTGCCGGGGCGGTCGTCTTCGCCAGCCATGATGATGCGATCGATCATTGTCGGCCTAGATAGGGTAGAGGGTGCGGCCTTGCCAAGGCGGGCGCGGCACTCAATCGCCGCACAAATGGAAGCGGCCGCCCCCAAGATACGCCGGGGGCGGCCGCAGTGAATACCTGACAGGAGGAGGAGGAGTTGTCAGGCAGTCAGCTCGTTGATCTTTTCAGCGTTCAGCGCAGCGCGGTTCGACAGCGGCTGGATCGCTTCGCCGGCAAGCTTCACCGACGCTTCGGTCAGCTGGCTGAAGCTGGCGACCATGCGGTCGAAGTTCGACTTGGCGATTTCGGTCTGCAGCTGGAAGAATTCGGTCGGGCTCGACGCCTGCGCCAGGCTCTTCAGCTCGGCGACGTTCTGTTCGATGCCTTCGCGAACGCGGCCCAGCGCGTCTTCGCCGACGGTCTTGGCGCCGGTGGCGGCGATCTTGCCGGCCTCGACGACGGCTTCGACGTTGGCGCGGGTCAGTTCAACCATGTCCTCGGCGCCCTTGCGGCCCTTTTCGATCGCTTCCTGGCCCTTGCTGCCGGCATCGGCGAACAGGTTCTGGAGGCGGTCCATGCCGGGCACGGCGGCGAACGGCTGGAAGTTGGTGAAGCTGTTGGTCGGGTTGAAGTTCATGGTCGTGTCCTCGATCTGGGGCGCGGCCTTGGCGGCACGCGGCGCGTTGTTCCTGGGAGCGTTCTGGCCACCGGCCGCCTTGCGGGCCCGCGGCTTGCGCTCGGTCTTCACCCGGCGCGCGTTCACTTTCTTCACCGCGTCGGCGACAGCAGCCTTGACGGGCTCGGCCTGCTCGACGGCGGTTTCGATCGTTTCGTTGTTCACGGTATCGGTCATCATCATTCCCTTGTTGCAGTGCACAATATAGTGCGCCGCACAAGATTACAAGCCTTTTGTTCGCACTTGCAGCATTGACGCCCGCACCATGCTGATTGCAAGAGCGCGCATGGACCAATCACAGCGCACCCGCCGTGGCCTGCTGATCGTGCTGTCGTCGCCGTCGGGGGCCGGCAAATCGACCATCAGCCGCATGTTGATGGAGGAAGATCCCACCATCACCATGTCGATCAGCGCCACCACGCGCGAGATACGCGAGGGCGAAATCGCCGACGTCGATTATCATTTCGTCGACGATGCGCAGTTCGAGGCGCTGGTGCAGGCGGACGAGCTGGCCGAATGGGCTTATGTCTTCGGCCATCGCTACGGCAGCCCCAAGGAGCCGATCAAGGAAGCGTTGAAGGCGGGCCGCGATACGCTGTTCGACATCGACTGGCAGGGCACCCAGCAGCTCGAATACGCCTTCCGCACCGACCTGGTGAAGATCTTCATCCTGCCGCCCTCGATGGCCGAACTGCAGCGGAGGCTGGAGGGGCGGGGCACGGACGAACTGGACGTGATCGACTTCCGCATGAAGCGCGCGGCCGCCGAAATCGGCCATTGGGCCGAATATGATTATGTCCTGATCAACGAGGATGTCGAACGGTGCGCGGCCAAGGTGAAGGCGATCGTCGAAGCCGAGCGGCTGCGGCGTGAGCGGCAACCTTACCTGCTCAACTTCGTCCGGCAGCTGGTCGAGAAGCCCAACTAGGGCAGCAACGAGAGGAAGCGGGCAGCGGCGCGGAAATCCCTTTCGCGGGCGGCCATTGCCTTTTCGGCCTCCGCGTCCGAACCCCATTGGTCGAGCTGCCAGCGCTCGTCGAGGCTGACCGCAGCCCACGCCTCGTCAACCGACACCGCGCCTTCGAGCAGCGCCAGCGCGGCGACCAGCGAGCCGCCGATGGTGACGAGCGGCGAGAGGCCGGCGAGGCGGTACGGATCGAGCGCATGGACCGCCTGGGCCAGCTGATCGAGCGTCGCCTGCGGCTGGTCGACCGGCGAGACACCCTCGGTCACGTGGAAATCGACATCGAAGCGGCGGCGGGCCCAGCCGAGCAGGGGATCCCATGCGTCGGCCTGCGCGGCGATCAGCTTGGCCGGCGAATCGGCGCGGTAGCAGAGGAGGTCGCTGGCGGCGTAGCGGGCGAGCGTGTCGGCGAAGGCGTCCGGCTTCGGCGCGGCATGATCGACCGCCGCATTGGCAAGGCCGGTGAGCGGCATGGCGCGCGGATCGACCACCTCGCCGGCGGCCTGCCATTCGGCTGCCACTTCCTGCGCGAGTTGCTCGCCTGGCAATAAGAGCAGGGCCCGGGCGGGGGTGCGGACGGGGCGGCCGTCGAGTTCGATGCGCCAATGGCCGCTGTCGTCGGCGACGGCGGCGGAGGACTTCCAGAAGCGCTTCATTGCAGGTCGGTCTTTTCCCAATGCTGGCGCAGCAGAACGGGACCCAGCAGCGCCTCGACCAGGCCGCAGCCGATCACCACCATGCCAAGCCCCAGCGCGCCGCCGGGCCGGACGAGATCGCTGAAGACGATGGCCATGCCGAGGAAGAACAGCAGCAGGCCCGAGATGCGCAGCAGCGCAAAGATGCCGAAGCGCTTGCGCCAGAGTTCGTCGTTCTCGGTCATGCCGGCGTTTTTACCAGACGTTCGGCCTGGTCGAAGACATCGGATGGGCGCGCGGCGATGGTGTCGGCGCCCGCGTCACGCAGTTCCGTCTCGTCATGATAGCCCCACAGCACGCCGATCGCATGCGCGCCGGCCGCCTTGGCCATGCGCATGTCCCAGCCCGTATCGCCAATCACCACCGAATGCTCGGGGGCGGCGCCGCAGTCGGCGAGCGCTTGCAGCGTCATGCTCGGATGCGGCTTCGACGGGTGGCGGTCGGCGGTCTGGAGCGAGAGGAAGCGGGCATGAAGGCCGTGGGCGGTCAGGCAGTGCTTGAGGCCGCGATCGGACTTGCCGGTGGCGACCGCGAGCAGCCAGCCGCGTTCTTCCAGCGCGTCGAGCAGGGGGAGGATGCCGTCGTAGAGCGGCTCCTCGACCTGTTGCTGCCCTCGCAGGGTGACGAACGCATCCTTGTAGGTCTGCGCCATGCGGCCGTGGAGGTCGGCATCCTGGGTCGGGGCAAGCTCGGCCATCGCTTCGACCAGCGACAGGCCGATCACGCGCTGCGCCTGCTGGCGCGGCGGAAGTTCGAGGCCGTGCTCGGCGAAAGCGAGGCCGAGCGCGCGGTGGATGGTGCCGCCCGAATCGACCAGCGTCCCGTCGCAATCGAAGACAGCGCAGCGGATCACCGGCCGCGGCCCTTTGGCGGACCCTTGGCGGGCGGACCCTTGGGGCGAGCGCCCTTGGCCGGCGCCGGGGTAGCGCCGCGGCCACGGCGTTCGCCCTTGCGCTCCTTGCGCGCGGTCTTGGCGGCGGCGGCCTGGCGACGGGCCCGGACCTCGGGGCTCTTGGCCGGGTCGGGCCGGTCGAGCGGCATGTTGTCGCCGTCGCGTGGCTCGAAGCCCAAGGTGGCGAGGCTTTCGGCGATGTGCGGCGGCAATTCGGCCGCGACGTCAATCTCCTTGCCGCCAGGCGCATCGATCTTGAGGCGGCGGGCGTGGAGATGCAGCTTGCGGCTGACCCCCCCGGTCAGAAACGCCTCGGCCCCGCCATATTTGGCGTCTCCGACGATCGGATGGCCGATGTGAGCCATGTGCGCGCGCAGCTGGTGGGTGCGGCCGGTCAGCGGCTGCAACTCGACAAAGGCGGCGCGGGTGCCGGCGCGGTCGATCACGCGGAAGCGGGTTCGGGCGGCCTGGCCGTCGTCGGCGACATGCATCTTCTCGCCGCCGGTGCCCGGCTGCTTCGCCAGCGGGGCGTCGATCACGCCTTCGTCAGGCCCGACGTCGCCAACGACGATCGCCCAATAAACCTTGCGCGCGGTGCGTCCGGCGAAGCTCTTGGAGAAGAAGCCCGCACTGCGGGCCGAACGGGCGACCAACAGGACTCCGCTGGTGTCCTTGTCGAGGCGATGGACCAGCTTGGGGCGATTGCCTTCCTCGTCGGCCAGCCCGTCGAGCAGGCGGTCGAGATGCTGGTCGGTCTTGGTCCCGCCTTGTGTGGCGAGGCCGGGCGGCTTGTTCAGCACGAAGGCGTCGGGGGTCGTCTCGATCACCATTTCCTGAACGAAGCTGCGTTCGTCGTCGGTCAGCGGTTCAAGGACGCGCTGGGGGCGGGCGCTGCGGACCGGCTGGGCGTCGCGTGGGGGGATGCGGATGGTCTGGCCCGCTTCGATCCGGTCGCCCGGCGTCGCCTTCTCACCGTTGACGCGAAGCTGGCCGGTGCGGGCCCAGCGCGAGACGAGGTTGAAGCTGACTTCCTCGCCCATGTGCCGTTTGAACCAGCGATCGAGCCGGATTCCGTCGTCGTCCGCGGCGACAGTGAAGGTGCGGGGCTCGGTGCTCATGGCGACGCCCTCTAGCGCTTCGGCCTAGAGCGTGTCGAGGAAGTGCAGAACCAAGCCGACGAAGCCGCCGACCAGGGTGCCGTTGATGCGGATGTACTGGAGGTCGCGGCCGACGGCGGATTCGAGGCGTTCGGTGACGGTGCGCGCGTCCCAGCCGCGGATGGTGTCGCTGACCAGGCTGACGATGGCGCCGCCGTAGCTTGCCGCCATGCCGGCCGCGGCGCGGCGGACGAACTGGTTCACCGCGCGGCGGATGCGGGGGTCGCCTTCGAGGGTCGAACCGGCCGAGCGCAGCACTTCGCCCATGCGGCCGGCCAGCGCCGCATCGGGATTGCGCGCGGCGGCGATGATCGAGGCGCGGCCCTTTTGCCACAAGCGGTCGAGCCATTGCGCGACCGAGCGATTGGAAAGCAGTTCTTCCTTCCATTGCTCGACCCGGGCGCGGGTTTCGGGCTTGTGCTGGAGATCGTGCGCGAGGTCGGCAAGCGCTTCGACCATCTTGGCGCGCATCGGGTGGTCGGGGTCGGTGCTGACTTCCAGTGTCAGCTTGCGCAGGCCCTCGACGATGGCGTCGGCGAGCTTTTCGTCCAGCGCGGCGAGGCGCAGCACCCAGCTCGCGCGGCGCTTCACCATGTCGCGGATCAGCGATTCGTTGGCATCGAGCGCGTGCGACAGGGCGCGGATCGCGGCTTCGAGCATGGGGACATGGCGATTGTCCTCGATCGCCGAGGCAAGCGCGGCGCCGAGCAGGGGCGAGATTTCGGTCTTTGCCAGGCGCTGCGAGATGGCGCCTTTGACGATGCCGCCCAATCGCTCGTCATCCAGCGCTTCGAACAGGTCGGCGATCAGGCGCGAGGCGCCGCGGCGGATGCGGGTGCCTTCGCCCGAGGGGGCGCGCAGGAAGCGGCCGGCGGCGGCGGCGACGTCGATCCCGCGCATCCGCCGGGCGACCACGCGCGCGACGAGGAAATTGTCGCGGATGAAGCTGGCGAGGGTGAGGCCGATCCGGTCCTTGTTGCGCGGGATGATCGCGGTGTGGGGGATCGGCAGGCCGAGCGGATGGCGGAACAGGGCGGTAACCGCGAACCAGTCGGCGAGGCCACCGACCATCGCGGCTTCGGCAAACGCCTTGACGAGGCCGAGCCAGGGGTAGCGGGGTTCGAGCGCGCGGGAGAGCACGAACAGGCCGGCCATGACCACCAGCAGGCCGGTCGCGACGACCTTCATGCCCTGCGCGCCGGGCTGGCTGGGATTGAAGCGGGAAAGTGGTCCGGAACGTGTCATCCGGATCACTCAATAACCGAACCGCCCTTCGGGTTCACTCCGCCGGTTGCGGAAAGGCTCCCGGCGCGCGCGGTTCTTCCACCCGGTCGGGCACTTCGTGCGCCGTGGCGCTGAGGCGGCGACCGAGCTTGCGCCCGATCCAGGTCTCGATGTCGATCGCGATGCTGAAATAGGCCGGGACCAACAGCAAAGTCAGGAAGGTCGACATGATCAGCCCGCCGATCACGGTGACGCCCATCGGGGCGCGCCAGCTGCCGTCGCCGGTCAGGCTGAGCGCGATCGGGATCATGCCCGCCACCATCGCGACCGTGGTCATGACGATCGGCTGGGCACGCTTGTGCCCGGCTTCGACGATCGCTTCGTCCTTGGTCATCCCATGGTCCATCATCTCCACCGCGAAATCGACCAGCAGGATCGAGTTCTTGGCGACGATGCCGAACAGCATCAGCAGGCCGATGAACACCGGCAGGCTGAGCGGCTGACCCGCGATGTGCAGGGCAATCACCGCACCCAATGGCGCCAGCAGCAGCGAGCCGAGATTGACCAGCGGCGCGAGGAAGCGACGATAGAGCAGCACCAGCACCGCGAACACCAGGGCAATGCCGGCGAACACCGCGATGACGAAGTTCATGATGAGCTCGCCCTGCCATTTCTGGTCGCCCAGCGTGAGGCGCGACACGCCCGCCGGCAGCTTCTGCATGATCGGCAATTTGTCGATCTGCTTGTAAGCGTCGCCGCTGATCGCGCCGGGGACAAGGTCGGCACCCACCGCGATGCGATACACCTGGTTGGTGCGCTGCACCGTAACCGGGCCCGAGCCGAAAGTGATTTCGGCCACCGACTTCAGGGGCACCGATCCGCCGCTGGACGTCGGCACCGGCAGGTTCTCGAGCGTCGACAGGTCGCGCCGCTGCGAGCGGTCGAGGCTGACGATGATCGGCACCTGGCGATCGGACAGCGAGAAACGGGCGCTGTTCTGATCGATGTCGCCGATGGTGGCGACGCGGATGGTCTGGGCCAGCGCCTGGGTGCTGACACCGAGGTCGGCGGCCAGGTCGAAGCGCGGCTTGATCCGGATTTCGGGACGGACGACGTCACCCTGCACGCGCGGCGCCACCAGCATCGGAATGGTGGCCATCTGGTCCGACAGCGTGTTGGCGACCTGGTTCAACAGGACCGGATCGTCGCCGCCGAGATACAGGGTGACAGGACGGCCCCCGCCGCCCGGCCCGCCGCCGCCCTGGCTGAGGAAATTGACCTGCGCGTCGGCGATCTGTGCCAGTTGCGGCGTGATTTCGCGTTCGATCTCGTAGCTCTTTTTCTCGCGGTCCTTTTTGTAGACGACGTTGAGGAAGGCCGACGAGGTGAAGCTGCGCTGGAAGACGTTTTCGACGTTGGGATTGCGCTGAACGATTTCCGACACGCGCGCCGTCACCGCTTTGGTCTGGTCGAGCGTTGTGCCCGGCGCCAGGCCGACGCGGATAGTGCTGTTGGGAACGTCAAGCTGCGGCTGGAAAGTCATCGACAGCTGGGAAATGCCAAAGCCCGTCGCGGCGAGGATCAGCAGGCCGACCCCGATCATCCACACCCGGTGATCGCGAAAACGGGACAGGCGGCGTCCGAGAAAACCGGTGGCCCGGTTCCGCGCGGCCTTGGCGTGACTGCTGTCGATGCTCCAACGCAGCGTGCCCAGATAGCGGTTCATCCACTTGCCCGAGGCATGTTCCTGGATTCCGCCGCTGCGCAGGAAGTAAGCCGCCATCAACGGCGTGATCATGCGCGCCACGAGCAAACTCATGAACACCGCCAGCACGACTGTGTAGCCGAAGTTGCGGAAGAACTGGCCCGAGATGCCGGGCATCAGCGCGACCGGCAGGAACACCGCGACGATCGACATGGTGGTGGCGAGCACGGCAAGGCCGATCTCGTCCGCCGCGTCGATCGAGGCCTGGTAGGCGCTTTTGCCCATGCGCATGTGGCGAACGATGTTCTCGATTTCCACGATCGCGTCATCGACCAGCACGCCCGCCACTAGCGCCAGCGCCAGCAGCGAGAGGAAATTGAGATTGATGGACATCAGGTCCATGAAGAAGAAGGCGGGGATTGCCGAAAGCGGAATGGCAACCGCCGAGATCACCGTCGCACGGATGTCGCGCAGGAACAGGAACACCACCAGCACCGCCAGCACCGCGCCTTCGATCAGCGCGTGCATCGAGCTTGAATATTGGCTCTTGGTGTAGTCGACGCTGTTGTTGATCTCGACAAAGCTGATCCGCGGATCGGCTTCCTCGATCTTCTTCAGTTCGGCCCAGGTGTTTTCGTAGGCGGTGACGTCGGAGGCGCCCTTGGCGCGGGCGACGTTGAAGCTGACCACCGGACGGCCGCCAAGCTCGGTCGCGCTGCGCGGTTCTGCCGAGGAATCGCGGACCTGCGCGATATCCCCCAGGCGAACGAAGCGCCCGCCGGGAAGCGAGATCTGGGTGTCGGCGAGCGCGGCGGCGCTGCGCGCGTTGCCCAGCACGCGAACGGTCTGTTCGGAACCGGCGATCTCGGCCCGGCCGCCCGGCGCATCGACGTTGATCGACCGTAGCTGCTGATTGACCTGCGCGGCGGTGATACCCTGGGCTTGCAGCGCGGCCGGATCGAGGATGACGCGGATCTGGCGTTCGACGCCGCCTTCGCGGCTGACCTGCGCGACCCCGTCCTGCGCGAGCAGGCGGCGCGACACGGTGTTGTCGACGTACCAGCTCAAATCCTCGAGATTCATGTCGGTCGCCCGCACGGCGATGAACACGAAGCCGTCGCCGCTGATGTCCTGGCGGCTGACCTGGGGTTCGAGTATGCCGTCGGGAAGATCGCCGCGGATCTGGTCGATCGCGGCCTTGACGTCGTTCACCGCACGGTCGGTGGGGGTGCCGATCTTGAACTGGACAAAGGTGTTGCTGTTGCCTTCGCGGACGCTGGAATTGATTTCATCGACGCCGTCGACCCCGCGCACCGCGGCTTCGACCTTCTGGGTGACCTGATTGACCATTTCGGACGGCGCGGCGCCGGGCTGCGAAATGCTGATATTGGCTGCCGGAAAATCGATATCCGGGTTGTTGGTGATCTCCATCGTCGCGAACGAGTAAATACCCGCCAGCAAGAGCGCGATGAAGAGCACGATCGGGGGGACCGGGTTCTTGATGCACCAGGCCGAAATGTTCCGGAAACTCATATGCCTGACTGTCCTGCGGTAGGCCTGAACCTGGGCTTAGTTGGCGGCAGCTTGCCGCTTGGGATTGATCTTCTGGCCGGGATTGAGGAACGGCCCGGCGGAGAGCACCACCGTTTCCTGGCCGGTCAGCCCCGACACGATGGTTGCCCCGCTTTCGTCCACGCTGCCGACCCTGACCGCGCGGCGTTCGACCTCGTTCTTGCCGTTCACGATGTAGACGTAGTTGCCGTCGTTGTCGGACAGCACCGCGCTTTGCGGAAGCAAGGGCGCGGTGGTCGCGCCGGCCGAGATGCGGGCTTCGGCGAAGCCGCCCGGGCGAATGCCGGCCGAATAAGGAATGGCGATCCGCACTTCGCCCTGGCGCGACTGGGGATCGATCACCGGCGAGACCTGCCACACCTGGCCGGGGACGCTCGACATCTCGCCGATCGGAGTCACGCTGGCCGGCATGCCGACGCGAATGTCGGCAAGGTCCTGCTGGCTGAGCTGGGCGCGCATTTCCATTTCCCCGCCGCGAGCAAGGCGGAACAGGCCCTGGCTGCCGCCGCCTATGACCTGTCCGACCTCGAGGTTGCGCTGGAGGATCAGGCCGGCACTCGGCGCGCGGATGTCGAGCAGGCCGATGCCCGCGCGGGTCGCATTCAGCTGTGCTTGGGCCACGCGAACCTGCGCATTGGCCTGGTCGCGAGCGGCTTTCTTGCGGTCGAGATCGGCCTTGGAGACGAAACCGTTGCCAACCAAAGCGGCCGAGCGATCATATTCGTTCTGGGCCAGCGCCGCGCTGGCGCGGGCGGATTCGAGCGCCGCGGCAAGCTGCGCCGAGGTTTGCACCTGCACCGAGCGATCCACCCTGGCGAGGACCTGACCCTCCCGGACCCAGGTTCCGGCATCGACCAGGACCGCGGTCACCCGGCCGCCCTGGCCGGCCGCGCCGATCGGCTGATCGCGCCGCGCCGCCAGCGCACCGCTGGTGGTGATGATCTTGGCGACCTGGCTGCGACCGGGAACGATCACGGTGACGGTTGGCACCTGCCCGCCGCGGCCGCCACCGGTCGCAGCCGATTTCTCAGTCGCGGCGCCGGCCTTGCCATCGGCCGGGGCGTTGGCCCGGTTGAACAGGAAAAAGGCAAGGGCAAGCACGAGCAGGCCGACCAGCACCGCAATGATGAGATTGCGGCGGCGGCGGGTGTCATCCACCACGACCATGGTTCCGTCCCGTTCCAGCCGGGTCTCGCGATTCATTCCGATCACCTTTTCGTTCGACGTTCTCATGACGCCGCTACTGTATTAGACGCATAACTCACCACGTGCAACCCAAGGCAGGTTCGCGACGGGCGGCAAGTGTCATTCGACCAACGGTTCCATCCGCTCCGCCGAAAGTTGTTTGCACGGGACCGACGATGCTTGTTACCGGAAGGCTTATCGACAGGAGGAACACGGGCATGTTGCAGGATTATGGTTGGCTGAGCTGGATCATCATCGGGCTTCTGGCGGGCGGGCTAGCCAAGCTGGTCATGCCGGGCAAGGATCCGGGCGGCTGCATCGTCACCATCCTGCTGGGGATCGGCGGGGCCTTGGTGGCGGGTTTTCTCGGCCGGGCGCTCGGCTGGTATAGCGGGCCGACCGACGGCGCCGGTTTTCTCGCTGCCTTTGTCGGCGCGGTCCTGATCCTCTTCATCTACCGGCTGACGCTGCGGCGTCGCTGATACACCCGCTTATCGCGTGCGGCGGCGCCCGAACCGCTCCGCCGCCGCGACGAGCCCGAGCGCGATAAACGCACCGAGCAGCGACAGCAGGACGCCCGGCAGCGAGAAGCCGGTCAATTCGAGCTTTCCGGCAAGGGACGGCGTGATCAGCAAGGCACCGAGCAGGGCGCCGAGCGCACCCAGTGCCACGAGGCCGAATACGTCGCGCGCGCGGTCGCTGTGCAAAACCACGCTGGCGATCCAGCCGAGCAATGCGCCGAGAAGAGAAAGGGCGATCCAGGACAAGGGCATGGGCCACCTCATAAGCAAAGGGGCCGCCCGCTCCAAGAGCGGACGACCCCGATTGCAAACCATCAATCGGTCGGCTGGTTGCTTAGCGCACCCGGCCGCGACGAACGAGGTTGACGATCGCGAGCAGGACGATGGCGCCCAGCAGCGAATAAAGGAAGCTCTCGATGGTCAGCCCGTTGTTGAGGCTGGCCGCACCGCCGAGCAGGAAGCCCGCAAGCGCCGCGCCGATGATGCCGACGATGATGTTCAGGAAGATGCCCTGCTGACCGTCGGTCCGCATGACAATGCTAGCCAGCCAGCCGCAGATGCCGCCGACGATAAGCCAGATGATAATTCCCATGTGCGTTCCCTCCTGTTTCGCCCAGACGTTGCGCGCCGGGCGTTTCGTTCGGCTTCAAGACGCCTACCTGAACGTCTTGTTCCGAAGAGGGGAACGGTGAAATGCTGTATCGGTTCCGGAACGAGCTATTTATCAGTAACGCTGCTGGCGTTCGTAGACCTGGCGATAATGCTGGATTCGGGTCACGCGAAGGCCCGGCATGCCGCTGCGGTCGACCGCGCGCTGCCAGCTCGCGAACTCTTCGAGGCTGAGGCCATAGCGGGCGCAGGCCTCGTCCACCGTCAGGAGTCCGCCGGCAACGGCAGCCACCACTTCGGCCTTGCGCCGAACCACCCAGCGCGTCGTGCCGGGCTTGGGCAGCGACTCCAGCGTCAGCGGCTCGCCAAGCGGACCGATGACCTGATGGGGGCGGAACTTCTGGTTTTCTAGCATTGCTTCCTCAGACGGAACGGGTGGTTGCCGGTGAGCCAGCGTTTACCGGTTGCTCTCTCAAGCAACCGTGAAGCGCGCTGGTAAACGTGCTCGTCACCTTTGCCTCGGCGACGGGTTTGGGGCCGAGACCGGCGAAGGCGCCGCGCACCGGCCGGCCCCCGTCGCTCTCGCGATTGGCGAACAACGCGACCACGGCGGCAAGGCGGTCCCGCTCGGCGCCATCGGGGCCGAGGCTGTTCAGCACGGCGCCGAGCTCGTCGCCGTTCAGCACGCCCGCCGCCTGCAATGTCCTTACGCTTTCGACCAAAACCCTCGCCTTCTTCCGTCCTTTCGCCAGCACTAGCGGAAGAGGGTGAATGACGGGTAAAGACGTGACCGTGACTCTTCCCGATCTTCAGCTGGGCAAGCCGCCGGAAGCGGCGCGGGTCGTCGTTGCCATGTCGGGCGGCGTCGATTCGTCGGTCGCGGCCATGCTTGCCGCGCGTTCGGGCGCGGAGGTGATCGGCGTCACGCTTCAGCTCTACGATCATGGCGAGGCGGTGAAGCGGTCGGGCGCGTGCTGCGCAGGACAGGACATCTATGACGCCTCGCAGGTGTGCGAAAAGCTCGGCATCGCGCATTACGTGCTCGATTACGAAAGCCGGTTTCGCGAGGGCGTGATCGAGCGGTTCGCCGACGATTATGCCCGCGGCCGCACGCCGGTGCCCTGCTCGCTGTGCAACCAGGGGGTGAAATTCACCGACCTCCACGCTTTCGCGCGCGAGCTGGGCGCCGATGCGCTGGTGACCGGGCATTACGTCCGGCGGGTGGTCCGGAACGGGCCGAATGGACCTCGGGCCGAGCTGCACAAAGGCCGCGATCCGGCGCGCGACCAGAGCTATTTTCTCTATGGTACCACAGCCGAGCAGCTCGACCTGCTGCGCTTTCCGATCGGGGAGCTGCCCAAGGCCGAGGTTCGCGCCATGGCGGCCGAAGCAGGGCTGATCGTCGCCGCCAAACCCGACAGCCAGGACATCTGCTTCGTGCCCGACGGCGATTATGCGGGACTGGTGAAGCGGCTGCGGCCCGAAACCGAGGCGCCGGGCGAGATCGTCGGGCTGGACGGGCGGGTGCTTGGGCAGCATCGTGGCATCGTGCATTTCACCGTCGGCCAGCGCCGCGGGCTGGAGATCGGCGGATCGGCCGAGCCGCTGTACGTAGTCCGGATCGAGCCCGACGCGCGCCGGCTGGTGGTCGGGCCGAAGCAGGCATTGGCGGTGAGCGAAGCCAGGGTGGGTAGCTGGAACTGGCTTGGCGAGGACCAGCGCGAGGTCGAGGTCAAGGTCCGTTCGCTAAGCCGCCCGGTGCCCGCAGTGCTGGACGGCGGCGTGATCCGCTTCCACCAGCCCGAGTTCGGGGTTGCGCCGGGGCAGGCCGCGGTGGCTTATGACGGCGAGCGGCTGCTCGGCGGCGGGTGGATCGAGGAAACCCGCTCCGCTTTTGCTGCCCTCGCCGTCGCCGCCTGACATGCCGCAGCAACGCAGCGCGGGCATCCTTCTTTATCGCCGCGGCAAGGTCGGCTTGCAGGTGCTACTCGGCCATCCCGGCGGCCCGTATTGGGCGCGCAAGGATGCGGGCGCCTGGATGGTGCCCAAAGGCGCGCTGGAAGTCGGTGAACAGCCGCTGGAAGCGGCAATGCGCGAATTCGCCGAGGAAGTAGGGCCGGTGCCGCACGGAACGCCCGTCCCGCTTCGCACCGTTCGGCAGAACGGCGGCAAGCTGGTCGAGGTGTTCGCGCTCGAAGGCGAATTCGATCCCACCACCCTGGTCAGCAACAGCTTCGAACTCGAATGGCCGCCGCGATCGGGCCGGATGCGGCAGTTTCCCGAAATGGACCGGGTCGAATGGATGACCATGGCCGATGCGCGCGCTCGGATCCTCGCCAGCCAGGCGCCGCTGCTCGATGCGCTGGACGCGATGCTAGCGGCCGCGCCGCGCCAGGAAATAGAGCACAAGGCCGGCGAATAGCAGCGCGGCGAGCGTCGCCCAGGCGGCGGCGGTGGCCTGGGTCGCGACCGTCGCGCACAGCAGGATGCCGAGCGCGCCGAGCAGAAGATTGCCGGCTCCCCGCCGCTCGATCTTGAGCCAGGCGGCGATGGTGACGGCATAGACCGCCATTCGGGCGAGCGTGCTGACCACGGCCAGCCAGACGAACCCGCCGCTCAGCGCCAAGGCGGCGACAAGGACGGCCATCAGCAGGATCGAGCCGTGGGGGGTGGCGAAACGGGGATGCACCGCGCCGATCCACGCCGGCAGGTCGCCGCGCGCCGCCAGCGCATGGGTGACTCGGGGGCTGGCGGTCATGTTGGCGTGGAGGTTGCCGGCAAGGCTGGTGACGGCCGCGAGCAGGATCAGCAGCGCGCCGAGCGGCCCGAGCAGCGCGGTGCCGAGCGCCAGCAGCGGCGCCTTGTCGCCTTCCGGAACCGGCGGCGAGACGGCGGAAAAAGCGAGCTGCACCACGAAATAGAGCAGGGCGATCAGGAAGATCGTCACCAGCATCGCGCGAGCGATGTCCCGCCCGCCGTCACGCGCTTCGCCCGAGACGGCGACCGCATTTTCGAATCCGATAAAGGCGTAGAAGACGAGCAGGATGCTGGCTTCGGCGGCCGAGAGCGGGGGCGGGGGACCGAAGGCGGGGAGGGGGACGGTGACCAGCGCCAGCCCGGCAAGCGCGATCAGCGGTAGGCTTTTCAGCAGGGTCAGGCCGCCGAGCAGTCGGATCGCCTTGCTGGTCCCAGCGATGTTGATCGCGGCGAGCAGGGCGATGGCGGCGAGAATCAGGGTGTTGCGCAAGGCGGGCGAGGGGGCGATGTCGGTCCAGCGCAGGAGATAATCGACCAGCACATGGACGTTGGCCGCGAAGGCCGCGAGCCGGGCGACATAATAGGTCCAGCCAAGCTCGAACCCGGCAATGCGCCCGAAGGCGGAGCCATAGACCACCGGCCCGCCTTCACCCGGCATCGCCGCGATCGCGCGGGAGAAGGGAATGGCGATCAGCAGCATGACGAGAGCGGCGGCGGGGAACAGCAGGGCGGCCCATGGACCCACGTCGCCGTTGAGGGTCGCGGGGAGGGCGAACACCGACGCGCCGACCGCGCCGTTGAAGGACAGCAGCGCCGCGCTTCCGGCGCCGACCTTCCGGGGCAGCGCCGTGCCGGTCAAATCCAGAAGGTGCCTTCGATCACCGTGCGAGCTTCCCCGCCGAGTCGCACGCGGTCGCCGGCGAGGCGACAGTGCAAATCGCCTCCGCGTGGGCCGACCTGCGCGGCGGTGAATTCGGTGCGCCCCAACTCGGCCGCCCAATAAGGAACGAGGGCGCAATGGGCCGAGCCGGTGACCGGGTCCTCGTCGATGCCGTGGTAAGCGGCAAAGACGCGGCTGGCGATGGTGGTGCGGGTGCCGGGCGCCGTGATCATCACCAGCGCGTCGACCTGGCGCAGGCAGGCGAAGTCCGGCTTCACCGCGCGGACCGCGGCTTCGTCATCGAGCCGGACGAGAATGGCACCGTTGCCGCCTTCGCCGATTTGGACTGGGCCACGTACTCCCAATGCGTCCAGCACGGCACCGGCTTGGCCTTCGCTAAGGCGGCTGGCCGGCAGGTCGAGCCACAAACGATCGTCCTCGCGGGTGACGGTGAGCACGCCCGAGCGGGTCTGGAAGCGGACGGTGTCGCCCTTTAGAAGGATGTGTCCGCTGGCGAAGGTGGCGTGTCCGCAGAGGTCGACTTCGACCGTCGGGGTGAACCAGCGCAGGTGATAATCCGCCTCGCCGCCCTCCAGCGGCACGGTGAAGGCGGTTTCGCTGAGATTGTTTTCGGCGGCGATGGCCTGAAGGATTTCGTCGGGCAGCCAGCCGTCCAGCGGCATTACCGCGGCGGGATTGCCGGTCAGGGGGCGGCCGCTGGTGAAGGCATCGACCTGATAGAAAGGCAGGACGATCGGGTCGGTCACGTCCGTTCCGTCAGGTGGTGGGGCAGCATGCCCTCGCGGTCGGTATGTCCTTCGGGGTCTAAGTGAAGAAAGATCTCGGTGCCGGGGAAGCGGCGCTGAAGATCTTCCTCGACCGCATCGAGCCGGTCGTGGGCCTGCCGAACCGACCATTCCTCGGGCACCCAGACGTGGAACTGGATGAAGTCGTGAACGCCGCTGGTGCGGGTGCGCACGTCGTGCATGCCCCGAAGCTCGGGATATTCGGCGCAGGCCGCGAGGAAAGCGGTGCGTTTATCCTCGGGCCATTCGGCGTCCATCAGCTGGTTGACGCTGTCGCCGGCCGCCTGCCAGGCCCCCCACAACAGCCAGACGGCGATGGCGATGCCGAACGCCGCATCGGCGCCGCGGATGCGGAGAAACTGGTCGAGCACCAAGGCGCCGATCACCGCGCCGTTCAGGAACAGGTCGGACTTGTAGTGGATGTTGTCGGTCTGGATCGCGACCGAGCCGGTCTTGGCGATCACCCGCTTTTGATAGGCGAGCAGCAGCACGGTGCCGACCATCGCGGCGATGCTGACCCCGATGCCCAGTTCGGCATTGGCGGTGGGCGCGCCGTTGAGCAGCCGGTCGACCGCCCGCCAGCCGATGCCGAGCGCCGAGGCGGCAATCAGCACGACCTGGCCGAGCGCGACCAAAGCCTCCGCCTTGCCGTGGCCGAAGCGGTGGTCGTGGTCGGCAGGAAGCGCGGCGATACGAACGCCGGCCAGCGTGAACAGGCTGGCGACGAGATCGAGGGCGGTGTCGGCAAGGCTTCCGAGCATGGCGGTCGAATCGGTGGCGATCGCCGCCCATGCCTTGGCGACGAGAAGGATGGACGCCATTCCGACACTGGCCAGCGCCGCGCGCTGGGTCAGGCGGGTGCGTTCGGGGCCGACGACCCTCATGGGTAAAGCAGGCCTTCGCTCCAGCCGCCGTCGCCCTGCCGCTCGAACAGGCGGCGGTTGTGGAGACGGAACTCGACGTCTTCCCAGAATTCGATCCGGTCGGGAACGAGGCGGAAGCCCGACCAATGCGGGGGCCGGGGCACGTCGCGGTCTTCGAAGCGCGCTTTCACTTCCTCGACCCGGGCGAGAAAGGCCTCGCGGCTGGCAAGCGGGCGCGACTGATCGCTGGCGTGCGCCCCGATCCGGCTGGTCCGCGAGCGGCTGGCAAAATAGTCGTCGGCGTCGGCGTCACTGACCTGCACGAGGCGGCCTTCGGCGCGGACCTGTTTGCGAATGCTTTTCCAGTGGATGCATAGTGCGCCCCACGGATTGGCGGCGATCTCCCGCCCCTTGCGGCTGTCGAGATTGGTGAAGAAGCCGAAGCCGTCGGGCCCGTGGCGCCGCATCAGCACCATCCGCACCGAGGGGCGGCCGTCGGGCGTGGAGGTGGCGAGTGCCATGGCGTCGGGATCGTTGATCTCGGACGCTTCGGCCAGTGCCATCCACTCGGCGAACAGGGCAAAGGGATCGGTCGCGGCCATGGGGCCATGCCTCTATCCGCTGACCGCCTTGGCAGGCAAGCCAAGCCTCCCCTATGTGATGGGTTATGGATCTTTACGCACAACTGGGGGTGAAGCGCGGGGCGAGCGAGGCCGAGATCAAAAAGGCCTATCGAAGCCTCGCCAAGCAGCTTCATCCCGATCGCAATCAGGATAATCCCAAAGCGGCCGAACGCTTTTCCAAGGTGACGGCGGCCTATGACCTGTTGTCCGACGCCGACAAGCGCGCGCGCTACGATCGGGGCGAGATCGACGAGGAAGGCAATCCCAAGTTCGGCGGCTTCGGCGGCGGTGGCGGTGGAAGCTATGGCGGCACACGGCCGGGCGCAGGCGGCGGGTTCGAAGGCTTTCCGGGCGGCGGTGCTGCCGGCGGGCCGGATTTGTCCGATCTGTTCGAGGGCCTGTTCGGCGGAGCTGGCGGACGCCGCGCCGGCGGGTCGCCCTTCGGCAATGGCGCGGGCGCAAAGCCGCGGGCAGCGGTCAAGGGCGCCGATGTCGCCTATCGCCTGACCGTGCCGTTCGTCGATGCGGCGACATTGAGCCCGCAGCGGGTGACGCTGGCGGATGGGGCGACGATCGAACTCAAGCTTCCCAAGGGTGTCGAGGATGGCACCAAGATCCGGCTTGCCGGCAAGGGCGAAGCGGGGCCGGGCGGCAAGGGCGATGCGATCGTCACCATCGGGATCGAACCGCACCGCTTCTTCACCCGCGACGGGCAGAACGTCCGGCTCGACCTGCCGGTCAGCCTTAAGGAGGCCGTGCAGGGCGCCAAGGTCAAGGTGCCGACCCCCGACGGCGCGGTGATGCTGAGCGTTCCCAAGGGCGCGACCTCGGGCAAGGTGCTGCGGATCAAGGGCCGCGGGTTCAGCGACAAGGCGGGTACGCGCGGCGATCTGCTGGTCACCTTGATGGTCGAGCTGCCCGCCGGCGACGTCGAGCTGGAGCGCTTTGTCGATGGCTGGAGCGGCGGCGCAGGCAACCCCAGGGCGGGTCTCGGCGTCTAAGCCGTTCGATGCAGGACGTTTCCCCCCAAAGTCCCGAAGCCAGGCGCAAGCGGCTGGCGGCGATCCAGGCCCGCTTCGGCACCCAGGTGGTCGAACGGGTCAAGCCCGGGACCAAGCCGTTCGAAGTCGCCAAAAGGGTCGCGATCGGCGTTTACAACGACGGCTTCATCCACGCCGGCAACATCGCTTACCTGTCGCTGCTGTCGATGTTCCCATTCTTCATCCTGGCGGCGGCGATCGCGCAGTTGCTGGGATCGAGCACCGGGGCGCAGCAGATCGTGGCCCAGGTGCTGAGCTCACTGCCGCCGCAGATCGCGGCGGTGGTGCGCGAACCGGTCGCCGAGGTGCTGACCGCGCGGCAAGGGCCGCTGCTGTGGTTCGGCGCGCTGGTCGGGCTGTGGACGGCGTCGAGCTTCATCGAGACGATCCGCGACATTCTGCGCCGGGCTTACGGCGTCAAATATACCAAGCCGTTCTGGGAATACCGGTTGATCAGCGTGGCGCTGATGCTGGGCCTGGTGCTGCTGCTGATGATCGCGCTGGCGACCACCGTACTCTTGAGTTCGATCGAAGCGTTCATCGTCGCCAAGGTGCCCGAATTCGCGGAGGTCGAGGATACGCTGACGCTGCTGCGGATCGTGCCGGCGGCGGCACTGTACGTCACCGTCTATCTCATCTTCGTGGTGCTGACCCCGTCGCGCTACCGCAAGCGCGGGTGCCGCAAGTGGCCGGGCGCGGTGCTGGTGACCGGCTGGTGGATCGGAACCGCGGTGCTGTTGCCCAAGGCGATCAGCCTCGCGGGCGGCTACGACCTCACCTACGGCAGCCTGGCGGGGGTGATGATCGCCTTGCTGTTCTTCTTCGTCGTGGGCCTTGGCGTCGTGATGGGCGCCGAACTCAACGCCGGGCTGGCGGAAACCGAGGCGAGGGCGCTAGAGGGCGAACATTACACCGGACCGCATGCCGCGACCCTCGAGGTCGAGGCGCCGGAACCGGGTGAAAAGGTAACCATCACGCCGAGCCAGGCCGAGGAAGTGCCGGCGACGGAAGGCGAGGTCGTTCAAGCGGCCGAAGAGGGGAAGATCGTATGACGGGATTGATGGCGGGCAAGCGCGGGCTGATCATGGGCCTCGCCAATGACCGCAGCCTGGCGTGGGGCATCGCCAAGCAATTGGGCGAGCATGGCGCCGAATTGGCGTTCAGTTACCAGGGCGAGGCGCTGGAGCGCCGGGTGCGCCCGCTGGCCGAAAGCCTCGGCAGCGACTTTCTGGTCGATTGCGATGTCGGCGACATGGACGCGCTCGACCGCACCTTTGCCGCGATCGAGGAGCGCTGGGGCGGGCTCGATTTCATCGTACACGCGATCGGCTTTTCCGACAAGAACGAGCTTCGCGGGCGGTTCGTCGACACCAGCCTCGACAACTTCCTGTTGACCATGAACATCTCGGTCTACAGCTTCGTCGCCTGCGCCCAGCGCGCGGCGCGGCTGATGAAGCCGGGCGGGTCGATGCTGACCCTGAGCTATTACGGCGCGGAAAAGGTCATTCCGCATTACAACGTGATGGGCGTCGCCAAGGCCGCGCTCGAAACCGCGACAAAGTATCTCGCCGCCGACCTTGGCAAGGACGGGGTGCGGGTCAACGCGATCAGCGCCGGGCCGATCAAGACGCTGGCCGCAAGCGGGATCGGCGATTTCCGCTATATCCTGAAGTGGAACGAGCTGAACGCGCCGCTCCGCCGTAACGTCAGCATCGAGGACGTCGGCGGCGCGGGCCTGTATCTCCTGAGCGATCTCGCCAGCGGGGTCACCGGCGAAATCCACCATGTCGATGCGGGCTACAACGTCGTCGGCATGAAAGCCGAGGACGCGCCGGATATCGCCACGGTCTAAGGCACCTTCTGCGCGTCGGTTACTCGCCGAGTACGCGGTGGAGGAACGACGCGCTGTCGGCCAGTGCCGGCGTTGACCCGCGGAACGGTCGCGACAGCGATTTGGCGAGGTCGACGTGGCTTTTGCCCGGATAGACCTTCAATTCGACCGGCACCCCTGCCGCCGACAGCTTGGCGGCCAGCGCCCGGCTGTTGCGCGGATTGACGATCGTATCGGCGCTCCCCGTCGCGAGCAGCATCGGCGGGGCGGCGCGGGTGACGAAATTGATCGGCTGGGTTTCGGCCGGGCGCGGCCAGGCGCCCAGCGCATCGCGGCCGCGCTGTTCGGTAAAGGGGTAGAAATCGTAGGGGCCTGACAGCAGGGCAGCGGCCTTGATCGTCCCCGCCGGCGCCCCCGCCTCGCGCAGGAAGCGCGGATCGAGCGCCAGCATCGCGGCATTGTAGGCGCCCGCCGAATGCCCCGCGACTGCGATCCGGTTGGGGTCGCCGCCATAGCGGGCAATGTTGTCGCGGGTCCATTTCACCGCCAGCGCCCCGTCCTCGACAAAGGCGGGGAAGCGCACCGACGGCACCAGACGGTAATCGGGAACGACGGTGACGAATCCCTGGCCCGCATAGCCCGAGCCGGCAAAGGCATAGCCTCCGCGCGATCCCGCGACCCAGCCGCCGCCATAGAGAAACACCACGACGGGAAGCGGACGGCCGCTTTGCCGGGGCGCCCAGACATCGAGTTTGAGGCCGCGATCGGGAGCAAAGGTCACTCCCTCGGCGACCCGCCGCGCGCCATTGTCGCCCGGAAGCAGGCGGTTGACTGAGCTCAACAGGGCGGGAGGCGAGCAGGCGGCCAGCGCCAAGGCGGCAAGAGCAAGGATCGCATTTCTCATGGCAGTGCATACGCACGGCGAAACGGCTTGGACGCGTGCTCGCCGCTTGCACGCCGGGCATTCGTCCGCAAGGCTGGGCCATGATCGCGTCCGAGCCCGCCGCACCCCACCAGCCGATCTCACGCAAGTCGCTGGCGGTGGCGGCCTTTTCGACCATCGTCGAATGGTATGATTTCACCCTTTACCTGTATTTCGCGACGGTGCTGGCGCGGCTGTTCTACGGAAGCGGCGGCGAGGCCCTGTCCTTCACCCTCGGCAGTTTTGCGCTCGCTTATCTGATGCGACCGCTGGGCGCGGTGGTGTTCGGGCATGTCGGCGACCGCCATGGGCGACGCGCGATGCTGCTGTGGTCGGTGGCGCTGATGACCGCCGCGATGCTGGCGACGGCGCTACTTCCGACGCAGGCCTCGATCGGCGTTGCGGCGGGGTGGCTGCTGTTTCTGCTGCGCTGCGTGATGGGGTTCTCGGTCGGCGGCGAATATAGCGGGGTGGTCGCCTATCTGCTCGAAGGCGCGAAGGCGGAGCGGCGCGGGCTGGTCGCCAGCCTCGCGTCGGCGGCGAGCGAGATCGGCGCGCTGCTGGCGGTCGGGGTATCAGCGCTGACGGTGGCGTCGATGAGCGAGGCGGACCTGACAAGTTGGGGCTGGCGCATCCCCTTTTTCGTCGGCGCGGCACTGGCGGGCAGCGTGTGGATCGCGCGCTCCTCGATGCAGGAATCGCCCGAATATGAGCGGCAGGTCGCCGCCGGATCGGTGCCGGAATCGCCATGGCGGCACGCGTTTGCCAACCACAAGCTCAGCATCTTCCGCGCCTTTTGCATCTCGGCGCTGGGATCGATCACTTATTATGTCGGAATCACTTATGTGCCCGCCTTCCTGAACACTGCCGGAAGCTTGAGCGAGGTGGACAGCCTGTGGCTGGGGACCGCGGCGGCGGTGGCGGTGATCCTGGTCACCCCGCTGACGGGAATGCTGTCGGACCGGGTGGGGCGAAAACCGGTCCTGATCGGCGTGGCTTTGCTCTCGGCGGCACTCCCGATCACCTTGTTCTCGCTGATG
This sequence comes from Sphingomonas kaistensis, assembly GCF_036884275.1. NCBI lineage: Bacteria > Pseudomonadati > Pseudomonadota > Alphaproteobacteria > Sphingomonadales > Sphingomonadaceae > Sphingomonas > Sphingomonas kaistensis. The sequence continues at coordinate 217,352 of NZ_CP145607.1, read as the reverse complement.
GCGGGCGGCGGACACGGGCAGGCGCTGGTCGGCGCGCTGCTGCTCGCCTGCGTCGCTGGGGCGATGAGCGCGGTCGGCGCGGTCGCCACTGCCGAGCAACTTCCGGGCGAGGGGCGGGTGACCGGGCTGGCGTTCGGGGCCACCGGAGCGACCGCCATCTTCGGAGGGCTGACGCCGTGGCTGGCCGAGCGGCTGGTTGCGACGACGGGCCAGGCGAACATGCCCGGCATCATGATCGCCGCCGTCGCGGTGGCAGTTCTGCCGGTCTTCCTCACGCTGCGGGAAACGGCCCCGGTCCAACATCGCTGAAGCGCCTTCGCTCACCACCGACTGGGTGTCCCGGCGTATTACAGACCTGACACGCCCGTTGGTCGAAGCGGTGGTGATCGCGTCGGGCCAGCGACGCAAGCTAGGCGGGTCGGACGCAGACACGTTGGGGAAGCGCATTGGTGTCGGGAAGTAACGATACAGTCGGCGCGTGGGCAGCAAAAGTTTCTCGCACCCCGTTGCTCTTGTTGTTACCATCGGCCTTAAAGGGTGGGGGAAAGTTTTAATGAAATCTGTTGGCGCGTGGGTGAAGCGGCATCCGATCTGGTCGGGGCTGATCCTCCTCGTCGTGGCGCTGATCGTGTATCAGACGCTCAAACCCAAGACCTATGACTATGTCTATGTCAGCGAACCGGTGACCCGCGGCGAAGTGGTTCGCAAGGTCACCGCCAGCGGCAAGCTGCGTGCGCTGAACACGATCAAGGTCGGTGCCGAAGTGTCGGGGCAGGTCAGCCGCGTCGCGGTCGATTTCAACACGCCGGTGAGGGCTGGCCAAGTGCTGGCCGAGATCGACCCCACGCGTCTCCGCGCCCGGGTCGAGCAGGCCCGTGCGCAGGTCGCCACGGCCGAGGCCGCGCTGGCGACCGCCAATGCAGCGGCCGGACGCGCGGCGAGCGATGTCGGAATCCAGCAACGCGAGTTCGAGCGCGCCCGGCAACTCGCCGGACGCGGCTTCACCAGCCAGGCCGCGCTCGATGCCGCCGGCGGGTCGCTCGCCACCGCACAGGCGTCGCGCCGCAGCAGTACCGCGCAGATCGCGACTGCGCGGGCCCAGATCGTGCAGGCGCGCGCCGAACTGTCCTCGGCGATGCTCGACCTGTCGCGCACCCGGATCGTCGCGCCCACCTCTGGCGTGGTGATCAACCGGCTGGTCGAGCCCGGGTCCACCGTCGCCGCCAGCTTCCAGACGCCGAACCTGTTCGAAATCGCCGCCGACACCAGCCGGATGCAGGTCGAGACCAGCGTCGACGAGGCGGACATCGGCGAGGTCCAGACGGGCCAGGAAGTCAGCTTCACCGTCGATGCTTATCCCCGCGACCGGTTCAAGGCGGTGGTGCGGCAAATCCGCAAGGCGGCGGTCGAGACCAACAATGTGGTGAGCTACCTCGTCATCCTCGACGTCGACAACAAGGACGGCAAATTGCTCCCCGGCATGACCGCCAACGTCGAAATCGTCACCGGCCGGATCGCCTCGGCGCTGAGGGTGCCGACCACCGCGCTGCGTTTCCGGCCCAAGGTCGGCGACCGGCCCAAGAGCGTTCCGCCCAAGGGCAGCGAGGCGGTCTATGTGGCCGGGGCCGAACCTTACAAGCCGGCGCGCCGGATCGTGACGACCGGGCTTGCCGGTGAGGATTTCGTCGAGGTCCGCTCGGGCCTCAAGGCCGGCGACAAGGTGCTGGTGCGAACCCGTTCGACCGCGCCCAAGCAAGACGATGACGAGGACGAGAACGCCGGGGAGGCTGGCGGTGAGTGAGCCGCCGCTGGTCGAGACCCGCGACCTTCGCAAGGAATACAAGCTCGGCGGGGAGACGGTGCACGCGGTGGACGGCGTGTCGCTGACCATCCGGCGCGGCGAATTCGTGGCGGTGATGGGCGCCAGCGGATCGGGCAAGTCGACCTTCATGAACCTGGTCGGCGCGCTCGACCTGCCGACGAGCGGCGAGATGCTGTTCGACGGGCAGGAACTGGCCAACCTGTCGTCGGACGAGCTGGCCGCGATCCGCAATCGCAAGATCGGCTTCGTCTTTCAGCAGTTCAATCTTCTCGCCCGCACAAGCGCGCTCGACAATGCGGCGACCCCGTTGATCTATGCCGGTGTGCCTCTGGCGAAGCGGCGCGAGCGGGCGGCGGCGAAGCTTGCCGCGATGGGCCTCGGCGACCGGATGGACCATACGCCGGCCAAATTGTCGGGCGGGCAGCAGCAGCGCGTCGCGATCGCCCGTGCGCTGGTGACCGAACCGCTGATGCTGCTGGCGGACGAGCCGACCGGTGCACTCGATACCGCGACGTCCGAAGAGATCATGCGGCTGTTCACCGAGCTCAATGAGAGCGGGATCACCGTGGTGCTGGTGACCCACGAGCCCGACATCGCGCAATTCGCCAAGCGCCGCATCCTGTTCCGCGACGGCAAGGTGGTCGAGGATCGGCCCGTTACCGACCGGCGGCTGGCGGCATGAGCGCCGGCGGCTTCATCGCCGGACGGCTGGTCGATGTCGGCATCGCGCTGACGGCGCTGCGCACGAATCTGATGCGCTCGATCCTGACCGCGCTGGGCGTGATGATCGGCGTCTTCGCGGTGATCCTGGCGATGGCGGTCGGCAGCGGGGCCAAGGTGTCGGTCGAAGAGACGGTGGCGCAACTGGGCTCCAACATGGCGCTGATCTTTCCGCAGCAGGAAGGTGGCCGCGGCGGTCCGAACAGCGCACCGGGCAAGCTGACCGAGCGCGACGCGGCGGCGATCGAGCGGTCGATCCCTGGGGTCATCGCCATCGCCCCGCAGATCCGCGCCACCGTTCAGCTGTCGATCCCCGCCAAGCAGGTCACCACCAGCGGAATCGCGGTGACGCCGGGCTATGCGGTCGCGTCCAACACGGGGATCGAGAACGGGCGGCTGATTGAGGAAAGCGACGTCCGCTCGGCCGCGCGCGTGGTGGTGCTCGGCCCGACCGCCGCCACCGTCCTGTTCGGCGATCTCGATCCGGTCGGCCAGACCGTGCGCCTCAACAAGGTGCCGTTCCGGGTGATCGGCGTGCTGGCGGGCAAGGGATCGAGCCTTGGCCAGGACCAGGACGACGTCGCACTAGTGCCGCTCAGCACCGGGCGGCAGCGTTTCACGACTTCGCTGCGCGGGCCCGACGATCTGTCGATGCTGTTCGTCGGCTTCGATCCGGCGATGGACCTGGGCGACGGCAAGCGCGAGCTGGTCCGCCTGCTTCGTGCGCGCAACAATGTCGAAAAGGGCGAACCCCAACCCTTCGCGGTGCGCACCACCGAGGAGTTCCAGGAGGAATCGAGCATGGTGACCTCGATCTTCCAGGCGGTGCTGGTCGCGATCGCGTCGATCTCGCTGCTGGTCGGCGGAATCGGGATCATGAACATCATGCTGGTCAGCGTGACCGAGCGCACCCGCGAAATCGGGCTGCGCATGGCCTTGGGAGCGCGGCGGCGCGATATCCGCAATCAGTTCCTGGTCGAAGCCGCGGTGCTGTGCATGATCGGCGGGTTGCTCGGCCTCGGCCTCGCCGCCATCGCCGCCACCGTATTCGAGCGGGTGGCGGAGTTTCCGGCGCCGATCGGCATCGGCACGGTGCTCGGCAGCATCGCCTTCAGCGCCTGCATCGGCCTGCTGTTCGGCGGCTACCCCGCGATCCGCGCCAGCCGCCTCAGCCCGATCGAGGCTTTGCGCAGCGAATAAGGCGGCTCAGGCCGAGAACGGATCGCGGACCAGGATCGTGTCGTCGCGGTCGGGCGAGGTCGAGACCAGCGCCACCGGGCAGCGGATCAGTTCTTCGACGCGGCGAATATATTTGATCGCTTGCGCCGGAAGATCGGCCCAGCTGCGTGCGCCCGCGGTGCTGTCGGACCAGCCCGGCATCTCTTCGTAGATCGGCTTCACGCGGGCTTGGTCGGCGGCGTGCGGCGGCAGATAATCGAATCGCTTGCCGTCAATTTCGTAGCCGACGCAGATCTTCACCGTCTCGAACCCGTCGAGGACGTCGATCTTGGTCAGCGCAATCCCGGTGATGCCGCTCACCGCCGCGCTTTGGCGGACCAGCACCGCGTCGAACCAGCCGCAGCGGCGCTGGCGGCCGGTGACGGTGCCGAATTCATGGCCCCGTTCGCCGAGGCGCTGGCCGTCGGCGTCGTCCAGTTCGGTCGGGAAGGGCCCGGAGCCGACGCGGGTGGTGTAGGCCTTGACGATGCCCAGCACGAAGCCCGCCGCGCCCGGACCCATGCCGCTGCCGCTGCCGGTGGTGCCCGCGACGGTGTTGGAAGAGGTGACGAAGGGATAGGTGCCGTGATCGACGTCGAGCAAGACGCCCTGCGCGCCTTCAAACAGGATGCGGCGGCCCTGGCTGCGCGCTTCCTCCAGATCGACCCAAACGGGACGGGCGAATTGGAGAACGAAGTCGGCGATCTCGGCGAGATCGTTCTTGAGCCGCGCGCGGTCGACCGGTTCCTTGCCAAATCCGGCGCGCAGCGCGTCGTGGTGGGCGCACAGGCGGTCGAGCAGGGGATCGAGTTCGTCGAGGTGGGCGAGGTCGCAAACGCGAATGGCGCGGCGGCCGACCTTGTCTTCATAGGCCGGACCGATGCCCCGGCGAGTGGTGCCGATCTTGCCCGCGCCGCTGGCGTCTTCGCGCAGCGCGTCGAGGTCGCGGTGGATGGGGAGGATCAACGGGCAGGTCTCGGCGATGCGCAACACGTCGGGCTCGACCCGCACGCCTTGGCCGCGCAACTTCTCCACTTCTTCGCGCAGCCACCACGGATCGAGCACCACGCCGTTGCCGATGATCGACAGGGTGCCGGTGACGATCCCGCTCGGCAGCAGCGACAATTTGTAGACCTTGTCGCCGACGACCAGCGTGTGACCAGCATTGTGGCCGCCTTGGAAGCGCACCACGCAATCGGCGCGGCTGGCGAGCCAGTCGACGATCTTGCCCTTGCCCTCGTCACCCCATTGGGCGCCGATCACGGTTACGTTACCCATGGTTCTTCTCGTGTTGACGGAAGGCCTGCCTCTAGCAGCGTGGCAGTTCTGGTCTAGCCACCCTCCGCCGTGTCGCCTTTTGATCGATAACGGATCAAAAGATTCAGCCTAATTTCTCCGAAGCGGATCGTATCCCTGTTCCGTTTCTGTTCCGCTCGGTTTATCTTTGATTGCATCTGCACGCCCGTACGTACCTTTGAGGGCGATTGACAATTATAACAGCCAATAGGATTGGTCCATATTGGAACTGATTTATATTGATTGTAACTGATTGAAAGGCAATCATGACGGACGTTGGACGGATCGTGACGACTAAGCTTCCGGAAGCCCTGGTGCGCCAGGTCGACGAAGTCGCTGCCCGGATCGACCGCAGCAAGAGCTGGATCATGCGGCAAGCTTTGTCCGAATGGTTGGCCGAGGAACAGAGGCGTCATGAACTTACGCTTGAAGCGCTGGCTGTCGTGGATGACGGAAAAACATTGTCCCACGACGAGGTACTGTCGATGATCGAAGCACGGAAGCGAGAACTCAGAAAGCAACATGCGAAGCCCGCTGCGTGAGGATCATCTGGTCGGTTGTTGCCTTCGCCGACCTCGAACGGCTGCAGACTTTTCTCGCTGAAGTTGATCTCGAAGCGTCCGAAAAAATCGCGGATCTTCTCGCAAATTCGCCAACGGCGTTGTTGGACTTTCCGCGGCGGGGACCCCGCCTTTTCGAATTTGATCCTCGCGAAGTGCGTGAGTTTCGGGTCGAGCGATACGTGTTTCGCTACGAGGTCCGCGACAATCAAATCATCCTGTTGAGGATTTTCCACATGCGCGAAGATCGAGCGTAACAACTTCGTGCGGGGAGCCGGCGTCAGCCTTTTGACACCCCCTACCATGGCACGACCGAGGTGCCGCTGTTTCAGTCATTGAGATAGATGCGCCTCAAGGGCGGATTAGACGTCGAAAGAGCATCCACGACCGTGATGCGGTCGCCTGCTTGCTCGGCTCCGATAACTAATTGAGTTAGAGAAAAGCCGAAACCGCCCAGCCGATCGCACCCCAGCTCGCCACCAGTAGGCCGCCGAAGACAATCCCGCGGGTGCGCAGCGAATAGCGGTCGTCGACGGGATCGGCCGCTTCGATGTCGGCTGCCAGTTCGCGCAGGCGATGGATGTCGAGGCCGGTATCGGCGCCGCCGGCTGGAACGCTGGCCGGGCTGCGCAGCAGCGCCGCGCTGATCGCGGCCGAGGGAATGCTTTGTTCGAACGCGCAGCCGTGGAAGTTGCCGCTGCTCCACACCACCGAAGCGGCGGTCGGGCCGCGTTCGGGAAGATCGACGAACAGGGTTTCGCCGCTGATGAGAGGCTGGCGGGTTTCGAGCAGCAGCCCGGTCGGCGACAGATCGTGGATGACGACTTCGATCCCGCTGTCCGACACCGCCGATCTGAGGCGGAGGGCGCGGCGGGAAGCGTATCGGCGGTTCTCGCTTTCAAGCGGCGAGATGGCATGAACTGCAGTCGACATGAATAAGGGGCCCGTCACTATGCCCAGTGACGATGGAGGCCTTCCGTTAACAATCGGTCAATTTGCGCGTCCATTGCGCACCTTTGGCAGGATGGTGCGCATTGTGCCTGGATCAGTCCGGCGACTGTCGCGCCGCTGCGGGTGAACGGTCACGGATCCATTGCGAGAAGACCCACTTGGTCCCTCTGTTTGGGGGCCGGCCGGCGTGCAGGGTCAGCGGATCGGGACGATTGGCGCCATCGACGTTGGCAAAGAAGAGGGCGTCGCCGGTTGCTCCGCGCACGACCTGTCCGGCCTCTGGAAAGGCGGTTTCGCCCCCTTCGTAATCGTCGTTCAAATACAGGAGAAAAGTGGCGATCCGCTGTCCGGCGTGTGCCGCCAGCGCCGGGTCGAGATAGTCGTAGTGCGGCTGGAATTCCTCGCCCGGTTCGTAGCGCATCACCTGCGGAGGTTCGAACAGCGGGAGAGGAAGACGCGTCGCGGCCGAGATGCGGGAGCGGAGAACCTGGGTTACGAGATCAAGTTCGTCGAAGGTCAGTTCGGCCGACCTATTGCTGCGACGTGGGTCGAGCCGCGGGCCGCCGGTAGACGGGTCGAACACCTGCGATGGCGCCAACGTGCCGCGCCCCCGCAACCACGCGCATTCTGCCGCAGACGCGAATCCGCGGACGAAGCGCAGTCGGGGCTGTTCGGAAAGACGCTCCGGTTGAGGAAAGGCGAAGAGGGCGTCGATGTCGGCGGCGCTGCGCGCATGGTCCGGGGTCAGCCCGAGCACTTCCAGTTCTGCCTGAGCTTGCGGGTTGCCCGCGTCCGCTGCCCGTCCCAACAGGGCAAGCGCGCGGGGCCAGTTCTGCGGGCGACCGGCGCCGACAGCTTCCATCCGCGCTTCGGCCCGCAACTCGTCGCCGCTCCGCATCGATGTGCTCCTAGAAGCTCAACGGCACCACCTCGCGCACGCCTTCCAGCGCGCACAGTTGCTGCACGACTTCGGGCGTGACGGGATCGTCGACCGCGACCAGGGCCACCGCTTCGCCGCCTGCCTTGCGCCGGCCAAGGTTGAAGAAGGCGATGTTGATGCCCGCTTCCCCAAGCGTGGTGCCGAGCTTGCCGATGAAGCCGGGCGCGTCGCTGTTGACGATGTAGAGCATGTGGCCCGCGAGATCGGCTTCGACCGCGACACCGAAGATGTCCACGAGGCGCGGCGCCGCATTGCCGAACAGGGTCCCGGCGACGCAGCGATCGCCGGTCGGCGTGGAGGCGGTGACCCGGACGAGGGTCTGGTAATCGCCTTCGCGTTCGTGTCGGATTTCCTTGACGTCGAGGCCGCGTTCTTTCGCGAGTACGGGGGCGTTCACCATGTTCACTGTCTGGCTGTAGGTGCCCATCAGCCCCGCCAGCACCGCGCCGGTGATCGGCTTCTGATTGAGCTGCGCCGCCGCGCCCTCGACCTCGATTGACACGCCGCGGACCTGTTCGCCGAGCACTTGGCCGAGCAGTTTGCCGAGCTTTTCGGCCAGCGCCATGTAGGGCTTGAGCCGCGGTGCTTCCTCCGCCGACAGGCTGGGCATGTTGATGGCGTTGGTGACGCCGCCCAGCAGCAGGAAGTCGCTCATCTGCTCGGCGACCTGGATCGCGACATTGACCTGCGCTTCGGTGGTCGACGCGCCGAGGTGCGGGGTCGAGATGAAGCCGGGCGTGCCGAACAGCGGGCTGTCGGTCGCGGGCTCGGTCTCGAACACGTCGAGCGCCGCGCCGGCGACCTGCCCGCTATCGAGCGCATCCTTCAAGGCCGCTTCGTCGATCAGCCCGCCGCGCGCGCAATTGATGATGCGGACACCCTTTTTCGTCTTGGCCAACGCCTCGCGGCTGAGGATGCCGCGGGTCTGGTCGGTCAGCGGAGTGTGCAGGGTGATGAAGTCGGCGCGCTTCAGCAGCTCGTCGAGCTCGACCTTTTCGATCCCCAGTTCCAGCGCGCGTTCGGGCGAGAGGAAGGGGTCGAAGGCGATCACCTTCATCTTGAGGCCGAGCGCGCGGCTGGCGACGATCGACCCGATGTTGCCCGCCCCGATCAGGCCCAATGTCTTGGCGGTGAGCTCGACCCCCATAAAGCGGTTCTTTTCCCACTTGCCGGCCTGGGTCGAGGCATCGGCCTCGGGCAGCTGGCGGGCGAGTGCAAACATGAGCGCAATGGCGTGTTCGGCGGTGGTGATCGAGTTGCCGAAGGGCGTGTTCATCACCACGATGCCCCGCGCGGTGGCGGCGGGGATGTCGACATTGTCGACCCCGATGCCGGCACGGCCGATGACCTTCAGATTGGTCGCATGGTCGAGCAGCTTGGCCGTCGCCTTGGTTGACGAGCGGATGGCCAGGCCGTGATAGTCGCCGATTAGTCCGGCGAGCTCGTCCGGAGTCTTGCCGGTGATCTCGTCCACCTCGATCCCCCGCTCGCGGAAGATGGCGGCGGCGCGGGGGTCCATCTTGTCGGAAATGAGGACGCGCGGGGTCATGCCCGGGTCTCCTCATAGGCCCAGTCGAGCCACGGCCCGAGGGCCTCGATGTCGGCGGTGTCGACAGTCGCGCCGCACCAGATGCGAAGCCCCGGCGGGGCGTCGCGGTAGCCGGCGATGTCGAACGCAGCACCTTGCTCTTCGAGGAGGCCGGCCATTTTCTTGATCCGGGCTTCGTCGGCGCCTTCGACCGTGAGGCATACGCTGGTCTTCGAGCGAGACGCCGGATCCGCGGCGAGATGGTCGAGCCAAGGGCGCGCCTCGACGATGCGGTTCAACGCCGCGGCATTGGCGTCGGACCTGCGGATCGCGCCGTCGAGCCCGCCGATGCTCTCGACCCATTCGAGCGCGGCGATGGCGTCTTCGACCGCCAGCATCGAGGGTGTGTTGATCGTCTCGCCGGAGAAGACGCCTTCGATCAGCTTGCCCTTGGAAGTCAGCCGGAAGACCTTAGGCAGCGGCCAGGCGGGCACATAGCTTTCCAGCCGTTCGACCGCACGGGGTCCGAGGATCAGGACGCCATGCGCGCCTTCACCGCCGAGCACCTTTTGCCAGGAGAACGTCGCGACATCGATCTTGTCCCACGGAATGTCGTAGGCGAACACCGCGCTGGTCGCATCGGCGAAGCTCAGGCCCTGGCGGTCGGCGGCGATCCAGTCGCCATCGGGAACGCGCACGCCCGAGGTGGTGCCGTTCCAGGTGAACAGCACGTCGTTCGACCAGTCGACCGCCGCCAGATCGGGCAGGTCGCCATAGTCAGCGCGGATCACCGTGGGATCAATCTTGAGCTGTTTCACCGCATCGGTGACCCAGCCTTCGCCAAAGCTTTCCCACGCCATGGCAGTGACCGGACGCGCCCCGAGCATGGTCCACATCGCCATCTCATAAGCGCCGGTGTCGGAGCCCGGGACGATGCCGATCCGATGCGTGTCGGGAAGCCTAAGATTGGCGCGCATCAGGTCGATGCAGCGCTTCAACCGCGCCTTGCCGATCTTGCTGCGGTGGGAGCGACCGAGGCTGTCGGTGGGCAGGCTGGAAGCGGTCCAGCCGGGCGGCTTGGCGCACGGCCCCGACGAGAAATAGGGGCGGTCCGGACGCACGTCCGGGGTAGGGTTCGTCATGTTCAAACTCTCCTCACAGAGAGCACGCGCCGCGTTGGGACGGCGTGGCCCGTGGCCGCTCTACAGCATGGGGTGAGCGGCGCAAGCGCCCTTGCGATTCTGTGAATAAATCCGCGATTCGACGGCAAATTTCGGCGCGTTTCGCTCAACTCATCGCTCGCTTTTCCCGACTCGTCCCGGGCGGGGAACGAAAAGGTTGTTTTCGTTAACCGTACCGGGTCTTTAGTCCGTGTCCGACGCAGTGGGGGCAACGCTGTGTCGGTCGGGGCTGGGGAGCTCCTGACATCCTAGGGAAGCCACGACACGCCGTTCTTTGCGGATGGCGCGGAAGGGTTTCACGCAAACGTGAACGAGCTGGGAGCTTTGGTTCTATGACGCATGCCATCCGAACAACGGGACTGCTTCGCAGCCGCGACCTGTTCGTGCATGACGGCACCAAGCTCCGTCGGATCCGCCTTTCCACTCCCCTTCAGTTCGCTTTCTTCCTTGCTGCCGCCCTGATGCTGGCCTGGTCGGCCTTTGCTGCCGCCCACTTCCTCCGCGGCGATCAGGCCTTGGTCGCCGTCACCGCCGACAAGGGCGATCTCCAGCAGCTCGCCAAGGCCGCCGAACAGCGCGCCCGCCTGATCGAACAGCGCCAGACTTTGCTTGCGACCATGCTCGCGGGCGGCGATGTCGATCCAGCTTCGCTTCCGCAAGTCAGCGATGCCGGTTCGCTCCCGGCTGCGATCGCCGCGCCGCTCGACCGCGTTGAAGACAAGCTGGCCGCCGAAGAAGCCGCCGCCGCCGAGCGGCTCGAGCTTCGCTATCGCACCGCCACTCGCGAACTGAAGAAGCTTGGCCTCACGCCGCAGCGTCTCGCCGTCGGTGGTCCGTTCGAGCCGGCGACCAAGAGCGATCCGACCTTCAAGTCGCTGTTCAACAGCTGGAAGAAACTCGACTCCCTGCAGGACGGCGTGATCGCGGTTCCGTCGGACAAGCCGGTCAAGACCGCCGCCTTCACCTCGAGCTTTGGTGTGCGCAGCGATCCGTTCGGTCGCGGCGCCGCCATGCATGCCGGCATTGACCTTGCCGGGCCGGTCGGCACCCCGATCTATGCCACCGCCGACGGCACCATCACCGAGGTTGGGTACAACAATGGCGGGTACGGCAATCTTATCAAGGTCGACCATGGCCGCGGGATCGAAACCCGCTATGGCCACTTGTCGGCGTTCTCGGTTCGCGTTGGCGAGCGCGTGAAGCGCGGCCAGGTGATCGGCCGCATGGGGTCGACCGGCCGTTCGACCGGCAGCCATCTCCATTACGAAGTTCGCATCGACGGCCGCGCGGTCAATCCGATCCCGTTCATGCGCTCGACCGATTATCTTGTCGCGATCAAGAGCCGCAACGGCCACAGCATGGACCAGATCGCGCTGGGCGGTCCGGCCGGCGCCGCCAAGCGCTGAGCCGACGTGCTTGAGGGTGCGGGTGACGCGCCCTACATGGGTTTCGTGACCCAGCTTACCCTGACCGAATCCGCCGCGCGCCGCGTGGCACTCATCGCCGACAAGCAGGCCAAGCCCGCCGTGCTGCGCCTTGCCGTCGATGGCGGGGGCTGCGCGGGCTTCACCTATCGCTTCGCGTTGGGCGAGCCCGAGGAAGGCGACACGATCGCCGAAACCTCCGGCGTCCGCCTGGTGGTCGATCCGGTCAGCGTCGATCTCCTCGACGGGAGCGAGGTCGATTATGTCGAGGACCTCGGCGGCGCGGCGTTCAAGGTGAAGAACCCCAATGCCGCGAGCGGCTGCGGCTGCGGGTCGAGCTTCGGGATTTAACCCTTCATCGTCATTGCGAGCGCAGCGAAGCAATCCAGCGCGTCGCAAATGGATTGCTTCGTCGCTGCGCTCCTCGCAATGACGGTGGCATGAAGATCGCGACCTTCAACATCAATGGCATCCGTGCGCGGCTGCCCCGTCTGCTCGAATGGCTGGAGCGCGAACAGCCCGATGTCGCCTGCCTGCAGGAACTGAAATGCGCCGACGAAGCGCTGCCGGTGCTCGACATCGAGGGCGCGGGCTATCGTGCGGTGTGGCACGGGCAAAAGGGCTTCAACGGGGTCGCGATCCTCGCCCGCGGCGAAAGCCCGCACCTGCGCCGGGTCGGCCTGCCGGGCGATCCCGACGATACGCACAGCCGCTATATCGAGGCGGAGATGAACGGGATCGTCATTGCGTCCATCTACCTGCCCAACGGCAATCCGGTGGGTACCGAGAAATTCCCCTACAAATTGCGTTGGATGGAGCGGCTGCGCGAGCATGCGGCGGGTCTTCTGGCGGAAGAACGACCGGTGATCCTGGCGGGCGACTGGAACGTCGTCACCGAGGACCGCGACGTCTTTTCGGTCGCGGCGATGCAGCATGACGCGCTGATGCAGCCCGAGACGCGGGCGGCGTGGCGTCGCATACTGCACCAAGGCTGGACCGATGCGCTACGCGCGCTGCATCCGAAGGAGGACCGGCTTTACACCTTCTGGGATTATACCGCCGGCTGCTGGCAGCGCGACGCGGGATTCCGGATCGATCACCTACTTTTGAGCCCGCAGGTCACCGACCGCTTGAGCGCCGCCGGGGTCGATCGCTGGGCGCGGGGCCAGGAAAAGGCGAGCGACCATGCGCCGACCTGGGTGACGCTGGACTAAAGGCCCGGTTTAGCCTTTGTGAGGGGCGCATTTGTTTAATGGCAGTTAATTGCGCTAGAGGCCAAGAGCCGAATCCGCGCAGAGGACTGTCGATTGAAGAATGATCAGGACTGGCCCGAGCGACGTCACCGCCACGATGTCGAGCTTCTGGCCGAGGTTCATTATCCTGATGGCCACACCAGCGGTGCCAGCGTGTCGAACCTGTCGCTGGACGGCTGCCGGCTGACCGGCTGGTTCCGGATCGGCGATTATCTCGAACTCACCCTTCCCAGGATCGGGCGCGTCCGCGGACAGGTACGCTGGGCGGTCGGCGGCGAAGCTGGCATTCGCTTCGTGCGGCCGGACAATGCGGACGGAGCCGAGGCCTAGAGCGCTTTTTCGTAGATGCGGTAGACCTTGCTGCGACGCGACCCGCGCAGGTCGGCGATCGCCAGCATTCCGCCATTGTCTTCCAGCACCCAGCCGAATTCGCCGTGGCTGGCGCCGTAATTCTCGACCGAGTTGATCCGGCAATATTCGATCATCATGAAGGCGAGCTGCCCGGCAAGGCGGCCGCCCTGATGCTTCTTGGCGACGCCCATCAGCGGCACGCGCATGCGATGCACCTTGGGCTTGCGCAGCCGCCACAGCAATTTGGCCCAGCCGAATGGGAACAGCTTGCCGTCGAGGTCGCGGGTCAGTTCGTTGATGTCCGGCAGGGTGATCATGAAGGAAGCGGGTTCGCCGTCGACCTCGGCGATGACGACCAGATCCTCGAAGATGATCGTCTTCAGCTTCTTGCCGGCATAGGCGATTTCGGACGGGGTCAGCGGAATGAAGCCCCAATTGTCCGACCAGGCGTCGTTGAGAAGATTGAGGATGATCGCCGCTTCTTCGTCGAACCGCGACTTGTCGACTTCGCGCAGGCGGATGCGGCTGGAGCGCTGGCCGGCCTGGATCAGACGCTGGGCAAGCGGTTCCAGCGGCACGCGGATGTCGAGCGCGTAGCAGTAGAGGTCCTTGGCCTTGGTATAGCCTTCGCCCTCGATCTGCGCTTCGTAGGCCGGGCGGTGGTGCCCCATCATGGCCGTCGGAGGATCGTCGAAGCCCGTGATTTCGAGCCCTGGCTCATCCCAGATCGAAATGCTGATGGGCCCAAGCGCGCGGGTCATCTGCCGCTCGCGCAGCCAAGCTTCGGCGGTGGCGATGAGGGCCGGGCCGGCTTCGGTTTCGCCGTCCAGCACCTCGTACATGCCCCAATTGCCGATGCCGGGGCCCATATGCTCGAGCACCAGCCGGTCGATCTGCGCCGAGATACGGCCGACCGGACGTCCGTTGCGCTCGGCGAGAAAGAAGGCCGCTTCGCCATGTTCGAACCACGGATTTTCGCCCGGGGTCATCAGGCCGAGCACTTCGGACTTGAGGGGCGGCACCCAGACGGGATCGTCTTTGTAGACGTCCCAGGCGAAGTCGACGAAGCGCTTCTTGTCGGCCTTGGTGGTGATCGGCCGGATGACGAGATCGGACATGAAACGCCTTATTTGAGGAGGCCGCCGAGAATGCCGCGGAGCAGGCGGTTGCCGAGCGAGCGGCCGACCGAGGACGCGGCGGAGCGGGCGGCGGACTGGACCGCCTTGTCGAACATCGTGGGACGCGCCGCCTCACGGGCCTGACGTGCGGCTTCGCGCTCGGCAGCGACCCGCGCGCGCTCGGCCTGACGATCGGCTTCGCGCTGCTGGCGGTCGGCCTCACGCTGGGCGGCGAGGTCGGCGCGGGCCTGTTCCTTGGCGAGGCGGGCGTCTTCCTTGGCCTGCAACGCAGCGGCCTTGGCGTCTTCCTTTTGCGCGCGCGCGGCCTCGGCGGCGGCGGCGGCTTCACCGGCCTTGGCCTTGAGGATCTCCTCGGCGCTGTCGCGATCGATCAGCGTGTCATACTTGCTGCCGATGGCATCGGTGCCGATGAAGATCGCGCGCTCCTGCGCCGACAACGGCCCGACGCGGGTCGATGGCGGGCGGATCAGCGTGCGCTCGACCGGCGAGGGGCTGCCGTCGGGAAGCAGCAGCGAGACCAGCGCTTCGCCGACCTTAAGCTGGGTGATCGCGCTGGCGACATCGACCTCCGGGTTCGGCCGGAAGGTTTCCGCCGCGCTTTTCACCGCCGCCTGATCGCGCGGGGTGAAGGCGCGCAGCGCGTGCTGCACCCGGTTGCCGAGCTGGCCCGCGACCTTGTCGGGGATGTCGATCGGGTTCTGGGTGATGAAATAGACGCCGACGCCCTTGGAGCGGATGAGGCGCACCACCTGCTCGACCTTTTCCAGCAGCGCGGGCGGGGCGTCGTCGAACAGCAAATGGGCTTCGTCGAAGAAGAAGCAGAGCTTGGGCTGGTCGCTATCGCCGACTTCGGGAAGCAGCTCGAACAGCTCGGACAGCAGCCACAGGAGGAAGGTCGAATAAAGCCGAGGGCTCGCCATCAATTTGTCGGCGGCGAGGATGTTGACGATGCCGCGGCCGTCTTCGCCGAGCTTCAGGAAATCCTCGAGGTCGAGCGCTGGTTCACCGAAGAAATGATCGCCGCCCTGGCTGCGGAGTTGCAGCAGGCTGCGCTGGATGGCGCCAATGGTAGGCTTGGCTACATTGCCATATTCGAGCGTCAGTTCGTCCGCCCGCTCGCCGCAGGCGACCAGCATCGCCTGGAGGTCGTCGAGGTCGAGGAGGAGGAGCCCTTCCTTGTCGGCGACATGGAAGGCGATGGTGAGGACGCCTTCCTGCACCTCGTTCAAATTCATCAGCCGGGCGAGCAGCAGCGGTCCCATCTCGCTGACGGTGGTGCGGATCGGGTGGCCCTGCTCGCCGAACAGGTCCCAGAATTGCACAGGGCAATCGCGATATTGCCAGTCGGTGATGCCAAGCTCGGCGGCGCGGGCGGCGAAGATCTCGTGGGTCTTGGCGGTGGGCGAACCGGCCATGGCGAGGCCGGCGAGATCGCCCTTCACGTCGGCGACGAAGGTCGGGACGCCTGCGGCGGAGAAGCCTTCAACCAGGCCTTGCAGCGTGACGGTTTTGCCGGTGCCGGTCGCGCCGGCGATCAGGCCGTGGCGATTGGCGCGTTTGAGTTCGAGTTGTTGCGGGGCTGCCCCGCCGCTGCGTTCGCCGATGAAGATGCTGGCCATATCCGCTCCCGTCCCTCGCTTGTGCTTGGCAGCCTAGCGAGGGACGGGCGGATAGGCGAGAGGTCAGCGGCTGACGATATCGACGCCGATCGGAAGCTCGGGCGACTGGCCCCGCTTGACGAACAGCAGCACCGCGGTGCGACCGGCGCGGCGTGCCGCATCGACCGCCGCGGCGACTTGCGCCGTGGTGGTCACCGGCTGCCGATTGACCGAAAGGATGACGTCGCCGCGGCGGATGCCCTTTTCAGCGGCGTCGCTGTTGGGATCGACGTTGGTGACAACAAGGCCGCGGGTGGTCGCCGGCACGTTCACCGCGCGGGCGATGTCCGCGGTAAGCGGCTGGAGCGACAAGCCCAGCGCCTGGCCCGCGGGCACTGCCGGGGCGTTCTGGTCGTTCGGGTCGAAGCCCTGGCCTTCGGGCGTTGCGCCGCTGATCCTGGCCAGTTCCTCGTCGGTCGGACGCTGCGCGACCACCGCATTGAGGCTGAGGCGGCGACCGTCGCGGATAACCTCGATCGGCACCCGCTGACCCGGGGTGACGTTGGAGATGAGGTAGGAAGCCGTCTCGTCCGGGGTGACGTCGCGGCCGCCGACACGGACGATCACGTCGCCCTGCTGGAGGCCGGCGCGGGCCGCGGGCTGGCCTTCGACCACCGAGCGGACCAGTTCGCCGCGATCCTTGGCGATGCCGAGCGCGGCGGCGCTGCTTTCGTCGAGCGGGAGCAGACCAATGCCGAGATAGCCGCGCTGCGGACGCTGACCGCGGCGCAGGCTGTCGATCACCGGGCGGGCAAGCTCGGCCGGAATGGCGAGGCCGATGCCGACGCTGGCGCCGGTCGGGCTGATCAGCGCCGAGTTGATGCCGATGACGTTGCCGTTCAGATCGAACATCGGGCCGCCCGAATTACCCATGTTGATGCTGGCATCGGTCTGGATGTAGCGGTCATAGGCGCCGGCCCCGGTGATCCCGCGATGCAGGGCCGAGATAATGCCGGCGGTGACGGTACCGCCGAGGCCGTAGGGATTGCCGATCGCCATGACCCAGTCGCCGACCCGGGCGCGCTGGCTGTCGCCCCAGCTGACGAAGGGGAAGCCGTTGCCCTCGACCTTGAGCAAGGCGAGGTCGCTGGCCGGATCGCGGCCGATGATGCGGGCGGGAAGCTCGCGGCGGTCGGTCATGATCACCGTCACGCTGTCCACCGTGCCGGTCCCGCCGGCACCTTGGATCAGGTGGTTGTTGGTGACGACATAGCCGTCGGCCGAGATGAAGAAGCCCGAGCCGAGCGACCCGGATTCGCGGGTCTGCGGGGCGGCGTCGCCCTGACCCTGACCCTGCCCCGGCTGACCGAAGCGGCGGAGGAATTCGGCGAGCGGGTCGCTTTGTCCCTGCCGGACCGGGACGCGCTGCTTGGTCTGGATGTTGACCACCGCCGGTTGGAGCCGTGCGGCCAGATCGGCGAAGGACACCGGCGCACCGCGCGGCGGCATCGCCGCGGGGGAATTCTGGGCGACCTGCGCGCCCACCGGACCGGGAGCGACAATCGAGAAAGCGCTCCCGCCGATCAGCAGGGCAGCCGCGACACCATAGGCATAGCGCACTCTGGGAAACTCCTTGGCGAACTTCATATGCTCTTCAACTTCCCTTGAGAGGTGAGGCCTGTTGCTTTCTTGCTAGGTCAACCGCCTGAACGCGCGATTGACAGCCATCAGCGACCACCCCCCCGGGTGAATTCCCGCAGAAATTCATTCTGCGGCGACAGGATTACATTGGTCGGACGGGCCTTGCCATCCTCGCCCACGAAGGTCCGCTGATAGGCCTGCATGGCGCGATAGAAGTCGTAAAAGGCCGGGTCCTTGCCGAAGCTGTTGGCATAGGTGTTGGCGGCCTGCGCATCGGCTTCGGCGCGAATGATCTGCGCCTGCTTGGCACCGGTCGCCCGGATCGAACGGGCTTCCTGCTCGCGCGCGGTCTTCATCCGGTCGTAGGCGGACTGCAGCGGCGTGCCGTCGGGCAGGTCGGCGCGCTTGATGCGCACGTCGATGATCTGCACGCCATATTGCCGGGCAATGGAATCGAGATTGCTGCGGATGCTGTCCATCGCGCCCTGCCGCTCGGGGCTCAAGAGATCGGCGAAGGGCCGGCGGCCAAGTTCGTTCCGGAGCACCGAGCCGAGGATCGGCCGCAGCGCGTCGCTGACCCGCTCTTCCGACCGGGCGCGGATATACATGCGCAGCGGATCGACGACGCGGTAGCGGGCAAAGGCATCGACCTCGAGCCGCAATTGGTCGGTCGACAGCACCATCTGGCGCTCCATGTCGACGTCACGGACGCGCTTGTCGATCCACACGATGTCGTCGACGAAGGGTATCTTCATCGCGATGCCGGCGCCCTCGCCGCCGATCACCTCGCCCGCACGGGTGCGGTTGAGAATGCGGTCGGGCTTGCCGAAGCGGACGATCAGCGCCTGGCGGGTTTCGGGAACGATCACCACGCTCGACAGCAGGGTGAAGAGCAAGGCGAGGACCACGATCACCGCGATCATCGGGCGGCGGAACAGGGTATCGATCATCGGCCGGCTCCCCCGCTCTGCGCCTGGGCACCCGGTTCGGCGATCGCCGCGGCGGGCGGACGGGTCTGCTGAAGCGGCAGATAGGGGGTCACGCCCGGCGCTTCGATGATGGTCTTGTCGACGTTGGACAGGACGCGCTCCATGGTTTCGTAATACATGCGGCGGCGGGTGACCTCGGGGGCAAGGCGATATTGCTCGTAGACCTTGTCGAACGCGGTGGCTTCACCCTGGCTGAGTTGGGCCAGCTGGAGCGCGTAGGCGCGGGCCTGGTTGATGTCGCTCTGCGCCGCCTGCTGGGAGGCGCTGACCGCCTTGAAGGCGTCGTTGACGGCGGCGGGCGGGTCGGCCTGCTTGATCGCGACACCCTGGATCAGCACGCCCGATTTGTAGCTGTCGAGAATGGCCTGCATGTTTTCCTGGACGCGATTCTCGATCTCGCCGCGACCTTCGCCGATCGCGGCATCGAGGGTCACCGCCGACAATGCAGCGCGCATCGCGCTTTCCGCGACCTGCTGGATGGTTTCTTCGGGATTCTGGATCTCGAACAGGAAAAGCTCGGGGTCGCGGACATTCCAGCGAACCGAATAAGCGATGTCGATGATGTTCTGGTCGCCGGTCAGCATCAGAGTCTCGGAGGTCGTCGACCCGAGATCGATGTTGCGGATGTTTTCGACATCGACCTTCTGCACCCGTTCGAACGGGGCGGGGAGCGTCATGCTGATGCCGGGGCCGAGGGTACGGCTATAGCGGCCGACCTGGGTGACGACGCCGCGTTCTTCAGGCGCGATGCGATGGAAGCTGGTGAAGATCAGCCACAGCAGGACCACCGCAAGCAAGCCCCACGCAATCAGCGATTTGCTGGGCGGAGTGGTCATTCCGCGGCCACGGCCACCGCCGCCGCCACCGAAACGGGCGCGGCCGCGGGCGAGGAAATCGTCGAGGCTGGTGACGTTGCCGCTGGACCCGCGCGGACGCGAGGTGCCGGGCGAGCCCCACGGGCTGGACGGACCCGGGTTGTCCGAGCCACTTCCGCTGCTCGGCGGCGGAGTCGGCCCGCTGCCCGAACCCCATGGTCCCTTGTTGTCCGCAAAAAGGCCGCGCACGCGTGCCGCCCACCCCGGTGTCATGTTCATGGGGGTAGATATAGATGCAGCCCCGGCATTTAACAGTGGGGGCGACACAATGAGACCTTGTGCCGGGTCGGCGGAGGCCTAACTGCGCTTCGCATGACCCTTGATCCCTCCCTGTTCGGCGCCGACGCGGCCCGCCTTCGCTCGACCCGGCTTGCGCAAGAGGTGGCGACCCTGGTGGTCGATGCGACCGGGCTGGGCGAGGCGGAGCGGTCGGCGCTCGAGGGGCGGCTCAAGGCGATCGCCATGAGCGAGGAAGGGGTAACCGAGGTCCGGGTCGCGATGACCGCGAGCAAGGCCGCCGGCCCCAAGCTGATCGCGGTCGGCGCGGGGAAGGGCGGGGTCGGCAAATCCACCGTCTCGGTCAATCTCGCCGTCGCGCTGGCGCGGATGGGGCACAAGGTCGGGATCATCGATGCCGATATTTACGGCCCGTCGCAGCCGACCCTGCTTGGCACCTCCGAGCGACCGGAGGCCAAGGACAAGCAGCTCATTCCGGTCGAGGTCCAGGGCGTAAAGATGCTGTCGGTCGGGCAGCTGGTCAGTCCCGGCCATGCGCTCGCCTGGCGCGGGCCGATGGCGTCGGGCGCGCTGGCGCAGCTGGTCGAAGGCGACTGGTCGGGGACCGAGATCATCATCGTCGACCTGCCGCCCGGCACCGGCGACGTGCAATTGTCGCTGATCCAGAAGTCACGCCCGGTGGGGGCGGTGGTAGTCTCCACCCCGCAGGACCTGTCACTGATCGATGCCAGGCGGGCGATCGACCTGTTCGGCAAGACCAGCGTGCCGGTGCTGGGGATCATCGAAAATATGGCGGGTTATCAATGCCCGCATTGTGGGGAGACGTCCGATCCGTTCGGAAGCGGCGGGGCGGAAGCGGCGGCGGCGGAGATGGGCGTGCCTTTTCTCGGGCGCTTGCCGCTGTCGGCGAGCCTGCGCGCGGAAAGCGATGCGGGCCGGCCACCGGCGGGGGGCGAGGGGCCGGCGGCGGCTGCGTTCCGGACCTTGGCCGAAGCGATGCTGGCGCAACTTCCCTAGGCGCTGGCGACCGTCATCTCGGGGATCAGCAGGGTCGGGGCGTCGATCCCGCGGCGCAGTTCGAGGTCGCTCGCCGGCTCCAGCGTGGCGAACATCTGCTTGAGATTGCCCGCGATGGTGATCTCTGCCACCGCCGCGCCGATCTCACCGCCTTCGACCAGAAAGCCCGCCGCGCCGCGGCTGTAATCACCGGTGACCGGGTTGACGCCTTGGCCGATCAATTCGGTAACGAGGATCGCGCGCGGGACCGAGGCGAGCAATTCCTCGCGGCTCTTTGCGCCCGGCATCAGCATCAGGTTGGATGGCCCCGCGCCGGGGCTGCCGCCGACCGAGCGGCTGGCGTGGCCGGTGGGCTGGATGCCGAGCTGCCGCGCGTCGGCGGTCGTCGCGAGCCAGGTGGTCAGCACGCCGTCGGCGACGAGATCGAGCGGACGGCAGGGCAGGCCTTCGCCATCGGTTGCCCGGCTGCGCAGGCCGCGCTGGCGCAGCGGATCGTCGCGGATGATGATGCCGGGGCCGAACAGCTGCGTGCCGAGCGCATCCTGGAGGAAGCTCGTCTTGCGCGCGATGGCGCTGCCGGTGATCGCCGCGACAAAATGGCCGAGCAGCGATGAGGACACGCGCGGATCAAAAATGACGGGGCAAGCGCCCGACGCCGGGCGGGCCGGGTTAAGGCGAGCGACGGCGCGCTCACCGGCCTTGCGGCCGATATCCTCGGCGGCATCGAGGTCTTCGAGAAAGCGCGTGCTGTGCGAGGCATAATCGCGTTGCAGGCCGCCGGCGTCCCCGGCGATAACGCTGGCCGAGCAGCCGAAGTGGCTGGAGCGCACCGCGCGCGAGAAACCGGTGGAGGTCGCCAGCGCGACCAGGCTCTGCCCGCTGCTGGCCGAAGCGCCGTTGCTGTTGCTGACGCCCGGCACGGCGCGGGCAGCTTGTTCGGCGGTGCGGGCGCGTTGTTCGAGCTCGGTCAGCGGCGCGACGGTGGGATCGAACAGGCCGAGATCGACGGGATCACCGCTGCCGAGCAGCGTGGGATCGGCAAGGCCCGCATACGGATCTTCGGGGGCCTGGCGGGCCATGGCGATGGCGCGTTCGGCCAGTTCGGCGAAGCCGGCGCGGTCGAGGCTGGCCGAGGAGACGGTGGCGGAGCGATCCCCGTTGAAGGCGCGGAGCGAGACTTCAAAGGATTCGCTGTGATCGATGTCTTCGAGTTCGCCGAGGCGGACCGAGATGCCGCTCGACCGGCTGATCCCGATCATCGCGTCGGCGGCGCTGGCACCGGCGGTGCGGGCGGCTTCGACAAGGGCGACGGCGAGATCGGCGGCTTCGGGTTCGCTCAACATCGCCGTGATGTAGCGCTTACGCGGCCTGGCTCAACCCTACGGCGGCGAAACCGAGCGCCAGAAGCAACCCGGTGAAGCGGTTGGAGCGAAACAGCGCGAGCGCCTTGTCACCATCGTCGGGGTCGGCGCGGAAGGCCTGGCCGAACAGGTGCAGCGCGGCGGGGGCGAGGGCGAGAAGGGCGAGGCGTTCGGGACGAACCGACCAGATGGCGAGGCTCCACCCGATCACCGCGAGGAGATAGAAGATGCCGACCCCCAGCGCCGCCTTGCTGCCGAGGCGGCGGGCCGATGAGCGCACGCCGACCAGCGCATCGTCTTCCTTGTCCTGGATCGCGTAGAGCGTGTCGTAGCCGACCACCCAGAACACACTTGCCGCCCACAGCCACCAGGCGGCGGGGTCGAGACCCCCGCTGACGCTCGCCCAGCCGACCAAGGCGCCCCAGCTGAAGACGAGGCCGAGCCAGGCCTGCGGCCACCAGGTGATGCGTTTCATGAAGGGGTAGGCGGCGACCAATGCGACGCTGGCGATAGCGGTCAGTTGGGCGACCAGAGGAAGCTGCAGCAGCACCAACAGTCCGACGAGGCAGAGCAAGGCAATCAGCACCCAAGCAGCGCGCGGCGTGACCCGGCCGCTGGCGAGCGGACGCAAGCGGGTGCGGGCAACCTGCCGGTCGAGGTCGCGATCAATGAGATCGTTATAAGCGCAGCCGGCCGAGCGCATCGCGAACGCGCCGAGCAGGAACCAGAGCAGCAGATCCCAACGCCCGTTCACCCCGCCGAGCAGCAGCCCCCAGGCGCAGGGCCAATAGAGCAGCCAGGTTCCGATCGGCCGGTCGAGCCGCATCAGGCTGGCATAGGGCCGGGCCGCAGCGGGAAGCGCTCCGATCAGGCCGGTGCGCTCGCTATCGGGGACGATATCGATGTTTGTCACGGGCGCAGGCTTAGCCGGTCTCCCGCCAAAGCAGGAGCCCGGTTATCGCCATCAGGCCGCTTCGCGCTCCGGCGACGCTTGATTGTCGCCGCGCTTGCGTGGATGGCCGGTGGCGACGATGCCGCCCGACAGCTTCTTCACCCACGGATAGCGCGTCGCGACTTCCTCGGTGTAGCCGAGGTTGAACACGGTCGGGCTCTTCTTCGGCCGCTCGGGGCGGTCGTAGAAGGTGCCGAGCAGGCGATCCCAGAAATAGCTGGTGATCCCGTAATTGCCGCTTTCGTCGTGGAAATGATGCGCCATGTGACGCTTTTTCATCTCGGCGATGAGCTTGCTCTTGGGCTTGTAGGCGAGGTGCTGGATGCAGTGGACGAATTCGTACACGCAGGTGGTGACGAGGCCGGTCGCCAGCGCGGCCGCCGCACCGCCGATGCCGCCGATCGCATAGCCGACCGGGATCGTGACCAGGGCGATGGTCGGAAGCGTGGTGTGCAGCGCGCCGAACAGCACTTCCAGGTGGTTCGGATCCTGGTGGTGATCGTAGTGGATCCGCTTCCAGGTCGAGGCGAGGAAAGGCACCTTGAACATCCAGTTGCTGTGCAGCACCCAGCGGTGAAGGCAGTACCAGACCAGGGGATAGAGCACGAGCACGATCGCCGCCGACGCCGCCGTCTGGGCCAAGGTCGCCGGGAAATAGGCGAACACCACCAGGCTCACCGCGGTGATCGCCAGATAGCCGATGATCGCCGGATACTGAAAATACGCGACCCACAAATCCTTGAGGGTCATGCGATCGAGATAATGCGATCGCCTCCAGATACCGGGCATAACCTTGCTGTTCACGGGGCTCGACCTTGTTGCTTTGCAGAGCGGCAGGATCCCATGGGACGTACCGACGAACCTTCTTTATGCCCCGTCAATGCGGCGACAATGGGACATTTGGTCCTATTGCGGCAGCAGGGCGAGTAGCTCGTCGGGCGTACCAATCTGAATTCGTTCGCCTTTCCACGTGAATGTCGGGGTTCCGGTGACGCCTTTCAAGCGCGCGGTCAGGTCGGCGTTGGTCACCCACGCGTGATTCGCTTCGCTGGCAAGGCAGGCTCCGGCCTGCTTGGTGCCTAGGCCATGGCTTTGCGCCAAGGGCAGCAGGCCGGCGGCTCTGGCGATTTCGCTGGCGTGGCGCACCGGCCCGGCAAGCTCGGCCTCGTACAGACGGCTGCGCGCGGCTTCGTCTCCATCGGCGGCGGCGAGTGCGGCCTTGATCGCAGCCTGATTGGCCATCATCGCCTCGATAAAGGCCAGCCGCCGCGCCGGGGCGACACAGCGGGTTAGGACGGCGGCGGCGCGGTCCTGCGGGAAGATAAGGAGCGGGCGCCACGAAAAGCGCAGGGTCCCGGCCTTGAGCAGGCGATCGACCCGGCCGGTCATCGCGGCGGCGAACTGGCCGCAATGGGGGCACCCGTAGCTCGCATATTCGGCAAGAAGCGGCGCGCCGGCCTTGCCGAAGGTCCAGCCTTCCGCGCTCTCGGTCGCGACCAGCCGGCCGGCCGCAGCGGCCTTGGCCTTCGGGGCGGCGACGGCCGGCGCCGCGATCAACAGGGCAAACCCCGCCAGAAAAGCTTTCATGGCTCGATTGCTCGATCTTCTGAGTGGTTTGGCAACATTACTCTTCCGACCGGACGAGAACCGTCTCGCCGATCAAAAGGAAAAGGAGAAACGGCGCCCAGGCGGCGACGAGCGGCGGATAGGCGCCGATATTGCCGAGCGCGACGGCGAAATTGTCGACCACGAAATAGGCAAAGCCGAGCGCCATCGCGATGGCGGCGCGAAGCAGCACCTTGCCCGAGCGCGCGAGGCCGAACGCGGCCATGGCGGCGAGCAGCGGCATCAGCACGGTCGACAGAGGCTGCGAGACTTTGTGAAACAGGCCGGTTTCGGCTTCCGCAGTGCTGACGCCGGCCTGCTTCATCTCGGCGATATTGTCGCTCAGCGTCGCAAAGTTTTGGGCGTCGGGATCGACCTTGGCGAGGGTGAAGCGCTGCGGCTCGACCCCTTCCAGCGCGCGCAGGGTGGGCCGCTTTAGCACCGCATTCATGGCCGAATCGTAGATGCTGACATTCTCGAGCAGCCAGCCATTGCCGTCCGGCCGCGCGCGCTCGGCATCGATGATGCGCGAGACGGTGATGTCCTGCCGCTCGATCAGCTGGAAGCCCTGGATCCGGACCCCGGTCCCGCGGCCGGTCACGAATTTGGCATGGGCATAATCGTTGCCGGCGGTGACCCAGACATCGCTGACGATCCCGCTGTCGGGCGGCACCGGCTGGTAGTTGTTGCTGTCCCAGGCGCTGAGCTGACGGGTCCCGTTGACGACCACCAGCTCGTTAAAAGCGAAAGACGCGCCCGCGAGCAGGATGCTGGCGCCGATCAGGGGCGCGAGAAGCTGGTGCGCGGAAATGCCCGCCGCCTTCATCGCCACCACCTCGCTGCTGGAATTGAGCGTGGTGAAGGTGATGAGCGCGCCCAGCAGGAAGGAGAAAGGAAAAGCGAAGGACAGGAGCTGC
The DNA here is from genome assembly GCF_036884275.1 of Sphingomonas kaistensis. Taxonomy (NCBI): domain Bacteria; kingdom Pseudomonadati; phylum Pseudomonadota; class Alphaproteobacteria; order Sphingomonadales; family Sphingomonadaceae; genus Sphingomonas; species Sphingomonas kaistensis. The sequence goes on along the minus strand of NZ_CP145607.1, from coordinate 191,777 downwards.
GGGTAGCGATAGCCCACGTAGCGCCACAACTCGGGCTCGCCATTGCCGGCGACGGCCAGGATCTTTCCCGATTCCGACAGGAGGTTGAGCATCATCAGGACCATGCTCAGTGACAGCAGCACCGCGAGGCTGCGCGAGACGTAGAGCCAGACGGTGTACCGGGCGAGCCGCCACGACGGAAAGAAATTGAGGTTGATCACCGCGCCGCGCCCAAGCGTTTGCGAGGATTGGGCAGCAGCCGCTTGATCAGGGTCATGAGCTTTGCCCCGCCGCGTTCCAGCGCGCCGATCGGCTGCCCGCCGGGCTTGGTCGCCAGCGTCAAATACATCCACACGATCAGCCCGGCGAACAGGACGAAGGGCGCGTACATGACGATTTCGACCGGAAATTCTCCGCGGGCCCCGGCGTCCTCGGCCCATTGATTGATCTTGTGGTAGGCGACCACCATCACGATCCCGACGAAGATACCGAGGCCCGAGGTGGATCGCTTGGGCGGCACGGCCAGCGCCACGGCCAGCATCGGCAGCAGCAGCATCAGGATGACTTCGACCAGCCGGAAATGAAGGTTGGCGCGGGCCGCGAGATTCTCCGGGCCGGTCGTCGTCCCGCCATAGCTGGCGCGGAAGATCTCCGGCAAAGTCATCTCCTCCGCATCATTCTGGGCGCGGGCGCGGAAGCTGTCGACCCGCGGGAGGTTGATCGGCAGATCGTAGCTTTCGAACGCCAACGTGCGGGGGGTAGCGAAGCTCGGGTTCTGCTGGATCAGCCGCCCTTCTTCCAGACGCAGGAGGATGGTGTCGGGATCGTCGGTCGCGAGGAAGCGGCCGTGCGAGGCGGTGGCGACCACCGCGCCGCCTTTCTGGTCGTCGGCCTGCACGAACAGCCCGTGAAGCTGGGTCCCGCCTGCTTCGCTGCGATCGATTCGAATGGTGAAACGCTTGGAGAAATTGTTGAATTCGCCGACCTTGAGGCTCGCCCCGAGCGCGCCCGAGGAAAGGTCGAAACGCAGCCGTTCGTAACCGTAATGCGTCCATGGCTGGAGCCAGCCGACCAGGAACAGGTTCAGCGCCGCAAGCACGATCGCATAGGCCATCGGCACCCGCAGCAGGCGGCCGAAGCCGGTGCCGACCCCGCGCAGCGCGTCGAGTTCGCTCGAGGTCGCAAGCCCGCGGAAGGCGAGCAGGATGCCGAGCAGCAGCCCGATCGGAATGCCGAGCGCGAAATATTCGGGCATCAAGTTGGCGAGCATCCGCCACACCACGCTGATCGGTCCGCCGAGATTGATCACGAAATCGACCAACCGCAGCATCTTGTCGAGCACGAGCAGCATCGCCGCCAGGATCAAGGTGCCGGCAAGCGGAATGGCGATCGCCTTGGCAATATATCGGTCGATGAGTGGCATGAGCTTTTCGGGTCCGCCCCTCAACACCATGATTTGGCCGCAAAGCAAGCGCAACGATCACAATTGACGATGGTCCGCGTCTGCCGCCGGCTTCCTGAAGCTCGGCTGACCGGGAATTCGGATAAGCCTTTTTGGGCCTGAGGAAAGTGACCGTGATGCGTAGCCTTCCCCCATTCCGCCTGATGCCGACACGGGCGGCGGCGGCCTGTGCCCACCTTTTGCTCGGGGGCTGCGTCCGTTAATGCGCAAGGCGCGGATCGCCCTTCTCAGCAACCCCCGCTCGACCGGCAATATCTCGCAGCTGCCCCGGATCCGGGCGTTCTGCGCCGAGCATCCCGACATCTTTCATTACGAGGTCGAGCGCGCGGAACAGGTCGGTGATGCGCTGAGAACCATTGCGCTGGTGCGGCCCAAGGTGCTGGTCATCAATGGCGGCGACGGCACGGCGCAGGCGGCGCTGACCGAGCTCGTCAACGGCGGGCATTTCGGCAACGACCTGCCGCCGGTTGCGGTGCTGCCGAACGGCAAAACCAATCTCATCGCGCTGGATCTCGGTGCGCAGGGCGATCCGGTCGAGGCGCTTCGGCGGCTGCACGCAATCGCGTCGGGTGAGCTTGAGAATCACCTCGTCGCGCGGGAGCTGATCGCGCTGACCAACGCCGGGCGGCCCAAGCCGGCGATCGGCATGTTCCTCGGCGGCGCGGGGCTGGCCGACACGATGCTCTATTGCCGCGAAAAGATCTATCCGCTCGGCCTGCCCAATGGGGTCAGCCACGTCATCGCGGCGGTCGCCGTGCTGTTCCAGCTTTTCGGACTGACCGGCCGCTTCCTGCCGGCGAAGCCGATGCCGATCGAGGTCAGGGTGCGCCGGCACGACACGTTGCACGGGAAGTTCGGCCTCCTCGCCGTGACCACGCTTGAACGATTGCTGCTCAACAGCGAACTCAGGACCGATCGGACCGGATCGCTCAAGCTGCTTGCGGTCGAACATCGCTCAAGCTCGATGCTGCGCGGACTGGTCGCGGCGATGAAGGGTCAGCTCGGCCGCAAGAAGCTCGACGGGGTCCATGTCGAGGAAGCCGACGAGATTTCGATCGAAGGCGCGGGCTCGTCGGTATTTCTCGACGGCGAGATGTTCCAGGCGGGGATCGGCGACCCGATCCGCCTGACTCGTTCGCCGCCCTTGTCCTTCGTCCGGCTCGCCGCCTGATCCCATGGCCGACTTGCGGGAGTTGGTTGCCAACGAGCTGCGCCTGCCCGTTGATCAGCGGGTCGCGGCCATGGCAGCGGCGATCGCGGCGGCGCATGGATCGGCCTCGCGGGCGGTGCTGTTTTACGGCTCGTGCCTGCGCGATGTCGCGCTCGAAGGGGCGATGCTCGATTTCTACCTGATCGTATCGGATTATCGCACGGCCTATCCCAAGCGCTGGCTGGCCGCCGCCAACAGGCTGATCCCGCCTAACGTCTTTCCGTTCGCGTACGGCGATCTGGCCGCCAAATATGCGGTCTTGAGCGAAGCCGACTTCCACCGTCTGAACGGTCCCGAAACCCGCAGCGTGTCGGTCTGGGCGCGCTTTGCGCAGCCGAGCCGGCTGGTGTGGGTCGCCGACGAGAGGGCGCGCGGCCGGGTGGTCGAGGCGGTGTCGCGCGCCGCGCCGACCCTGCTCAGCACCGCGCTCTGCTCCATCCCCAACGACAAGCCGCCGCTCGACTTGTGGAAAGCGGCCTTCGCGCTGACCTATTCGGCCGAGCTCCGCGCCGAAAAAAAGGAGCGGGGCGTCAACGTCGTCGACCAGGACCCCGGCCGATACCTGCGCTTCTTCGGCCCGGCGATGGCGGCGGCGCGGGCGGCGGGCAAGCGCTGCGGCGGGTCGTGGCAGCGGCGGCGGATCGAGGGCAAATTGCTGTCAGTCGCCCGGCTGGCCAAGGCGAGCGCGACCTTTGCGGGCGGCGCCGATTATATCGCGTGGAAGATCAATCGCCACGCGGGGACGACGATCGAGCTGTCACCGTGGCAGAAGAAACACCCGCTGGTGACCGCCGCGATGCTACTGCCGAAGCTGCTGCGGAGCGGCGCGATCCGCTAGGCGCTCAGTCCGCCGCCAGAAGGAAATTGATCCGCGCGCTGGCGATCGGCGTGCTGCGGTCCTTTTGCCAGGCGAACGCTTCGACATTGGCGATGCGCGCGCCGAGCCGCTCGATCGTCGCGCCGGCATAGGTATCGCGATCCTTGCCGCCGAGCAGAAAATCGACCGTCACCGAGATCGGCTTGGGGCGGAGCCCGCGTCCTTCGAGCGCGCGGGTGAGTTCGCCGTACGCGGCAAATTCGAGCAGCCCGGCGATTGCGCCGCCGTGTAGGTAGCCGGGGCGACCCACCACGTCGTCGTGGAACGGCATCACGAACAGGCCCTTGCCATCCTCGCCCTGTTCGGCGCGCAGCTGCAGCAATTCGGCATAAGGCGGAAGGTGATCGCTCATTTCTCGCCCCCTAGCGCGTGCTTGCCCGCATTTCGCCCCCTTGTTGCGCTTGGGTGTCGGAATCCTTAGCGAGACTAGTCATGACCGACCGCGACGAACGAAAAGACCGCATCCTCCGCCTGATCGGCGACTTCAACAAGAAGGGAATCGCCGTGTCGGAAGACACGCGCTTCGCCCAGGATCTCGAATGGGACAGCCTGACAGTGATGGATTTCGTCGCCGCGGTCGAGGACGAGTTCGACATCATCATCACCATGAACCGCGCGGCCGAGATCGAGACCGTGGGCGCGCTGATCGACGCGGTCGGCGAGCTCGAGGGCTGAGCGACACATGACCGATCCCGGCATCGCCATGACCGCCGACGCGGGCAAGCCCAGCGTACGCGGCTCCGCCCCCGATCTGTTCGACAAGTTCCAGCCGCTGATCGACCAGCGCGAGGCGTTGCTGTCGACCGGCGTGACCGACCCGTTCAACCTCGTGATGGAGCGGGTCGAAAGCCCGACCGTCGCCATCTGCAGCGGCAAGCGGACGATCCTGCTCGGCACCTATAATTACATGGGCCAGACGTTCGATCCCGACGTGCTGGCGGCCGGGCACAAGGCGCTCGACGAATTCGGCTCGGGGACGACCGGCAGCCGGGTGCTGAACGGCAGCTACCAGGGCCACCGCGAATGCGAGGAAGCGCTGAAGCGTTTCTACGATATGGACCATGCGATGGTCTTCTCGACCGGCTACCAGGCCAATCTCGGGATCATCTCGACCATGGCGGGGAAGGACGATTACGTCATTCTCGACATCGACAGCCATGCCTCGATCTACGACGGCTGCGCGATGGGCAACGCCCAGATCGTCGCCTTCCGCCACAATGACGTCGAAGCGCTGGAGAAGCGGCTTAAGCGGCTCCCGGCCGAAGCGGGCAAGCTGGTCGTCCTCGAAGGCGTCTATTCGATGCTCGGCGACACCGCGCCGCTCAAGGAGATGATCGCCGTCTCCAAGGCGGCGGGCGCAATGGTGCTGGTCGACGAAGCGCATTCGATGGGCTTCATCGGCCCCAACGGTCGCGGCGTCGCCGAAGAGCAGGGCGTGCTGGACGATGTTGATTTCGTGATCGGCACCTTCTCCAAGTCGGTCGGTACCGTCGGCGGTTTTTGCGTCTCGAACCATCCCAAGTTCGAGATCCTGCGCCTCGTCTGTCGCCCCTATGTCTTCACCGCGAGCTTGCCGCCGAGCGTGGTCGCCACCGCCGCGACCTCGATCGACCTGTTGCGCGGTGCCAAGGGCAAGCGCGAGCATCTGTGGGCCAACAGCCGCCGCCTGCACGGCGGGCTCAAGGATCTGGGCTTCACGCTCGGCACCGACACGCCGCAGTCGGCGATCATCGCGGTGATCATGCCCGACCTCGAGCGCGGCGCGGCGATGTGGGAAGCGTTGCTCCAGGAAGGGCTGTACGTGAACCTCGCCCGTCCGCCGGCGACCCCGGCCGGCATGACCTTGCTGCGTTGCTCGCTCTGCGCGCTGCATAGCGAGGAACAGGTCGGTGAAATCCTCGGCATGTTCGAGGCCGCCGGCAAGCGCGTCGGGGTTATCTGACGGTCAGCACCCGCCAGTTGCCCGGCAGGTAATCGACGCTCTGGTAATAGGAAAAGGCGCAGCCGCCGCTCGCAGTATAGGCGCCGCCTTTCAGCGTGCCATAGGCGACCGAGCCGAGGAAGATCGGCGCCCCGCTGTCGCCGCGGCGGCATTCGGGGCCGCGCATCGTCACCCAGCTCGAGGTACACAGGCCCCCGCACAGGTCGCCCGGCGGGGCGAAGTCGGTCAGCTCGACCTCCGAGCAGGCATAGCCCGAGCTTTCGCCGCGCAGGCACAGCCAGTCGCCCGGCCGGGTCATCGGGCGGGTCGCCCAGGTCTGGATCGGCCGGACTTTGGTCTTGGCGGTGTCGGAATAAACCAGGGCTTCGGCCGGACCCACGCCGCCGTGGATCTGAATATCGTTCTGCGCCGCGCCCCACGCGCCCAGCATCGGCAACAAGCGTTCCTCGCCATCAGGCGCGCGCCACGTGAGCGTGTCGGGGCAGTGGGCCGCGGTGGTGATGCCGAGCTTTCCGGCACCATTGCGGACGACGAAACCGGTGGTGCAGCGGAAACGGCGGCCTTCGGCATTCGGCCCTTCGACCCGTCCGCCGCCGATCGCCGCGCTGTCGACCAGCACCGCGTCCAATCGCCGAATCCGCACCGGCAGGCCAAGCCGGGCGGCCAGCAATTTTCCGACTTCCTCGGGCGAGCGCGGATCGCTGCCGGGGCGCTGCATCACCACCAGCCCGCCCGTCACCGGATCGACGCCGGCCCCGCGATAGCCGGGTATGAGTTGCGGCAGGAGATAGCGATTGCGATCGAGCAGCCCCAGCGCGGTCGCGCGCGTGGTCGCGGCATTGACCGAAAAGCGGACGGGGATCGGCACGCCATTGGCCGTCTCGATCACATCCGCCGGCAGCTCGCCGGGGGTAAGCCGCACCAGCAGGTGCCAGTCGGGCCGATGCGCGACGCTGATCGAGGCAAGGCGGTCACGATAACGGACCCGCAGCGCATCGCTGACCACGACGCTCGCCCGCTGCTGGTCGAGCCGCCGCTGCGCTTCGTCGAGGCTCACGCCGAAATTCTTCGCATACAGACCCGCGTCCGACGCCAAGGCTTGCTCGGGTGTGAGGCGAAGCGGGTCTGCGGCCGACGCCGGTGTCGCCGCGAACAAACAGGCAAAAAGGGTCAGTTGGAAGCGCATCGTTAACCATCTGCCACTACCCGCATTAACGGGCGGTTGTGCCGCTTTGAGTCGGCAAGTAAAACTGGGGCGTGATGAGAGCGAGGACCGACGACAGCGGGTTCGACGGACGGCGCTTCGGGGCTGCGGCCGGGGCGACGGTTGCGGCGCTCATCCTGCTCGGCATGGTGCTTCTCGTCGCGATGAGCAACCGCGCGCGCGACGCGGCGCTGGAGCGCGAGCGGCATGCTTATGATGTGACCCTGCTGGTCCGCACCGTGGACGCGACGCTGGCCCGCTCCGAAAGTGCGCTCGGGCGGTTCGTGCTGGACGAGGACGTGCGGGTGTCGGGCAACATCTACGCCAACGAATGGCGGCTGGCCGGCACGCAAATCCGCCAGCTCGAACGATTGGTCCGGCGCGATCCGATCCAGTCGGAACGGGTCGGGCAGGTGGCGACCCTCTACCAGCAGCGCGGAAGCCAGTTGGCGCAGGCCGCGCTAGCGGCGTCGAGCGGGCAGGGGCAGGGCGGCCTCGCGCTTTTCTACACGCTCTCCAAGGGGAGAGAGGGGCCGGGGCCCGAGCTGCGCGCCAAGCTCGCCGAGATCGCTTCGTCCGAACGGGCGGTGCTTCGTGACAGCATGGAGCAGACCCAATTCTTTTCGGCCCGAGCCGACAAGCTGACCGACTATCTCTCGTGGCTCGGCGTGCTGATCGGGCTGGCGGCGATCGGGCTGGGGGTGGTCGCGGTGCAGGCGGTGCGGCAAAATTACCTCGCGCGGCGCGAAGCGGACACGCTGGAACAGGCGGTGGCGCTCAGGACTCAGGAATTGTCCGAAGCCAATGAAGCGCTGCGCACCGAGGCCGAAGAGCGCGAGATCGCCGAAGCGCAGCTTCGCCAAATTCAGAAGATGGAAGCGGTCGGCCAGCTGACCGGCGGCATCGCGCACGATTTCAACAACATGCTGGCGGTGGTGGTCGGCGGGATCGACCTTGCCCGGCGAAGGCTGGGCGGACCCAAGCGCGAGGTCATGCATCACCTCAACAATGCGATGGACGGGGCGACCCGCGCTGCCGCGCTGACCCGCCGCCTGCTGAGCTTCGCGCGGTCCGAACCCTTGCTGCCCGAGCGGGTACTGGCGTCCGACCTGGTGCAGGGCTTGAAGGACCTGCTCGACCGGACGCTCGGCGAGCGGATCACCGTGCGGGTCGATTCGCGCGGCGAATGGCCGATCTTCGTCGATCCCCATCAGCTCGAAAACGCGCTGCTCAACCTGGCGGTGAACGGGCGTGACGCGATGGAGGGCGAGGGCGTCATCACCATCGCCACCAGCGACATCACTTTGGCCGAGGGCGAGATCGGCGACCTTCCGGCGGGGGATTATGTGCGGCTGGCGGTGGCGGACACCGGCAGCGGCATGACCGAGGAAGTGAAGCTTCGCGCGTTCGAGCCGTTCTTCACCACCAAGGAAGTCGGCAAGGGCACCGGCCTCGGCCTCAGCCAGATCTTCGGGTTCGCCCGGCAATCGGGCGGCGAAGTGGCGATCGACAGCGCGGTCGGCGTCGGCACGGTGGTCAGCCTGTTTCTGCCCCGCACCTATGTCGAAGTCGCCGAGGTGCGAATGCCCGCGGTGTTCGGCGGCGGCCGCCCGAGCGATTTCGCGGGCGACCACAGCGGCGCCCGGATCCTGCTGGTCGAGGACGACCCGCGCGTGCGCAGCGCGACGATCGAGGCGTTGGAAGACCTCGATTACCAACCCATCGCCTGCGCCAATGCGGACGAAGCGCTGGCCGCGTTCGAGACACAGGCCTTCGATCTCGTCATCAGCGACGTCATCATGCCGGGCATGACCGGCCCCGAACTCGTTCGCAATCTCAAGCGCCGCTATCCCGAACTCGGCGTGCTGTTCGTCACCGGTTATGTCGGCGAAGGCGAGGGCGAGGATCTGAAGGGCCACGAGATGCTGCGCAAGCCATTCACTGTCGGCGCCTTGCAGGATGCGGTGGCGGCGGCGCTGAACCGCGCGGAGGTTCCGTCGCGGGCGGCTTAAAGCCGCTCCATCAATGCCTGCGCGGCGGCGGGATTGCGGACCTTGGCCCCCGAGGTGAAGAACACGAAGACGTCGCGGCCGCCCTTGGCCCAGTCGCGCACCTGCCTTGCCCAGCCGTCGAGCGCCGGAACGTCGTAGCCGGTTTCGATTTTCTCGACGCTGCGCTGAAGCCGGGCGTAGGTGAAGTCGGCGGTCTGCTCCTTAATACGGACAAACGCCTCATGATCGGCGAATACCACCGCCATGTTCCGCGACCGGGCGAGGTCGAGAAAGACCGGATCGACGAAGTTTGGATGCCGCACTTCGAGCGCATGGCGCAGCGGCAGCCCGTCCTGTGCGTCGGGGATGAGGTCGAGCCAGCGGGCGAAGTCGTCAGGCTCGAACATCTTGGTGTCGGCGAACTGCCAGTTGATCGGGCCGAGCTTGTCGCCGAGTTCGGTGAAGCCCTGCTGGAGAAAGGTGGCGATCGATCCTCCGCTGTCGGCCAGCACCTTGCGCACGGTGGAATAGCGCGAGGCCTTGAGGCTGAACTGGAAGCCGTCGGGGACGGCGTCGCGCCATTTGCGCCAGCTGGCTGGCTTCTGCCGGCCATAGGCGGTGGCATTGATTTCGATCGCGGTCAGCTGCCGCGCCGCATAGTCGAGCTCTCGGCGGTGGGCGAGGCCCTCCGGGTAGAAGACGCCGCGCCAGGGTTCGTAGGTCCAACCCCCGATCCCGACGCGGACGGTCACCCGTTCATCAGATCCGGCAGGAACGCCTCGTGCGCATTGCGCAGGTCGGCGAGGCTGATGCTTTGTTCGCCGCCGCGGTCGATGAGGTCGAAAGTGATCGCCTCGCCGCCGGTGGTGCCGACCGGAATGCTGAACAGCTGGCTTGCCGCGGCCAAGTCGCGCACGCGGTCGGGCTGGCTGGTCGAGACGATCGCGCGGCCCTGGTCCTCGCCGAACAGCATGGCGGCCGGATTGGCGATTTCGGGGACGACCGTCATGGTGAAGCCGGTGCTGCCCGCGAGCGCCATCTCGGCCATCGCCACCGCCGCGCCGCCGTCGGCGCAATCGTGCACCGCGCTGACCAGGCCTTCGGCGATGAGCGAGCGAAGTAACTCGCCGAGCCGGCGCTCGACCGCAAGATCGACCGGCGGCGGCGCACCTTCGCGGCGGCCGTGGCAAAGGTCGAGCCACAGCGATTGGCCGACATGGCCCTTGGTGTGGCCGAGCAGGACCAGGGTCTCGCCCTCGTTCCTGAGTGCGATGGTCGCGCTCTTTTCCCACTCGGGCATCAGGCCGACCGCGCCGATCGCGGGGGTGGGGAGGATGGCCGACCCGCCGCCGGTCGCCTTGCTTTCGTTGTAGAGCGAGACGTTGCCGCTGACGATCGGGAAGTCGAGCGCGACGCAGGCGTCGCTCATGCCGTGGAGGCAGCCGGTGATCTGGGCCATGATCTCGGGCCGCTGCGGGTTGGCGAAGTTGAGGCAGTTGGTGACCGCCAGCGGCGTCGCGCCGACCGCGCTGATGTTGCGATACGCCTCGGCGATCGCCTGCTTGCCGCCTTCGAATGGGTCGGCATAGCAATAGCGCGGGGTGCAATCGGTGGTGATGGCCAGCGCCTTTTGCGAGCCGTGGACGCGGACCACCGCCGCATCGCCGCCCGAGCGCTGTACCGTGTCGCCGCCCACCTGGCTATCATATTGCTCCCAGATCCAGCGCCGCGAGGCGAGGGCGGGGGAGGCCATGAGCGTCTTCAGATCGCCGACGAGATCGGTGCCGTTCGGCACGTCGCCCAGCGGGGCGACCTCGGCCCACGCCTGATATTCTTCAGGCGACAGCGACGGGCGGTCGTAGAGCGGGGCTTCGTCGGCGAGCGGGCCGAGCGGGATGTCGGCGACGGTCTCGCCCTTCCAGACCAGTTCCATGTGGCCAGTGTCGGTGACCGTCCCGATCACCGCGAAATCGAGTTCCCATTTGTGAAAGATCGCTTCGGCCTCGGCTTCGCGACCGGGCTTCAGGACCATCAGCATGCGCTCCTGGCTTTCGGAGAGCATCATCTCGTAGGGCGTCATGCCGGTTTCGCGGCAGGGGACGGCGTCCATGTCGAGGCGAATGCCGACGCCGCCTTTGGACGCCATTTCCACTGAAGAAGAGGTCAGCCCCGCCGCACCCATGTCCTGGATGGCGACGATCGCATCCGACGCCATCAGTTCGAGGCACGCTTCGATCAGCAGTTTCTCGGTGAAGGGATCGCCGACCTGGACGGTGGGGCGCTTCTCCTCGCTGTCCTCGCCGAAATCGGCGCTTGCCATGGTCGCGCCGTGGATGCCGTCACGGCCGGTCTTGCTGCCGACGTAGACCACCGGATTGCCGATGCCGGCGGCGGCCGAATAGAAGATCTTGTCGGTCTTCGCGACGCCGACGGTCATCGCATTGACCAGAATATTGCCGTTGTAGGCCGGGTCGAAATTGGTTTCGCCGCCGACGGTCGGCACGCCGACGCAATTACCGTAGCCGCCGATGCCCGCGACCACGCCGGCGATGAGGTGGCGCATCTTGGGGTGCTTGGGATCGCCGAAGCGTAGCGCGTTCAGATTGGCGACCGGTCGCGCGCCCATGGTGAACACGTCGCGCAGGATGCCGCCGACCCCCGTCGCCGCGCCCTGATAGGGTTCGATGTAGGAGGGGTGGTTGTGGCTCTCCATCTTGAAGATGGCCGCGTCGCCGTCGCCGATATCGATCACGCCCGCATTCTCGCCCGGACCGCAGATCACCCACGGCGCGGTGGTCGGCAGCTTCTTGAGGTGGATGCGCGAGCTTTTGTAGGAGCAATGCTCCGACCACATGACCGAAAAGATGCCGAGCTCGGTGAGGTTCGGCTCACGCCCAAGCGCATGGAGGATGCGGCTGTATTCGTCGGTGGAAAGGCCGTGTTCGGCCACCTGTTCGGGCGTGATCTCGGACATGAGCGGCGCCTTAGCGGGGCGCGGCTCACTAGCCAATCCGCAAGGAGGGGCTGCGCGCTTAACGAAGCGCGGCGGTGGCAGCGACGATGGCCGGCCGGGACCGGACCTGCGGCGACCGGGACGCGGCCGCCATTCGCACCTTCAGGCGGCGACCCGCGCCCGCGTCCATCGCGAGCCGGTAGCGTTCTTCCAGCAGGGCCTGGCGAACCGCGGCGATCGGCGTCGCGACGTTGGCGCGTTCGGTCGTGAACGCCTCGGCCTCGTCGGTCGCAATGGCGCCCGACTGGATCGCATAGGCGATCAGCCGCCGGCCCTTGCGGGCGATCAGCGGACTGCCCGAAGAGCCAGGCTGCGCCGCGCAATCGTTGAGGAGGCCATAGGAATGCGCGACCCGAATGCGGCAGGTGGGATCGGCGACTAAGCGGTCGCGATCCAGGGGAAAGCCGACGGCGGTGAGCTCGAAACCCGTCTGGAGAAGAAGCACGGGCCGGGTCGCCGCCTCGTCGGCGAGTTCGAGCACCGGCCCCTTGCGCTGGCAACGGTCGAGTTGAAGCAGCAGCCAGTCGTCACGGTACCCGTGCTGTTCGCGCTCGACGTGCCCGGCGCGGACCGCGCGCGCGCCGACCTGGAAGCGGCCGAAGGTCAGCGTCACGGACGCGCCGAGCGGGCTGGCGACCGTGCTGACGAGGTGCTGCGAGGTGACCGCGAAGCATCTGTCGACCAGAAAGGCGGTTGTCTGGCGATTGCCGTAGAGGGCGGTGCCGACGGCTCGGCTCTCGGCACTTCGCGACGACACCGCCGTGCGGTCGTCCGAGCCGAAAATGGCGGCGGTGCCGATCGTCGATTGCAGCAGTGCGAAAGCGAAGAGCAGGATGCGCATGACCATTCCTCTGTCGAGGAAGGTCTAGCCGCCAGTTCTTACCAGCAGGTTTAGGGCGTTATAGCGCTGGTCTTCAGCCGAGTAGTCGAGGCCAAAGAGGAACCCCGGCGGGTGAGCGCCGGGGTTCTGAAGGGTTCGAGGGAATGCCGGGCTCAGGCGCGGCAGGTGATGGCGCTTTCGCCGGGGACGGTGACCTGGACGCTCGACGCATCCTTGGTCCCGCTGACCGCAGCACCGTCGGCGCCGGTGTAGGGGCCGGTGCCTTCGGCCGGCGCCGTGGTGACGGTGGATTCGACCGTGTCCGCGCCGACCCGGAAGTTGGCGCCGGCGGGCTTGCCGCCCTGTTCGGTCCAGTCGATCTCGACCACCTTGTTGCCGTCGCAGCGATAGGTCTTGCTGGCGGCGATCGATGGGGGAAGCTCGACCGGGGCGGCGTTGGCGATTTCATTCGCCATCGTATCGGTGGGCCCCTGCTGGACAATGGTATGACCACCGTCGTTGCAGGCGGAGAGCGTGAGAGCGGCGCCGAGCGCCAGGAGGAGGGGAAAGCGAGTAGTCATCAGGGGCCTTTCGCGGGCGCAACATGAACCGTCAATGGCGAACACTTGCAAAGCCCAACGGTTGCCATAGTTTGAAGGCATGGGGGTGGGAGGAACCGCAATTCAGCGCATCCGCTATGGCCTGACGGGCCTGGCCTTTGTCTTCTTGATGGTGTTGATCGGCACCGCCATCACCAGCAACGAGGAAAAGCCGGAGCCCAGCAACGAGGTTACCAACCTTGCCGAACCGCCGAGCGATCCGCTGGCGGAGCTTGGCGTGGCGCCCGGTTCGGGCGCGGAAAACGTGGCCGACCCGCCGCCCAAGCAATGATGCGGGGACTGACCCTGGTGCTGGCGGCAACGCTTGGCGCCTGCGATAGCGGCGGCGCGTCGCAAGCCGGTGCGGCCAAGCCGGAACTCGCGCTGCTGACCAGCCTGCCGATCGCGTTCGGCGAAAATTTCGGGCTCGAAGCCGCCCGCAATCCCTTGCTGGAAGATCTCGAGAGCCGCTTTACGGTGGTTCCGGTCGATGGGCCCGAGCAACTGCCGCGCCAGGGTCTTCTTCTGGCGGTCCAGCCGCAGGCGATGACCGCCGAACGGCTGGTGGCGCTCGACAAATGGGTAAGGGACGGGGGGCGGCTCGTACTGATGAGCGATCCCGTGCTGCGGTTCGACAGCGAGCGCCCGCTTGGCGACCGCTTTCGTCCGCCGCTGCGCTATCCCGATACCGGGCTGCTTCAGCATTGGGGGCTAACGCTCGACGATGCGGTGGATGATCGGTCCGAGCCGGGCGAGACCGATTTCGGGCGCGGGATCACGGTCAGCGCGGCCGGCCTCGGCTCCTTCACCCGGGCCGGCGGAAATTGCACGCTGTCGCCGACCCGGGCGGTGGCGCGGTGCCGGATCGGCAAGGGCTATGCGACCCTGGTCGCCGACGCCGACATTGCCATGGCGCCCGAGGCTGAGCGGCGCGAAGCCGTGCTGAAATTGCTCGGCGAACTGACCCGCTGAATAAAAGGCCATGGGTGGCCGTGGGCCAGCATGGAAAAGCCGTGGGATTCGCTGGCATTTTGGTGTTCACAGACTTATCCACAGCCCTTGAAGCGAGAACGAGAGGAGAACGTCAGGACATTACTGGTGCAGGAAAGCCGCAGAAAACCGCCCAAATCCAGTTTCGCCCACGTTTTCCCATGATATCCCATTGAGTCCCATGCCCTCCCGCGTTACACACAGTCTGTAGCGCGGGGCTGATCCCATTGTTGTTGGGCCGGCGGCGGTGCGTGGCGAACCCACGTTCCGGCGGACGGGAGGGGTTTGTCCACCGCGCGAGGGGAGTTTTTCGCGGTGGCATTGGAGCATCTGTTCCAGGGAAGTGCCTTGAACGGGGTCGACGCCAAGGGTCGCGTCTCCGTTCCCGCTTTCCTGCGCTCCGTGATCGAGCGCCGCGGCGACTCCCGCACCATCGTCCTTGCCAAGCACGAGACCTTTCCCTGCCTCAGCGCCTATGATCCCGCCTACGCCGCGCTGAAGCACAGCAAGATCGAGCGCCTGCTGGAAAAGAACGAGCAGGAAGATGGCGCCCAGCTCGCTTATCAGCAGAGCAATCTGCTCGCTTTCGCCGTCAGCGAAGAAACGCCCTACGACAGCACCGGTCGCATCCTGATCCCGACCATGATGCGCCGCAAAGGCGGGATCGCCGATCTCGCCCTGTTCCTGGGGGTCGGCGAGACCTTCCAGATCTGGAACCCGCAAACGCTCCTCGGCGATGATCGCATCCCCGAGGATCTGAAGGACGTCTGCCGGTATCGGCTCGAGGAACGGGGGCTCGCATGAGCGGGAATCCCCCCTCCGTTGCTCAAGGTGACCTAACGCCCAAAACGGGTCACCTGCCGGTACTGGTCGATGAAGTCGTCGAAGCGCTCGCTATTGCCCATGGCGAAACGCACGTCGACGGCACGTTCGGGGCTGGCGGTTATACCACCGCCATGCTCCGGGCGGGGGCGGGACGAGTGATTGCCTTTGACCAGGATCCGGATGCGATCCGCAACGGGCCCTCACTCGTCCCGGATCCCAGGCTGACCCTGATTCACGAGCGCTTTTCGCGCATGGCCGACGCGTTGGCCGAGCGCGACCTGCTGCCGGTTGACGGCGTGACGCTGGATATTGGCGTCAGCTCGATGCAGCTCGACCAGGCGGCGCGTGGCTTTTCCTTTCGCGAGGATGGCCCGCTCGACATGCGGATGAGCCAGGATGGCCCCAGCGCGGCCGATTTCCTCAACACCGCCGACGAGGCCGAGATCGCTCGCGTGATCCGCGATTATGGCGACGAGCCGAAGGCCCGCGGCCTTGCCCGCGCCATCGTCGCCGCGCGGCCCTTGTCCCGCACGTCCGAGCTGTCGGCGATCTGTCGCAAGGTGCTCGGCTGGCACGCGGGCATGAAGACGGATCCCGCGACCCGCACCTTTCAGGCGATCCGCATCCACGTGAACGCCGAGCTGGCCGAGCTCGAGGCCGGCCTCGAAGCGGCCGAGCGCGCTCTGAAGCCCGGCGGACGGCTCGCGGTAGTGACCTTTCACAGCCTCGAGGACCGGATCGTGAAGCAGTTCCTGCGCACCCGCAGCGGTGCCGCGCCGGCCGGGTCGCGTCACCGCCCGATGCTCGACGCCGGCCCCGCGCCGACCTTCCGCGCGGTCGCCAAGCCGGTCGCGGCCAGCGAGGCCGAACTGGCGATCAATCCCCGGGCCCGCTCGGCGCGACTGCGCAGCGCGGTTCGTACCGAAGCCCCTTATCTCCCCCGAAAGGCAGCCTGAGCGATGCGTGGTTTTCGTGAAGTCGGCTGGGTCGCGGCGGTCGCCGGTACGGCGCTCGGCTGCTACATGGTCAGCCTCAAGGTCGCGTCCGAGCGCGCGGCGCTAGAGCAGGTCGAGAACAGGATCGTGCTCGCGCAGCGCGACATCCGCGTGCTCCAGACCGAGATCGGCACTCGCGGCCGCCTCGAGCAGCTTGAAAGCTGGAACGTCAAGGTGCTGGCGCTGTCGGCGCCGCAGGCGCAGCAATTCCTCGAAGGAGAATTCCAGCTCGCGACGCTGGCCGCGCCGACCAAGAAGATCGATCCGTCGGCGCCGATCGTGCTGGCGTCGGCCCCGGCGCCCGCGCCGCAGCGCCCTGCGCTCGCCGACGACGATGGCGGCGAGGCCAAGGCGGGTCCGACCGCGCGCGACCTGATGCAGGTGGCGAGCTACAAGCGTGAAGCGCCGCAAGCCCCTGAAAAAACTGTGGATAAGGCGCCCAGCATCAAGCCGCAGCCGGTGAAGCTGATCACGGCTCCTGCTAAGCCCGTCGCGGTGATCAAGGCCGAGGCGGCGCCCAAGGCGCCGGCGGCCAAGGTCGCCGAAGCCAAGGTCGCGGCCAAGACCGACACAAAGACCAAGACCAAGACCTCCGCCACCCCGAGCCAACCCAAGGACGCCAAAGCCCGGCAATGAACGCTCCGACCCCCGCCCTTGTCGCCCGGCCCGAGCGCTTGAAGCTGGTCGGCCAGAGGCGCCAGCTGCTCGGCATTATGCACCAGCGGCTGATGGTCGGAATGCTGATCTTCGGCGCGGTGATCCTCGCCATCGTGCTTCGGCTGACCTGGCTCGGGCTGTTCGGCGATCATGCCGGACGCCAGTCGATCGCGTCGACCAGCCTTCCTTCGCGCGGCGACATTGTCGACCGTGATGGGCAGCCGCTCGCCCGCACCATCGACAGCTGGACCGTGGCGCTGCAGCCGTCGAAGGTGATCGGCGACAAGAAGGCGCTCGCGGTCGAATTGTCGCGGCTGATGCCCGAAAAGGATCCGGCCGGCTGGCTTGCCGAGATCAATTCGGCCAAGAAATTCATCTATCTGCGCCGCCGCGCCGCGCCGCGGCTGGTGCAGGCGCTGAACGCGCTGGGTGAGCCGGGCATTGCCTTGAGCCGCGAGCCCGACCGCCTGTATCCGCAGACCGATCTGGGCGCCCACGTGCTCGGCTCCACCAACATCGACGGCCACGGCGCGTCGGGAATGGAGCGGGCGATGGATGCCGCGCTGTCCGACCCCGCCAAGCGCGGCGAGCCGCTGGCCCTGTCGATCAATGCGCGGGTCCAGCAGGCGCTGGAGCATGAACTGCTGGCGGCCAAAACCCAGTTCAGTGCGCTGGGCGCGGCGGGCGTGCTGCTCGACATTCACACCGGCGAAGTGCTGGCGATGACCAGCCTGCCGCAGCTCAATCCCAACGTCGCCGGCAACATGAACGAGGAAGCGCGCTTCAACCGCGCGACCCTGGGCGTGTTCGAACTGGGATCGACCTTCAAGCCGTTCACCGTTGCCATGGCGCTCGATACCGGAGCGGTGAAGTCGATGGGGCAGATCTACCCCTGCTACGACCGCTTCCTGCGGCCCAACGGCCGCGCGGTCACCGACACCCATCCGTTCGGCCGGCCCTGCTCGGTCGCCGAGATCATGATGGAAAGCTCCAACATCGGCACCGCGCAGATCGCCGGGCAGGTGGGGACCGATCCGATGCGCAAGTTCCTCGAAGGCATGGGCTTCCTAGGCAAGGTCGAGGTCGAATTGCCCGAGCGCGCGCGTTCGCTGACTATTCCCAAGGCGAGCTGGGACCTGTCGACCACCATGACGGTCGGCTTCGGCCACGCCATTGCGGTCACTCCGCTGCACCTCGCGATGGGTTATGCGACGCTTTATAATGGCGGGATCTATCGTCCGGCGACCCTGCTCAAGGTCGATCGCGGACATCCCGTGGCCAAGGGCCGCAGGGTGTTCAGCGAGGACACCAGCTACAAGATGCGCGCGCTGCTGCGGCTCGTGGTGACCAAGGGCACCGGCAAGAAGGCGGATGCGATCGGTTACCGTGTCGGCGGCAAGACCGGCACCGCGGAAAAGATCATCGGCGGGCGTTATTCCAAGACCGTCAACATCACGAGCTTCGCCGGCGTGTTCCCGATGGACGAGCCGCGTTATGCGATGGTGGTGATGCTCGACGAGCCCAAGGGCACGGCGGACACCTATGGCTTCCGCACCGCCGGCTGGAACGCCGCGCCGACCTTCGGCAAGGTGGTGTCGCGGATCGCGCCGATGCTGGGCGTGCGTCCCGACATGAAGCGCGACGCCAACATGAGCGAAGTGCTTCCCTTCGTCCGCGAAGAAAAGTAGCCGCTTCCCCATGCGCTTGTCCGAACTCGTCGACGTCCAGCCGGGCGATTCCGCTGCCGTGGATGTGACCGGCTTTGCCATCGCTCACCGCAAGGTCGCCCCTGGCACGGTGTTCGGCGCCTTCCGCGGCTCGACCCGCAACGGCGAGGACTTTATTCCCGCGGCGATAGCGGCGGGCGCCGTGGCGGTGATCGCCCGGCCCGAGGCGCAGGTCGAGGGCGCGCTGCACATCGCCGATGCCGAGCCGCGCCAGCGCTTCGCCGCGCTCGCCGCCAAGTTCTTCGCGCCTTATCCCGAGACGGTGATCGCGGTGACCGGGACCAACGGCAAGACCTCGACGGTCGAGATGACCCGCCAGTTGTGGCGTATGGCCGGGCATCGTTCGGCTTCGGTCGGGACATTGGGCGTCACCACCGCCGACGAGCAGGTCAAGACCGGGCTGACCACGCCGGACATCGTTACCTTCCTCAGCAACATGTCGGGGCTGCGGACGATGGGCATCAGCCACGTCGCCTACGAGGCGTCGAGCCACGGCCTCGACCAGTATCGCAGCGAGGGGCTGACGGTCTCCGCCGCCGCGTTCACCAATTTCTCGCGTGATCATCTCGATTATCACGGCACGATGGACGCCTATTTCGAGGCCAAGATGCGATTGTTCGACGAGGTCGTCGA
This sequence comes from Sphingomonas kaistensis, assembly GCF_036884275.1. Lineage (NCBI taxonomy): Bacteria > Pseudomonadati > Pseudomonadota > Alphaproteobacteria > Sphingomonadales > Sphingomonadaceae > Sphingomonas > Sphingomonas kaistensis. Next base: position 172,853 of record NZ_CP145607.1, on the reverse strand, counting down.
CGGCAGCGGCACGGCGGTGGTGTGGACCGGCGATCCCAAAAGCGCCAAGGTCGCCGAGCGCGCGCGGCGCCGTGGGCTGAAAGTACTGACGGTCGGGCCGGGGGGCGAGACGATCGACCTCAAGCAACGCACCGCAAGCCCGCTCGGCCAGACCCTGGTGCTCGGCCACGGCGGCAAGGACTGGACGCTCAAGCTGCCGTTGATCGGCGCTTATCAGGCGGCGAACGTGCTGGCGGCAGCGGGGCTGGTGCTGGCGACCGGGGGCAACTGGAGCGACACGCTGCGCGGGCTTGGGCGCCTGTCGCCGGTGCGCGGGCGGCTGGAGCGGGCGGTGATCACGCCAGCGGGAGCGCCGGTCTATGTCGATTACGCGCACACGCCTGACGCGCTGGAAGCGGCGATCGCAGCGCTTCGTCCGCATGTCGAGGGCCGGCTGATCACCCTGTTCGGGGCGGGCGGCGACCGCGATGCGGGCAAGCGGCCAGAGATGGGGCGGGTGGCAGCGCAAGGCAGCGACCTCGTCATCGTCACCGACGACAATCCGCGCACCGAAGACCCCGCCGCGATCCGCCGCGCGGTGCTGGCCGGAGCGCCGGGCGCGCGGGAGATCGGCGGGCGCCGCGAAGCCATCGCCGCCGCCATTGCCGAGGCGAAGGACGGCGATATCGTACTGCTGGCGGGCAAGGGGCATGAAACGGTGCAGGTGATCGGCGAGCGGGTGATGCCCTTCGACGATGCCGAGGTGGCGCGGGAGTGCGCGGCATGAGCGGGCCGCTGTGGACGTCCGCCGAGATCGAGGCGGCAACCGGCGGCACCGCCACTGCGCCGTTCGAGGTGACCGGCGTCACCTTCGACAGCCGCGAGGTTGAGCCGGGTTTCCTGTTTGTCGCCATGCCGGGCACTGTTGCCGACGGGCATGACTTTGTCGCGCGTGCGTTCGAAAAGGGTGCGGTGGCCGCGCTGGTCAGCCGGCCGGTCGAGGGCGTTCACGTGCTGGTCGACGACGTGCCAGCGGCGCTTGAAGCGCTTGCCGTCGCCAGCCGCGCGCGGATGACCGGCAAGGTCTTCGGCGTGACCGGCTCGGTCGGCAAGACCAGCACCAAGGAAGCGCTTGCCGCCGCCCTTGCTCGCCGCCATCCGGGCAAGGTCCACCACTCGGTCAAGAGCTACAACAACCATACCGGTGTGCCGCTCAGCCTTGCCCGCATGCCGCGCGACAGTGTTTATGGCGTGTTCGAGATGGGGATGAACAATCGGGGCGAGATCGCCGCGCTGACCCGGCTGGTGCGGCCGCATGTCGCCCTAGTCACCGCCATCGCTCCCGCGCACATCGAGAATCTCGGCAGCATGGAAGCGATCGCCGACGCCAAGGGCGAGATCTTCGAAGGGCTGGAGCCCGACGGCACCGCGATCATCCCCAACGATACGCCGTATCGCGACCGCCTGCTCAAGGCCGCGCGGCGCCATGCCGAAACCAGCGTCACCTTCGGATCGGGCGATGCGGACGTCACCGCGCTGCACGCGGTGCGCGGCGACAAGGGCGGAAGCCTGGTCACCGCCCGGCTGCAAAGCGCCGATCTCACCTTCACCATCGCCCAGCCGGGCGAGCATTGGGTGGGCAACAGCCTGGCGGTGCTGGCGGCAGTGGACGCGGCGGGGGCCGATCTGGCCGCGGCCGGCCTGGCGCTGGGCGACATGGGCGGTCTTAAAGGTCGCGGCGAGCGGCACCTGGTCAAGGTCGGCGGCGGCACCGCGCTGCTGATCGACGAAAGCTACAATGCCAACCCGGCCAGCATGGCGGCGACGCTCAAGACCCTTGGGGCCGAGCGGGTCGACGGGCGGCGGCTGGCGGTGCTCGGCACCATGCTGGAGCTCGGGACCCACAGCGACGAAGCGCATGCGGGCCTTGCGCCGGCGGTGCTCGACGCGGGGCTGGCCGAACTTATCCTGGTCGGCGATGCGACGCGGCCCCTGGCGCAAGCGCTGGGCGGCAAGCTGCCGGTGACGCTGGTCGCCAATGCCGCCGAGGCTGCCGACGCGCTCCTTGCACGGCTCGCCCCGGGCGACGCCGTGCTGGTCAAGGCATCCAACGGTATCGGCCTTGCGTCGGTGGTCGAGCGAGTGGCAGGGGGCGCCGCATCATGTTCTACCTGATCGCGGAATATCTGGGTTTTCCCGGACTGCTCAATCTTGTCCGATACATCAGTTTCCGCGCCGGCGCGGCGACCGCGACGGCGCTGGCGATCGGGCTGATCATCGGCCCGTGGTTCATCAACATGCTGCGCGTGCGGCAAGGCAAGGGCCAGCCGATCCGCGCCGACGGCCCGCAAACCCACCTCGCCAAGCGCGGCACGCCGACCATGGGCGGCCTGCTGATCCTCGTTTCGGTCACCATCTCGTGCCTGCTGTGGATGGACCTGCTCAGCCCCTATGTCTGGGCCTGCCTGCTAGTCACCGCCGGGTTCGGCGCGATCGGGTTTCTCGACGATTACGACAAGGTCAAGAAAGCGCATCACGCCGGCATTCCGGGCAAGGTGCGGCTGGGCCTCGAATTCCTGATCGCCGGCTTCGCGACCTGGATGATGGTTCGCGTGACGGGGACCAACCTCTACATTCCCTTCGTCCAAGGGCCGGTGATGGACCTTGGCTGGTTCTACGTCATCTTCGGCGCGTTCGTGATCGTCGCCTTCGGCAATGCGGTGAACCTGACCGACGGGCTCGACGGGCTCGCGACCATGCCGGTGGTGATCGCGGCGCTCGCCTTCACGCTGATCGTCTATCTGGTCGGCGACGCCCGCTTTGCGCCTTATCTCGGCATTCCGCATGTGAAGGGCGTCGGTGACCTCACCGTCCTGCTGCTGGCGATCGTCGGCGGATGCCTAGCCTTCCTGTGGTTCAATGCGCCCCCCGCGGCGGTATTTATGGGCGATACCGGAAGCCTTGCTCTGGGCGGCGCGCTCGGCGCGGTCGCGGTGGCGGCGCACCATGAATTCGTGCTGGCGATCATCGGCGGGCTGTTCGTGGTCGAAGCGATGAGCGTCATCATCCAGGTCGCGGTCTACAAGCGCACCGGACGGCGGGTGTTCCTGATGGCGCCGATCCACCATCATTTCGAGCACAAGGGCTGGAGCGAGCCGACGGTGGTGATCCGCTTCTGGATCATCGCCTTCGTGCTGGCGCTGGCCGGCCTCAGCACGCTGAAGCTGCGGTGATCACGGCCGAGGCCTGGAGCAACAAGAAATACGCCGTCTACGGGCTCGCCCGCTCCGGCCTCGCCACTGTGCGCGCTTTGGTCGCGAGCGGGGCGGAGGTGACGGCGTGGGACCGCAGCGAGGAGGCGCGGGCCAAGGCCGAAGGCGCTACGCTGCTCGACTTAGACACCGCCGACCTGTCGCGGTTCGACAGCCTGGTCGTCTCGCCCGGCGTGCCGCTCAACACCCACCCCATCGCCGCCAGGGCGCGCCAAGCGGGGGTGGAGATCATCGGCGACATCGAACTCTTCGCCCGCGCCCGGTCCGAGCTTCCGACGCACAAGGTGGTCGGGATCACCGGCACCAACGGCAAGAGCACGACGACCGCGCTGGTCCACCACATCCTTGCAACCGCCGGCGTGCCGACCACCATGGGCGGCAACATCGGGTTGCCGATCTTGGCGCAGGACCCGCTTCCCGAAGGCGGCGTCTATGTGCTGGAGCTGTCCAGCTACCAGATCGACCTGACCCAGAGCCTCGACTGTGATGTTGCGGTCATCCTGAATATTACGCCGGATCATCTCGATCGGTACGAGAGCTTCGATGCCTATGCCGAGTCGAAGTTGCGATTATTTGGAATGTCGACCGGAATTACTGAGCGGACTGATCGATGGGTCGTTAATAATGCCGATTATCCCGCGTTGAAGGGAATTCACAACGGGCAGAATGTTGGCGCTGCGTCCTTCATCTGCGGCGCGCTGAACCTCACCTACGACGACATAGTTGAGCCAGCACTCCGCACCTTTCCGGGCCTGCCGCATCGCATGGAGCGCGTGCGCGAACTTAACGGCACGCTCTTCGTCAACGACAGCAAGGCGACCAACGCCGAGGCCGCGGCGCCCGCGCTCGCCGCTTACCCGCGTATTCGCTGGATCGTCGGCGGGCAGGCCAAGACCGAGGAACTGGGCGACACCGCCAATCACCTCGATCATGTCGTGCGCGCCTACACTATCGGCGAGGCCGGGCCGCTGTTCGCGCGGCTGCTGCGGGAGCGCGGGGTGGATGTGATCGAGTCGGAAACGCTAGAAAATGCGGTGAAATCTTGCGCGAGGGATTCACAGCCGGGCGAGACCGTTCTACTCTCCCCGGCCTGCGCCTCGTTCGACCAGTTTCGGGACTTCGAGGCGCGTGGGGAGGCCTTCAGGGCCTTGGTGGGGGCATTATGAACGGCGTTCTGGCGAAAGCCTTTCCGATCGACACGTCCAATCGCTACGGCCGCGCCGACCGCTCGGCGGTGGGCCGCTGGTTCTGGGAGATCGACCGCGTCCTCCTCGTGCTGGTCGCCGTCCTGATCGCGATCGGGCTGGTCGCGGTCGCCGCTGCCTCGCCCGCCGCCGCGCAGCGCTATTCGGGCGGCAACGTCACCTTCGCGCCGCTCTATTATTTCTACCGCCAGCTGGTCTGGCTGGCGCTGTCGATCCCGGTGATGATCGTCATTTCGATGATGCCGCGCGAGCGGCTGCGCCAATGGTGCCTGATCGGCTGCGCGGGCTGCATTCTGGCGATGTTCGCGGTGCCGGTGATCGGGCCGGAGATCAATGGGGCGAGACGCTGGATCGGTTTTGGCTTCGCGCAGGTGCAGCCGTCGGAATTCCTGAAACCCTTCTTCATCGTCACCCTGGCCTGGATCCTCAGCCTCAAGGAAAAGGATCGCGGGCTGCCCGTCATGATCATCTCGGGCGGGCTAACCGGCTTGGTCGCGGTGCTGCTCATGATCCAGCCCGACTTCGGCTCGACCATCATCTTCGGCACGGTGTGGATCGTGATGATCGCGCTGGCCGGCGCCAACGTCCGGGCGCTCGGGCTGATGGCGGTCGGGGGGCTGGTCGGGATCGTGCTCGCTTATTTCTTCTACGACGTGGCGCAGGTCCGGATCGACGGCTTCCTGTTCGGCGAAGGCGATAATTTCCAGGTCGAAAAAGCGATGCGCACGCTGACCGCGGGCGGGTTGCTCGGCATGGGGCCGGGCGGGGGTACCCGCAAGTTCGGCCTGCCCGAACCGCATACCGATTACATCTTCTCGGTCATCGGCGAGGAATTCGGGCTGATCGCCTGCATGGCGATCGCGGTGATCTATTGCGCGATCGTGGTGCGGGTGCTGGTGAAACTGCTCGACGAGGATGAGCCCTTCGCCGTACTCGCCGCCGCGGGGCTTGCCTGCCAGTTCGGGCTGCAGGCGCTGATCAACATGGCGGTGAACGTCCAGCTCGCCCCGTCCAAGGGCATGACCCTGCCGTTCATTTCCTATGGCGGGTCGTCGATGCTGGCGCTGTCGATCGGGATGGGCCTGTTGCTCGCCTTCACCCGCGCCAATCCGTTTCTCAAGCGATCGCCCTATGTGGTGAAGTGGAGCGATGGGCGCTAAGCGGAACGCATGAACTTCGTCCTCGCGGCCGGCGGAACCGGCGGGCACATGATTCCAGCGCATGCGCTCGCCGCCGAACTCAAGGCACGCGGGCACGGCGTGCTGCTGATCACCGACGCGCGCGGCTATCGCATCCCCGGCCTGTTCAAAGGGGTCGAGGTGCAGGTCATTCCCGCTGGGCGGCTGAGCAAGACGCCGTGGGGCATGCTCAAGGCCCTTCGCTCGGTCATGGAAGGACGCCGCGCGGCCAAGGAGCTTTACCGCGAACACTGCCCCGACGCGGTGATCGGTTTCGGCGGCTATCCCGCGTTTCCCGCCTTGCTGGCGGCATCGTCGCTCAAGATCCCGACCGTGCTGCACGAACAGAATGCAGTGCTCGGCCGGGTCAACCGCCTGCTGGCGAACGATGCGGCGGCGATCGCCACGGCCTATGAAAAGGTCGATCGGCTGAAACCCGGCCACGCCATCAAGACCAACCTCGTCGGCAATCCGGTCCGTGCCAGCATCGTCCGGCTGGGCGAATTGCCGTTTCCCGCCTTCGACGACTATGCGCCCCTGAAGCTGCTGGTCACCGGCGGCAGCCAGGGCGCGACGGTGCTGGGGGAAGTGGTGCCCGCGGGCCTAGGCGAGCTGGGCGATACGCTGCGCCACCGCTTGCAGGTGGTCCAGCAGTGCCGCCCCGACGATATCGAACGGGTGCGCGACACCTACCGCGAGCTCGGCATTCCGGCCGAGCTGTCGACCTACTTGAACGATATGGATTCCAAGCTTGGTGAGTGCCATCTGATGATCGGGCGGGCCGGGGCCTCGACCATTGCCGAGCTGACCGCGGCCGGGCGCCCGTCGATCCTCGTGCCCTTACCGATCGCGACCGACGACCACCAGACCGCCAATGCGCGCGAGCTGGCGCGGGCGGGCGGGGCGCGGATGATCCCGCAGCCGCAGTTCACGCCCCACACGCTCGCCAGGCAGATCGAAGCGCTGGCCGAGGATCCCGACGCCTTGTCCAACGCCGCCGCCCGCGCCTTGTCGGTCGGCCGCCCGCACGCCGCGCGCGATCTTGCTGATCTGGTCGAGCGGATCGGGCAGGGCGACCGCCCGGCTTTGATCGGCCGCGCGAACAAGAAACCTACCGGCGCCGCTCCGGCGCTGGCCCCGGCGGGAGCGGCGGCATGAAGGCGGTCGGCACCGACATCGGCACCATTCATTTCGTCGGCATCGGCGGGATCGGCATGTCCGGCATCGCCGAGGTAATGCATCACCTGGGCTACAAGGTGCAGGGGTCCGACGCGTCCGAAAGCTATGTCACCGAAGGGCTGCGCAAGGCCGGGATCCCGGTGATGATCGGGCAAAGCGCGGACAATCTCGGCGAAGCGGCGGTGGTGGTTACCTCCACCGCCATTCGCCCCGACAATCCGGAAGTGGAGGAGGCCGCCCGCCGCCGTTTGCCGCGCGTCCGCCGCGCCGAAATGCTGGCCGAGCTGATGCGGATGCAGAACACGGTCGCGGTGGCCGGCACCCACGGCAAGACCACCACCACCTCGATGGTCGCCGCCCTGCTCGACGCCGGGGGGCTCGATCCCACGGTCATCAACGGCGGGATCATCAACGCCTATGGCTCCAACGCCCGGCTCGGCAACGGCGAATGGATGGTGGTCGAGGCCGACGAAAGCGACGGCAGCTTCCTCAGGCTCGACGGGACCATCGCGGTGGTCACCAACATCGATCCCGAGCATCTCGATCATTACGGTAGCTTCGACGCCGCCAAGGACGCGTTCGTCGAGTTCATCGAGAACGTTCCATTCTATGGTCTCGCGGTTCTGTGCATCGACCATCCCGAGGTCGCCAACCTCTTGAGCCGGATCAAGGACCGCCGGGTCGTCACCTACGGCTTCTCCGCCTCGGCTGACCTGCGCGCCGAGAACGTCAAGACCGAGGGCGGGGTGACCCGTTTCGACGCGCTGGTGCTCGAACGCTCGGGCGAGCGGCGGCGGATCGAGGGGATCACGCTGCCGATGCCGGGGCGCCACAATGTCCAGAACGCGCTGGCGGCGGTGGCGGTGGGGCTCGAACTCGGCCTCGGCGACGACAAGATCGCCGGCGGGTTCGAGCGGTTCGGCGGGGTCAAACGACGCTTTACCCGCGTCGGCGAGGTTGGCGGCACCGTCATCATCGACGATTACGCGCATCACCCGGTCGAAATCCGCGCCGTCCTGTCCGCCGCGCGCGATAGCACGGCGGGGCGGGTCATCGCCGTGGTCCAGCCGCACCGCTTCACTCGCTTGCGCGACCTGATGGAAGATTTCGCCAACGCCTTCAACGAGGCGGACACAGTGCTGGTCGCGCCCGTCTATGCCGCGGGCGAGGAGCCGATCGAAGGCGTCGACGCCGCCGCGCTGGCCGAAGGCATCCGTGCCCACGGGCATCGCATGGTGCACGCCGTCTCGGGACCGGAAGAACTGGCGCGATGCCTGCGCGATCTCGCGGCCGACGGCGATCTCGTGATCTGCATGGGAGCGGGCGACATTACCAAATGGGCCGCCGGGCTGGCCGACGCGGTGGCGTATGAACGCAGCCACAAGTCCGAACCGGCGCACGCATGAGCGAGACCAATCTCATTGGTCCTGAGCGTAGCGCGGAGCGCGAAGTCGAAGGGCCGGCGCGCCAAGGTGCTTCGACTTCTCTCAGCACAAACGAGATCAGGGGAAGAGTGACGCCGCAGGCCCCGCTTGCGCCGTTGGTGTGGTTCAAGTCGGGCGGCGCGGCGGAAACATTGTTCGAGCCCGCCGACGTCGCCGACCTTCAGGCGTTCCTGCGCGACCTCGATCCTGCGACGCCGGTGATGGCGCTCGGCCTCGGCTCCAATCTCATCGTCCGCGATGGAGGGGTGCCGGGCGTGGTGGTGCGGCTCGGCAAGCCCTTCGCCAAGGTGCGGCGGGTCGATGAGGTCACGCTGGAATGCGGCGGCGGGGCGTCGGGCATTCTCGTTTCTTCCTCGGCGCGCGATGCCGGGATCGGCGGGATCGAGTTCCTCCGCTCGATCCCAGGCACGGTCGGCGGGTTCGTGCGGATGAACGGCGGCGCTTATGGCCGCGAGGTGAAGGACATTCTGGTCGAGGCTGAGGTCGTGCTCCGCTCGGGCGAGCGCGTCACGCTATCGCCTGCCGACCTTGCCTATACCTATCGTCATTCCGAGCTTCCCGACGGCGCCATCGTCGTCTCGGCGACCTTTCGCGGGGAACCTGCCGAGCAGGCCGCCATCCAGGCTGAAATGGACCGCATCGCCGCCAGCCGCGAAGCGAGCCAACCGCTGCGCAGCAAGACCGGCGGATCGACCTTCAAGAACCCGCTGCCGAACAAGGCGTGGGAAGTGATCGACGCCGCCGGCTGCCGCGGCCTGACGATTGGCGGCGCACAGGTCAGCGAGAAACATTGCAACTTCCTCCTCAACCTCGGTACCGCGAGCAGCGCGGACATCGAAGCGCTTGGCGAGGAAGTTCGGCGCCGGGTCCGTCAGCACAGCGGCACCGAGTTAGAGTGGGAAATACAGCGCGTGGGAGTGAGCGAGCGTGAATAAGGACCTGCATGTCGTCGTCCTGATGGGCGGCTGGTCCTCCGAGCGCGAGGTGTCGCTGATGAGCGGCAAGGGCGTCGCCAACGCACTCCGCGAACGCGGCTGGTCCAACGTCACCGAAGTCGACATGGACCGCAACGTCGCCGCGCGGCTGACCGAGCTGAAGCCCGACGTCGTGTTCAATGCGCTCCATGGCCATCCGGGCGAGGACGGCACGGTCCAGGGCATGCTCGACCTGATGCAGATCCCCTACACCCACAGCGGGCTTAGCACCTCGGCCATCGCGATCGACAAGGAGCTGACAAAGCTGCTGCTGGTCCCCGCCGGGGTACGGATGCCCGTGGGCACGATGGTCCGGTCCGAGACGCTGTACGAGCGCGATCCGATCCCCCGGCCTTACGTGCTGAAGCCGGTCAACGAGGGCTCCTCGGTCGGCGTCGCGATCATTCATGAGGGCGGCAATCACGGCTCACCTATCGGGCGCGGCACGCCGGGGCCGTGGAACGACTTCGATGAATTGCTCGCCGAGCCCTTCATCAGGGGCCGCGAGCTGACGGTCGCGGTGCTGGGTGACGAGGCGCTATGCGTCACCGAACTCAAGCCCAAGGCCGATTTCTACGATTTCGCCGCCAAATATACCGACGGCCTGACCGAGCATGTCTGCCCCGCCGACGTGCCTGCCGAGATCGCGCAGGCGATGCTCGACATGGCGCTCGACGCCCACCGCGCATTGGGCTGCAAGGGCGCGAGCCGGTCGGACTTCCGCTGGGACGACGAGCAGGGCGAGGCGGGGCTGTACTTGCTTGAGGTCAATACCCAGCCGGGCATGACGCCGCTCAGCCTCGTGCCCGAGCAGGCCAAGCAGCGCGGCATATCCTATGGCGAGCTGGTCGAACGGATTATCGCCGAGGCGCTTCAGTGAACGCACAGACCATCCGGCGCCCTGCCGCCAGCAAGGGCCGCGGCGGTGCCAAGCCCCGCGCCCGCAAGGCGCCGGTCAAGGCCGCGCCCTCGCCGTGGCCCGAGGGCAGCGGCAAGCTTGCCCGCTATGCCTTTATCGCATTGGTCGCGGTGATGGCGATCGTCGCGCTGATCGCGCTCGACCTGCCGGGCAAGGCGCTTCGCGCCACCGGCGCCGCCACCGGCGAAGCGGGGTTCAAGGTCGCGAGCTACCAGATCGTCGGGATCAAGAATCTCGACCGCCGCAAGGTCGATGCCGTGGTCACCGACGAGCTTCGCCGCGCGGCGGAGGAAGCGCCGATCGGGACCGACGAGCCGGCGCAGGCGCTGGTCGACCTCGACCGCATTCGCGACAGCCTGCTTCAGTTCGGCTGGGTAAAGGACGCCCGCGTGTCGCGCCGCCTGCCCGACGGGCTGGTCATCGACCTCATCGAGCGCACCCCCACCGCGGTGTGGCAGCATCAGGGCCGCCTCAACCTCATCGACGGCGAGGGCGTGGTGCTCGATGCCGTGCCGGTCGACCGGATGCCCGAGTTGACGCTGCTGATCGGCCCCGACGCCAACCGCCATGCCATGGCGCTCAGCAAGCTGCTCGACAGCGTGCCCACCCTCAAACCCCAGATCGCCTCGGCGACCTGGATCGGGGGGCGGCGCTGGGATTTGAGCTTCTCCACCGGTGAGATCGTGTCGCTTCCCGAAACCGACGCCGCGGCGACTAAGGCGCTGAAGCGCTTCGCCAAGATGGATCGCTCGGTCGGCCTGCTCGGGCGCGACATGATCCGCTTCGACCTTCGCGTGCCCGGCAAGATGATCGTCCGGGTGCCGCCCGGCGCCACCCCGCCGCCCGCCGGCACGGTGGAGAATGCGAACTGATGGCCAAGCATGATGCGCCGCTGTTGATCGGCGCCCTCGACATCGGGTCGTCCAAGGTTTCCGCGCTCGTCTGCACGCTGGACGAGGAAGGCCGCCCGCGCGTGCTCGGCACCGGCCAGCGCCAGAGCCGGGGGGTGAAGCGCGGCTTCATCACCGACATGGAAGCGACCGAAGTCGCCGTCCGCGAAGCGGTCGAACAAGCCGAGCGGATGAGCCAGCAGAACATCGAGGACGTGTGGGCGAGCTATGGCGCCGGCGGCCTCAGCAGCGGCCTTGCTACCGTCGAGGTCGAGATCGGCGGCCATCAGATCGAGCCGAGCGATGTCGATGCGCTGCTCGAAAGCGGTCGCGGCGCGGTGGATCGGCCGGGACAGGTCGTGCTTCACGCGACGCCCGCGCTTTATACCATCGACGACGTTCACGGCGTCCGTTCGCCGGTCGGGATGCACGCCAGCCGGCTCGGCGTCGATATTCATGTCATTGCCGCCGATGAAGCCCCCTTGCGCAACGTCGACCTGACTATCCGCCAGGCGCATTTGGGCGTCCGCGCCATCGTCGCCTCGCCGGTCGCCGCCGCGCTTGCCTGCCTCAGCAACGAAGAACGCGATCTGGGCGTCGCCCTGGTCGAGCTTGGTGCCGAGGTCACCAACGTGTCGCTGCATGCCGGCGGGATGCTGGTTGCGCTGCGGTCGATCCCGCTGGGCGCCAAGGACATCACCGACGACATCGCCGCCGCCTTTGGCGTCCGCCGCCGCGATGCCGAGCGGATCAAATGCTTCCACGGCTCGGCCATGACGAGCCCCCGCGACAATCACGAGGTGGTCGAAGCGCTGCCGATCGGGTCGGAAGACGGGACCGAGCCGCTGCGGATCAGCCGGGCGCAGTTGATGACCGTGATCCGCCAGCGGGTCGAGCGAATCACCGCCGAGATCGACGAAGCGCTAAAGGACATGGGCTTCGTGAAGCCGGTCGGCGGGCAGGTCGTGCTGACCGGCGGCGGCGCGGAGCTCAAGAATATCGCCGATTACATGCAGGGCGTGCTCGGCCGCGCGGTCCGGGTCGGCCGGCCGCGCGCGATCACGGGCCTTCCCGACGCGCACAGCGGACCCGCCTTCAGCAGCCTGGTCGGCCTCGCCATCCTCACCACCCAGTCGCGCAGCGACGATCTGGTCTTCCCGCGTGCGCGCGCCGAGCGGGCGGGCGGCGGTTTGCTGGCGCGCATGGTGTCGATCATGCGCGGCAACAAGGCGTGATCGTCCCACGGCGGGACGATTGAGTCCGTCCGGACACGCTTCGCCCGAAAATCGGCACAAGAGTTAACATTTCCGCTTGTGCCGCAGGAAGCGGTGAATCATAGATTCACGCTTATAAGTTCAACGCGTTGACGAGCGGGGGTCCATTCCACATGAGCATCGATTTTGTCCGGCCAGCGGTCGACGAGCTGAAGCCCCGCATCACCGTGATCGGTGTCGGCGGAGCGGGCGGCAACGCCATTGCCAATATGATCAACGCCGACGTCCAGGGCGTCGATTTCGCGGTCGCCAATACCGACGCGCAGGCGCTGAATGCCTCGTCGGCGGATCGCCGGATCCAGCTTGGCCACAAGATCACCCAGGGTCTCGGCGCCGGCGCGCGTCCGGAAATCGGCCGGGCCGCCGCTGAAGAAGCGATGGAAGAGATCGAGCGGGCGCTGGAAGGCGCGCACATGTGCTTCATCGCCGCCGGCATGGGCGGCGGCACCGGCACCGGTGCGGCCCCGGTCATGGCCAAGGCCGCGCGCGACAAGGGCATCCTCACCGTCGGCGTGGTGACCAAGCCGTTCGCATTCGAAGGCAGCCGGCGCACCCGCGCCGCCGAAGCCGGCATCGCCGAGCTGCAGCAGCACGTCGACACATTGATCGTCATTCCGAACCAGAACCTGTTCCGCCTCGCCAATTCGGACACGACCTTCAAGGAAGCGTTCCAGATGGCCGACGAGGTCCTCCAGCAGGGCGTTCGCGGGATTACCGACCTGATGGTCATGCCGGGCCTCATCAACCTCGACTTCGCCGACGTCCGCTCGGTGATGGGCGAGATGGGCAAGGCGATGATGGGCACCGGCGAAGCGTCGGGCGACAACCGCGCGATCGAGGCCGCCGAAAAGGCGATCTCCAACCCGCTTCTCGACGGCGTCAGCATGAAGGGCGCCAAGGGCGTCATCATCTCGATCACCGGCGGCGAGGACATGCGCCTGATGGAAGTCGACGAGGCCGCCAGCCACATCAAGGAACTGGTCGACCCCGACGCCAACATCATCTGGGGCTCGGCCTTCAACAACGACCTCGACGGCAAGATCCGCGTGTCGGTCGTCGCCACCGGCATCGAAGCCGAGGAAGCCACCAAGGCCACCCCGAGCACCAGCGGCCAGACCGCCGGCACCAAAGTGTTCACCTTCCCGGCCCGTTCGACCACCGCGACGGCGACCCCGGCTCCGACGGCCACCACCACGTCGGCGCCGACCGCGGCCGCGCCGGCGCCGCTCGATCTCGGTGACGAGACCGGCAGCGACGAATTGCTGCTCGACAGCGAGGATATCCTGACCAGCCCGGTCGGCACCCCGCCGATCGCGCCGCCCAAGGACGAGGAAACCCCTGCGCCCAAGCGCGAGGCCGGCACCCTGTTCGAACGGATGAGCAGCATGGCCCGCGCCGGCGGCAAGATCGAGGACGAGCCCACGCCGAGCCTCCGCCGCGAACCGCTCGACATCCCGCGCTTCCTGAACCGCCAGGGCAACCAGTAAGACCATTGTCGTCCCGGCGGAGGCCGGGACCTCGGGAGATGGAGCGCTACGCCCGCCTGAGGTCCCGGCCTTCGCCGGGACGACGCGCGTCTGGGTCTGTCATGTCTCCGTTCGTCCGCTCAGGCCCACGCCTCGTCGTGAGGGCGGCTAGCCGTCAGCCTGCGCTCAGCTAGACCGGCACACGGGATGGGGATGACTAGATTTTCTGTTGCGCTGGCGGCGGCGGTGCTGCTGCCGGCAGGCGCGAGCGCGCAATATATCGGCGGACGCCCGCCCGAGCCGCCGCCCGCGCCGGTCGCGGGCGCCAACGAGACGCCTGAAGCGGCGCTGGCCCGCAATATTCGCCTGATCGCGATCAATCCGCGCAATTACGACGCGCAGCTGGCGGCCGGGCGCGCCGCGCTGCGGCTCGGCGATCCGCAGGCGGCGATCGGCTTTTTCGGGCGGGCCGAGGAGATCAATGCCAATCATTGGGCGCCCAAGGCGGGGCAGGGCTCGGCGATGGCGCAGATGGGCGAAGCGCAGGCCGCGCTCGGGCTGTTCGAACAGGCCCAGGCGCTGGGCGCGACCCAGACGCTGATCGCGCTCGACCGTGGGCTGGCGTTCGACCTGCTCGGCATGCAGCCGCAGGCGCAGAACGATTATCGCGCGGTGATCGCCGGGCCCGATCAGGCCGAGGCGCGCCGGCGTCTGGCGCTCAGCCTCGCCATTTCGGGCCGGAAGGCGGAAGCGCTGGCGGCGCTCGATCCGCTTCTGGCGCAGCGCGATGCCGGTGCCCGCCGCGCCCGCGCCTTCATTCTCGCGCTCGGCGGCGATGTCGACGGGGCGAGGGCGGCGATCGCCCTGATGCTGCCGGGCACCAGCAGCGGTTTCGACCCGTTCCTGCGCCGCCTGCCGACCCTTAATCCGGGGCAGAAGGCCGCCGCGGTGCATCTTGGCATCATGCCGGCCGAAGGCGCGGCGCTGGCGGCGCTGCAGGCGACCGAGCCGGCACCCGCTCCCGCGCCTGCCCCCGTCGCGCCGGTCCGCACCGCCCGCGCCCGCACGGTCGTCGCCAAGCCGGCTCCGGAACCGCTGAAGGTCGTCGAGGCGACGCCGGCTGCCGCCACGTCCGACGGCGACCGCCTCGCCTCGATCGAGACCACGCTGACAAGGCTGCCCCCGCCGCCCCCCGCGCCCAAGCCGATCGTCGAACGCACCCCCGCGCGGCGCACCACGACGCCGGCTCCCGAATTCTCCCTCGCCAGCCGTCCGGCGAGTGACGAGCCGGCCAAGAAGCCGGCCACCAAGGCCGCCGCCAAGCCCGCCCCGACCAAGCTCGCCGCCAAGGACAGCAAGGCGGTCAAGGCCGCCGAGGACGCCGCCAAGACCAAGAACGGCAAGACCGTGACCAAGGCCGAGGACACCAAGACGCCGGCCAAGGCCACCGCTTCTGCCTCGCGCATCTACGTTCAGCTTGCGGGCGGCGCCAATGCCGACCAGATGAACCGCGAATATGACCGCATCCGCAAGGCCAAGCCGGCCTTGTTCAAGGCCCGCACGCCGATGGTCTCGGCGGTCAAGGGCTGGTCGCGCCTGGTCGTCGGCCCCTTCAAGGACAGCGATGCCGCGCAGGACTTCGTCAACGACCTGCACGGCGCCAAGTTGTCGGGCTTCGTCTGGAACGCGCCCGCCGGCCTTAAGCTCGACAAGCTCACCACCAAGTGACCTTGCCGAGCGGGATCGCCGCACGCCCGGCCGAAAGTCGTGGGCGGCTTCATTCCGAGCCCGACAGCGGCCCGCGAGGACCCCGCGACGCCTTTCAGCGCGATCGCGACCGGATCGTCCATTCGATCGCCTTTCGCCGCCTGCGCCACAAGACGCAGGTGTTCGTCGCGCCCGACGGCGACCATTACCGCGTCCGCCTGACCCACAGTCTCGAAGTCGCGCAGATCGGCCGCACCATCGCCCGCGCGCTCGGCCTCAACGAGGATCTGACCGAAGCGCTGTGCCTCGCCCACGACCTCGGCCATCCGCCCTTCGGCCATGCCGGCGAGGATGCGCTGGACGAGGCGCTCGGCTTTGCCGGCGGGTTCGATCACAACGGCCACACGCTGCGCCTGCTGTGCGAGCTCGAAACGCCCTATCCCGATTTCGACGGCCTCAACCTCACCTTCGAGACGCTGGAGGGCCTCGCCAAGCACAACGGTCCGGTGGCGGTGCCGAAATGGGCGCTGGCGGAGATGGCGGAGCAGATTGGCCTCGATCTTGCCAGCCACGCCAGCCTCGAAGCGCAGGTGGCGGCGATCGCCGACGACATCGCCTACGACAATCACGACATCGACGACGGCCTGCGCGCGGGGGTGCTTCCGCTCGACGCCTTGCTCGAACTGCCGCTGGTCGCGCGGCACTGGGACGCGATCGGCAAGCGCTGGCCCGACCTCTCGCTCGACCGCAAGATCAAGGCGCTGGTGCGCGACCAGATCGGGACAATGGTCGGCGACTTGCTGGCCGAAACCCGGCGGCGTGTGGCGGAGACAGGGGTCGAGACACTTGCCGACGTGCGTGCCGCCGGGCGGCCGCTGGCGGGCTTCTCCGACGCGCTCGCCACCGAGGAACGCGCGCTCAAGAAGTGCCTCTACGCCAACCTCTACAATGCGCCCGCGCTGCAGCCGGTCCGGGTCGAAGCCCAGCGCGTCGTCGGCAATCTTGCCGCCGCCTATCTCGCCGACCCGCGCCTGCTGCCCGACGCCTGGCATCGTGGCGACGATGCCGATCCGGTCACGGTAGCGCGGAACGTCGGCGATTATCTTGCCGGGATGACCGATCCCTTCGCCATCAGCCGCCACGAAGCGCTGATCGGCCCGGTCGAATTGCCGGAGAAATTCTGAAGCATTGACGTCGCGCTGGTGACCGCGCCACCATGCTGTCCTTCATAAAAAGAGGAGAGCCGCTTCGTGAATCTCGACCAACACGCGCCCAAGGGGCTCGCCTTGCTGCGGATCATGAGCGGCCTTCTGTTTCTGGCTCACGGCACGCAGAAACTGCTGTCTTTTCCGGGCGGTGAGCGGGCCGGCAGCGGCCTCGCATTCGACAATCCGGGCGCCTTCGCCGGAGTGATCGAGCTGATCTGCGGTGTGCTGATCACCCTTGGCCTGTTCACCCGGCCGGCGGCGTTCCTCGCCTCCGGAACCATGGCCGCCGCTTATTTCATCGCCCACGCGCCGCAGAATTTCTTTCCGGTCAACAACGGCGGCGACGCGGCGATCCTGTACTGCTTCGTCTTCCTGTATCTGGCGATCGCCGGGCCCGGCGCATGGAGCGTCGACGCAAGTCGCCGGCGCGCATGAAACTCGCGCTGATCGGCGCGACCGGACTGATCGGCCGCCAATTGTGGCCGCTGCTGGAGCGGCAGCACGACCTGCTGGTGCTCGGGCGCCGACCGAGCGGTGCGGCGCGGGAAAAGCTCGGCAGCATGGACCGATGGCTCGCGCTGCTTGCCGGCGAGACGCTCGACGTCGCGCTGTCGACACTTGGGAGCACCCGCAAGGCGGCGGGAAGTTGGGCCGCGTTCGAAGCGGTCGACCGGCACGCGGTGCTGGCCTTCGCCAGGGCGGCGCGCGACCGCGGTGCGCGGCATTTTCTGCTGGTGTCTTCGTCGGGTGCCGACGCGGGCAGCCGCAACGCTTATCTGCGGCTCAAGGGTAAGGTGGAGAGCGCGATTGCAGCGCTTGGTTTCGAGCGGGTGGATATTCTGCGGCCGGGCCTGCTGATGGGAGCACGGAGCGAGAAACGGACTGCCGAAGCCCTCGGCCAGGTAATCGCGCCGGTCCTCCGCCTCGTCCTGCGCGGCCCGCTCGATCGTTATGCGCCGATCGATGCCGGCTTATTGGCGAAAGCGATGGCGGAACTGGCCGAGCGCAACGAGCCGGGCGTTTTCCGTCACCACAATCGCGAGATACGCGCTCTCACGCGGCAATAGGAAGAAGCGGGATCCCGGGTCGAGCCCGGGATGACGAAGGTTCTGCACTTCCGTCACCCCGGACCTGATCCGGGGTCCCTCTTCTTCGCTTATCTTACTTAGCCGAAGGTGCGCGACCACCAGCCCTTGCGGGCGGGCTGCGCCGGGGCGTCTTCAGCCGGTGCGGCGTCGGCAACCGGCGCGGGTTCGGCGCTTGTCGCTTCAGGCGCGGGCTCGGGCGTCGGCTCGGGCGCGGTTTCGGCCGGAGCTTCGACCTTCTTGGCGCGCGAGCGGCGCTTGGGCTTGGGCTTCTCTTCGGCGGCGGGCGCTTCCTCGGCCGGCGCTTCGACCGTCGGAGCGGTGTCGGCGGCCTCGGCGACGACCGCATCGGCCTTGCGGGCACGCGGGCGGCGACGGGCCTTGGGCTTCTCTTCGGCGACCGGTTCGGCCTCAGGCTCGGGCTGCGGTTCGGGCGCGGCTTCCACCGTCACCGGCGCGGCATCCTCGCTCGGCACCGGCTCGACCATCGGGGCCTCACCGGGCTCGGGGGCGAGGTTCTCGTCGCCATTCTCGGTGCTGCCGTCCTGACGCTCGCCTTCCTCGCGATCACGCCCACGACCACCCCGGCGGCGGCCACCACGGCGACCGCGACGCTTGCGGCCTTCCTCGCCGCCATTGTCGTGCTCGCCCTCGGGCGCTTCGCCAGCCTCGGCTTCGACCGGCTGCTGCTCGGCCTCCTCCTCGTCGTGACCCTCGGCCCGCTCGACTTCGCCACCTTCCTCGCCAT
Source organism: Sphingomonas kaistensis (assembly GCF_036884275.1). Taxonomy (NCBI): domain Bacteria; kingdom Pseudomonadati; phylum Pseudomonadota; class Alphaproteobacteria; order Sphingomonadales; family Sphingomonadaceae; genus Sphingomonas; species Sphingomonas kaistensis. The sequence goes on along the minus strand of NZ_CP145607.1, from coordinate 154,324 downwards.
CGCGGCGGCGGTTGCGGCCACCCCGGCGGCGACGACGGCGACGACGGCCGCCTTCACCTTCCTCGTCACGCGAACCGCGCTCGCCGTGGCTCTCGCGTTCCTCGATCTCGTCTTCGGCGAACTCTTCGGCGAGTTCTTCCTCGTCGATCTCGGGTTCGTCATCGACATAGGTCGGAAGCGGCGCGGCCTGGCGAACCGGCGCGACTGGGCGCGGCCCGCTGCTTTCCACCGCCATGCGGGCGCCTTCGAAGCTGTGATCGACCAGCACTTCGACCGAGACGCCGTAGCGCGCCTCGATATCGGCCAGTTCGGCGCGCTTCTTGTTCAGGACATAGATGGCGGCTTCCGCACCGGCGCGCAGGCACACCCGGTCGCCGCGGCCACGGGCCGCTTCGTCCTCGATCATCCTGAGCGCGCTGAGGCCCGCTGACGAAGCGGTGCGCATCAGCCCGGTGCCGTCGCAATGCGGGCACGCCTTGGTGGAGGCTTCGAGCACGCCGGTGCGCAGGCGCTGGCGGCTCATTTCCATCAGGCCGAAGCTCGAGATGCGCCCGACCTGGATGCGGGCGCGATCGTTCTTGAGCGCTTCCTTCATCGCCTTCTCGACCTTCCGGACATGGTTGTTCTGTTCCATGTCGATGAAGTCGATGACGACGAGGCCGGCCATGTCGCGCAGGCGCAGCTGGCGGGCGATTTCCTGTGTCGCTTCCATGTTGGTCGCGAACGCGGTCTGCTCGATATTATGCTCGCGGGTCGACCTCCCTGAGTTGATGTCGATCGACACCAACGCCTCGGTCGGATTGATGACGATATAACCGCCGCTCTTAAGCTGGACGAGCGGTTGATACATGGCGCCGAGCTGGTCCTCGACGCCGTAGCGCTGGAACAGGGGCGTCGCCTCGCTGTGCGGTTGCACTTTCTTGACGTGGCTCGGCATCAGCAGCTTCATGTAGCTGCGCGCCGCGCGGTAGCCGTCCTCGCCCTCGACCAGCACATCGTCGATGTCGCGGTGATACAGGTCGCGGATCGCCCGCTTCACCAGGTCGCTGTCGCGATAGATCAGGGCCGGGGCGGAGGAGGACAGCGTGTTCTCGCGCACCTCGTCCCACAGCCGGGCGAGATAATCGAAGTCGCGCTTGATCTCGACCTTGGTCCGCTCGAGCCCCGCGGTCCGGACGATCAGGCCCATCGTGCCGGGAAGCTTCAGGTCGGCGATGATCGACTTCAGCCGCTTGCGGTCCGAGCCGTTGGAAATCTTCCGGCTGATGCCACCGCCATGCGACGTGTTGGGCATCAGCACGCAATAACGGCCGGCGAGGCTGAGGTACGTCGTCAGCGCCGCGCCCTTGTTGCCGCGCTCTTCCTTTACGACCTGGACCAGCAGCACCTGGCGGCGCTGAATGACGTCCTGAATCTTGTAGCGGCGGCGCAGGTTCAGGCGCTTGCGGCGGACCTCGTCGGCAGCCTCGTCCTTGCGATTGCGGCGGCCGTCAAGCGGCGCGCGCTCGCCATCCTCGGGATCGCCCTGGTTGTCGTCGCCTTCTTCGCCCTCGGGCTCCTCGGGGCGATCGTCCTGACCGTCATCCTCGTGATGCGGGTCGAGCGGGCCGTCCTCGTCCTCGTCATGATCCTCGGCTTCGGCACGCAGCCGTTCTTCCTCGGCGGCATGTTCGGCTTCTTCGCGCAGCAGGGCTTCGCGATCGGACTTGGGGATTTGATAATAATCGGGATGGATTTCGCTGAAGGCGAGGAAGCCGTGGCGGTTTCCGCCGTAATCGATGAACGCCGCCTGGAGCGAGGGTTCAACCCGCGTCACCTTGGCAAGATAGATATTACCTTTGAGCTGCTTGTGCTCGGCGGATTCGAAGTCAAACTCCTCGATCCGGTTCCCCTGGACGACGGCGACCCGGGTCTCTTCCGGGTGGCGCGCGTCGATCAGCATGCGCGTGGTCATTGAATAGTCTCCGGGCGCGCGCCCTGAACAGGGTCAGTCTGCGCGCGCGTGTTGCGGCCATCGCCGGCGCAATTGGGCCGGCGGGAATGGCGATCAAAAGGGGTGCATCTGCTGCCGCAAGCTCTCCGGCGGTCGCCGGCAAACGCGCGTCGCTGCCGGGTTCGGCACGATCAACTAGCGCGTTCTTGAACTTCATGGATCAGCATCAACCTGTACGGTGCCGGGAAGAGCGCCCTGTCATCGTTCCCCCAGCCATCGTCCGGTTTCCCGGCCTTGCAAGAGCCGGTTCGGACGGCGTGTCGTAGCAGCCTCCTTGCCGCGGAGCAACGCCGCGCTAGGGTCGCGCCGATGCGCCGCTTTACCCTACCCGTTGTTCTGCTTCTGCTGGCCCTCGCCGCGGTGCTGGTGCTGGCCGTCGCCTGGGCGCGGCAGGGCGCGGCAGGCAGCGACGAGCTCGGGTTCGCGGTGGCCGGCGAAGCGCGCGAAGGCGGGCTCAGCCTTGCGTTGGCGCCAGCGGTCGCAGACGTCGCCATCACTGAAGCGCGGACCCCCGGCCGTCCCCTGGTGGTGATCGATCCCGGCCACGGCGGCAAGGATGGCGGGGCGCCGGGGGCCAGCGGGCAGGCACGCGAGAAAGATGTTACCCTGCTCATCGCGCGCGAGCTTCGCGCGGAACTGGCACGGCGCGGCCGGGTGCGTGTCGCTCTGACCCGCGATGGTGACGTCTATCTCACGCTCGACCAGCGCGCCGCCATCGCCCGCAGGCTGGGGGCCGCGCTGTTTGTCGCCGTCCACGCCGACAGCGCGCCCAATCCGAGCGCGCGCGGCGCCACGGCTTATTCACTGTCCGAGGTCGCCAGCGATGCCGACGCGGCGCTGCTCGCCGAGCGGCAGAACGGGGAGGGCGCGGTCGCAAGCGCGCCCGATGCGTCGGTGCGCGCGCTTTTGTCCGACCTTGCCACTCGCGACGAAATGGACGCCAGCGCCGATTTCGCGCTGCGCATCGTTCGCGAAGGACGCGGTACCGTTCTGCTCCGCCCCGAGCCGCACCGTTTCGCAAGCTTTCGCGTGCTTCGTCGATCGGGCGCACCGGCGGTGCTGTTCGAGGCGGGCTACATGAGCAACCCGCAGGACGAGGCGACCCTGCTCAATCCCGTGAAGCGCGGCCAGATCGTGACCGCGCTTGCGCGGGCAATCGAAGCGCAGGCTGCGGTGGGCCGCTGACGGAACCGCTTTCCCCCGCCTTCCCAAGCGGGTAGAGCCGCTTTCCATGGACGCCGTCGCGACCTCTCCTTCACCGGCCTGGATGAGCCGTCACTTCAGTGCCGCCGACCGGGTCCGCGCGACCTGGCGCGGGAATCGCCTGCTGCGCTGGCTCGGGCTCGCGCTGCTTGGCGGCTACTTCCTGTTCGTCGCCGTCTGGATCTTCTTTGCCGCGGGGCTGCCGTCGAGCGAGAAACTGCTCGCCTATCAGCCGCCGCTGCCGAGCAATATCCGCGGGGTCGACGGCCAGCCGGTCGGCACGTTCGCGCGCGAGCGGCGGGTCGAGCTCAACTACGGCGAATATCCACCAATGGTCATCCAGGCGTTCCTGTCGGCGGAGGACAAGACTTTCTTCAGCCACGGTGGCATCGACTATCCCGGCCTGGTCGGCGCGGTTGGCGACTTCGCGCTGAAAAGCGCCACCGGAGGCGCGCGCGCCCGCGGCGGATCGACCATCACCCAGCAGGTGGCCAAGGCGCTGCTGCAGGACGACGAATATGCCGTCAGTCGCAAGATCCGCGAAGCGATCCTCGCCTTCCGGCTCGAAAATACGCTGACCAAAGAGCAGATCCTCGAGCTGTATCTCAACCAGATCTTCCTCGGCCGGAACGCTTATGGCGTGCAGGCGGCCTCGCGCGCCTATTTCGACAAGGACGTCGCCGACCTGACGCTATCCGAAGCGGCCTATCTCGCGATCCTGCCCAAGGCTCCGAGCAACTACGATCCCGTCCGCCAGACCCAGCGTGCGCTCGACCGCCGCAATTACGTCCTGCGCGAGATGGTCAACAATGGCTTCGTCAGCCAGGCGCAGGCGAGCGAAGCGGGCGCGGCGCCGCTGGGCACCATCCGCCTCGGCACCAACGCCAAGTTCCGTGAAGTCGGCGGCTATTTCACCGAGGAAGTGCGCCGCGAGCTCCTCCGCCGTTATGGCGAGGACGCGACCGACAGCGCCAACAGCGTTTATGCCGGCGGCCTGTGGGTCCGCACCTCGATGAACCCGGTGATGCAGGACGCCGCCGCCGAAGCGTTGCGCGAGGGCCTGGCCAAATTCGACGGTGGACGCGGGTGGCGCGACACCGGGCTCAGCATCGACACCGACGGCGACTGGCGCGGCCGGCTCGACCGCGCGCCGCTCGGCACCGGCTTTCCCGATTGGCGCAAGGCGGTGGTGCTGGACAAGGGCACATCGAGTGCCAGCATCGGCTTCACCGACGGATCGACCGGCACGCTGGCCGCGGGCAATGCCACCATGCCGCGCCGGGGCGGGGGAGGGACCGCCTTCTCCAATCTCAAAGACGGCATGATCATCATCGTCAAGCAGATCGCCGGCAACCAATATGCGATCCGCTCGATCCCCGAGGTCGGCGGCGGGTTCGTCGCCGAAGAAGTCCGCACCGGCCGGGTGCTGGCGATGCAGGGCGGCTTCGATTCGATCGGCGCCAGCTACAATCGCGCCACGCAGGCGCAGCGCCAGCCGGGCTCCACCTTCAAGCCGATCGTTTATTATTCGGCGCTTGCCAACGGCATGACGCCGGCGACGCTGATCGACGACGCGCCCTTCTGCGTGTGGCAGGGCGCCGGGCTCGGCAACAAGTGCTTCCGCAATTTCGATGGCGATTATGCTGGTCCCAAGACCATGCGCTGGGGCGTGGAGCAATCGCGCAACCTGATGACGGTGCGGGCAGCCTCGCAGACCGGCATGGCCAAGGTCACCGACACCGCCAAGCGGCTCGGGGTCGGCGATTACCCCAATTATCTGTCGATCGCGCTGGGCGCTGGCGACACCACGGTGCTCAAGCTGACCAACGCGTACGCGATCCTCGCCAATCACGGCCGGGCGGTCACGCCCACGCTGATCGATTTCGTCCAGGACCGCGACGGCAAGGTGATCTTCCGTACCGACACTCGCTGTCAGATCATGGAAGGGCGTTGCAATGCGCCCGACTGGGACGGCGGCGCCATGCCGCGCCCGCCGAGCCGCTCGCGCCAGCTGCTCGAGCCGCAGGCCGCATTCCAGATGGTCCACATCCTGACCGGCGTGGTCGAGCGTGGCACCGCCACCGTGCTGCGCGACCTCAATCGTCCTTTGTTCGGCAAGACCGGCACCACCAGTGGTCCGACCAACGTGTGGTTCGTCGGCGGTACGCCCGACGTCGTCGCCGGGACCTATATCGGCTACGATCAGCCGCGCTCCTTGGGTGGCGCGGCGCAGGGCGGGCGGATTGCCGCCCCGATCTTCAAGCAATGGGCCGAGGCTTCCTTCAAGGACGTGCCGCCGACCCCGTTCGTCGCGCCGCGCGGCATTCGCATGGTCCGCATCGACCGTGTCACAGGCCGCCGCGTGTTCGGCACCTTCCCGGTGCGTGAGGATCCCAAGTCGGCGGTAATCTGGGAAGCTTTCCAGCCCGAAAGCGAACCGCGCCGCACTTTGCGCCGCGCGGGCGAGGAGCAGGAACTGGCCGCCGCCGCCGCCAAGGCCGCGCCGACCCGCCGCCGCCCGCCGCCGCGCCCGCGTCCGGAAGCGACCCGCCCGGCCGAACCGGCCACCCCGCCAGAGGACTTCTTGGCAAGGCAGGGCGGAATCTACTAGGACAGGGCGTGGCCGCTTCGTTCGAGCATTCCTGCTCCGAACGGCCACGAGCGAAAGGATTTCTCTGACATGCGCGCCGAAGCGCAGGCCCATATCGACCAGGTCAATGCCGCCACCGCCCTCCTGCGCCGCTTCCTCGACTGGGACCGGGCGTTGAGAAGGCTGGAGGAGCTCAATCAGCGGGTCGAGGACCCGACCTTGTGGGACGATCCCAAGGCCGCGCAGGAAGTGATGCGCGAACGCCGCCGGCTGGACGAGGCGATCACCGCCACCCGCAAGATCGAGACCGAGCTCACCGACACGGTCGAACTGATCGAGATGGCCGAGGCCGAGGGCGATGCGGGGCTGGTCGACGACGGCGTCGCCGCGCTGGAAGACCTCGCCGAGCGCGCCGAAAAGGACAAGGTCGCCGCGCTGCTGGCGGGCGAGGCCGATGCCAACAACAGTTATGTCGAGGTCAATTCGGGCGCCGGCGGGACCGAAAGCCAGGATTGGGCCGGCATGCTTCAGCGCATGTATTCGCGCTGGGCCGAACGCCATGGCATGAAAGTCGAACTCGTCGATTTCCATTCGGGCGAGCAGGCCGGGATCAAGTCGGCGACACTGCTGGTCAAGGGCGAGAATGCGTACGGCAATCTGAAGGTCGAAAGCGGGGTCCACCGGCTGGTCCGGATCAGCCCCTACGACAGCTCGGCTCGCCGCCACACCAGCTTTGCCTCGGTCTGGGTCTACCCGGAAGTCGACGACGACATCGACATCGAGGTCAACGAAAGCGATCTTCGAATCGACACCTACCGGGCGTCGGGCGCGGGCGGGCAGCACATCAACACCACCGACAGCGCGGTCCGGATCACGCATATCCCGACCAACATCGTGGTGCAGTGCCAGAACCAGCGCTCGCAGCACAAGAACAAGGCCGAGGCGATGAAGCAGCTCAAGGCCCGGCTGTACGAAGCCGAGCTGCAGAAGCGCGAGGCCGAGGCCAATGCCACGGCGGCGGCCAAGACCGATATCGGCTGGGGCCACCAGATCCGCTCCTACGTCCTGCAGCCCTATCAGCTGGTCAAGGACCTGCGCACCGGCATGACCTCGACCGCGCCGAGCGACGTGCTCGACGGCGATCTCGATCGCTTCATGGCTGCGGCATTGTCGCAGCGGGTGACCGGCGAAAAGGTCGACGTGGAAGACGTCGACTAGGATGCGGCGAGGGGGCACGCTCGCGATCGGTTGGCTGGCGCTGGCGCTCGCCGCCTGCCGTGCCGAGGGCGACCCCGCCGACAGCTTTCCGCCCGCCGGGCGCGACGTGGCGCCGATCGTGTCGGACGCTTTCTCGACCGAGGATGTGCGCGACCGCGTCGGCGAATTCGAGGCGGTGGTCGCCGCCGCGCAGGTCCAGCCCGGCATGTCGGTCGCCGATATCGGGGCCGGCGAAGGCTATTACACCGTCCGCCTGTCGCCGCTGGTCGGGGCCAAGGGCCGCGTTCTGGCGCAGGACATCGTCCCCGAAACCCGCGACCGCCTTGCCGACCGCGTCCAGCGCGAAGGCCTCGACAACGTCACCGTGCGGCTGGGCGAGCCGGCCGATCCCAAGCTTCCGCCCGGCGGGCTCGACCGCATCTTCATGGTCCACATGTATCATGAGGTGACCGACCCCTATGCCTTCCTCTGGCACCTGGTCGGCGGGTTGAAGCCCGGCGGCGAGGTGATCGTGGTCGACGCCGATCGCCCGGTAAAACGCCACGGCATTCCCCCCGCGCGCCTGCGCTGCGAGCTGGCGGCGCTCAACCTTCGGCTCGAGCGATTCCACCGACTGCCGGGAGGTGACAGCTTCTTCGCGGCCTTCCGCGCGGCCGGACCGCGCCCCGAGCCCGGCGCAATCAAGCCGTGCAGCGAACAGCTGTGACGCTCGCCTTTCAGGATTTCCAGGCGGTCGAGATCCATGCCGGCACCATCACCGCCGCCGAGCCTTTTCCCGAAGCGCGCAAGCCCGCCTTCAAGCTCACCATCGATTTCGGCCCCGCCATCGGCACCCGCCGCAGCTCGGCCCAGATCACCGCACTCTACAACCCCGACGACCTCGTCGGCCGCCAGGTGATCGCCGTCACCAACCTCGCCCCGCGCCAGATCGGTCCGTTCATGAGCGAAGTGCTGGTGCTGGGCCTCAGCGACGCGGAAGGCCGGATCAGCCTGCTTGCCCCCGATCATCCGGTCCCGAACGGCGCGCGGATGCACTGAACGCACTGCCTGCTTCGACCAACGGTGCTTTCTTCTTAACCCCTGTCAGCCTATCTCGGCCCCAAGCATCTTATCTGGGGTTGGAAACGAACATGCGCGTGGCAAAGGCGATCTGGGGCCTGTTGGTCGGGATCAAGGACGCTCTCGTCCTGCTCTTCATGTTCATCTTCTTCGCCGGCCTGTACGCGCTTCTGTCCGCGCGGCCGGCGCCGACCGTCAAGGACGGCGTGCTGGTCATGAACCTGCGCTCGGGCGTCACCGAACAGCCGGCCGAGCAGGACGCCTTCGCGCTTGCCGGCGGCTCGTCCGCTCCCGCTCCGCTCGCCCTGCGCGATGTCCTTGAAGCGCTGCGCAAGGCCAAGGACGACAGCCGCGTCAAGGCAGTCGCGCTCGATCTCGACGGCTTCTCGGGCGGGCAGACGGTGGTCGCCGAACTCGGCGAAGGCCTCGACGAAGTGCGCCGCAGCGGCAAGCCGGTGCTCGCTTACGCCACCGGCTACGAAGACCGCGGCTACCAGCTTGCCGCCCACGCCAGCGAGATCTGGGTCAACCCGATGGGCGGCGTGCAGCTACGCGGGCCGGGCGGCAACAACCTGTATTTTGCCGGCCTGCTCGAAAAGCTCGGCGTTACCGCCAATGTCTTCAAGGTCGGCAAGTTCAAAAGCGCGGTGGAACCCTTCACGCGTTCCGACATGAGCCCCGAAGCGCGCGAGAATGCGCAGGCGCTCGCCTCCGCCCAGTTCGAAACCTGGCGCGACGATATCCGCAAGGCGCGGCCCAAGGCCAATGTCCACGCCTCGCTGCGCCAGCCGGTGCAGCTGGTGCAGGCGGCCGGCGGCGATTTCGCGGTCGCCTCGCAGCGCGCCGGGCTGGTCGACAAGGTCGCCGACCGCCGCGCCTTCGACGCCCGCCTCGCCGAACTCGGCGGCGCCGACGAGAAGCTTGCGGGCGGGTACAAGCGCATTCGCCTCGACCGCTACATCGCCGCCGAAGTCAGCGGCAAGCGCGGCACCGGCCCGATCGGAGTGGTGACGGTCGCCGGCAACATCGTCGACGGCAAGGCGCCGCTTGGCACCGCAGGTGGCGACAGCATCGCGGAATCGATCGAAAAGGGCCTGCGCGACGACAAGATCAAGGCGATCGTGGTCCGCATCGACAGCCCCGGGGGCTCGGCGCTCGCGTCCGAGCGCATTCGCCAAGCGCTGCTCGCCGCGCGTGAAAAGAAGATCCCGGTGGTCGCCTCGATGGGCAATGTCGCCGCGTCCGGCGGCTATTGGGTCGCCACCGCCGCCCAGCACATCGTCGCCGAACCTTCGACCATCACCGGCTCGATCGGCGTGTTCGGCATCCTGCCGAGCTTCCAGGGCAGCTTGAGCAAGCTCGGCATCAATGCCGACGGTGTCGCCACCACCCCACTGTCGGGCCAGCCCGACCTGTTCAAGGGCATTTCGCCCGAAGCCGGCCAGCTGATCCAGCTCGGGGTCGAAAGCACCTACGGCAAGTTCCTGTCCATCGTCGGCAAGGCCCGCGGCAAGACTCCGCAGCAGATCGACGCGATCGGCCAGGGCCGCGTGTGGTCGGGCGGCCAGGCGCGCCAGATCGGGCTGATCGACCAGTTCGGCGGTATGGAAGAAGCGGTCGCCAAGGCGGCCGAGCTCGCCGGGCTCGACGCCGACAATCGCGGGCTGACCTATCTCGAGCGCAAGCCTTCGTGGCGCTCCGAGCTTGCCGGCTTGCTGCGTGACGACAATGACGAGGCGAGCGAGACCGATGCTTTCGCCTCGCTCCGCACCGACCCCGAAGCGCTGGCCGCCTCGGTGTTGCAGCAGGCTGAACTGTTGCTCAGCGGCCCGACCATCCAGGCCCGCTGCCTCGAATGCGCGCCCGTCGAGGTTCGCCCGGCCGCCGCGACCCCGCCGGCCGGGTGGTTGGCACGGCTGTTCGCCTTGCTCTCGTAAGGCTTTTCCGCTAGGGGCGCGCACGTCGATCCGGGTCGGAGAACCCGGGCGCCGCGCCGTCAGCAGCTGTTTGTCGTCCTATCACGGCCAATCGCTCGGTCCGGGGTCGCGTCCGTCTCCGGTCCGAACGACCCGTCTGTCCGGCATGGGGCCGGGCGAACGGCTTCATCAACGCTTGCCAGGTCCGCCTGATGGAAAGCCTGCCCACCAAGGGAAGGCTGGCGGCATACCGACCGAGCACGAAAAGGACGTTTCAACTTTATGGCCACTGTTGCCAATCCCACCCGCGACGATTTCGCCGCGATGCTCAACGAAAGCCTTGGCGGCGAGAACGAGGCCTTTGAAGGCCGCGTCGTCATCGGCACCGTGACCGCGATCGAAAACGATCTCGCCGTCATCGACGTCGGCCTCAAGAGCGAAGGCCGCGTTCCGCTGCGTGAATTCGCCGCCCCCGGCCAGAAGGCCGAATTGAAGGTCGGCGACCAGGTCGAAGTGTTCGTCGACCGCGTCGAGAATTCGCAGGGCGAAGCGATGCTCAGCCGCGACCGTGCCCGCCGCGAAGCCGCGTGGGACAAGCTCGAAGGCGAGTTCGCCGAAGAGAAGCGCGTCGAAGGTGTCATCTTCGGCCGCGTCAAGGGTGGTTTCACCGTCGATCTCGGCGGCGCCGTGGCCTTCCTTCCGGGCAGCCAGGTCGACATTCGTCCGGTTCGCGACGTGCAGCCGCTGATGGACATCCCGCAGCCGTTCCAGATCCTCAAGATGGATCGCCGCCGCGGCAACATCGTCGTGTCGCGCCGCGCCATCCTCGAGGAAACCCGCGCCGAGCAGCGTTCGGGCCTGATCCAGAGCCTGGCCGAAGGTCAGGTCATCGAGGGCGTGGTCAAGAACATCACCGATTACGGTGCGTTCGTCGACCTCGGCGGCATCGACGGCCTGCTGCACGTCACCGACATCAGCTACAAGCGCGTCAATCACCCCTCGGAAGTGCTGGAAATCGGCGCCACCGTGAAGGTGCAGATCATCCGCATCAACCGCGAGACCCAGCGCATCAGCCTCGGCATGAAGCAGCTAGAGAGCGATCCGTGGGAGGGCGCCCAGGCCAAGTATCCGGTCGACGGCGTGTTCCAGGGCCGTGTTACGAACATCACCGAATATGGTGCGTTCGTTGAGCTGGAGCCGGGCATCGAAGGCCTTGTCCACGTGTCCGAGATGAGCTGGACCAAGAAGAACGTCCACCCGGGCAAGATCGTCTCGACCAGCCAGGAAGTCGAAGTCAAGATTCTCGAGGTCGATGACGAAAAGCGTCGCATCAGCCTTGGCCTTAAGCAGGCCCAGACCAACCCGTGGAACGACTTCGCCGAGAAGCACCCGGTCGGCAGCCAGGTCGAAGGCGAAGTCAAGAACGCGACCGAATTCGGCCTGTTCATCGGCCTGGACGGCGACGTCGACGGCATGGTCCACATGTCGGACATCGCCTGGGGCGTGTCGGGCGAGGAAGCGCTGGCGCTTCATCACAAGGGCGAGACGGTTCAGGCCGTGGTCCTCGACGTCGACGTCGAGAAGGAGCGCATCAGCCTCGGCATGAAGCAGCTTGAGCGTGGCGGCGTGGTTGCCGGCGGCGCGACCGGCGGCGACAGCACCCGCAAGGGCGAGGTCAAGACCGTGACCGTGCTCGAAGTCATGGACGGTGGTCTCACCGTCCAGGTCGGCGACGATGGGCCCACCGGCTTCATCAAGCGCTCGGACCTCGGCCGCGACCGCGACGAGCAGCGTCCGGAGCGCTTCCAGGTCGGGCAGAAGTTCGACGCCCAGGTCACCGGTACCGACCGCAGCAAGAAGCCGACCTTCTCGATCAAGGCGATGCAGATCTCCGAAGAGAAGCAGGCGGTTGCCCAGTACGGTTCGTCCGACTCGGGTGCCTCGCTCGGCGACATCCTCGGTGCCGCTCTCGAGCGCGCCAACAAGAAGTAACAACCGGACGGGGGACGGTTTGCCGGTGGATACCGGTAAATCGTCCCCTTTTTCCGGCTCTTGCGGCGCCGGCCAACATCTGACAGCTTGGCGCAAGCGGGTGGGGGCCCGTATGGCTTCTGCCTCCAGCGGGGACGAACAACGATGATCCGGTCGGAACTGGTCAACAAGCTTTGCCACGACTTTCCCGATCTCTCGCAGCGCGAGATCGAGGCGGTGGTCACCGGCATCTTCAACGAGATTACCGCCCAGCTTGCCAAGGGCGGCCGGGTCGAACTGCGCGGCTTCGGCGCCTTTTCCACCCGCCAACGCGACGCCCGCACCGGGCGCAACCCGCGCACCGGCGAACAGGTCGCGGTGGACGCCAAGAAGGTGCCCTATTTCAAGCCCGGCAAGGAAATGCGCGAGCGGCTGAACCTGACGGAAGTCACCGCCGAATAATCGGGTTCCGCGGGTGTCCGTGGGCCGCCGTTGAGGCGAAGCCATGCTCGGGCGTATCCTGCATCTCGGCGTCTACGCCTTCCAGACCCTCCGGAGAGGGGTGTGGTTCCTCTCGCGGCCGCGCACCCAGGGCGTGCACGCCATTCCGCTGACGCCCGAGGGGAAGCTCGTCCTCGTCAAACTGAGCTACGCCAAGGGCTGGAGACTGCCGGGCGGCGGACGAAAAGCCGACGAGGATCCCGTCGCGGCCATCCTTCGCGAATTGCGCGAAGAGATCGGCTTGACGGCCTACGAGGCGATCGAACCCGTCTGCGAATTCGAACACCGCCCCGACTTCCGCCGCGGCCAGGCCACCCTCTTCATCGTGCGCGACGTCGAGTATCAGCCGCGCTGGTCGCTGGAGGTGAAGGACGTAGAGGCTTTCGACCTCAGCGCACTGCCGACCGACTTGGCCGCGATCACTCACAAGCTGCTTGATTTAGCCAGGCTCGGCCGAAGCTAGGTCCGCGTCCAACCCACTCGGCGATAAACATCGGGATACGCCCCGATCGATCAGCGGTCGTCGAGCAGCCACTGCGATGTGAACGCGTCAACTCGGAGGTTGTCGCAAAGTGGCTGGTTCGAAGCATTGCGAAGTAGTTCCGAGCGGACCCGACCATTGGAAGCCTGTCCAACATACCGCGCACAGCCGCTACCATCATATACGATGGTGGGATAAGCGTAGTTCAGGCGAGCATTGGTCAGTTCGAAAGCAGCCATTTCAGCGTCAGAAAAGGCAACCGCGTTCGAGCTGCGAATTCCATTTTGATGCGTCGCACAGGCAGCAAGAGCACAGCTTAAAATGAGCACGCCGAATTTCCTCATTTTCTGCTCCATCATTGAGATTCGGACGCCTGCCAGCCTAGTTGTAGCTAACGACTGACCCGAGTGGAAAGGTTCGTCTTCAGGAACCGGGCCGATGCAAGCCTTTGCCTCAAACCAAGAGCAGACAGATACGACCTTCCGGCCCCCGTTCGTCGAACCGTCGAAGAACGCCTCTTCCGCCGACTGACGAAGGCCGCCACACTCCGGCGCAACAAACAAGGGGAGGAAAGTCATGCGTCATTTGTTGCTGCTCGGGGCGTTGTCGCTTGCCATGAGCACCACCGCCCTCAGTCAGACCCGTGCCGCGCCCGGTGCGGGCTATCAGCAACCGCCGGCACCGATCGCGCAGATCCTCGACACCAGGCCGACCCCGGCCCCGCTGATCGACCCGACCCGCAGCCGGATGGCGCTGCTCGAGCGGGCCAATCTGCCTTCCATCGCCGAACTGGCCGAGCCTGACTTGAAGCTCGCCGGCTATCGCATCAACCCGCGCAACAACGGGCAGGCGAACAGCCGCGTCGCCTGGCTGACCGGCCTGTCGCTGCAAAACGTCGCGGGCGGCACCGCGCGCGCCGTGGCGCTGCCGGCGGGCACCCGCTTCATCTCGCCCTCCTGGTCGCCCGACGGCCAGCGGCTGGCGTTCCTGGTCGACCGGCCGGCCGGCCTCGAACTATGGGTTGCCGACGCCGCCACCGGCAAGGCGCGCAAGCTGACCGCACCGATCGTCAACGCCGCCGCAACGGGCGCGGCCTTCGCCTGGATGCCCGACAATCGCTCGATCCTGGTCCGCGCGGTGCCCGCAGGCCGCGGGGCGGCACCCTCGGCGCAGGCCGCGCCGGTGCCGATCGTGCAGGTCAACGAAGGCCGCACCGCGCCCGTCCGCACCTATCAGGACCTTCTCAAGAACAGCGGCGACGAGCGGCTGTTCGACCATTATTTCACTGCCCAGCCAACTCTCGTCTCGGTCTCCGACGGCGCCAGCCGCAAGGTCGGCGTTCCCGGCGTCTATCTCGGCCTCTCCCCCTCGCCCGACGGCCGCTACCTGCTGATGACACGGGTCAAGAAGCCCTACAGCTACAACGTCCCCGCCGCGCTGTTCCCGACCGAGATCGTCATCACCGATCTGAATGGCCGCACCGTCAAGCAGCTCGCCGACCTGCCGCTGCGCGACGACGTGCCGCCGCAGTTCGACGCGGTCGCGCCCGGGCCGCGTTCGGCCCAGTGGCGCGTCGACAAGCCCGCCACTGTCGCCTGGGTCGAAGCGCAGGACGGCGGCGACGCGCGTAAGAAGGTCGAGGTGCGCGACCGCCTGCTCGAGCTTGCGGCGCCCTTCACCGGGACGCCCCGTACGCTGGCAGACATGAAGGACCGCTATGCCGGCGTCGTGTGGGGCAAGGACGATGTCGCCTATCTCGAGACCCAATGGTGGAACGACCGCCGCGAAACGCGGATGCTGCTTAACCCGGCGGCGGGCACAGCCAAGGTCCTGCTCACCCGCAACTTCCAGGATCGCTACAACGACCCGGGCGAGCCGATCACGACCCTGAACGCTGCGGGCCGCCCGGTGCTGCTGTTCGGCGCCGATGGCCGCAGCATCTTCCAGTCGGGGGCCGGCGCGCGCCGCGAAGGCGAATTCCCGTTCGTCGATCGGGTCGATCTGGCCGGCGGGCAGGCGACCCGCGTGTGGCAAAGCGCCGCGCCTTACTACGAAGACGTGGTCGCGGTGCTCGACAATGAGGGCAAACGCCTCGTCACTCGCCGCGAAAGCCGGACCGAGCCGCCCAACCTTTACCTGCGCACCGTCGGCGCCAACGATCCGCGCCCGCTGACCCAATTCCCCGATCCCGCGCCGCAGCTCGCGGGCGTGACGCAGCAGCTGATCACCTACAAGCGCAAGGACGGGGTCGACCTGTCGGGCACGCTCTACCTGCCTGCCGGCTACAACAAGGAGCGCGACGGGCCGCTGCCGCTCGTCATGTGGGCCTATCCGACCGAATATACCGATCCCAAGGTCGCCGGGCAGGTCGTCGACACCGACAACCGCTTCACCCGGCCGGGCGGGATCAGCCACCTGTTCCTGCTGACCCAGGGCTATGCGGTGCTCGACGATCCCAAGATGCCGATCGTCGGTGCCGACGGGAAAGAAGCCAACGACACCTATATCGAGCAGCTCACTTCCTCGGCGGAAGCGGCGGTCGATGCGGTGGTGAAGATGGGCGTCGCCTCGCGCGACCGGATCGCGGTCGGCGGGCACAGCTATGGCGCCTTCATGACCGCCAATCTGCTGGCGCACAGCGACCTGTTCCGCACCGGAATCGCCCGCTCGGGCGCCTACAATCGCACGCTCACCCCGTTCGGCTTCCAGGCCGAGCAGCGGACCTATTGGGAAGCGGTCGACACCTATACCAAGATGAGCCCGTTCACGTACGCGCCCCGGATCAAGGAGCCGATCCTGCTGATCCACGGTGAGGCGGACGACAATAGCGGGACCTTCCCGGTGCAGAGCGAACGCTTCTATGCGGCGCTGAAGGGGGCAGGCGCCAACGTCCGCTACGTGGTGCTGCCGTATGAAGCCCACGGCTACCGCGCGCGCGAAAGCGTCGGCCACACCTTGTGGGAAATGACCAACTGGCTCGACCGCTATCTGAAGCCGGCCAAGAAGTGAGAAGAAGCGCCTCCCTGCCGCCCGCCGGCGGGGAGGCGTTCGAGCCTTCAGGCCTGGCGGATCTGCTGGAGCAGCACGCGCGGATTGAACGGCTTGGCAAAGAACAGCGCGTCCACCGGCAGGTCTTCGGGCTTCGGCCGGACCACGCCCGAGGCGACCAGCAGCAGCGTCGGCGGATGCCGATCGCGAACGTAATGCGCCAGGCGCAGGCCATCCATCGACCCGGGCATTTCAATATCGGTCAGCACCGCGAAGATCGGCGGGTGGCGCTTCAGAATAGCGATCGCCTCGTCGGCATCGCCCGCGGCATACACGGTAAAGCCGCGATCCTCGAAGAAATCGACCAGGTCGTCGCGCACGAAGGGTTCGTCCTCGACGACGAGGATGCTGTTGGATGTGAGGTCTGCCGCCATCCTCTCAACCCTTCCGCGGCCGGTCGGAGGTCGGCATCGCAGCATCGATCGCGAATTCGACGCCCGCGGGATCGAACCGCAAGGTCGCGTTGCCGTCGAAATAGGATTGAGTGAACGCTCGATCATCCGCGATCCGAAGCCTCTCTTCTGAGGAGCGCTAACCGGCGGGCCGCCGACTTCTTTCCAATTGAAACGAAAGCGTTTCGACGTGGGGTCGTGATCGGTGGCTTCCCATCCGATCTGGACCTTTCCGTCCTCGTTGCTGAGCGCTCCATATTTGCAGGCATTGGTTGCCAGTTCGTGAAGGGCGAGGGTCAGGGCAAGGCCGGCGGACCCCGGAACCATCATGTCGCCGCCTTCGATCTCGATCCGCTCAGCGAAGCCCTCGGCTGCGCTCAGCCCCGACGCGACGATATCCTTCAGCGACGCCTCGTCCCAAGCGGTGGCGGTCAGCACATCGGTCGCTTTCCCGAACGCGGTCAATCGCGCTGCAAAGGCTTCGGCCGCTTCGTCCACATTGGCAGCGCGGCGGAAGGTCTGGCTGGCGATCGCCTGGACCATGGTCAGGACGTTCTTGAGCCGGTGGCCAAGCTCGGCGTTGAGCAGCCGCTGCTGTGCCTGCGCTTCGACCAGTTCGGTGGTGTCGCGCGACACCGACAGGATCTTGGCGGGCTTGCCGTCGGGACCGAGGATCGGGGCGACCGAAACGTCCCACCATTTGGGATTGCCCTTGTAGGTGTTGGCGGAGGCGATGAACTTCGCCGTCCGGCCTTCGCGCGCGGCGGCGAGCGCGTCCTTGGCGTGGGTATTTCCCTCGCCTTCCCAGAATGACGGCCACGGGCATTCGGCGACCGCGGCGAAATCGTCGATCTCCATCACCTTTTGCCCGCCTTCGCTCATGAAGGTCAGGCGGCCATCGAGGTCGAGCACCTTGATGCAATCGGTCGAACTGCGCAGCACTTCGCTGAGGAACGCCTCGCGTTCGGCCAGATTGGCGACCGCGCGGTGAATCGTGGTCGAATCGTATCCGCCGACGAAGATTCCGATGACCTGTCCGGCATCGTCGCGGATCGGTTCGTAGAGCAATTCGACAAAACTGCTGTTGTCGTTCTGCGACAACTGCAACTCGATCCCGTTCGCGACGAAACGCTCGCCGCTGGCGTAGACCCGGTCGAGAATTTGGAAGAAGCCCTGGCTTTCGAGTTCGGGGAAGACCTCTTTCACCGGGCGCCCGAGATACTCGCGCTCGCCGCCGATCTCGCGATACGCGTCGTTGACGTAGGCGAAGACGTGATCCGGCCCGGTCAGCACCGCGGCGAAGCCTGGCATCTGATCGAGCATCGCCCGCTGCCGCAGTTCCGCGGCGGCGCGCATCTCGTCCTGCAGCACTTCCTGCGTGGTCTCGGTCACCACCACCATCATGCCGCCGATCGCGCCCGCATCGTCGAGCACGGGCGAATACGCGAGGTCGAAGTAGATGACGTCCTGCCGGCCGTGGCGATGAAGCACGATGCGCTGGTTGCGATAGGTTTCGGTCCGACCGCTGCGCGCGACCGCCAGCCGTTCGTGGTTCCAGTCGGCGATCTCGGGCCAGGCTTCGGCCACCGGCAGCGCGATCTTGTTCACGCCCTGCGTCAGCACCGCATAAGCGTCGTTGTAGATCATCAGCCCCGTCTCGCCCCACAGCAGCACCATGGCGGCGGGCGAACGCAGCATCATGCCGACTACGCCCATGAGACCGGTCGGCCAGTCGGCGGGGCGAAGGAAACCCACGGCTTCCCAATCGGCCTCGGCGATCTGATGCGCCGTGTCGGCCGGCCAGTCGAGAAAGGCAGGAAGGACTGCCGGCGAGCTCGCGGGGTCACTGGGCCGCGACGAATCGAGCGATTGGGTTGCGATGGGAGCGTCCTTAACCTTCGGGCGGCGGAGGCAGGCGCGTGCCGGCCTTACACCGCGACCGGGGCGGAAATATGCGGGTGCGGATCGTATCCGACCACCTCGAAATCTTCCAGATCATAGCTGAACAGGTCCTGTCCCCGGTCCTTGATTCGAAGCCGGGGCAGGGGCCTTACCTCTCGGCCGAGCTGAAGCCGCGCCTGGTCGAGATGGTTGGAATAAAGATGCACGTCGCCCCCGGTCCACACGAAGGTGCCCGGCTCCAGGCCGCATTCGCGCGCCAGCATGTGCGTCAGCAGGGCATAGGAAGCGATGTTGAACGGCACGCCGAGGAACAGGTCGGCGCTGCGCTGATACAGCTGGAGGTTGAGCCGCCCGGCCGCGACCTGCGTCTGGAACAGGCAATGGCACGGGGCCAGCGCCATTCGCCCGAGCTCGCCCGGGTTCCAGGCGGTAACGATCTGCCGCCGGCTCGCCGGGTCCTTGCGGATCAGGTCGACGAGCTCGCGGATCTGGTCGATATGGCGCCCGTCCGCCGTTTCCCAGTCGCGCCACTGCTTGCCGTAGACAGGGCCGAGCTCGCCCGTCTCGTCCGCCCATTCGTCCCAGATGCTGACCTTGCGCTCCTGCAGCCAGCGCACATTGGTGTCGCCCTTGAGGAACCACAGCAGTTCGACGATGATCGAGCGCAGGTGCAGCTTCTTGGTCGTGACCAGCGGAAAACCATCGGCAAGATCGAAACGCATCTGCGCCCCGAACAGCGACAGCGTGCCGGTGCCGGTGCGGTCTTGCTGGGGCACGCCCTCGGCCAGGACCTGCGCCATGAGGTGATGATAAGCCTGCATCGGCCAACGGTAGCGCGCCCGCGCGAGGCTGCGTAGCCTTTTTGCGACGGCGGCGCTTTCCTCCGAACCGGACCGTCAAAGATCGCGATCACTCCGAAACGGACCGTCTATCGCTTGGGAACACAGCGCGAACGCACCTAGCGTAACTCATGCTTCAGCGTGCCGAATCTCCTGTTGCATTGAACGGTGTCGAGGCGAGTCGCACTTTCTTCGCTCCCTGCTTCGCCGACGCCACCACCGAAAGCCTGTGGGTCGCGCACCTCGACGACCAGGCCCGCTGCATCCACCTCGTCAGCTACGACGGGAATGAGCAAGCGGTCGACATCCCGGTGCGCGCGATCATCGGTGATGCTATTCGCCTCGACAGCGCGGGGATCCTCCTCGCCCACAATCACCCAAGCGGGCAGGCCATCCCCTCGCGCTCCGACAAGGTCGCCACCCGCGCCCTGATGATTGCCGCCGAGGTGATCGACCTGACGCTGGTCGATCACCTCATCTTCGCCGGGACCGATTGCGCGAGCTTCCGCCGGATGGGGCTGCTCTAGGCCATTTGCCGCTCAGGACAGGATCGAACGATTAGGGTAGAGGGATCAAACCGACCCTGCGCCGATATCTGCGATAATCGCCCCGTAGCCTGCTCGTCACAGTGGCTGACACCCGGTCACTGCAAAGGGTGGGCTTCCCTGCTTACTCCTGCGTGAAAGCGATATCCACCGTCCGGTCGGCAGCGGTGACGCGGACCGGCCGCATGAAATAAACGTCCCGCCTTTTGGGCTGGCGATAGTTCAGCTCTTCCTCGGCGCTCGGCGTGTAAAGGCCGGTCCCGCTGGAGCCGAGCGCGGTGACGAAATAATCGCCCTGCGCGACTTTCCTGAAGCTGAAGCCCTGCGTCCACCCGGAACAGCGAACATCGATCCCCAGGCTTTTGCCCGACACCGCCGGGGGAGCGTCCCGTCCCATCTTCGCCTCGGCACTGACGGCGCGATCGGTCGTGCCGAACATGGCGGCGATTTCGGCGCTCGGATTCTGCCGTGCGCGGGATCAGCTTCACGCCGCGGCAGGCCAGTCCCTTTACGGTCATCTGCCCCTTGATGGTCGCGGCCGAAGCATCGGATGCGATTGCAGGAGCGGCAAGCGGCAGACCCGCAAGAGCAAAGAACAGCAACAAGCCAATGATCGTTCTCCTCGCCGAGCGAGATCAGTCTAGAACGCCGTCAAACGCACACGCAACTCGGGCCTGAGTGATCGTATTCAATTCGAATGTGACGGCGGCGCTAAATTGCCTTCGAGCAGGTGCGTAACAAGCACCTCTAGAATCAGGTTTTTCATCCACGCTGATCATGGACGAGAAGCAGGATGGTGCTTGCGGAAACGCCCCATAACGGCACAGAAGATCATTGCTCCCAGTTAAGCAATGACTCCTGCAAGGGTTAACTTTCTGGTAAACCTTTTTGCGACCCGAGAAGGTCAAGTCACAGGGGAGAATTCATGAAAACCGCAATTTTTGCTGGCGCATTGGCGCTAGCCGTTTCGGCCAGCCCGGCAGCCGCAGCGACCAACCTGCTGGCAAACGGCAGTTTCGAAAATGGTTTCACGGGCTGGACCGTCAACCTCGGCCCGTTGCCGCAAGGCACCGCGCCCGTCGTGATCAATTACAACCAGGCGTCGAACTATCCGACGGGGGCGTTTGGCGAAGCCATCGGCACCAACAACGTGTCGAGCGCAAGCCCGGATGCGGTCGGTTCGCGCCTGGCTTACTTTTCGTCCGACACCGCCAGCCCCCACACCTTGTCGCAGCTGGTGAACCTCGTCGCGGGCGTCCGCTACGACATCGGGTTCGACTATTATGCGCCGGCCAACGGCATCAGTAATCCGTTCGATGCCACCCTTGGCTTCCTCGTGAACGGCGCTTCGGTCGGCTCGGTGCTCACCGCGGGCAGCCCATCGGGCACTCCGGCCCAGACCTGGCTGAACTTCAGCTCGTCGTTCGTGGCGACCTCCACCGGTGCGCAGAACGTCGCGTTTCGCTTCAATGGCGGCGGCGTGACGGCGGCCGACTTCGGCGTCGACCGTGTCTATGTGACGGCGGCCGTTCCGGAGCCGGGCACCTGGGCCTTGATGCTGATCGGCTTCGGCGCGGTCGGTGCCTCGATGCGTCGTACGCGCCGGGTGAAACCGATCCTGCAAGCCGCGTAAGCCACCACGCCTTGATCTGCCGAAAGGGCGGCATCGACAGCTCGATGCCGCCCTTTCTTTTTATCCTTCGGCTGCGTGCTGCTCGGCCGCCTTCGCTTTCGCCTTGGCCGCCCGCTTTGCCGCCAGCTCACGCCGATGTTCCTCGCGCATCCGCTCCATCAGCTTGGCCAGGCGCGCCGCCGCCTCCGCGGCATTCGATCGCCGCGGCCGTCGGTCGCCGCTCTCCACGCCGAGCGACCGCTCATGCTGCTTCAGAAGATTGAGGATGAAATTGCTATCGAGCCCGGGCAGGCTTGCCGGTGCCACCTCGTCAGGCGTCACCGCCTGCAAACGACGAACCAGTTCGGCGCGCAAGTTCTGGACCCCGGTTTCCTCAGCGACGTGAAAAGCGCTTGCAAAGGCTTCATCGTGCCTAAGCCGATCGTAGATCACGCGTCGGTCGACCCCCGCCGCATCGGCGCTCATCCCGAGGTTGCAGGTCGCCAAAAGTGCGAGAGAAATGTCGCCTGCTGCGCATCGGTGAACAGGTTCGTTCGGTCCGCCATCTTGACCAGCCGTCGTCCCCTGCTTGCCCTGATGGTCATAACCCGCTCCCCGACAGGGTGGCACACTAACCAAATAGGCAAATTGGCAAGGTTTGCGCAGTCCGTCGTGGCGCGCTTCATCCGCGACGAGGCGCGTCAGCGAGTTACCTGCGGTCTCTATGCTGGCATCCGGAAGGCGCGGCATAGCCGAACATCAGCGGCGCTTATCAAGAACGTGGCTTCAACGAAGATGGCCCGGCCTTGCGGCCGAGCCATTTTCGTTTTGTAAGGCAAATGCCTTGGGTCGATCAGGCGACCTGCATCAGCACCTTGGAACGACGGCGGCGCATCGACACGCCGACCCCGCCGAAGCCGAGCAGCATCAGCGCCCAGGTGCCGGGCTCCGGCACCGCGGCGGCGACCGAGGTGATCACGCGGACGTTCTGCAGTGCACCGACGCCCGTATCGACCGGCGCCAGCGTGATGCGGAAACCACCGAAGGTGTCACCATTGGTGCCCGTGATGTTGAAGTAATTCTGACCATTACCGTTCAGCTCCAGCTCGTTGGAAGCAAGAACGGTCAAGCCGTCGGTCGACAACGCCTGAATGAGAACCGTGGTCGACTCGGCAGGCGGCGGAGTGCCGGGGATGCCGGGGAGGTTGAATTCGATGTAGCTGGCGGCAGTGTTGCCGAACAGATCGACGGCCACCGTTCCGGTCAGATTGCTGGGATCCGAACCGTTGTTGATGACAACCGCCTGGCCAGCCGCGTCCGACGCCAGCGATCCACCACCGCCGACTCGGGTGAAGGTCACCGGCGTGTTGGTCTGGTTGGTAGTGCCGGTGATGGTGGTGCCGGTCTGCTGCGTGTTGAACTGGACCGTCTGGCCCTGCGCGGTGTTGCCGCCCGTGCTGATGATGATGGCGGCACTTGCCGGCGTCGCCAGGGTCGCCGCCGCAAGCGCGGCCGCGGCAATGAATGTCTTGCCCATGATGTGATCCCCTACTCAAAACTTGTCCAATGCCAGCGGCGCGACTCACCCAAACCGCGACATTAACTCTTTATTAAACATTTTTTATTCGCGAGTCTAACCCTTAGATGGAGCATTCCTTTATAACATGAGTTACAGATTTCCCAATTCGGGATGGGTGTCGCTATACCCTTTAGAGTGAGGGCGTGCTTCGATGGCGTTCCCGCGGCCATCGAATTCCTCTGGTCTTTCGGTGCCCGTTCACTTTCCGCTGTCCGGTGGCTCTCCGCCCTGACCCCGGCTAAGCGCCGCCCATGCCGACGCTTCCCATCGCTCCCCGTTCGACCCGCGAGGAAGCCGTGGCCACGTTCGCGCTGGCCTGGCCGCTGATCCTCTCCAACCTTGCCGCCAATGCCATTACCACCACCGACGTCCTGCTGCTCGGGCGGCTCGATCCCAAGGCGCTTGCCGCGGCCGCGCTGTCGGTGAACCTCTACAATCTGCTGCTGTTCACCGGGGTCGGCCTTTCGGTCGCCATCTCCCCCATGATTGCCGCCGCGCTCGGGCGGCGGAAAGGCGCGGCACGGGACAGCCGGCGCAGCTTCCGCATGGGGCTGTGGCTGGTCAGTCTCTACGCGCTCGCCGGTACCATTTTGCTGTCCTTCGCCGAGCCCTTGTTTCTCGCGCTCGGTCAGGATCCGGCGCTGAGCCGCTCGGCCGGCAGTTTCATGAATGTGCTGCAATGGGCGCTGTGGCCGACCCTGCTCGGTTTTCTGATGAGGAACCTCCTCACCGCCTTCAATCGCGCTTGGGTGCCGCTGGTGGTGGCGCTGGGCGGCGTCGCGCTGAACGCCTTTCTCAATTACGGCCTGATCTTCGGCCACTTCGGAATGCCGGCGTTCGGTATGCAGGGAAGCGCGCTGGCCACCGTCATCACCAACGTCGCGATGCTTGCGCTGCAGATCCTTGCTGCGGTGCGCTTGCCGCGCCTGCGGATGATGCACCTATTCGGCCATTGGTGGCGGCCCGATTGGGTGCGTTTCCGCGAACTCGCCAGGCTCGGCATTCCGATCAGCCTGACCTGGAGCTTCGAAGTCGGGGTGTTCAGCGCCGCAGTCTATCTGATGGGCCTGATCGACACCACCAGCGTCGCCGCGCACGTCATCGCGCTGCAGCTCGCCGCGCTGATGTTCATGGTGCCCCTGGGCCTTGCGCAGGCGGCGACGGTGCGGGTCGGCTACGGCCACGGCGCGCGTGACCCTCTGTGGGTGACGCGGGCAGGGCGGGTCGCGATCGCGTTCGCGCTGGTCTTCGCGCTCGCTTCGGCGCTGATCATGTGGCTGTTCCCCCGTCCGCTCGCCGCGTTGTTCCTGGACATGAGCAAGCCCGAAAGCGCGGCGGTGCTGGCGCTTGCGGTGCAATTCCTGCTGATCGCCGCCGTGTTTCAGCTGGCCGACGGGGCGCAGGTCGTGGGCGCTTCGATCCTGCGCGGCCTGCACGATACCCGCGTCCCGATGTTCTTTGCCGCCTTCGGTTATTGGGTCGTCGGGATCGGGGTCGGCGCGTGGCTGGCGTTCGAGACCTCATTGCGCGGCCGCGGGATCTGGATCGGACTTGCGCTGGGTCTCGGGATCGTCGCGGTGCTGATGCTGTGGCGCTGGTCGCAACGAGAGAAGCTCGGGCTGGTTCTTGACGCAGGCCACCCCCCGCCACATATGCCCCTCGACGCTGGCACTCTCCCCAAGTGAGTGCCAGCGGAACCATTCATCAAAGCAACTAGCAAAGGGGCTAGCACATGGCTTTCAGGCCGCTTCATGATCGAGTTCTCGTCCGCCGGATCGAGGCCGAGGCAAAGACCGCCGGCGGGATCATCATTCCCGACACCGCCAAGGAAAAGCCGCAAGAAGGCGAAGTCGTCTCGGTCGGCACCGGTGCTCGTAACGACAACGGTCAGGTGACCCCGCTCGAGGTCAAGGCCGGCGACCGCATCCTGTTCGGCAAGTGGTCGGGCACCGAGGTCAAGGTCGACGGCGAAGACCTGATCATAATGAAGGAAAGCGACATTCTCGGCATCGTCGGCTGAGCGTTCGCTTTTCAACAATTTTCCAATTCTCCAAGATCTGAAAGGGTAGCCACATGGCAGCCAAGGACGTGAAATTCAGCCGCGACGCGCGTGCGCGCATTCTGCGCGGCGTCGACATCCTCGCCGACGCGGTCAAGGTGACGCTTGGGCCCAAGGGCCGAAACGTCGTCATCGACAAGAGCTTCGGCGCACCGCGCATCACCAAGGACGGCGTCACCGTCGCCAAGGAGATCGAGCTCAAGGACAAGTTCGAGAACATGGGCGCGCAGATGCTGCGCGAAGTGGCCTCGAAGACCAACGACATCGCCGGCGACGGCACCACCACCGCCACCGTGCTCGCCCAGGCGATCGTTCGCGAAGGCATGAAGTCGGTCGCGGCCGGCATGAATCCGATGGACCTGAAGCGCGGCATCGATCTCGCCGTCGCCAAGGTGGTCGAAGACCTCAAGAGCCGTTCCAAGCCGGTCGCCAACTCGGGCGAAGTCGCCCAGGTCGGCATCATCTCGGCCAACGGCGACCGTGAAGTCGGCGAAAAGATCGCCGAAGCCATGGACAAGGTCGGCAAGGAAGGCGTCATCACCGTCGAGGAGGCCAAGGGTCTCGAGTTCGAGCTGGACGTCGTCGAAGGCATGCAGTTCGACCGCGGCTATCTGTCGCCTTATTTCATCACCAACCCGGAGAAGATGCAGGTCGAGCTCGCCGATCCGTACATCCTGATCCACGAGAAGAAGCTCTCGAACCTGCAGGCGATGCTGCCGATCCTCGAAGCCGTGGTCCAGAGCGGTCGCCCGCTGCTGATCATCGCCGAGGACATCGAAGGCGAAGCGCTGGCGACCCTGGTCGTCAACAAGCTGCGCGGCGGCCTCAAGGTCGCGGCCGTCAAGGCGCCGGGCTTCGGCGATCGCCGCAAGGCGATGCTCGAGGACATCGCGATCCTGACCGGCGGCGAGATGATCTCGGAAGATCTCGGCATCAAGCTCGAGAACGTCACCGTGGGCATGCTCGGCACCGCCAAGCGCGTCACCATCGACAAGGACAACACCACCATCGTCGATGGCGCGGGTGACAAGTCCGGCATCGAAGGCCGCGTCGGTGCGATCCGCCAGCAGATCGAAGTCACCACCAGCGACTATGATCGCGAGAAGCTCCAGGAGCGCCTCGCCAAGCTCGCCGGCGGTGTGGCCGTGATCAAGGTCGGCGGTTCGACCGAGGTCGAGGTGAAGGAGCGCAAGGATCGCGTCGACGACGCCCTCCACGCGACCCGCGCCGCGGTTGAAGAAGGCATCGTCCCCGGCGGCGGTACGGCCCTGCTGTACGCCACCAAGGCGATCGAAGGCCTCAAGGGTCAGAACGACGACCAGACTCGCGGCGTCGATATCATCCGCAAGGCGCTCTACGCGCCGGTCCGTCAGATCGCGTCCAATGCCGGTCATGACGGTGCGGTGATCTCGGGCAAGCTGCTCGACGGTAACGACTCGAACCTCGGCTTCAACGCTCAGACCGACACCTACGAGAACCTGGTTCAGGCCGGCGTGATCGACCCGACCAAGGTCGTCCGCACCGCGCTTCAGGACGCAGCCTCGGTTGCCGGCCTGCTCATCACCACCGAAGCGGCGGTGAGCGAGCTTCCGGACGACAAGCCCGCGGCCGGCGGCATGCCCGGCGGCATGGGCGGCATGGGCGGCATGGACTTCTAAGTCCCGCCATCCAAGCGACGCAAAAGGGAAGGGCCTCGGCATTCATTGCCGGGGCCCTTTTCTTATGCGCTCGGCTCGAAGCTCCCGTCGGGACGCCGCACCCGCCCGCCCTGATGGCCGGCGGTGTCTCGGATCGCAGGCCAGTCCGCCATCCGGTCGGTGCCGAGGTTGAAGCACAACAGCGCGGTCGGCGGATCCGAGCGGCCGGGCGCCGTCGAATGCACGAAATGGTCGCCGAAGATCAGCGCTTCGCCTTCGCGATACTCATAGGATCGCGTCTCGCCCGTCAGTGTCTTGAATTTAAGTCCGAAGCCTGCGGTCGGCGGCGGCCCGACCGGGGTCAGGAGAGTGAAAGCCTGATTGCCGGTATCTTTCCAATCGAGATGGAAATCCTCTTTCGCACATTCGCTGCGGACGACGACAAAGCCCTGATACAGTCGGATGGCCCGGTCGACCGCGACATACTCCGCCACGTGCCGGGCGACGTCCAGCGCGTCGAACGCGGACTGGAAGCGCGCAAAAGTCGCTTCGTCCCCGGCCGAGATCCACCGGATATCGCTTTCCCACGCGGGCCGGGCGACATGATAGCCGGCAGGGAGGACGGGGTCCGCAAGATCGGCAAAGCTCTTCGCCACCGCCGGGTCAACCGCTACTCGCATCACATTGGGGGCGAGCCAGTCGGAATCCAGAAAATGCCTCACCATGATGTTGTGAACCGGTGCAGGCTTCGGCGCCAGTCCTGTTGCGGACGGTCGAAACCATTCGATCCGGACCGATCCACAATGCGCCCTTAACCATTGTCGGTATGACGGCGCTAAACGGCATCTCCTAACTGGCCGCCATGCTGCATCAGCCCATCGCGATTCCCACGGCCAGCCGGGCTGAAGTCATTGCTGCGTTCAGCCACGCGCTCGACCTCACCGAAGGACAGCCGGCCGGCCATTGTATCCGCACCTGCTGGATCGGGATGCAGGTGGGCCGCGCGATCGGTCTGTCCGATGCCGACCTCGGCGATCTCTACTACGCCTTGCTGCTCAAGGACCTCGGCTGCAGCAGCAATGCCGCCCGGATCTGCGAACTCTATGAAGCCGACGATCGCGCTTTCAAGGCCGGTTACAAAACGGTCGGCACCAGCCTCGCCTCGACCCTGCATTTCGTGTTCAGCAGGACCGCCAAGGGCGGCTCGTTGCGCCAGCGGGCGCGCGCGATCGGCAACATCTTGCTTAACGGCGATGCGATCGCGCAGGACCTGATCGTCTCGCGCTGCACCCGCGGCGCGGACATCGCCCGCACCCTCCGCTTTAGCGACGCGGTGTGCGACGCGATCTATCATCTCGACGAGCATTGGAATGGCTCCGGGCGGCCGGGGCGGTTGCAAGGGGAAGCGATCCCGCTCCTGTCGCGGATCGCCCTGATGGCGCAAGTCGCCGACGTCTTTCATTCCCATGCTGGGCGGGAAGCAGCCGCTGACGAAGTGAGGCGTCGCAGCGGCGACTGGTTCGATCCCGCGCTGGTGGACGCTTTTCTTGCCGTGAGCGCGTCACCAACCTTCTGGCAAGTTCTCTCATCACCCACGATCGAGGGCCGCGTTGTCCGCCTCGCACCCCATTGTTCCGATCGCCCGCTCGATGGCGCCTATCTCGATTCGATCGCGGACGCGTTCGGCCAGGTGATCGATGCCAAGAGCCCGTTTACGGCCGGCCATTCGAAGCGCGTCGGCGATTTGAGCGCGCGAATGGCGACCGCCTTCGACATGACCGCCGACGAGGTCCGCTGGCTCCGCCGCGCCGCGGTGCTGCACGATGTCGGCAAGCTTGGCGTGTCGAGCGCGATCCTCGAAAAACCGGGCGGCCTCGACGATCGCGAATGGGCGGAGATGCGAGACCACGCCACCCACACCCGCGCGATCCTCGGTCGCATCGGCGCGTTCTCGGATCTGGCGGATATCGCCGCGGCGCATCACGAGCGGCTCGATGGATGCGGCTATCCGCTCGGACTGCCCGGCGCGGCAATCAGTCGTCACACGCGAATCATCACCACCTGCGACTTCTACGACGCGCTGGTTTCCGACCGGCCCTATCGGGGCGCCCTTCCCGTCGACGAAGCACTTCGCATCATGTCCGACGCCAGTGGCACCGCGATCGATCCGGAATGCCTCGCTGTGCTGAAAGCCAGCGTCGATCGAACCTGAACTCGGCGCTCAATAAGAAAGGGCCGCCCGGTTTCCCGGACGGCCCTCCCTTGATGCCTTGTCAGGCGTCGTAGGTCTTACTGACCAGCGACGTTGTCCTGGCCGTTGGCGACGTCTTCAGCGGCGTTCTCGATCGAGTTGCCGGCGTTAGACAGGCTGTTGCCAGCGGCGTCGAGAGCGTTGTCGGCAGCGGCGCCGAGGTTCTCGGTGCCGGCGATCGCCGAGTTGGTGTCAGCCGCAGCTTCGGTCTCGATGGTGTTCTCGGTCGAGACGGCGTTGTCCGGAGCATTGTCCTGGCAAGCAGCGACGGTGAGACCCAGAACCGCGACGGCGGCGAGTGCGATCTTCTTCATATCGGTTTCCATCCCTATGTTTTCGGGCGCTTCCCTCCCTTGAGACGAGGTCGGCTACCCAAGCGACCCGCCCATATTTGGGTCAAGCCAGCGCGCGGATTTAGGTGAGGCGAGGCCGCAGCGCAATTCTCTTTTGCGACGAACCGTTTTTGCGCGGGGATCTCGCACATCGGCGCTTGTAGATATAAAGATATCTTTATATCGTTAAGTCATGACCATTACGCTTCCCCTGGCCGACCTGTTTCAGGCGCTGGCCGATCCCAGTCGGTTGCGCCTCCTCGCTTTGCTGCAGGAGATGGAGCTGACGGTGGGCGAGCTTGCGCAGGTGCTGGCGCAAAGCCAGCCGCGGGTTAGCCGGCACCTCAAGATCCTTGCCGACGCGCGGCTGATCGAACGGCGCAAGGAAGGGAGCTGGGTGTTCCTCCAGCTTGGTGAGCCGGCGCTGGTCGAGGCGCTGGTCGGGCTGTGGGACGCGGTCGCCGATCCCGTCACCACCCGCCAGTTTTCCGCCGACCGGGCGCGCCTGGCCGCGGTTCGGGCCGACCGGGCCGAGGCCGCGGCGCGCTATTTCGCGGCTCACGCGGCGCAATGGGACGAGATCCGCTCGCTCCATGTCGCCGACGCGCAGGTCGAGGACGCGATCCGCGAGGCGCTTGGCGACGGTCCGATCGGACAATTGGTCGACATCGGCACCGGCACCGGGCGGATGATCGAACTGTTCGGCCAGGCCGCCACCCGCAGCATCGGCATCGACCGTTCGACCGAAATGCTGCGGCTGGCCCGGGTCAAGCTCGAGGAAGCGGGGATCGATGCCGTCTCGCTCCGCCAGGGCGACATGTACGCGCTGCCGCTGCCCGACGGCGAGGCCGACGTCGTGCTGCTCCACCAGGTGCTGCACTACGCGCAGTCGCCCGCCGCCGCGATCGTCGAAGGCGCCCGGCTGCTGCGTCCGGGCGGCCGGCTGCTGATCATCGATTTCGCGCCGCACGAACGCGAGGAATTGCGCGATACCGCCCAGCACGCGCGGTTGGGCTTTGCCGACGACGCCGTGCTCGGCTGGCTCGGCGCCGCCGGGCTCGACGGCAAGGTCGTCCGCCATCTCGAAGGCGGGGAGCTGACCGTCACTCTATGGGCCGGCGTTCGTCCGCCCCGCCTCGATCAGGAAAGGAAGGCCGCATGAGCAGCGCCCCCATGCCCGCCATTGCGCCCGTGCCGTTTCCCGCCGCCGAGCCGCCGCCGCTGTTCGCGCATGCTCGCGGCGATATCGACGTCAGCTTCGAATTCTTCCCGCCCAAGACCGATCCGATGAACGAGACGCTGTGGCGCTCGATCAAGATGCTCGAGCCGCTATGCCCGCGCTTTGTCTCGGTCACCTACGGCGCGGGCGGTTCGACCCGCGAACGGACTCACCAGACCGTGTCTCGGATCGTTCGTGAAACCAGCCTTCCCGCGGCGGCGCATCTCACCTGCGTCGATGCCAGCAGGGCCGAGATCGACGAAATCGCACGCGCCTATTGGGACGCCGGGGTGCGCCACATCGTCGCGCTGCGCGGCGATCCGCCCGAAGAGGGCCGCGACTATGCGCCGCATCCGCAAGGCTATGCCAATGCCGCCGACCTCGTCGTGGGCCTGACGAGGATTGCGCCGTTCGAGATCAGCGTCGCCTGCTATCCCGAGGTTCACCCGCAGGCCGATTGTCCCGACAGCGACCTTGATAATCTGAAGCGCAAGATCGACGCCGGGGCGACGCGCGCGATCAGCCAATTCTTCTTTTCTGCCGACAACTTCTTCCGCTTCCGCGATCGTGCGGCGGCAGCGGGCATCGATGCGGAGATCGTGCCCGGTATCCTACCCGTGTCGAACGTCGCCCAGACCCGCAAGTTTGCCGGCCTGTGCGGCGCGGCCATCCCGGCGTGGATGGACCGAATGTTCGAGGGCCTCGACGCGCTTCCTGCGGCGCGTCAGCTGATCGCCGCCACCGTCGCGGCCGAACTGTGCGGTCAGCTCTACGCTGGTGGCATCCGCCATTTCCATTTCTACACCCTCAACCGGGCCGAACTCGCTTATGCCATCTGTCACCTGCTCGGCGTCCGCGCGCCGTGCGAAGCCGCCGAGGCCATCAAATGAGCGCGCGTGAGGCCCTGCGCGATGCGGCCGCGCAGCGTATCCTGATCATCGACGGCGCCTTCGGGACCGAGATCCAGAATTGCGGCCTTTCCGAAGCCGATTATGCCGGCACGCTCGGCCTCGGCCATGATCAGAAAGGCAATAACGACATTCTGGCGCTGACCCGCCCGGACGTCCCTGAAGCGATCCACCGCGCCTATTTCGAAGCCGGCGCGGACATCGCCGAAACCAACACCTTCTCGGCCAACCGCATCAGCCAGGCCGATTACGGCGCCGAGCATCTGGTCCGCGAGATCAACCTCGAAAGCGCCCGCATCGCCCGCCGCGTCGCCGACGAGTTTCAGGCCCGCGACGGCCGCCGCCGTTTCGTCTCGGGCGCGATCGGACCGACCAACAAGACCCTGTCCTTATCGCCCGACGTCAACGACCCCGGCTTCCGTGAGATCGACTTCGACCACCTGAAGGACGTCTACCGCGAGCAGATCGATGCGCTGGTTGAAGGCGGCGTCGACTTCATCCTGATCGAAACGATCTTCGACACGCTGAACGCCAAGGCCGGGATCAAGGCAGCGCTGGAAGCGGGCGAGGCGCTCGGCCGCGACCTGCCGATCATGCTGTCGATGACCATCACCGATCTTTCCGGCCGCAACCTGTCGGGCCACACGGTGGAAGCCTTCTGGCACGCCGTTCGCCACGCCCGGCCGGTGACCATTGGGCTGAACTGCTCGTTCGGTGCCGAGCAGCTTCGCCCGCATGTCCGCACGCTCGCAGACAGCTGCGACGCACTGGTGATGATCTACCCCAATGCCGGCCTGCCCAACGATCTCGGCGCTTATGACGAACTGCCCGAAACCACCGCCAGCCTCGTCGGCGAATGGGCGAAGAGCGGCCAGGTCAACATCCTCGGCGGCTGCTGCGGCTCCACCCCGGCGCACATCCGCGCCATCGCCGACTTCGTGCGCGATCTTCCCCCGCGTGCCCTCCCGCAAGTACCTGTGAAGACCCGGCTCGCCGGTCTCGAACCGATGGTGATCGCCGCGTGAATGCCGTTTCTTCCGGGTCGTCCTTCGTCAACATCGGCGAGCGGACCAATGTCACCGGCTCGGCCAAGTTCAAGAAACTGATCCTCGCGGGCGATTACGACGCCGCGGTCGAGGTCGCGCGCGACCAGGTCGAGAATGGCGCGCAGGTGATCGACGTCAACATGGACGAGGCGCTGCTCGACGGCGAACTGGCCATGACGACCTTTTTGAAGCGCATCGCCGCCGA
The DNA here is from genome assembly GCF_036884275.1 of Sphingomonas kaistensis. Taxonomy (NCBI): domain Bacteria; kingdom Pseudomonadati; phylum Pseudomonadota; class Alphaproteobacteria; order Sphingomonadales; family Sphingomonadaceae; genus Sphingomonas; species Sphingomonas kaistensis. Next base: position 121,818 of record NZ_CP145607.1, on the reverse strand, counting down.
ACCCGACATCGCCCGCGTGCCGGTGATGATCGACAGCTCCAAATGGAGCGTGATCGAAGCGGGCCTGAAGTGCGTGTCGGGCAAGCCGATCGTCAATTCGATCAGCATGAAGGAAGGCGAGGAGCCGTTCCTCGTCCAGGCCCGCGCCTGCATGGCCTATGGCGCCGCGGTCGTGGTCATGGCCTTCGACGAGGTCGGCCAGGCCGACACCGCCGCCCGCAAGATCGAGATCTGTGAGCGCGCCTACAAGCTCCTCACCGGGATCGGCTTTCCGCCCGAAGACATCATCTTCGACCCCAACGTATTTGCCGTCGCGACCGGGATCGAAGAGCACAACCGCTACGCCATCGACTTCATCGAGGCGCTGCGCGAGATCAAGCGCCGCTGCCCGCACGTCCACTTCTCGGGCGGGCTGTCGAACCTGTCGTTCAGTTTCCGCGGCAACGAGCCGGTGCGCCGCGCGATGCACTCGGTGTTCCTGTATCATGCCATTCCCGCCGGGCTCGACATGGCGATCGTCAACGCCGGCCAGCTCGACGTCTATGACGCGATCGATCCCGAGCTGCGCGACGCCTGCGAGGACGTCATTTTCGACCGCCGCCCGGACTCGACCGAGCGACTGATCACGCTGGCCGAGCGCTTTCGCGGCACCGATGCCGCCGTCGAGGTGCGTGAAGCGGCGTGGCGCAGCTGGCCCGTCCGCGAACGCCTCGCCCATGCATTGGTCAAGGGCATTGACGCGCACGTCGTCGACGACACGGAGGAAGCCCGCCACACCGTCAAGCGCCCGATCGAGGTGATCGAAGGGCCGCTGATGGACGGCATGAACATCGTCGGCGACCTGTTCGGGTCGGGCAAGATGTTCCTGCCGCAGGTGGTCAAGTCCGCCCGCGTGATGAAGAAAGCGGTTGCTCACCTGCTCCCCTTCATCGAGGCCGAAAAGGTGCCGGGCGAGACTGCCGGCAAGGGCAAGGTCGTGATGGCCACCGTCAAGGGCGACGTCCACGACATCGGCAAGAACATCGTCGGCGTGGTGCTGCAGTGCAACGGCTTCGAAGTGATCGATCTCGGCGTGATGACGCCCTGGCCCAAGATCCTCGAAGCGGCGAACGAGAATGGCGCCGACATCATCGGCCTCAGCGGCCTCATCACCCCTTCGCTCGACGAGATGGTGACCGTCGCCGAGGAGATGGAGCGCGCCGGCATGACCCGCCCGCTGCTGATCGGCGGCGCGACCACCAGCCGCGCCCACACCGCGCTGCGCATCGCGCCGAAGTACTCTGGCCCGGTGATTCACGTCTTGGACGCCAGCCGCGCGGTGGGCGTCGCGGGATCGCTGGTCAGCGACGGCCCGCAACGCCAGGAACTGATCGGCCGTACGGCCAGCGACTATCAGCAGCTGCGCGAACAGCGCGAGGGCAGGGGACAGAGCGATCTCGCTCCCCTCGCCGAGGCCCGCGCCAACCACTTCGACGGCGCTGCCGCTGGCCCTAGCCCCAAGCCGCTGCGCTCCGGCATTCATCGCTTCGATAGGTGGAGCCTCGCCGATCTCCGCCAAGTCATCGACTGGACGCCCTTCTTCCGCGCGTGGGAGCTACACGGCAATTATCCCGCGATCCTCGACGATGCGGTGGTCGGCAAGGAAGCGCGCAGCCTGTTCCACGATGCCGAGGCGATGCTCGACCAGATCATCGAAGGAAACTGGCTCACCGCCAAGGGCACGGTCGGCCTGTGGCCCGCGCACCGCGAGGGCGACGACATCGTTGCCGCGGACAAACGCCTGCCCATGCTCCGACAGCAGGTCCGCAAGCGCGAGGGCCGGCCCAACATGTGCCTCGCCGATTTCATTGCCGAGGAAAACGACTGGCTCGGCGGTTTCGCGGTAGCGATTCACGGGATCGAGCCGCATCTCGAGCGCTTCCAGGCAGACAAGGACGATTACAGCGACATCATGCTGAAATCGCTCGCCGACCGCTTGGCCGAGGCCTTTGCCGAGCGGCTGCACCAGCATGTTCGGACCGAGCTGTGGGGCTATGCGCCCGACGAAAACCTCTCGAACGAAGACCTCATCAAGGAACGCTATCGCGGCATTCGGCCGGCGCCCGGCTATCCCGCCTGCCCGGAACATAGCCTGAAGCCCCTGCTGTTGGAGCTGCTCGGCGGCGAGGCGGCGGGGATCCGGCTGACCGAAAGCTTCGCCATGCTGCCGGCCTCGGCGGTGTCGGGATTTTACTTTGCCCATCCGGACAGCGCTTATTTCGGCGTGGCGCGGATCGGGCAGGACCAGCTCGAGGATTATGCCGAGCGGCGCGGGGTCGACATCGACACCGCCGCCCGCTGGCTGCGGCCCAACCTCGACTGACTTGTCGTCATTGCGAGCGAAGCGAAGCAATCCAGCTACGGCCAAGTGGATTGCTTCGCCTGTGGCTCGCAATGACGTAAGGGGCAGCCGAATGCTCCGTTTCCTCACGTTCGTCCTCGCCCTGATCCTCGCCGTTCCCGCCGCCGCCCAGCTCGGCAGCGGGCAGCGGCACATGGGCATCGCCCTGGTCGCCGAAGGGCCCGCGGCACCGGGGCAGGAAGTCGAACTCGCGCTGGTCATGACCCCTGAAGAGGGCTGGCACGGCTATTGGGAGAACCCGGGCGACGCGGGCAAGCCGATGAGCGTGGCGTGGCAGTTTCCGCAAGGCGCCGCCGCCGGCCCGCTGCGCTATCCGGTCCCGACCAGGCTGGTGGTGGCGGATCTGATGAACCATGTGTTCAAGGGCCCCTATGCCGTTCTCGTGCGCCTCAAGGTGCCGAAAAATGCCAGCGGAACGCTGCCGATCCGCGCCAGCCTGGATTACCTCGTCTGCACCGACACGGTGTGCGTCCCCGAACGAGGGAAGGTCGCGCTTGACCTGCCCGTTGGCAGCGGTCCGACCGACCCCCGCTTCGATGAATGGCGGGCGAAGCTACCCCAGCCGCTTGGGTCTGCGGCCAGCTATGCCGTCGCCGGCGACAAACTACAGGTCGCGATCCCGCTGCCCGAGAGTGTCACGGTCACCGCGCCCTATTTGTACGCCATCACCGGCGAGGCGATCCGCTATGCCGACGCGCAGACCTTTCGCCGCACCGCCGACCGCCTGATTGCCGAGCTCCCCCTCGACGCGGCGCCGTCAGGACGCTTCGAGGGCGTCATCGACCTCGGCACCGGTCGCGCCCTTCGCTTCGCTGCGGCGCCCGGCCCGGTGCCCGAGGATGGAAGCGCGGTGGGCGGCGGCGAAACCTGGCGGCTGCTCCTGTTCGCCTTTTTCGGTGCGGTGGTGGGCGGCCTGATCCTCAACCTCATGCCCTGCGTGTTCCCGATCCTGGCGCTGAAAGCCCTGGCACTCGCCCGCGCCGGCGGCGAGGAGCGCGAGGCGCGGGCCGACGCGCTCGGCTATACCGCCGGCGCGATCGTCGGGACGGGGGTGCTGGGCGCCGCGCTGCTCGCCCTGCGCGCCGGCGGAAGCGCCGCCGGCTGGGCCTTCCAGTTGCAGGACCCGCGGACGACCCTGCTGCTGTTCCTGCTCGCGATCGCGATCACCTTAAACCTGCTCGGCCTTTTCAAGCTTCCCGTGCTCGGCGGCGATAGCAATCCGCGTGGCGGCTTCGCGACGGGCGCGCTGGCCGCCTTTGTCGCGACGCCCTGCGCCGGGCCGTTCATGGGCGCGGCACTCGGCACCGCCCTGCTGCTTCCGGCGGCAGGCGCGCTGCTGGTGTTCGCCGGCCTCGGGCTCGGCCTCGCCTTGCCGTTCCTCCTCCTCGCCTTCGTCCCCTCGCTGCGAAGGCGCTTGCCCAGACCCGGGCCGTGGATGATGCGGCTTCAGCGCATCCTCGCGGTGCCGATGGCGCTGTCGGCGCTCGCCGCGTTGTGGCTGTTGTGGCGGCAGGGCGGGGCGAGCGGGCTGCTGCTTGGCCTCGTCTCCGGCGCGGTGCTCGGTCTCGCGCTACTGATGGCCGGACGCCGGCAGGGGAGGGGCGAGCCCGCCCTCGCCGCGCCGATCGTCGCCCTGCTGCTGCTGGTCGCCGTGCCCCTGTTCGGGATCGGCCGGGGCGAAATGGCGGTCACGCAGCGCGGCAATAGCGGCGAAGCGTGGAGCGAGGCCAAGGTCGCCGCCGCCCGCGCCGCCGGTCGCCCGGTATTCGTTTATTTCACCGCCGACTGGTGCTTGAGCTGCAAGGTCAACGAAGCCAGCACCATCGACCGCGAATCGGTCCGCGACGCGCTCAAGGCCGCAAACGCCGAGGTGCTGGTGGCCGACTGGACCAATGCCGACCCGGCGATCACCCGATTTCTCGACAGCCGCGGCCGCGGCGCGATCCCGCTCTACCTGTGGTACGCGCCGGGCGCCGCCGAGCCCGAGGAACTGCCGCAGGTGCTGACCCCAGCCATGCTGATCGAGCGAGCGGGCGCCGTTAAACGCTGATCAGCCGCGTTCAGGCGTCACGCTCGGCGTCTTTTCCCACACCTTCTGCCCGGCGATCCACGTTTCCAGCACTTGCGTGCGCGCCAGATCATGCGCCGACGCCGCCGCCGGATCGCGGTCGACCAGAATGAAGTCGGCCTGCTGCCCGACATCGAGCCCGCCCATTGCCCCCTCGGCAAAGCTCGCCCAGGCCGCATCGCGGGTGAAGCCGGCGAGCGCCTGAGCCAGGCTCAGCCGCTCCTGCGGTCGCCACCCACCCGCCGGCTGATCGTCCATCCCCTGCCGGCTGATCGCCGCGGCTAGGCCGGGGAAGGGGTTGGGGTCCTCGACCGGGAAGTCGGATCCCAGCGGCAAGCGTACGCCGGTCTGGGCCAGCGTCTGCCAGGCGTACGCCCCGCCAAGACGCTGCGGCCCGAGCCGTGCTTCGGCCATCAGCCGGTCGCTGGTCTGGTGCACCGGCTGCATCGAGGGGACGACCTTGCCCGCCGCGAAGCGATTCAAGTCCGGCACGTCGACGATCTGCGCATGCTCGACCCGGCAGCGCTTGTCGCCCGTGCCGCAGCCGATCGCCGCGAACCCACCGAGCACCATGTCGTTCGCAGCATCGCCGATCGCATGCACCGCGACCTGGAAACCGCTACGCACCGCGATCCCGCCCTGTTCGCGCAGCTGAGCCGGGGTCAGCAGCGGCAGCCCGCGGGTGTGCGGCGCATCGTGATACGGTGCCTTGAGCCACGCCCCGCGCGAGCCGAGCGCGCCATCGGCATAAAGCTTGACGCCCGCGAACCACAGCCGGTCGCCGAACTGCGAACCCCGCCGCGCGATCCGCTGCAAGTTGGCCAGCTCCGCGCTGCCCGCGGCATAGGAGAAGATCCGCAGCTTCTGCCGGCCCGCGCCATAGGCCTCGACCATCGCATTCCAGTCGGCGACGCTGGTGCCCATGTCGGCGACGGCGGTCAGCCCGCGTGACAGCAAGGCTTCCTGCCCGCGCCTTAGCGCTTCGGCCCGCATTGCCGCGGTGGGGGCAGGGACATGGGCATCGACCAGCGCGGTCGCCGCATCGACGAACAGACCGTTCCGGATTTCGCCACCGGTCGGCGCCCTGGTTGCTGCCGTTACACCCGCCGCCCGCAGCGCCGCGCTGTTGCCGACCGAGGCGTGGCCATCGACCCGCTCCAGCCACACCGGCCGGTCCTTCACCACCGCGTCGAGATCGGCGCTGGTGGGAAAGCGCTTGTCGGCCCACAATTCCTGGTTCCAGCCGCGCCCGGTGATCCACGGCCGGTCGGGGTTCGCCGCCGCATAATCGCGCAGCCGCCTCTGCAATTCGGCAAGGCTGCGCGTGCCGGTGAGGTCGAGCTGCCCGAGCGCCAGGCCGTAGCCCATCACATGGCCGTGCGAGTCGATGAGGCCCGGCATCAGCACCTTGCCCTCGCCGTTCAGCACCCGCGTCCCGGATGGCAGCCTGAACATCTCGCCGTGCAACACGCGCTTCACCTTGCCGTCCTCGCCCACCAGCAGCCCGGTAAAGCGCTCAATCTTGCGGTCGGCCGTGACCCGCACGCCTTTCACATTGGTGACGAGGAGATCGGCGGCGGTGGCCGGCGCGGCGGCGAGGAGGAGGGCGGCGGCGCCCGGCAGAAGCATCTTCATAAGCACGGCCTAGCATTGTCGGCGCGCGAGGGAAGGGCTAGCGCTGGCCCTCGCATGACACCGCCCGATATCAACGACATCCGCACCGCCGCCGAGCGTATCGCCGGCGCCGTGGTCCGCACCCCGTTCCTTAAGAGCCGCACGCTGTCCGAGATCATCGGCGCGGAGGTCTGGCTGAAGTTCGAGAACCTGCAGTTCACCGCCGCCTACAAGGAGCGCGGCGCCCTCAATAAATTGCTGCAACTGACCGACGACGAGCGGGCCCGCGGGGTGATCGCGGCGAGCGCCGGCAACCACGCGCAGGCGGTCGCCTACCACGGCCGCCGATTAGGCATCCCGGTCGTCATCGTCATGCCGACCTCGACCCCGCTGATGAAGGTCGCGCAGACCGAGGAACATGGCGCGCGCGTGGTGCTGCACGGCGACCGTTTCGACGATGCCTACGCCCGCGCCCGCGAGATCGAAGCGGCCGAGGGTCTGGTCTTCGTTCACCCGTTCGACGATCCCGCCATCGTCGCCGGCACCGGCACAATCGCGATCGAAATGCTGGAGGCCGAGCCGGAGCTCGACACGCTGGTCGTGCCGATCGGCGGCGGCGGCCTGATCAGCGGCATGGCGATCGCCGCCCGGTCGCTCAAACCCGGCATCGAGATCGTCGGGGTCGAGGCCGAGCTATACCCCTCGATGAAGAATGTCGTCGAAGGCGGCGCGGGGGCGATCGGCGGCGACACGTTGGCCGAAGGCATTGCGGTCAAGGAGCCGGGCACGCTCACCCGCGCGATCATCAAGGACCATGTCGATCGGATCGAACTGGTCTCCGAACGCGACCTCGAACATGCCGTGGCGCTGCTGGTCGCGATCGAGAAGACCGTGGTCGAAGGAGCGGGCGCCGCCGGCCTTGCTCACCTGCTCGGCGCGCCCGATGCCTACAAGGGGCGCAAGATCGGCACCGTGCTGTGCGGCGGCAATATCGACACCCACTTGCTCGCCAACGTGCTGATCCGCGAGCTGGTCCGCTGCGGCCGGATCGCGCGGCTTCGAATCGGAGCGCAGGATCGTCCCGGCGCGCTCGCCGCGATCACCGCCTGTTTTCACGAAGGCGGGGTCAACATCATCGAAACCAACCACCAGCGCATCTTTTCCAAGCTGCCGGCCAAGGACACGGTGATCGAAGTCGAATGCGAAGCCCGCGACGCCGAGGCGATCGAGGCGCTGGTCCAGCGGCTCGAAGGCAAGGGCTTCGAGGTTACGCGCGCGGCGCTCGACTAGGCGTTCAGGCCGCGCCCTCGCGCTCGCAGATCGCGATCTGAAGCAGCATCGCGCCCGTCGCGAGAAAGCTGAGCGCGAGGATCCATGAAAAGCTGGCGACGAGATCGCTGGTCGTCCCGAACAGGGCGACGATGATACTGGCGAGCGGCAGCCCGAGCACCAGGATCGCCGCCAGCGCAAGGTCGGTCGCGGCGGCCAGCCCGGTCCAGCGCCGGACCGTCGATCCGCTCGCCTGAAGGGTGGCGGCCACCAGAAGCGCGACGCGCAGCACCAGCCAGAAGGTCATCACCGTGAGATTGGGAAGAAAGCGCGTTTCTTCCCGCGCCAGGAACAGCGTACCCGCGGCCATCGTCACCAGCCCGGCAAGGGTCGCGGGCAGCCGCGCCGCGCGCCGTCCGGTCGCGGCGATCACTTCGAGCAGACCGGCGATCAGCAACAATTCGCCGACGATCAACGCGCCGCTCGAAGCCCCCACTTCGGGTAGCAGCAAGGCGCCCAGCGCCAGCACCAGGATCAGGCCGCCGCAAAGTGCCGTCATTCGAGCGCGGCGTTGGTCGGGAGTGGCGGTCATCTCGGCGGTGTAACAGCTTTACGGCAGGGGCGGGAGGGCTGTCGCCATCCGCGTCCGCGTCCGCGTCCGCGTCCCGGTGTCGTTGTCGCCAAGCTCGTACAATCGGAAAAAGCTGTCAGTCCGGCGAGAATGATTTGTTTGGGTGCTTCATCGCCCACAGCTAGGAGAGGATCACGAATCTCAAACACTACTCGCGAGGAGCCAACACCCATGGACGCAAAGACCGGCGAACTTTCCGGCGGCTGCCCTTATCAGGCAAGCAAGGCGCGCTCGCTGCTCGGGCGGCAGAACAAGGATTGGTGGCCTGAAGCGCTACCGGTCGACATGCTGCATCAGAACGGCGCCTCGCCCGACCCGCTCGGCTCCGACTTCGATTATGCCGAGGCGTTCAACGCCCTCGACTATACCGCGCTCAAGAATGATCTCACCGCGCTGATGACCGACAGCAAGCCGTGGTGGCCGGCCGATTATGGCCACTACGGTCCGTTCATGATCCGCATGGCCTGGCATGCCGCCGGCACCTATCGCGTCACCGACGGCCGTGGCGGCGCCAACAGCGGTCAGCAGCGCTTCGAACCGCTCAACAGCTGGCCCGACAACGGCAATCTCGACAAGGCCCGCCGCCTGCTGTGGCCGATCAAGCAGAAGTACGGCAAGAACATCAGCTGGGCCGACCTGTTCATCCTCGCCGGCAACGTGGCGATCGAAAGCATGGGCGGGCCGGTGTTCGGCTTCGCCGGCGGCCGCCGCGACGTCTTCCAGAGTGAGGGCGACACCTTCTGGGGTACCGAGGAGCTGTGGGTCGACCAGGGCGCCGAAACCCGCATCACCGACGAAGCGACCGACCTCGAAGGGCCGCTGGCGGCGATCCAGATGGGCCTCATCTACGTCAATCCGGAAGGCCCGGGCGGCAACCCCGACCCGCTGCAGTCGGCGCGCGACATGCGGGCGACCTTCAGCCGCATGGCGATGAACAGCGAGGAAACCGTTGCGCTGACCGCCGGCGGCCACGCTTTCGGCAAGGCGCATGGCGCCAAGCCTTCGGAGCGGTTCGGCAAGAACCCGGCGTCGGAAAGCGTTCACCTGCAGGGGCTCGGCTGGCTGACCGATGAGGGAGACATCGGCAAGGGCCACATCACCACCAGCGGCATCGAGGGCAGCTGGTCGAACAACCCGACCAAGTGGACCGGCGACTATTTCCGCCTGCTGTTCAAGTACGACTACGAACTGGTCGAAAGCCCGGCCGGTGCCAAGCAGTGGCAGCCGGTCAATCCCGATCCCGAAGACATGGCCCCCGACGCGCGTGATCCCAGCAAGCGCGTTCCGACCATGATGACGACCGCCGACATGGCGCTGAAGATGGACCCGGAATTCCGTGCCATCTCCGAGCGTTTCCGCGACGATCAGGCGGCGCTCGACGATGCCTTCGCCCGCGCCTGGTTCAAGCTGACCCATCGCGACATGGGTCCGAAGGTTCGCTACATCGGCCCGGAAGTACCGGAAGAGACTCTGATCTGGCAGGATCCGGTGCCCGAAGGCCGCGAACCTGCCAAGGCGGAGACCGAGCGCTTCGGCAAGGCAATCCTCGAATCGGGCCTTACCATCGGGCAGCTGGTCAAGACCGCCTGGGCGTCGGCCTCGACCTATCGCCGGTCGGATCATCGCGGCGGCGCCAATGGCGCGCGCATCCGTCTCGACCCGCAGGTCAATTGGGAGGTCAATGAGCCCGAAGAGCTCAAGACCATCCTCGCCAAGATCGACGAATTGCGCGGTGAGCTCAGCATGGCCGATGCCATCGTGCTCGCCGGCTCGGTCGCGGTTGAAAAGGCGGCGCGCGATGCCGGCTTCAATGTTACCGTGCCCTTCTCCGGCGGCCGCGGCGATGCGACGCAGGAGTGGACCGATGTCGACAGCTTCAAGTGGATGGAGCCGCAGTCCGACGGCTTCCGCAACTATCTGAAGACCCGCCAGCCGGTCCGCACGGAAGAGCTGCTGCTCGACCGCGCTGCCTTGCTGGGCCTGTCGGCGCCCGAAATGACCGCGCTGGTCGGCGGCCTGCGCGTGCTCGGCGCCAATCACGGCGACCGGCCGGAAGGCGTGTTCACCGACCGCAAGGGTCAGCTGACCAACGACTTCTTCGTCAACCTGCTCGACAACGACACCTTCTGGGAACTGGTCGATTCGTCGAGCGACGAGGAATTCATCGGCTTCACCCGCGCCGGCAAGACGCCGAAGTGGAAGGCCACCCGGACCGACCTCATCTTCGGCTCCAACTCGCAGCTTCGCGCCACCGCCGAAGTCTATGCCGAGACGGGCAATGAAGAGCTGTTCGTGCAGCACTTCATCAAGGCCTGGAACAAGGTCATGAACGCCGACCGCTTCGACCTGCTGCCGGCCCGTCAGGTGTCCGCCGATCAAGCGGGCGACGCGTCCTACGTAGGCGTGTAATTAAAACGTCGTCCCGGCGTAGGCCGGGACCTCAGGCGAGCATTAGCGCTCCATTTCCTGAGGTCCCGGCCTGCGCCGGGACGACGCTTGCTAGCGCAGCCTTCTGAGCTCCGCCGCCAGCAGCCGGAACTCCGGCTCGCGCGCGCTTCCCTTGCGCCAGATCAGCGCAATCTCGCGCCGCGCGTCGTCCGACTTGAGCGGCCGCGCCTCGACGCTGGTGCCGTCCAATAGCCCGGCATCGACCGCCATCTGCGGCACCAACGTGATTCCGAGCTTGTTGTCGACCATCTGCACGAGGGTGTGGAGGCTCGTCCCCAGCATCATCGCCGAGACGCGCAGGTCGGGCCGATTGCACGCCGCCAGCGCATGATCCTTGAGGCAATGGCCGTCCTCCAGCAGCAGCATCCGGCTGGCGGTGATCTCGTCGGGCCTGACGTCGTCGCCAGTGACTTCGCCTTCGGCCGACGCGACCAGCAGGCGATCTTCGAACAGCACCTCGTGATCGATCTCGCCGCAGTCGAACGGCAGCGCCAGCAGCGCGCAATCGACCGCGCCCCGCGCCAGGCCGTCGCAGGCTGCGCCGCTCGGTTCCTCGCGCAGGAACAGCTTGAGGCTGGGATGCTCGGCGCGGAGGCGGGGGAGGAGGGGCGGCAAGAGAAACGGCGCGATGGTCGGGATCACCGCCATGCGAAGCTCGCCGGTAAGCGGCTCGCGTTCGGCCTCGGCCATCTCGGCCAATTCCTCCGCTGCACGAAGCACCAGCCGCGCCTTGGTCACGATCCGCTCGCCCAGCGGCGTGAACCGCATCACCCGGCGCGAACGCTCCACCAGAGTCGACCCGAGCAGAGTCTCCAACTCGCGCAGCGAAGCCGATAGTGTCGACTGGGTGATGAAGCAGCTTTCGGCGGCGCGCCCGAAATGCTCATGGTCGTGGAGCGCGACCAGATATTGCAACTGCCGAAGGGTGGGAAGAAATGTGCTCATTGGCCCAATCGATCAATGACACCGCCTTAAGTCATTTGATTGTTGAAAGCCAAGCACCCATATCCAAGGCAACGGAGCGGTGCGGTTCCCCCCTCGGACCGCTTCGGGCCGCCGCTGCTTGAGATTGTTTCGGTCTCCCCCTTGGACCAACGTTTCGCGGCGGCGGCCAGCCTTTTCCCTTATCAGTCGCGTAGAGGACTACCGGCCAGCGCTTCGATGGTCGTCGCCGCCACCTCGCGAATCGCCCCGCGATCGAGACCGCAGGCGCGCGCCACCTCTTCGCCCGCCAGGCTGTCGCCGATCGCCAGCAGAGTCAGCGCGAGCGTCATGCGGTCGACCGGGCGTGGATCGCCAAGCGCGCGCATGGTGCGGATGATCCGCTCGATCACCGCTACCACCGGCTCCAGCGCCTCGCGCTGGCGGGTCAGCGCGACCCAGCCGATCAGTTCCCCCGCGCCCTCGCGGCGGAAGGCTTCGAACATGGCATCGACCACATCGCGCTCGGTCGCCTGACCGGCGCGGCGTTGCTGGATCACGCCTTCAATTGAGGCCGCGACGGTTTGCGCGATATCCTCGGCCAGCGCGCGTTGCAGGCCGGCGGCAGTGCCGAAGTGATGCAGGAGGTTGGCATGGGTCCGACCGACCTTTTTCGCCACCGCCTGCAATGTCACCGCGGCCGCGCCTTCCGTCTGCAGCAAGGCGCGCGCGGCGGCCATGGCCGCGCTTCGGCTTTCGGAAGGCGACACCCGTTTGCGGATCAGGGGACTTATTGACATTCTTGTAAGCAGATACCAGTTGTGACGCCGCAAAGGAGTGGAGATTGTTGATGGGCGTGGCAAGTCTCGAGCGTGTTTCGGTGACCCCGACCGACCTCACCATCACCCCGCGCGACCGCCGTTTCGGCCGTGCGGACAAGACCCCGCGCTGGTGGCTCAACAATTCGCCCTACGAAACCGCGCTCTACAACGCGCTGTCCGCGACCTTTCCCAAGGGCGAAACCTATTTCATCGAAAGCATCCGCGCCTTCCTGCACGCCGCCGATGACAAGCTGGCGGGCGAAATCCGCGCCTTCACCACGCAGGAAGTGATCCACAGCCGCGAGCATGTCGCCTTCAACCGCCGCGCGGTCGACGCGGGCTACGATCTCGCCCCGCTCGAACAGACGGTGCAGGAGAGCCTCGACCTGCTGAAGGGGCGCCCGCCGATCCTCGACCTCGCCGCGACCATGGCGCTGGAGCATTTCACCGCCATCATCGCGCACGAACTGCTCGCCAACCCGCGCCATCTCGCGAACGCCGATCAGGCCACCGCGGACCTCTGGCGCTGGCATGCGGTGGAAGAGATCGAGCACAAGGGCGTCGCCTACGACACCTGGCTTGCCGCGACCAAGGACTGGACGCGGTTCAAGCGCTGGAAGGTGAAAAGCATCCTGATGCTGCTCGTCACCCGCAACTTCGTCCAGCACCGCACGCAAGGGGTGCTCGAACTGCTGCGGCAGGATGGCATTACCGGCCTTCGCGCCTTGGCCGGCGCGCTGTGGGTGATGTGGGGCAAGCCCGGTATCTTCCGCAAGGTCGGCGCGGCGTGGCTGAGCTATTTCCTGCCCCGCTTCCACCCGTGGAACAAGGACGATCGCAAGCTGATCGCCGGCTGGGACGCGACCTACGATTACCGGCAGGAGCCGCCCGCCCGGAAGGTGCGGCGGGCGGCCTGACGGTTCAGGCGGCCAGCACCTCGTCGGTCTCGGCGAGGTCGAGCGCGAACAAACGGCACGGCACCTCGCCGCCCCGCGCGCAGCTGTGCCGCGGCACGGTGCGTCCGGTCGGATGGAAACCGAGCTTCTCGAGCACCCGGCCACTCGCCGGATTGTCGACGAAGTGCCCGGCTTCGAGCCGCGGCAGGCCCATCGTCCGGGCGATCTCGATCAGCTGCCGGCCGGCCTCCAGCGCATAGCCATTGCCCCAATGCGCCCGCGCGATCCAATAGCCGATCTCGACCCCGCCGCCGGGCGTCCGGCCGAAGCCCGCGCCGCCGACCAGTTCGGGCGCACCCGCGGTGCGGCGAAGCAGCAGAAAGCTCGGCAGGACCGGATCGGCAGTCTTGTCGAGAAACGCCCGGGCTTCGTCGAGGCCATAAGGCCACGGAGCGAGCGCCAGGTTGCGGACGATCGCCTCGTCGGCGATCGCCTTGGCGAGGGCGGGCGCATCTTCGGCCCAGCCGGGTCTCAGCAGCAGTCTTTCGGTCCGCGCGAACATAGGTTTGATCCTTCCCCTGTGCGGCCCCTTGGCAGGGCCTCGTGACAGTTTCGGGAGAAGAAAAAGAAAGGGAGAAGAGGGGGCTTCCCTCTTCTCCCTTTCAAAAACCTATCGCGTGGATGGTCCTGATCCGGGCTGCCCCCTCCTGGGGCGGCCCGTCATCGACCAACCCCTATTCGGCTGCGTCCGCCATCGCCGGCATAATCGCTTGTACGTGGACGTACTTGCGGCCTTGGCGGCCGTCGCTAAACGCGACTTTGCCGTCTGTAAGGGCGAACAGGGTGTGATCCTTGCCGAGACCGACGTTGGTGCCCGGGTACACGCGGGTGCCGCGCTGGCGCACGATGATGTTGCCGGCGACGACAGCTTCGCCACCGAACTTCTTCACGCCGAGCCGCCGGCCCTCTGAATCGCGGCCGTTACGCGACGAGCCGCCTGCTTTCTTATGTGCCATGGTGTGTTACGCCTTCGGAGTCTTCTTGGCCTTGCCCTTAGCAGGCGCAGCATCCTGAGTCGAGTTGGTCACGTCCTGGGTGGCCTCGGTGCCGGCATCGGCCGGAACCACGCCCTCGCTCGAAGCGACCTGGCTTTCGTCGATCTCGGCCGGAGCCGGAGCGGCCTTGGCCTTCTTCGGAGCCTTCTTGGTGTCGCTGTCGGTCGCTTCCGCCGACTTTTGCTCGCTCTGGCCGCCGACCGACACGATCTTCAGGATCGTGTGCTGCTGGCGATGGCCATTCTTGCGGCGATAGTTGTGGCGGCGACGCTTCTTGAAGACGACGACCTTTTCGCCCTTCGCCTGAGCGATGATCTCGGCGGCGACGGTCAGGCCGTCGGTCCCCTTGAGGTCCGAGCCTTCGCCCGCGAGCAGCACGTCGCCCAGGGTGACGCTGTCACCGGCTTCACCGGCCAGCTTCTCGACGACGATCTTGTCTCCCGGTGACACGCGATACTGCTTGCCGCCGGTGCGCACGATAGCGAACATGGGCCTCTTCTCTTTTCTAGGTGTTCGAACACATTGATTTCTTGACCCATGCGGCAGCGTGGCGCCGGCCCGCGCGGGAAAGCGTGCCCCCTAAGAGAGGATGGCCGAAAGGTCAACCAGCAGGGTCGGCGAGGACCGGATACGCGGTCGAGCTCTTGCAGCGCTCCATCGCAAACTTGGACGTCACGTTCTTGAGCGGCCCCGCGGCGATCAGCTTGCCATAAAAATCGTCGAAATGCGCCATGTCGCGAACGGCCACCCGCAACCAGTAATCGGTTTCGCCCGCCATTCGAACCACTTCCAGCACTTCGGGCAGCACCGAAACGCCGGCCAGGAACCGTTGCTGCCATTCAGGGCTGTGGTCGCGCGCTTCGACCTCGATGAAGACGGTGAGCCCAAGCCCCAGCGCGCGCGGATCGACCAGCGCCACCGTCCGCTCGATCACCCCGCCGGCACGCAGCTTCTGGATTCGCCGCCAGCACGGAGTCGGGGACAGCCCGACCTGCGCGCCGATGTCGGCGACGGGCAGAGTCGCGTCCTCCTGGAGAATCGCGAGAATCCGGCGATCGGTGTGATCCATTTTCATATTGATGGCTTTTTGAGCATGAACTTGCAGCTTTGCAAGATTGCTTGCAGCGCGCTTGTTATTTGCCGGGCCCCCTTGCTGCATCTCTGTAGAAGGGACAAATTCCACTCGTTCCGAACGGAAGACGTCTTGATCAGAGCACGCAAGATTATTCCAACCTGGGACACCTTGCCGCCGCGGTGACGAGCCGCGGCGGCAAGCCAAGTCATCGTTCCTTGAGAGCACTGGCCCCGGCGGATTCCCTAGGTCCGTCGGGGCTCTTTCATTGCGGCGGGAAGGCCGCTGATTGTTGCTCTTTTGCTACAAGCGCCGGCAAAGCGGGAGCCGGGGCGGTCGGCATATTGGCGCGCCGCCAACTTCGTTCATTCTCCGCCAGGTAAATGCGTGTCGCGGGCATGCGGCAGGCACATTCGGGGGTTTGTCATGACCATTCGCCGTTCCGCCTTGCTCCTCACCATCAGTTCACTCGCTTTGGTCGCCGCCGCGCCGGCAGCCGCGCAGCAGAACCAGCAGGCCATTCAGGAATCCAACGTCGGGGAAGCGGCGGCGCAGGGCGACCTGCCCGATCAGGCGACGATCGTCGTCACCGGCACCCGCCGCAACGACCGCACCGTCGCAGATTCGCCGGTCCCGGTGGACGTCATCTCGGCCGAATCGCTCGGCAATACCGGCTTTACCGAGGTCAACCGCGCGCTGACCCAGGAAGTGCCGAGCTTCAACTTCCCGCAGCCCTCGATCACCGACGGCACCGACGTCATCCGCCCGGCGACCCTGCGCGGCCTCGGTCCCGACCAGACCTTGGTCCTGATCAACGGCAAACGTCGCCACAGCGCCGCCCTCCTCAACATCAACGGATCGGTCGGGCGCGGCACCAGCGCGGTCGATATCAACATGATCCCGACCATTGCGCTGAGCCGGGTCGAAGTGCTGCGCGACGGCGCTGCCGCCCAATATGGCTCGGACGCAATCGCCGGCGTGATCAATTTCCAGCTGCGCAGCGCCAAAACAGGCGGCAAGGCGACGGCGACCTATGGCAAATATTATACCGACGTGCAGGGTGTCGAACCCTACACCGGGGTCCAGACCAACGCGGACGGATCGCCCGTTCTGACCCCGGACGGGGTGCTCACCCTCAACTACACCGGCGACGATCGCCGGCGGCGCGATGGACGCACCGTGACGCTGGCCGGCGTGGTCGCGGTTCCGGTCGGACCCGAAGGACAACTCAACCTCGCCGCGGAATGGCAGGATCGCAATCCGACCAACCGCACCGGTGCCGACCCGCGCCGGCAATATCCATTGGTCGGAACCGCGCTCGACCCGCGCGAACTGACCATCAACCGCTTCAGCCACCGCTACGGCGACGCCGGAACGGTGGATTACAAACTATGGGCCAATGCCGACTATTCGTTCGGCGCGGCCGAGCTGTACCTGTTCGGCAACCTCAATCTTCGCAACGGCCAAAGCGCTGGCTTCTTCCGCCAGCCGCTCAACGGCAACAACATCACTTCGATCTACCCCAACGGCTTCCTGCCGCTGATCAATACCAAGACCGAGGACCAGGCGGGCACCGCCGGGCTTCGCGGCGACGCGTCGGGATGGCGCTGGGACATCTCGCTTCAATACGGTCGCAACATGACCGACTTCTTCATCACCAACACGCTGAACCGCTCGTTCGGCCCCTCCTCGCCGACGCAATTCGACAGCGGCGGCCTGCGCTACAATCAGACGCTCGCCAACCTCGATGTCAGCCGCGATCTCGCGCTCGGCTTCACCGCCAAGACCAGCCTGTCGCTCGGCGCCGAATATCGCCGCGAACGGTTCGACATCCGGCCGGGTGAAATCGGCTCCTATGCCAATGGCTCCTTCGGCGGATCGCCGGGCGCGCAGGTGTTTCCGGGCTTTCAGCCGACCATTGCCGGCCAGCGCGTCGATCAGCCGCACAGCCGCAACAACAAGTCGCTCTATGCCGAAATCGACAGCGACCTGACCGACAAGGTCAATCTTCAGGGCGCGATCCGCTACGAGGATTATTCGGACTTCGGGTCGGACCTCAACTGGAAGATCGCCGGCCGCGTCGAGCCAATCGACGGCATCGCGCTTCGTGCGTCGGCCTCGACCGGCTTCCGCGCGCCGTCCCTGCAACAGCAGTTCTTCGCCGCCGCCTCGACCCAGAACGTCAGCGGCGTGCTGCTCGATACCGTGACGCTGCCGGTCAGCAACCCGGCCGCGCAGGCATTGGGTGCGCGCGAGCTCAAGGCCGAGCAGAGCCAGAGCTATTCAGCCGGTCTCGTGTTCAGCGCCGTCCCGCGGCTCAACGTCACGATCGACGTCTATCAGGTGAAGATCGACGATCGCATCGTGGTGACCGAAAACCTCGGTGCGTTCGGCACGGCGGCGCAGAACGCTGCGGTCCGCGCGATCCTGACTTCGGCGGGCTTCCCGACCGTCACCGCCGCCCGCTTCTTCATCAACGGCATCGACACCCGCACCCGCGGCCTCGACTTCGTCACTACCTACCGGATCGCCGATTTCGTCGGTGGCCGCCTCAATCTCACCGGCGGCTTCAATTACAACAAGACCAAGATCACCCGGAACGCCGCCAACGCGGGGTCGGTCTCGACCATTCCCGGGCTGATCCTGTTCGGTCGTCAGGAATCGCTCCGTCTCGAACAGGGGCAGCCGCGGACCAAGATCAACGCCTCGATCGATTTCGAGCGGCAATGGTTCGGAGCGACTTTGCGTGCCACCCGCTACGGCAAGGTGCTGGCCGCCGGCGCGGATCGGTTCAACGACGTCAATCTCGATGCCAAAACGATCACCGATCTCGAACTGCGCTTCAAACCGCTCGGCGACAATCTGTCGCTGGCGCTTGGCGGCAACAATATCTTCGATGTCTACCCGACCAAGCTCCTGACCGGCCGCGGCATCGATCCCGACACCGGCCTCGCCCGCAACTATTCCGCCAACAACTATTTCCTGCCGTTCAGCAGCTTCTCGCCGTTCGGCTTCAACGGGCGCTACCTCTACGGCCGCGCCACCATCAGCTTCTAAGGATGGAAACGGGCCCCGGCGGCAACGCCGGGGTCACGCCTCAATGGCGATGTTCGGGACGCAGCTTGTAGCGGCCGGGCTCGAACGCTTCGAACAGATTGTCGATCGCGGGATGATCGACCGGCTCGTCCTCCTCGTCGGCGACGAGGTTCTGCTGCGACACATAGGCGACGTAGCTGCCTTCGCCATTTTCGGCGAGCAGGTGGTAGAACGGCTGGTCCTTGGACGGCCGGATCTCGAGCGGGATCGCCTGATACCATTCCTCGCTGTTGGCGAAGACCGGATCGACGTCGAAAATGACGCCGCGAAAGTCGAGCAGCCGGTGGCGGACCACCGCGCCGATGCCGAAGCGGGCGCTGGCGATCGGGGGAGCGGCGGTATCGCTCATCAAGGGGGAACGCATCGAAAGCGGCATGGCTGCAACTTAAGGCATCGGCGCCCGTCCGCAAGAGAGCGCGTCAGAAGGGAATCGCCTCGCCCTGCCAATCGAAGAAGCCCCCGCTGTCGGCCGGCGACAGTTTGCCAAGCACATCGGCAAGGCAGGCCGCACTGTGCGCGGGCGTGAACAGCTTTTGCGCCGGGACATTGGCCTGGAAGGGTCGGCTCATCGCTGTGTCGACCGTTCCGGGGTGAAGCGCCACCAGCACGGCCTCGGGCCGGCTCCGCCCCACCTCGATGGCGGCGGTGCGTACAAGCTGATTGAGCGCCGCCTTGCTCGCCCGGTAGCCATACCAGCCGCCAAGCCGGTTGTCGGCGATGCTGCCCACTCGCGCGGACAGAAACGCCATTTCGACACGGCCGGAACGGGCGAGGAGGGGCACGAAGTGGCGCAGCACCAGCGCCGGGCCGATCGCGTTGACGAGAAACGCGCGTTCGAGCCGTGACCCGTCGAGATCGCGCAAGGAGCGTTCCGGCGCCAGGCCGGCCTCATGCAACAGGCCCGTCGCGACGATCAGCCGCCGCACCGCCGGGAAGGGCAGGGCGCCCGCCGCTGCCGCGATGCTGGCCGCATCGGCAAGGTCGATCGTGCCCTCCGAGCGCGACAGCGTGTGCACCTGGTCACCCTGCGCCGCGAACCGCTCCGCCAGGGCCGCTCCGATCCCGCCCGAGGCGCCGATGATGACCGTATCCATACGATGCTTCCTTGCGTTTCGATCGGGCACCTTGCCAAGCTGGCCCCAAGGCACCTTTTGCCGCTAGGCAAGGGCCAAGAGCGCTGCTAGTGACCCGCCCGCGACCCCCGGCACCCGCCGGGTCCACGTCTTGGAACCTTGCGGAGAGGTGGCTGAGTGGTCGAAAGCACCGCACTCGAAATGCGGCGTGCCTTAACGGGTACCGTGGGTTCGAATCCCACCCTCTCCGCCACTTACCTCGTTCAGACCGTGTCAGATGCAATCAACTGCACCCGAAATCGACGGTTTCAAGCACCTCTACGCTGAGCAGTTGCCATCATTGCGTCTCATTTGAGATCGTCAGGTGGGGGCACGGGTGGGGGGATCGAACAAGCAGATTGGGGGCACTGGCATAGCGATCACTGCAGTTCGGCCGGCTAGCGCATACAGTCTGGAGATCACTCAAGAGATCATCATTTGGCCTCAGCTGATATCAAGGCGATGCAAGTACATCGGCTCCAGTAGATGAATACGAAGTCCTGGGACTAAGTTGTTAGTCACAGGGGAATGAAACGTGTTGAGTGATGCTAAGTGCAAGAGTGCCAAAGCCAGCACAAAGCCGTACAAGCTGTCAGACAGTGCCGGGCTTTTTCTCTTTGTCACACCGACCGGCCACAAGTCGTGGCGCTTAAAATATAGGTTTGGAGGCAAGGAGAAGCAGCGGGTCTACGGAGCATATCCGACTGTCAGCCTTAGAGAGGCCCGGGAGCTCCGGGATGAGGACAAACGTCTTCTAGCTCAAGGGATCGACCCGGCTATCGAAGCCGCTCGGCGTCAGCTCAGCGCTCGTGTGATCGCTGCCGACACCTTCGAGGTTCTGGCTCGGGAATGGTATAGCGACCAGAAGGCGCGCTGGACGGCGGTGCACTCGGCCGATGTCCTGACCAGCCTTGAGCGTGATGTCTTCCCGGACCTTGGGCGGCTGCCGCTCGAGACGATCAATGCACCCATTATCCTCGCCACACTCAAGAAAGTTCAGGAGAGAGGAGCCGTCGAGACCGCTCACCGGCTTCGTCAGCGCATCTCGGCGATATTCGCGTACGGGGCTGCAGGAGGGCGAGTCGCGGCTGATCCAGCGTCCACGCTGGGCAAAGCACTGCAACCGAAACCCACCGGGAAACGGTGGCCAGCCGTCAGGACGATCGAGGACGCCCGCGCGGTATTGAGCTTGAGCGATAATGCCGAGGTCTCGCCAACGCTAAAACTTGCGTCGCGCTTGCAAGCCATCACGGCGCAGAGACCGGGCATGATCCGCTGGCTACGGTGGGATGAGCTTCATCACCTGGATCTCAGCAGTGAGGGCGAGTGCCCCGACGCAATCTGGTGGATTCCAGCGGCAAAGATGAAGCAGGAGCTCTCGCTGCGACACAACGATGAATTCGCTCATCCTGTGCCGCTGGTCGCCGAAGCTGTCGAAGTCCTGCGAGCTTGCCATGCCATCAGTTCGGGCAGCGCCTTCGTCTTCCCTGGTGCGCGATCGGTCAAGAAGCCGATCAGCGAGAATGCGCTCAACTACCTTTACTTGAGAGAGGGACTTCGCGGGCGCCACGTTCCGCATGGATGGCGAAGCACCTTCTCGACCGTCATGAACGAGTGGGCCTTGAGCAATGGACGCAAGCAGGACCGGATGATTATTGACCTGATGCTTGCTCACCTGCCGACGGGCATCTCGGCAACCGAGCTCAAGTACAATCGAGCTGCCTTCATCGACAGGCGCCGCGAGCTATCTGCCCTCTGGGTGAGCATGCTGTTTAGCGACGCTCCTGCAGCGAGTGCGCTGCTCGAAGGCAGAAGGCGGCGACGACCCTGAAGGTTTCCCGCTCGGCCGCCTTGCGCACGCCCATAGGCACGAGTTCGTCGAGCTAGTGCAACGTCGGTCGATGGTGGGAGGCGGAACGGCGGCTTTCGTTTGAGCATTGGCGAATAGCTGACGCTTGTTCATGCCGAGCCAAGTGGCGCAGTGGAACCCTTGCCACATTGCGGACGGTCGCTGGGCGCAGCAGCCTCAGCCGAGCATGCAAGCAGCTATGTTGTGAACACAACCAGCAGGGAAGTTGACCTCTCCTGCAAACCTGCTCATGCAGTGTCCATCGCGGTGGGGGCTTCGATCAGTTGAGTTTGCAATGCGCGCCAGTCTTTCGATCGGCTTCTGTGTTCTTCTTGCGTCCTGTTCCTGCATAGCTTCCGCTTCGTCTCAGCCCGTGGCCGCTGAAGAAGAGGATGCGCTGGCCGGCCTCTCTATCGAGGAACTGGCGCAGATACAGGTTCGCTCGGCCTCCAAACGCGCGGAACCGCTGAGTTCCGCGCCTGCGGCCCTGTTCGTTATTACCGGCGACGAAGCCCTGGACAGCGGCGCCCTTACCTTACCGGAAGCGCTCCGCCTGGCACCCAACCTTCAGGTGCAGCAGGAGAATGCGAGCCAGTATTCCATCGCCGCGCGCGGTTTCAATGGGCAGCAAGCCGGCAACAAGCTGCTTGCGGTAATCGATGGGCGGACGATTTACACGCCGCTCGCGTCCAGTGTTTTCTGGGACCTGCATCTTCCGCTGGTCGAGGACGTGTCGCAGATCGAGGTCATTAGTGGCCCAGGAGGCACGCTGTTCGGTCCCAATGCGGTGAACGGCGTGGTGAATGTCGTCACCCGCGATGCGCAAGAGACCCTCGGAACCTTGGCCCGAGCAACATTCGGAGCGGAGGAACAATCCGTCGCGCTCCGGCATGGCGTCACATTGGGGAGCAGCGGCGCGGTCCGCTTCTTCGCGAATTGGAGTCGCCGCGACGCACTGCCATCCCGGGTGATCGGGCTGACCGACGATTCGTATGACGGAAAGCAGGCTGGTTTCCGTTCTGACTTCGTCAGCGAGAAAGACCATATCACCGTGCAAGGCGACCTGTTCCGGACAGACGTTGATACCGGAGCAGGGGACGGCGCCAAGGGACATAATCTGCTTGCCCGCTGGTCGCGGACCTTGAGCGAGAAAGCGTCCGTGCAAGTGCAGGGATATACCGACTACTTCAGCCGAAACTTCATCCTCGCTCACGACAGCCTGCGCACTTTCGACGTCGAAGCTCAATTCAACCTGTCGGCGGGTTCGCATGAGCTTGTCGCCGGCGGCGGGGTTAGGACGACGAGCGACCGTTTCACCAATCAGCTCAACATCTTCCAGCTTAATCCGATCAGCCGTCGGCTGTGGGTCTATAACGGCTTCCTGCAGGATCATTACCGGCTTACTAACAGGCTGTTCCTGGTGGGCGGCATCAAGCTGGAACAATCGACTTTCTCTGGTCTGCAGGTACTTCCGAACGTCCGCATCGGTTGGCAGCCTACCCCAGATCACCTGCTCTGGGCCGCCGTGTCACGCGCCGTTCGGACCCCGTCACGCATTGATCGCCAGCTTGAAGCGCCCCCGTTCTTGATTGCAGCACCCGTGTTCCAGTCAGAGAAGCTGATCGCGTTTGAAGCGGGGTACCGTGGCCAGCCCGCAAGCGGCACGAGCGTCTCAGTCAACGGCTTCGTCAACCGCTACGACGACCTGCGGACAACGGAATTCAACGGCAGCAGCTTCCAACTCCAGAACGGGAAGCAGGGTACGACCTACGGTCTGGAAGCCTGGGGCAATGTGCGGGTCACGCCATGGTGGCGGGCATCACTTGGTGCCACGACATTGTGGAAGAACCTGCGCGACAAAAGCGATCACCGTGACCTCATCCCCCGCAACTCGATCGGGGCGGACCCCAAGTGGCAGCTTACCGCTCGCTCACAGCTGGCCATCAACAACCGGCTTCAACTTGTCGTCGACGGTCGTGCTGTCGGCGCCCTTCGCGAGGGCCCCGGCAGCGGATCCTACGTCGAAGCGGGAGGGCAGCTGTCGTATCTGCTTCAACCTGAACTCCAGCTGTTCGTCGCTGGCCGTAACCTGCTGCACCGGACACATTCAGAATCGAACGATCCGGCCAGCCAGCTTGCAACTCAGAGCATCTACGGGGGGCTTCGAAGCCGCTTCTGATGCGACCCGCAAAGCATCTTGCCTGTATCGCGTTGCTGCTCGGTCTTGCCGCCTTGCCAACGGGCGCGGTCGCTCAATCCAGCGAGGCTGCCGTCAAGGCAGCCTTCCTTCCGCGCTTTGCCCGCTACGTGGCCTGGCCACCGCAAGCTCGTCCGCGCGGAGGCGAGGCGATCAGCCTTTGCCTGGTAGGTGGCGATCCATTCGGCCGGCTGATCGACAGCGCAGCGCAGGGCCAGTCAGTGGATGGTCGGCGCCTCATTGTCAGGCGAATGACTGATCCATCATCGGCCGGGAGCTGCGACATAGCTTATGTGCAGGGGACAAGGACGATGCCGGTCGGGCAAATGCTGACGGCAATGTCGAACAGGCCGGTGCTCACTGTCACCGATGCGGCGAACAGTGGCCAGCGCGGCATCATTCATTTCGCGATTGTAAGCGGGCGTGTGCGCTTCTTCATCGATCAAGCCTCGGCGCGGCAGAAGGGACTAACGGTCAGCTCGCGGCTTCTCGCCCTAGCCGTAGGAGTGCGGCCATGAGTGGCATCATGGCTTCGGTACGACGCTTCCAGTCCCTCCCGGTGGCTATCTTCGCAACGGCGTTGCTGATCGTCCTCGGCGGGATGATCGTGATCCTGCAAAATGAAGCCACCTATGGCCGAGCGCAAAAGGCGCAGGCCGAAGGACTTACAGAGGTTTTGGCCGCCTCGGTTACCGCAGCGCTCGACTTCGGCGACACGGTCGCGGCACAGGAGGCGGTCGATGCTTTCCAGGTAAACCGGCAGATCGAGTGGATCGTGGTTTACGATCGAACGGGCACGGCAGTCGCGTCATTCGCTCGTGCCGGTGTCACGTCACCGCAGGATCGGGCGTCGGTACGCGAAGCGTCCGCAAATCGTGTCCAGATCATCCGGCCCGTCATCCAGTCCGGTCAGCGCGTGGGCAGCGTGGCGCTGCAGATGGATCGCGAAGCTACCGCACGAAGGGTTACACGCTACCTGCTGCTTGGCGGACTATTGCTGCTTGCCGCCTTGGTCGTCGCCGGGCTTGGCGTGACGCAAGCACAGCTTCGTAGTGCCAACCAAGACCTTTCGGCCCGAGCAGAAGCACTTGCCCAGGCGAATGTGCTGCTGGAGGATCAGATGGCGCAGCGGGCTCATGCCGAAGAGCAGCTTCGGCAAAGCCAGAAAATGCAGGCGCTAGGCCAGCTGACAGGCGGCATTGCGCACGATTTTAACAATCTGCTGACCGTCATCCAGGGCTCAGCAGATATCCTGATGCGCGAAACCGTTGAAGATGCCCGCAGAATTCGCTTCGCCAAGGCCATTGTGCAGGCGGCTACAAGCGCATCGGCGCTGACCTCACAATTGCTCGCCTTTGCGCGGCGTCAGCCGCTCAGGCCGGTACGCATCGACATCAACGATCTGGTGCGCTCGCTGCGCGATCTGCTCGATCGCACGCTGGGTGAACGCATCACGATTAAAACCTTGCTGTGTGCCGAAGGCTGCCCGGTGGAAGCCGACCTCGCGCAGATGCAGTCAGCGATCCTCAATATCGCCAGCAATGCTCGGGATGCGATGCCGGAGGGTGGCATTCTGACGATCGGAACCGAGAATGTCAGCGCGCCCGAAGGACAACAAATTCACCTGACCCTCAAGGACTCCGGTAGCGGGATGGATGAGGAGACACGGGCGCGTGTGTTCGAACCCTTCTTCACCACCAAAGCAGCCGGAAAGGGAACTGGGCTTGGCTTAAGCCAGGTCTACGGCTTCGCTACCCAGTCGGGTGGTGACGTTCGGATCAGCAGCGCAGCCGGCTCGGGCACAAGCATAACGATGATCTTGCCCTGCACCTCGGCTCCGACGACGTCCACGAAAGCTCCGACCCCGACCGCGAGCAAATTGCGACCAGTGCGAATCCTAGTAGTTGAAGACAACGAGCAGGTTGGCGCCTTTGCAGAAGCCTTGCTAGCCGACCAAGGTCATCGCGTTTCGCGGGTGAGTTCCGCGGAAGATGCGCTTGCACTCATTGGCGAGCGCAGTTTCGACCTCGTCTTCAGCGATGTCGTTATGCCCGGCATGGGTGGGCTCCGCCTTGCAGAAATTTTGGCGGTGGAGCGACCGGAACTGCCCCTCATTCTAGCCACCGGCTACAGCGAGGAAATCACTAAGAGGGGCCCCAGCGGACGGCCGTTCATCCTCAAGCCTTACCGATTGACGACGCTACTCGAGGCAATCGCAAGCGCCCTACCGGAATTCGCCGATGCCTGAGGCATGGACCAGCAAGCTCGCCTGGATCGGTGCGCTACTGATCCTGCAGGGTTGCAACGGGCCTAGTGCCGAGCGCCACGATCGCAGCGTCGCCACGGAAAACGCTCCTTCACCGTCGATGTCAGCGCAAGGCGCGGACAGTGCAGCGCCAAGCATTGCTTCTGACCAGAAGCAGCTCATCGCGCTCGAACATGCCTATTCCCAAGCCTTGATCCGACGCGACCGGGCCTTCCTCGAGAGCTATTATGCGGCAGACTGGCGCGGCGGCAACTGGATGGGATTTTGGACCAAGGCGACGATGCTGAAGGCCGTCCTTGGTGATCGTTACCTTACGAAGGAAGTGACCCTGACAAACGTCCGGGCACGCGTCGTTGGCGACATCGGCATCGTTCAAGGTGTCACCCGAGAACTTACTTCAGTAAACGGGCGCGACACGAGCGGGCGCTGGTCATTTACCGACGTTTTCAGGAAAGATGACGGGCAGTGGAAGGCAATCGCGAGCCATACGTCCGAGGTGAAGCCAGAGTAGGCGCCAACGGGCGCTGACCCAGCTTTCGCCACGCGAGAGCAATGTGTGCACCGTGGCGAACTGATCTGTCAGGGCGATGCACCAGGAACATTCGTCCCACGCAGGGGCACGAAGATCCCCTGAAACTTCGTGCATTCCTGGTGGGAAGCGGACCGGCTGCTTTTGGATCGGTAGAGGCACATAGCAGACATTCGCTCGTGCGGAGTCTCTAACGGCTGAGCGTCCGTCCAGGCACGAGACTTTGCAGACTGATGGCCGTTTCTGGAACTCTGCTCTGGGAGGCCACCGCGCAGCCTGCGGGATTGAAACGGGCCGAGCGCTGACTTCCTTGCGGGGTCCGGCAATGCGCCTTGCTCGTGCAGCCAACGAGCCCGTCCAACGTTCAGCTGTGAGCATCCCCTTAAAGGTATGATTTTGCACCTTTCATCCGTCCCAAGGCCGGACCTCAATCCGCGCGCTTTGCTCCAGCAGGTAGCTCCTTATCGGAAGCCCCGCCCGGGGCGCAGTCTGACCGAACTCGCGATCACGGCATTGCCGTTCGTGCTGCTCTGGACCGCGACCTGGGCCATCCTCAGTGCCGGGTACACGGCAGGTTTGCTGCTGACCATACCGGCTGGCGGCTTTCTGCTCAGGCTCTTCCTGATCCAGCATGATTGTGGGCATGGTGCTTTTTTCTCGCGCCAGAAGAGCAATGACTGGCTCGGCCGGGTCTTGGGGGTGCTGACGCTAACGCCCTACGATTATTGGCGGCGTTCGCATGCCTTGCATCACGCAAGTACCGGCAATCTGGACCAGCGCGGCGTTGGTGACATCGATACGCTGACAGTCTCAGAATACAGGGCGCTCGGTAGGATGGGCCGCTGTCATTACCGTCTTTATCGCCACCCGGTCGTTCTTTTCGGCCTCGGCCCGGCCTACCTGTTTTTGCTTCGGCATCGGCTTCCGATTGGGATGATGAAGAATGGCTGGAGGCCGTGGCTGAGCACTCTTGGCACGAACACCAGCATCGCCTTGGTCGGCGGCGTGCTCATTTGGCTTATGGGCCTCAAGTTCTTCCTGCTGGTGCACATCCCGATCACGCTGGTGGCGGCCTCGCTCGGCGTTTGGTTTTTCTACGTGCAGCATCAGTTTGAGCAGACGCACTGGGAGCGCAGTCCCAAGTGGGCATTCCACGAGGCGGCGCTCTACGGCAGTTCGCACTACGCCTTGCCACCGCTACTGCGCTGGTTCAGCGCCAATATCGGCGTTCATCATGTTCACCACCTCGCCAGCCGCATCCCCTACTATCGGCTGCCCGAAGTTCTGCGGGACATTCCGGCGCTTGCTGCGGTCAGCCGGGTCAGTGTTCGGGAGAGCTTTGGCGCCGTACGGCTGGTGCTCTGGGACGAGCAGAAGCGGCGCCTTGTTTCTATCAAAGAGGCGCTAAGGACCTAGAACCTTCCCGACCGTCAAGTGCGCATGCCCGTGTCATCAAGCAAGCTGAGGACGACTGTCGCTGGCTTTCGCGGCGGCGACGAATGTATGTTGTTGGTGGAAAGCGGAACGGCAGCTTCGGGGCGCTGAGATCGTGTCAGCAGCCCTTCGTCAACGCTTAGCTGATCGGCAGCTTCGCGCCTCAAGATCGGTCTCTGGGCGGCCGGAGTGGGTAGCCCGAACGCAGCCGTCGAAGGTCGAGTGTCTCTCGTTCCACTTACTTGAGAAGGTATTGCTCTTGTTCGATTTGCTGGGGGGCGCCTTACTCCTCACTTAGGTATGGAGTGGATGTAGCGGCTTTCCTTGACCCGATGCCGCGCTATGTTGCGGAATGGATTGGGCCTACGACGATTTCGGTTTGCATAATCCGCTCTCTAACCTCCCAAGCGGGCGGTTAGATCGCGCGATGACGCTACGCAACGGGTTGGTTTCGCTCTGCGAAGGTCGCACTAACTTCAACGATGCGGTCTATCGTTTGCTTCGCGCGGAACTCCTGAACGACCAGAGCATAGCCGACCTTGTGCCGCAGTTCGTTCGAACCGCTCAAGACACCGGCGCGATGTGGGCTTTTTTGAAGGATCATAGCCCACAGTGGGCACCCCGCCGCCAGTTCGTGCGGGATCAGTTCAGTGCATTGATCGACAGGCTTGAAGGGGTTGCAACACCTGCCGTTTCGACGGCGGTCCATCCCGTCGAACGGCCTTCGGTCGAGCGACGGGAGAAGCCGATGTACAACCTATTTGTGTCTGGCAACGCCGAAGCGTGGCAGGGGGAGCCTTGGACCATCGAGGCGTCCCGTTGTGTCAACGAGTACACCGATGAAGCAATCATTGGGGAGTTCGGCTCATTGGACGCAGCCGCGATTGAAGCCTTGCAGAAGCTCCCGTGCATTTTCGCCTATGAGGCATCGAGCGAACAAAACCCTAAGTTCGGTGTCATCCGTGATGTTGTGAAGCGGCAGGGGCAAGTTCGGGTCGAATACGACCTTATCGCGGTTGATCCCTTCCTCACCCATGAAAACATAAACGACATGCTCTTTGAACTCGACATCGGAAAATGGGAGATGAACCGAACCCATTGGGCGGTGAAGGATGCTAATCTACCGAAAGAACTACACAAACGCGGTATAACGCTGCCAAATTGGACCCGCAGCGTATCCAAGGCTGTAGACATTTCCACACACAACTTCGACGTTGCATTGTCCTTTCCAGGTGAAGTCCGGCCATTGGTAGAGGAAGTTGCAGGACACCTCGAACGGCTTATCGGCCCCAATGCATACTTCTACGACAACAACTACACGTCTCAATTAGCCCGGCCCTCGCTGGACACGTTCTTGCAGGATATATACCGCAATCGCGCGAAGTTAATCGTCGTGTTTCTAAGCGCCGACTACCAGCGCAAAAACTGGTGCGGTATCGAATTTCGTGCGATCCGCGACATCATCGCGGAGCGTGACAATGCCCGTATCATGTTCGTTCGCACTGACGATAGCGCAGTAGAAGGCGTGTTTGCGACAGACGGATACGTCGACGCGCGGCGTCATGATGCGGCGACACTCGCGAGGTACGTTCAAGAGCGTGTGAACCTGCTGTAGCGTTTAGAACGGCACCTCGTCATCGTCATCGTATATGACGCTCGGCACGTCTGCAGGCGCTTCGGCTTCCCGGCTGATGTTCTCTACGATGCAGCGCGCGCGCTGATAGAGTTCGTCAAATGTGACGATTTCCGGCGATCGCATGTGGCGGCGATAAAGTTCGAAGCACGCCACCTTATCATCGTTGCCTCGAAGTTCCGCCATATCACCTATGACTAAGAAGCTGCGGGGTTCGACAGCATAGGCAGTTGCGCCCGTGTCGTTGCCCTGTGCGTCCTTAAGAGCGTCACGAAAGTGATCGCGAGAAAACTCGAACGTCGTTTTTTGCGCTTGCGTGACAGCAGCCGAGAGTTCGTCCGATAGCGCCCAGCATCCCGAGCGATACGCATCCCTCTTAAGTAGGTCCGTCGAAGCCTTCTTAATCTCGATCAAAACGTATTGGCTTATCGCCGCTCGTGTTCGCATGAGCGCATCGGCCGTCTTGCCTGGCCGATCGAAAGTGCTTCCGGTGGTTCGCACTTCAAGCTTCGGCCCGACTTTGTCGAGGAAGACATAGTTCAGCCCATGCCCGAATATCCACGGGTGTCGCTCGAAGAAGTTTTGCCACGCCCGTTCGCTCGGGCTTTCGGCCAACAAGCGCTTGAACTCGGCAACGGCCTCTCGTTTTGTGGCAACTGCGTAAATGTCGCGGTGCAGATCCGGCGACTCGGCCAGTTCCTTGATGATTGCCGATCCCTTTGTGCTGCCTAGCAACGCCCGGATCACGTCGAAGTTGATGTTGTCGAGGGATAGCTTAGTCTTCTTCGCATCACTCAGATCAAGGTGCGATAAGACGGACAAGAACTCGATCATGTGCGCCGTCTGGAAGCTGTTCACCTGAATATGGCCGTCTTCTTGCCAACCGAACCGCTTGTGGAATTTGAGCTTTGTGATTTTCAGCGAATTGAAGTCAGACTTGTCGCGAACGTAGAATGCTCGAACCGCCAGCTTGCACCGGGATGTTACGTCAACCTCGCCTAGCAGTGCCTCACTTTCCCCAACGATGGTCGCATATGCCCCCTGCGAAGCCGGACGCGTGTAGAGTTGGTTCGGCTTATAATTCGCAAGGTTATCAGCGTCATCGGACATTCGCTTCGCTCCCGAACGCCTATTAACAGACTTAGCGGTCGATGTCCGAGCGTATGCGTCCGGCCGATCGTTCGTCTGCCTCATCTGTCACCGGTTTAGCGGCCGCTGCGCCGACTGTCGAAGCATGGCCGACCGCCTGCGGCCGACCCATTTGTGGTCGCAGCATTGCGCTTCAACAGACGTCCGCTTTCGGGTGACTGCAAGGTCTGCGTGGACGTCCGGATGTGGGTCTTTGCTGACGCAAGTGCTCGCTGGACAGCCGTTCAATGCGACTGCGGTCAACTTCCGATCTGCCGTTCTGGCTGCAGACACGTCACCGACACGCCGCAAGCGTCGGCGCTGATTGTCGTGCCAGCTTGGGCGTCGCCAATGCTAAGCAAGGCGACGCCCATCCGGACTAGGCCACCCGCGTCTGCGGACGGCTCATGTACCACCCAAGCACTTCATCCTCGATCCAGACCGGATATTTGGGGCTGAAGTAGCGCGGCTTGGGGAAGTCCGGCCGTCGGGAGTAACGCCACGCGGTAGCCACGCTAACGCGTCCGATGGCTGCGACGCCTTTCGTGGTGATAAACTTCGGCAACTTGTTCATCCGACACTCCATCGTTTCAGATGAACTCAGTTTCCTGTCTTCCGCGTTTGTCAGAAACAGGGGAGAATGATTTTCACTTGCGAGGATGCTCAGACAACAGCGGCGGAGCGTTCCACGACTGCCCTGATCACGTGTGACGAAGGCGTTTCCAGATACTCACAGGCGCCGATCTGGGAGCAGATATTCTTCAGTTCAGAGAACACATAGCGGACGAACCTGACGAAGGGTGCTGGGGCATGCCCAGTCGTTCCTGACCCTTCTCTAGCCTTCGCGTCCTTGCCAATCGCCTGTTTATAGATTGCCGCAAGATCTTCGATGAAGGCGTCCCGGTCTGCATCCGTCCGATTGCCGGTCTGCATTTCTAGCGCCTTCTTGCCTTCGGCCCGCATTATCTCGGCATATGTTCTATATCGGTCGAGGAAGTCATCGGCATGGTCGGCCAATCGTCGGCAATTCCGCAAGCCGTGCCTCAGGGTGACGCCGTGGAGGAACCCGCCTTCGGGCGATGGCAGAAGATCTTCCGCACTGAGAACCTCTGCGTTCAGGCTGGCAGCAAGCTCGATGAGAGCCCGGTTTCGCACGGGATCTATCGCCCCGGTTTCCCGGTGATGGCGTTGCAGCTGATCAGCCAGGGTATCGGCAGCGACGGCTATCTGCTTGGCGCCGTCCCGTACCTGCCTGATCAGCCCCACGAACGACCGGTCTTCGGACACATCCGTCTTCATCTCGAAGGCGAAGAGGTATGCAAGGCAAGCGTACGCAAGTGTCTGCCGGCCTTCTACGGCGATCCAACTTACGACATCGGCAGGCAAGCGCGGGCGATTGGCCTTGGCCTCAGATGGTCTCCTCGAATTATGTAACCCTTCCTCAAAAGCCTTCGTGGCGAAGTCCTGTGAAAAGATGATTGCGGCAGCCTCTGGATCAACACTGCGCTTCCGCAGCTCATAGTTGCTTGTCACGTTCTTCCTGTATCGGTGTTTTGCCCACCGATGCTCATGCCGGAGAACCGTTAACCATCTACTTCGGTGCGGCCCGCGTGAGTTCGATGTAGCGGTCATGCTGCAGCCTGTAGTTCTTTGCAGCTGCGAGGATATCATCGTCGATCAAGCCCCGGCGACGGAGAGCAATCTCTGCTACGGCGAGGATAGCATTCTGTCCGATGATCTCGTCAGTCGCGTGCGAGCGCCGATTAATCGCGTAGTGAAACTGCTTCGGTGCCTCCTGCGCTAAGCGCTTCAGTTCCTCGAGACCCTGGGTGATCGGCAGGCTCTTGAAGAAGGCTTGGTTCGCGACCTCCAGGATGCGCTTAGCCATCAGGGCGCAAGCCATAAAGTGACCGGTATCCGGAGTGCGGATAACCGAGCTCAACCGCTCGCGCCGGCTCAGCCGGACCGCCTGAATTCCGCTCTGCAAACGTGCCAAGTGGATCTTCTGCTGCGTCAATGCGGCGATTTCAGCCGGGTAAGCTTCAGAGCCGTCCTGATTATTGCAGACGACGACGACCTCGCCCAGTGCTCCGAACCGACGTTCAAGGCGCTCAACGAAGTTGGAGGTCGGTGCGTTGGTGGAAACGACCGCGCAGATGATGATGCGGGCGCCGCGGTCGGCAAGCATCCGCCAAGCAGTCTCGAGGAATGCCATGACCGGCAGATCCGAGCTGTCGATGCCAGCACCGAGATCGAAGATCATCGCGTCAGTGTCGGCGGAGTGCCGGGCCACCCAGTGCGGTGCCGCCAGCACCGACGTGCTCCACTCCACCTTCAAGACGTTCGCCGTGCCTACCCGGCGAACGAGGCCCCGGTTGCCATCATCCACGTCGATGAGCGTGGTGCGATGACCACTGAGGGTGTGAGTGGCTTCGAGGCATTCCGCAAATTCGGTCTTGCCCGCTCCACCCTTGACCGTCGTGATCGCGTAAACGGTCAGGGGCAGCTTCGAGCTGGTTTCCTTTGCGCAAATAGTGCTTGCCGGAGCCTGAGGATCATTCACCATCGTCGACCCACCGAGCGTTTCCCTTGAACAGGTTGGACTGAGCGGTCTCGGGCTTGTCGACCTCGCCGCCGCGATCCGCCACGTTCACTTCGGCTTTCGAAGACGTGTCGTCGTCCTGGGGCGGATCTTCCTGCTGCGTTTCCGCGCCCTTGGCACTGGATCGATCGGGACTGTCGATCTCATCCGCCTTGCGCTGACGGGAGCCCGCCTTCACCGGCGGGGCAACCCCCCGCTCGTTGCAGATGCGGGTAAACGCGCTCTCGACAGCATCGACCTTGATCGGCGCGCCATCCTCAAGGGCGAGCGCGATAGGCTTCCAAGCCATGCCGCGCTGTCTGGCAGCATAGATGGCCTCGAAGCGATCATCGACCTTACCTGCGACGGATGTAAGATCGCGCTTCTTGTGGACAGGCGCAGCCAACAACTCGTCAGCCTTCTTACGCCACTTACAGCTAATCGTCATCGTCACCTCCAGGTGTCCGAAGTAACGCCTGGCACGCACTACATGAAGTGGTCGGAGGCAAATGACGATATCTGCAATCATCTGATATCCAATGATTGCATCTGCAATACTTTTGTATTGACCTGGTGCTCTCTGGATGTTCCGGGCACTACATGCATAACGCCAGTGGTATCTCCGACATGAAGCCGGCAAAGCGCTGGGTCGCACCGGTTTTTTGGCTGAGTGGCGCTGAGGTGTCTCCGCGACGAGCCGCACGTTGGAGATGATGACGTCGGACTTCGGTTGGAATGTCGAAGGCCCAGGAGGCCCGTGCGGGCTACCGCCGGCGCAGCTTCTAGAGACGCGGGAATGTTGGCTTCTCGAAGCCTCAGTTGATCCACATGGATCGGTCAAGGTCTCGGTCGCTGGGGACCCCGATTGGTGTGCAGCTGCTGGCTACCGGCCATCTGCGTGTCGGCACAATCAGTGGATGGCGGGCCGGACATCGTCCGGGAGCCTGACCCGAACTTGTCGCCAATGCATCTGCGCCCAAAGCGCCAGGTTTGCTTCGCTTGCTGTTGCCCATCGGTGGGTGGTTTCGAAGCCTCTTGGGCTCCCTCTCGATTGCTCCCCAAGCCCGACGAACGCAGGTATTCCTGCCCGTGAGCTGTCGTTCTTGATGTCGCCACCTTCGCGGGCTTCGCAGCACGCGGGTGGCACGTCGGAAGAGGGTGAATGCGGGCATCGGTGCCGGATTGCCGGTCGGCTTGCTGCCGCCGCCGGACGCGGAACAACGATCGTCAAGCCTGACCCCTCAAAGAGGCCCAATCGTCATCACAGCTGCGGGCCGAGCGACAGGCTTGAACTCACTTTGAGTGTCGCTACCGCGCCGGTTTTCTGCAGGCCGGCTGCCGCTCCGCTCGCCGGAAAAAGCACGAGGAAAAAGCGAGCAGGATGGGCCGCGTATACGGCCGTGATGCTCGGCGGAGAACCTTCTCGCATTGGAGAGAGTAGTTGAATAAGAATTCTGAGGACGACAGCGCCGGCATGGTGGAGGTTACCTTCCGCCTGCCGCGGGATGAAGCAGGCGAACTGGATCGGGCTGCGGAGGCCAGTCTGATGAACAGGTCCGAGTACATTCGCTTCCTCCTGCGGGGCAGGCCAG
The DNA here is from genome assembly GCF_036884275.1 of Sphingomonas kaistensis. Lineage (NCBI taxonomy): Bacteria > Pseudomonadati > Pseudomonadota > Alphaproteobacteria > Sphingomonadales > Sphingomonadaceae > Sphingomonas > Sphingomonas kaistensis. The sequence goes on along the minus strand of NZ_CP145607.1, from coordinate 87,205 downwards.
TCGTTTCCGACGTCGGGCTCGCGGCGCTCCGCCGCTTGATCCAGATTCATGGTCTTGTTCAGGCAAGAGAGGAATGCGGCGAGCTCAACGCGACGCTCCGCGAGTTGATCCCGGTCCTCGCCAAAGCCGTTCGGCACAGGCTTGTCTGATGATTGGCAAGATCATCAAGATGAACCGGCATCGGCGCCCCTCGACCGAGCAGCGGGTCGCAAGGTTGCAGAGTTCGGTCCTAGCGTTGACCCGCTACGTCGTCGATGCCGATCCGCACGCCCTCGCCGCATGGGCAGCTGAGGAGGTCTTGTCGATAACCGACTACGCGCTCGCGGTCCGGCATGCTGGCATCGAGCCGGGTGAGAAAGTCGAGGCGTCTGGCACTCGCAACTTGCTTGGTCGCGGCCTTGCCGAGTGGCAGGCCGAAATGCTGTCGACAGCGGCCGGCGCAACGACCGTCAAGAACCACGTCGTTCATATCATCCTGAGCCTTCACGAAGGCGAAACGTGGTCGCCGCAGCAGCGCGAAGAAGCGATCACGATCATGTTGGGCATTCTCCGTCTCGAACGATGCCAGACAATCTGGGCCGAGCACTCCAACACCAGGAACCCGCATCTTCACCTGGCGGTCCTGCGTGTCGATCCTACGACAGGTTCAGCCGCAGGAACCGACTGGCTGATCGACGATCTGCATCAGGGACTTGCTCTCATCGAGGAGAGGCAGGATCGGATCCGCGAACCTAACGCCCTTTACCGCGCTGAAGAGGGTGCCATCTTAGACGTAGAGACTGGCGCCCTCGTCCGCGACGCTGATGGGACGTTTGTTTCCAAGTGGTGGGAGGCCACCGGCAAGAAGCGGACGCGTTTGCCTTCCCTTATTCGGGACGCGCGCGGAGCCCTCGTCCAGGCGGCAGCAGAGGCGTCCAGCTGGGCGGACTTGCACGAGCGCTTAAAGGCCCTTGACGCAACGTATGACAAGGCCGGAAGCGGTGCTCGGATCGCCGTCGAGACGCAATCAGCCAAGGCTTCCGAAGTCCACTCCAGCCTTTCGCGTCCGGAGCTGGAGAAGCGGCTCGGACTCTTCGAACGCGACCTGACCCGGCTGAATACAGGCTTTGAAGCCTACAGGGTCAGCGTGCAGGACCAGCTCGATCACCTTCGCCAGAAGCGCGATGAGGAAGTCGATGCCGTTGATGCATGGGTAAAGGCGCGTGTCGCCGAGATGCCTGGCGACAAGCGGAAGATGCTGGCGCCGCTGGTGCAGCAGGAAGGGGCCGCCGCGACCAAGGCCATTCAGAAGGCATTCGCCGAGGCCATCAGCCGGTGCACGCGTCAGCGCATGAACGAGGATCAGTGGGGGCAGTCCGGTAAGGCTACCGTGCTAACGCCAGTCAGCTCCCCATCCTTGATCCTTTCGCCACTAGGAAGTGAAGAGTTCAGCACGGAGCGGGTGAATCGAGCCGGACAAGAAGCTCACCGTTACCACACCGATTATCTCGATCGCGATGGTCGCACGCTCTTCAGCGACCACCGTGCCTTCATCATCGTCCATGCAGCCGAAGAGGTTGCTGCGATCGATGAGGCCCTTGCGCTTGCGGCGGAACGGTGGGGAACGTTGCGGCTGACCGGGCCAGCTGCCTTCATCACCTTGGCGGCACAGCGCGCCGAAGCTCTCGGCATCGCGGTCATCTTTGATGCTGAGGCTCCTGCGCCCCAGTCTCCGACAACGCAGGTCGACGCCAGGTCGAAGTCCACCGGCGAAGTAGAGGTCGTGGCCATGCCCGCACCGCGCCAAAGATCGCCCGAAGAGATAAAGGCGCTGCGGGTCCGACGTGCTCTTCGGACGTTGGATGACCTACCCAATCTGAGCGTGTGCCGACGGGCAGAGGCAAGTGATACTCATCTGACCGGAAGGACGGGGCCCTTCCAGATTGTAGCCAATCGCCACGATCCTCGGCTGGAGGAGGTCACCATCCTCGACCTCGAACCACTCGTGCAGGAGTATCTGCAGCACCGCCACCATAAGAGGATCGAGGACTGGGCCTTGCAGCTTGAACGTCGTTGTGACGGGCCGCTGCCATATAGCGAAGCTGAGATCCTGGCCATCTTGTCGCCGGTCGGCAACGATCGAGCGCTAGCCGAAGTCGCCTTCCGGGATGCCGAGTTTCTGGAGATGACTAGGCGGGTCCGAGAGAAGCTGAAGGACCGACCTTTGAAGAAGAAGCTGGAGGCTCCTTCCCTGGCGAACTCACGCGAAGACGATCTCTCCTACGAGGAGGTCAGAAGATTGCAGGAGCAGCTGAAGGAGTTTGCTGCTCGAGGGCGGTAGCGGGCTTCAAGGCCGCTTCATTGCCGTCAGGCGGCGTAGCGGCCGTTGCCGAGGCGGCGGGCCATGCCGACGCTGGCGAGGGCGTCGAGAACCGGTCGGACGGTTGCGGCCCGCTTACCTCGGAAGGCTCGGGCGACGTCCTGCGGCGCGAGGGGTGCCGGCGAGGAGGCGAGGATCGACTGGACCGCGCGAACCTGCTCAGGAAGGGTGCCGGGCCACCGGATGACATTGTCGGGCAGCGCCAATGCGACCTCACCAAGGTCGAGGGTGCCGGCGACCGGGGCCTGGTAGTCGGGCGCCTGATACTCAGGGCGAAGCCAGCGGATCAGCCCGCGCGCTTCCTCAGCCGCCCGTTCCTTGTTGAGAGCGACGAGGCGGGTGAGGATCTCCTCGTCCGGCAGGTCGGCCGGCCAGCCGTAGGCCTCGGCGACCAGCGCATCGATGGCATCGTGGTCCTGGCGGATGAGCGTGACTAGCCCCCGATCGTGGATGTCCCGCTCCTTGACGTCAAGCGCCCGCCCGTCCCGCAGCGCCTCTAGCACGTTGTACAGCTTGGTAAGGGTGAGCAGGTTGCCGAGTGCGTGGCCGTTCTGCGGGCTCGGCCGGATGCTATAAACGACGACATACAGAAGATCATTGCGCTAGCGCCGCCGCCTTCGGACGGCATGAAGGTGGACGGGAGCCGCGCGGAGGGCGGCTCCAATGAGTCCGGAGGAGAGGGTGATTGAACCGGAAGAGATGAAAATCTGAAGGTTCGATCGACGTCACCAACGCCTCTCAAGTGAGACTGAATACATGAAGACTTCACCCGTCGCGTCCCTCGGCTTCGAGCTGGACCCCATTCCCGAGCCACCAGTGCAGATTCGCCGCCTGATGCTGGCGCTCGGGACCATCCTTGACGGTTATATCGAGCAAGATCCCCAGTACTGGCATCCTGCTTTGCTACACTCGATGGTGGTGCCCGGAGCCGATATCGTTCTTGCCGGAACCCGCTGCCGTCGTCCGCTCGTCTGCCGCGAGGTCGGGCAAATCGCTCGCGCGGTGGATCGCAACGCCATCATCGTCCGCTCCGCCGACGAGCCCAAGCATGCGACCTTCGACGTCCTGCTTCGTCATTTGGAGCGGCCGTTCCTCGGCTATCGCCTGTGGATGCGGCAGCCGCTCGGCAGCGCCTGGCTGGTGCCAACGGGAGCTGAGCGCACCTTCATCCGTCTCGACGGCCTCGGCCTCGAGCTTTCGCTCCAAGCCCCCTTCGACGATGAGATCGATGCCTATCGCGGTCTGAAGGCCGGCGCCGAGTATCTCTCGATCGCCGTCAAGGGATGGTTCTGATGTCCGGCAAAAAGAAGTCGTCGGCGCTGGAGAGCGCCTCGGTCGCGGCTTTGATCACGCGGCCGCTCAAGGCCTTCTACCACAACCAGCCGGATGATCCGGTCTCCACGACCAGGTTCTACTGGTCGAAGGGTGAAGGCCTCCGCGAGAGCATCGTTCCCCACTTCCAGGCCAAGTGTCAGCCGGGGAGCAAGGGGGCCGACGGGGACAAAGCTGCAGCGGTGGAGGTGCTGCTGCGCGGCGACGTCCCGCAGGACTATGCCGATCCGCTGTTCCTGGCTGAAAGCTACATGTCGAAGCTCCCGGCGGACGAGACTGCGGCCTTCGCACAGGTAACCCTGCAATTCCCGAATGCTACGAACCTGCACAGTCCTTGGCAGCAGGCCCGCGCCTGGCTGTGGGAGCACTATGTGGAGCGGGTTGGCGTCCCGGTGCTGGCCGTCTTACATGCGCCTTTCCTTAACGGCAGCGACAACTCGGTGCACGTCCATGGGCTGGTACTGATGAAGCGGGCGACGTGCTTCGGCTGGCTCGGCATTCACCGCGACCTCGCCGGCGACGCTGGGCTCGCCGCGGCCGAAACTAGCTGGCGCGACTGGATGAGTCGGTAAGCTCTGTTGGGGTCGGCATCTTGATGTCGGCCCCCCCCCGTACTTGCGTCCGCTAAGCGCCCTTCCCAGACGCTCGGAACCGGCTGATAGCATCCGATAATCAGACCCTCATTCAGCCGGGGACAGGCCGCCGTCGGGCTCTGCGGCTGGACCTCTGTGCGGACTTAAGGTCAGGGGGCGAAAGGACTAACGGGATGAAAGACATTCTGAACCGGAGTGACCGGCTGGTTGCCGTGCTCGACATTGAGGCTTCGGCATTGGGAACGGGAAGCTATCCCCTCGAAGTCGGGGTGGCGCTGATTCGCGGCCCCACCAAAATTATCGGAGTCGGTGCCTCGCTGATCCGACCCACGGAGGCATGGCTTCGAGACGGATTGTGGTCGAACGGATCCGCAGCGGTCCACGGTATCCCTCTAAAGCTTGCCGCAAGGGAAGGTCGCGAGGTGGAGCAGGTTTGCGACTGGCTCAATGCCCTGCTGGGGTCGAGAGCAATCGTCGCGAGTGACGCCCCACGCTATGATCAGGATTGGCTGGACACCTTATTTAGGGCAGCAGGCCGTGAACAACAATTCACCCTCTACAACTTCGAAATCCTCACCGCCAATTTCGATTCAGACCAGCATCGGCAGCTCGCCCACCTCCTCAGTCGCGTCCCTGTCCCTCATCGAGCGGGCCCCGATGCCTTGAGGCTCGCATCGAGTCTGATGGAAGCGCACTTGGGCTATCCGCCGAGATCCGAGCCTCTCGAGCCCATGGCTGATTTCCAGAGCAGCGACGGCAGCTCTTAAGACTGATATATCGATGCCCCGCTTATGTCTGCTTTCGACCCACTTCGGACATCTAGGGGGGCGCTCTGCCTTCAAGCCATGGCGGATATTCAGGCCACCATCATGTAGCTTTCTTCATCGTGGATCCAACCGTGAAGAAGGGTGCGCAGATATTGAGACTCCAAGCCGCTATTCTATGCGCGGGCGCGCTGGTGACCTCCTGCGGTCGCGCTCAGGGCGGACCTTCCACGGAGACCATCTTCTCTGGCCGCAACATTTACTCCCCGTCGATCGTCTTCGATGCGCCAGCGGGCAAATACAAGATGTGGTATGGAGGATGGCAGACGCAGTCGGACTATCCTCACGATAAGATCTATTATCGCGAGTCAAAGGACGCGAGCATTTGGAGCGCTCCGACGACGGTGCTCGCGCCGGACCAGCTCCCGATTGCCAATTCACACGTGAACGATCCCACGGTCGTCATGCAGACAAACGCAAAAACCAAGACCGTGCAGTACACCATGTTCTACACGGTGTGCGTCAACCCCTGCACCAAAAACGCGAATAATCAGATCTGGTCATCGGTCTCGAGCGACGGCTTGACGTGGAAATTCAACAAACCTCTCATCCTTCATAGTGGAGCCGCAGTTCCGTCCGTTGTCCTTTTAAAGGGTAGCGACCCGGCAATCTGGCGCGTCTACTTCTCGAGGACGAGCGAAGCCAACGATGCACCTAAACGCATTTATGCTGTTGATGTAAACGGAGATCGCGACCCTGTCGGAGCGGAGCAAGCCGTCTTCACGCATAAGGGGGCGGGAGTGATCGCCAATCCAGAGGTACGGCAGGTCGGGTGGTCCTGGCACCTCTTGTTCAATGTCTATCACAAGCAAGCGGGTGCGAAGCGAGACACGGGCGACATATATCTGGTCTCATCCGACAGCCCGATCCGCTTCTCCTCGGCATCGGCACGGCCGTTGGTCGAAAATGATCCCGGGCACGCCTTGTGTGCGAGCGTCGCCCCAGCGCTCCTCACCATCGGCAACAAGCTCCTTCTGCAATTCGGGCAGGCGAATTATCAGCGAAACGGCGTGTGTGACTTCTCGGTGTTTCACTCGCTTAGGCAGGTCCGCGCCGATACTGCCTGGCTCGAGAAGGGTTATCTCAGAACTTCAGAACCATGATCTGATTAGCGAAGAGGCTCGCTTCATTGCTTCAATTCAGCTTGCCAGTCAGCGAGCAATATACACAATCATAAAGCAAGCCTGATAATTGAGACCCTGCTGCGAGGAAGCAGGCACGTTGGACTAGAAGCGTCGGTAATGCCCAAACGTAGGAGAGTGAAGATGTTAGGGCGGCAAGCGGGTGATCGGCATCTCGGGCTCGAGCAGTCCTCGTCGAGCGCTTCCCCTAGGTCTGCCGCGTTCGATACCACGGCGGGTGTGTTGGCAGGATTGAATGCGAGTACGCATTATCTTGCCTGCTGAAGCATTGAGACTCAGAACGGAAATCCGTCCTTCATAGCCGCAAAATCCGCTTTCCACCCTTACCGGATTATCGGCTTCCAACCCATCGCGGACGTTAGGATTAGGCTTGGTGTTCGCCTTCGCGGAGCCATTCGTTTGCTGCCTCTAAAGCTCGGTCGAGGGTCGAAGAGAGTTCAGCGATAGTCGTTGGGAAGTCTTTCCTCCTGCTAAGCCGCGATAGTCCCCGTTGTAGCTGCCCGACCCGAACCACTGTCCGCTCATTCTCGGGGGCATCAACGGAAACCTGTATCCGGTCTTTCCGCTCCGGGTTGAGGTAGAAGGTCCTAACGTCAGTATCTTGATACTCGGAATACCAACGGATGCTGCGCTTCACCGCCCAGTCTGAAAGGGTCGGGTCAATGGCTTCATACTGGCCCACGGCAGGGCTGTATCTCGAGCGATCCGCAGTCGTAAATCGGCTTTCTCGATGTCTGCTTTCGACCCTAATCAGACATTGCTTGAACAATCCAAACTAGCGCGAGGCAGACGCCAACGGCGCTGCGAGGAGTGGGCCAAGGTATCGGCCGGTGTTGCCGCTGATGTGATGGCTGTCGAAATAGAGCGGACGACCATTGATCGTGGTCGGGCAAAGATCCTCTGGGCAGATGATCTCACCGATATCGACCACCTTAGCTCCACTCGTGCTGATCAAATCTAAAAATGTGGCAGGGGGCACTTTGCGGGCAAAGTGTTTGTCGAAACCACCGGTCCACCGCAGCTGCTGCGTCAAGTTCGAGGGTAGATCCCGGTCTGCGCTGCCTGGACCGACGATTACTACTACCTTTTTCCCCGAGCGAACCAACATTTGGACTGTCGTCTTAAACTTCTCCGAAAAGCCAGGCTGTTCGAGATATGATGGCCAATATGCAGCCAGAATAATTACTGGTGCGCGCTCGGTAGCTAAGCCGGCGTTCCGTTCCATGCACTCGTTCAGATCGCGCCCCTTGAGATTAGTGGGCGAGAACGCGAACACAGGAGGGCAAGCGTTGAACGCGATAATGCGCCCTGAACCACCTGCTCCAAGGCTCACAGCTTCCCCTAGTGCGCCGGCATGGCTGTCTCCCCACAGCGCGTAGCGAGGCGCACCATGCCCCACTACGCACGGTGTTTGCTCGCAGCGGATCGAGCTCCAAGGCTTATCAGTAGAGCCTTCTGCAAACTGTAGAGCCTCCGAGGAGTAACGGGACGGGAGGCCACTTAGGCTCACCGCCCCCAAAAGGCTGACTGCCATCAGCCCAGCCGCTGTAAGCTTGACCAGTCTTTCTGTCGGCATTGCGCGGCGCTCGCGGAAGGGACCTTCGATGAAACGCCAAGAGAGCACCGCAAGCACGAGTGATGCCAACAGCGCCACCATGCCCCAGGCTGGACCATCCAAGCCAGCCTGTCTGCTGAATAGCAATGCAGGCCAATGCCATAGGTAGAGAGAGTATGAGACGGGCCCGAGGCCGACGACCGGGCGGAGTGACAAAAGCCTGGCTGCCGATGAGTTACGTGCCGCTATGAAACTTGCCGCACCGAGAGTCGGAAGCAACGCGGCCCATCCCGGAAAACGCGTTGAGGCATCAAACAGGCTCGTTGCAGCCAGGATCGCGCCCAAGCCTGCCCATCCTATCCAAGGCGGCGCGGTGAGCCGTCCGCGAGCCAACATTGCGCCAATCAACAGCTCCCAACCACGCGTTGGCAGCAAGTAGAATGAAGCGGCGGGCATTCTGGGCGTGAGAACAACTGAGAGCGCGAGCGAAGCACAGAAAAGCGCAGCAAGGCCGACCGCGACACGGTTGGCCCGAGCAAAAAAGGCGAGAGCGAGTGGGAAGAAGATGTAAAACTGCTCTTCCACGCCAAGGGACCAAGTATGGAGTAGGAAGTGTTGGTCACCTGAGAAGTAATCGATGGTTCGCCAGAACCAGATATTCGACGCGAAGCTGAGAGTGGCGAAAGTGGACTGAGCCAGAGCGGTCAGTTCGTGCGGTACGAGCACCACGGCGCCGACGGCAAGGGTGGCCGTAAGTACGGTGAAAAGCGCTGGTATGATCCGGCGAGCTCGCCTTTCGTAGAACGCGAGGATCGAAAAGGAACCCTCCGAGATCTCTCGGGATATGATGCCGGTGATTAGATAGCCCGAGATTACGAAAAATACATCGACGCCAACAAAACCGCCCGCGAAGCCAGGAACTCTAGCATGGAAGAGGAGAACTGCACCAACTGCAACAGCGCGGAGGCCGTCGATGTGCGGCTCGTAGGCTTTGGTTTGCACGCTTCTCGCTACTTTTAGCGCAGATACATTTCAAGTTGCCAATGAAGCATCTGCGATGGTCAGCTGCTACACGTGCGAAGTAGATGTTCGCTTTCCACCCATTGCGGACATTCGTGGAAAATCCGCTCAGCTCCTGTTGTGGAAGACTAGCGAAGGATCGCGCGTACCTTAGCGCACCGATTGGTAGGTGCGGTCCGGCCTGGGTGACGGGAATCCGAGTATGGCGCGCTGCTGATGCCAATCAGCCGGCAATGGTGAATAGAGCAGCTTACGCTCGGTAAGGTCTGGAGGCTGCCGGCCATCGAGAATCGCGGATTTGATGTCAGGCGCCAAATAATTAAGACGTAGCAACCTGGAAAATTTGCTCGGCGTCAGTTTGTAGTTTGCGGCGTGTCTGTCGAGATCACGTGCTGGATCGGCCAAGAAATCGACATCTGCGTTGGCGGCTTTCCTCAACAAGTCGACAAGCCGTATATTAAGGTGCTCTCCGGGCTGGTGCTCGAAAGGAAGCTTTAGCTTGACTCGATGCGGTCCCAAGTTAGCGTCAGCGCGAAGTAGGTAGAGGTCTTCTTCGGAGCGAGAAATCTCAGGCATCGAATGAAACACGCCAATACCGTTCCAGCGAAGATAGGCGTCAAGCACGCGCAGGCTGATCCAGATCCGCACCTCGGACTTCGCCACTTCCACGCGGCTGACGAGACCTTCAAATTTCTTGCGGAGTTCGATGCCTTTGGCTGCGAGAATCCTTTCAGCAGCAAGTGGGCCGTTGCGTTGCATGTCGTAGGCCAATTGCGGATCAGCGTAGGCGCGGCAAACTGCCGTGCGTAGCTTTTCGCAATCCCGCAGAAAAGCAACCAGAGCTGCGGTCACAACCCGCTCGATTTCCTCCCCACGAATCCGCACACGGTCGACTCGCTGCCCCTTTCGCAACTGCCTGCTGACGCTTTCGTAATAGCGTTGAGGCCATCGCTTCGTCCCGCGCATTCGAGGGGCGAGAATGCGGTCAGTCTCATCAAAGATGAGGCCCGCTAGCAGATGTATGCTGGGATCGACCTTCCCGCTTTTCTTCGTGCGCATGGCGAGCACGGTCTGGAAGTGCTGCCATCGTTCAAGCGAGATGTACGCTTCGTGATCCGCTTTTACCAACTCGCCTTCAACATATTGATAGCCAGCGTAGATTGGGTTGCGAAACATTTTCTGCGCCGAGCCACCATACCAGAGGCCATTCCGCCGTCTTGTCTTAAAGCGAAAGCTCGAAACGAGCCTTCCTTTGCCTTCGTCATCGAGGGCCCTCAGTAAGCTACTGACGCTCGGGTAGTCGTCAAACCGGTCGAAGGCGGCGCGGACTAATTCTGCTTCCTTCGGGATGATCTCAAGCCGACCTTTCTTCGAAAGATACCCGAGCGGTGCCATGCCACCGATATAGAGCCCGCTTCTCCGCATCGTGTTCTTCTTGTCGCGGATGCGATCCCCCATCATTTCGCGCTCAAACTGTGCGAAAGTTAGGAGGATGTTGAGGACCATGCGGCCCATGCTGTCTGAGGTATCGAAGGACTGCGTAACGCTAACGAATGAGATTTCGAAGTGCTGAAAGGCGTCCATAAGACGAACGAAATCGGCCAAGGAACGGGTAAGACGGTCAATCTTATAAAAGACTATTGCGTCAATGCGCCCCTCCCGGGCGTCGGTAAGTAGCCTGTGAAGTGCAGGCCGCTCCAGATTGCCCCCGGAGAAGCCTTCATCATCGTAATTTTGCGAAAGTTCTACCCATCCTTTGTGCGCCTGACACTTGATATAGGCGGCGCAGACTGCTCGCTGCCCTGCTAGTGAGGTCATCTCCTGCCCGGTCGGGCTCTCGGTGCTCTTGCGAGTGTAAATCGCGCAGCGGACCGCCTTCATCGTCTCGGTATGACTGGGCATTGAGGCCTCCCTCGATTGCCGCTCCTTTTAACCTAGTTCGACGAAGAGCGATAAGGGTGGCTTCCGGTCCAGACCTTCTCGCTGATGGACAGTTGAGACTGCGATCTGTCAAAAATGGATCGGTATCCGACATCGAGAACATTGCAGACAACGTCGCCCTGCCGTAAATCGGCGCCGCTCCCGCTCGGTAAGCCGCAGGGCAGTTGGGAGTGAGCCGGGTTGAGCGCTTGCCAAGCGTTCCCCGGCTCCTGACCCGCTGAAAAGCTACTAGCTTCTTCGCCACCATGAAGGGATGGCGACCCGGTTCTCATCGGCACGCCGGGCCGCCAGCTGCATTGGTTGCACGGCTCGCTGGCGGGGGCAAGCGCTGACGATCTGACCTCAATGGCACCGGATATCAGCGTTCTGGCCTGCGGCGCGTTGTGTCCGTTTTCCACCCATTGCGGACATCAAGCCCGAATGTCTAAGTCCGACCCATTGCGGACAGTGAGATTGCGAGCGTACCCTTGTCCGATATGATCATCGAAGTGGTAGCTGCTGCGCTATGTGTTGGGTTCGGAGCCTTCATTATTGGCTACTTGCCGGCGCGCCGCTGGCGACGATTCGCAATTACGTTATGGGGCGTGTTACCAGTCATTTCATACACGATTGCTTGGGCTGACTGGGTAAGCCCCACATCAATCGTAATTGCGATTGTATTTGCGTTACCCTTTGCGCTGCCGTGGGCGCTGATGGCGCTTATTGGCTATAGCTTGAGCCGCGAAAGAATGGAGAGTCGCACTGCGACTTGATGCGCGCTCTACTTCATGCAGACCTTACGGGAATGTCCGCTTTCCACCCAAAGCGGACGTTCCGAGCGAATGTCCGCGTTCGACCCATTGCGGACGTTCAGCAGATGGTCGAGAAGAGAGCTATGCGCCCGCTGCATCTCCTGGTCTTCGTGTTGATGTCTGCCCACTGCACTGAGGGCAATGCGCAGCGCACGCCCGTAATTGCTCCTCCGGCCACTCGCCAGCTAAGTGGCTTAGGGACGCCCGAGGCGGATTCACTACTCGCCAGAGTAAAGGACGCGCAGAGGCGATTAGCGGCAGGCGAAGTCCTAACCTTTGAACTCTTGGCTGGCTCGGTTGCCTCGTCTGAAGCTGCAAGGATCTCACCGCGCGAAGCTTTCTTAGCGGTGCCCTTCGACAAAGTTTGGAAGATAGAAAGAGTCCGCACCGACAATCGTCTTTGGCAGCCTTTTAAACTTGCCTACGCACCAAAGGGACTGGGTCAGCTATACTGGGACATAGAGGTGGTTCTGGGCTTCAACGGCGACATCGAACAAGTGTCCATGACATACAAAGTGCCCGCACCCTTCTGAGGCTAATGTCCGCTTTCCACCCATTGCGGACATCTCGCGTTTGGCCGATACCTTCTCCTATGTCGCTCGCACCAACGAGAGTCGCTTCCAATCTTTTGATTGCGCTTGCGCTTCCAGCGTTCTGTTTCTCTGCTCTTGCTGTCTTTGGAAGCGCGACAGGCTTGTTGTTGTTGGGCTTTGGGGGTCTCGGCGCTCTCGTCGTCTTGCTGGCAGCAGTAGCACTTCCGCCTCTCTGCTTGTTCGGAGCAGCGCGGGGCCGCAATCCTGAGCTAACCCCAGCGCGGCGGTGGTTCTGGCTTTTCTCCCCTGTTCTGCCGTTGGCTCTTCTGATTGCCGCATTGCCGCGCTGAGCGCCTGACGTAGGGTCTGCTTCCGACCCATAGCGGACGTTCGAGCCCTCTCCCGCCTGCGGGAGAGGGAGGGCCCCGCCGCACAGCGGTGGGAGGGTGAGGGTGCGACCGCAACGCGGTCGCACGGCGCCCTGTGCCGCACCCCTCATCCGGCCCTTCGGGCCACCTTCTCCCGCAGGCGGGAGAAGGGCAGATCTAGCGTCCGCTATCCACCCATGGCGGACATTCGCACGGCGGGCCCTCTACAACATGCTGAAGAGTGTCCGCGAAAGCGGAAGTGCAGGTCAGCCGACGAAGAAAGGCAGAGCCAGGAACACTAGACTGGTCAGGGCCAGGGCGACGGCGAAAAGCTTGAGAACTGGGGCGGCACCCTTCCTCTTTGCCTCCTGCTGACGAGCCAACATGAGGAGCAGCGACGCGACGACCAGCAGCAGGCCCGAGATGGGGCTGATCTGAACGCCGTCGCGGCCAGCGATATCGCCGAAGGCTCGGCTTCCGGCAACGCCGAGCCAAAGGGTCAGCGCAGCTCCGCCAAAGGCCAAGGCGAGCGCCAGGACCGTGGCGAGGGCGCGGTGGCGGCGCGAGGGCTGCCAGGAGGTCACGAGACGCCGCCGATAAGGACGATCACGGCAACGATGAGCCCGCCGACGAACAAGCTGCCGAATAGCCACCATAGACCCTGCCGTTGCTCGGCGCTCGTCATCACGCGGCCGGGTCCGCGGCGCGAGTGGACGAGGATCGCGCCCGCACCAAGCAGCAGGAAACCGGCGGCCGGGCTGCCAAGCACGGGCTCGATCCAGCCAAGCCGTCCGGCCCAGTAAAGACCGATGACGACGGTGCCCACGATGTCGAGGAAAACGCCGAACCATTGCGTCCGATTATAGGGGCGCGCTGGCGGGCCCAGCGTCGACGCCTGCGGATCGTAGGTGGAGGTGCGGTAACTCATCGCGCGATCTCCAGCAGCAGGTCGCTGACAAGTGGGAGAGGAGTAATGACAAAGCCGAGGATGGTATACCCGATCGCCCAGCGACGGGCTGCGCGGGGCCTAAGGCGATCGTCGGGCTGCGGCTGCCCGGCCCGCAGCCACATGATTCCGGCGAAGATCCACAGGAGGGGTCCGACAGTGGTGAACTTGTCTTGCCAGGCGCTCAGCGAAGGAAAGACGCCCGCGTCGAGAAGAGCCAGGAACGCCGTCAGCAGCGCGATAGCGACGGCCGCGAAGGCGAAGCGCCGCTCCGCCGGAGTCGCAAACGCGCCAGGATCCGAGCGATAGCCGGCCATCATCGTGCCGCTCCAAACAGGCCGTCGCAATCGCTACGGCCCGTCTCCGAGTTCTCAGCGTCGAGAAAGCCACCACGAACCATGCCCTGCTCCTTCGGCGAGTAAGCGGATGTGTAGCGGGAGCAACATTGCCGACCAGTGGCGGCTGACAGATGAGCCGACTGTTTCGACCAACGGCACATTGCGGTCGGGGGCCGTAACAATGCCGGTTGATGATGCTCGCTACCCATTGCGTACCTTCGGACGTTTCCCAATCCTCGGTGAATTGGCTCGACAATTGGAGGGTAGAATGGCGGTTCTGCTTGAGGCTCTCGTGCAGGCGATTGCCGGGCGAAAGACTGCGGCTCGCAGCGGTCGCGTGACCAGAGCCGCTGCCACCTTGGCGCCATTCGTAATCTTGGGCGTCGTTTATCTCATGATCCGCTGAGCAGCGCCTGCAAGCCGAAGTTGGTCGTCGTGGCCCATGTCGGCTTTCCACCCATTGCGGACACTGAGGTCGTCTAGACCGTAGCTCTTCAGCAATCGCTGGAGGCTTAAATGCTCGACATTCACTCACAAGTGCCGTGGCGGCCCCGCGCCGGCGCAAGGACGACTGGCGCGAAGCTGGCGCTCAAGCCGGTATATGTCTGGGGCATTCGCATCCGACTTCAGGTTGCTCTTAGGGCAAGAGACCTCGCGCTGTTTGACCTTGCGCTCGACAGCAAGCTGCGAGGCTGTGATCTGGTGGCATTGAAGGTCTCGGACCTTGTCTCCGCCTCCGGGGTCCGATCGCGCGTCATGATCCTGCAGCGCAAGACCGGGCGGCCCGTGCAGTTCGAAGTTACCGAACAGACCCGTAGGTCGGTCGCCGGCTGGATAGAGCGGAAGGGCCTCGGACCTGGCGACTGGCTGTTCCCAAGCAGGAAGAAGCAAGGAGCTCACCTGAGCACTCGGCAGTATGCTCGGCTTGTTGACCGCTGGATTACGCTTATCGATCTGGATCCGAGTGCCTATGGCACCCACAGCATGAGGCGAACCAAGGTGTCCTTGCTCTACAAGAAGACCGGCAATCTCCGTGCCTGCCAGCTGCTGCTAGGCCACACGAAGCTGGAAAGCACGGTCAGATACCTCGGGGTTGAGGTCGATGATGCGCTGGAGTTGTCAGAGGCTCTAGAGCTGTAGCCAGGCGATGGCTGGCTTTGAGGACGATGTCAGGCTTGCTTGATCGTTCCCTATACGTTCTTCAGATCTCATGCAGCGAATCGATGAGGACCACCTACGCAAACTAGCCTTGGAAGCTATCGAGGAGGCAGCTGCTGCCTCCCACCTTGGTCCTGTCCGCCGCACTCGAGGGCTGGCCCTTGCTCTCGCATGGCTGAGACACCGAGGCGCCGACAGTGTCCTGCCTCTGTGGCCATTCAAGAGCTTCTGGGAAGGCTTGGGCTGCGAGCGCCTCCATGATCGCTGGTCGGCGGTTAACGCTGCTGCGAACGCCATCTACCTGGCTCTAGGCACCCGACGAGATCCAGCGATCGTATCTTTGTTCGAAGGTGAGCAGCGGCAACCATGATGTCCGCAATGGGTGGAAAGGGGACATTCGGTCTGCGTAGGCTCTGGGCTGGAGGGCACATGCCGGGAACACACGACAGGATAATCGCTGATGCTGCCAAAGCAGCGCTTGAGCCGCTCGGTTTTAAGCGAAAGGGTCGATCTCGCACATGGATTGCCGATCACGGCTGGTGGCTGACCATCGTTGAGTTTCAACCAAGCGCGTGGAGCAAGGGCAGCTATCTCAATGTCGCCGCTCACTGGCTTTGGTCGAAGATTGGCTCGCTGAGCCTCGACTTCGGCGGGCGGATCATGGAGCATGTCGAATACGCGACGGATGACCAGTTCACACGCGCTGCCGCCCAGCTCGTTAAAAGCGCAGCGGTTGAAGCTCAGCGGCTGGCCGAGTTGTTCGCTACCTTGAGCAAAGCTGCCGACGTTTTGCTGGAGACGGCGCAAGCAGATGGCGGGCAGCAGCACATGCACCCCGGCTGGAGCGACTACAACGCGGGTGTGGCGGCGGCGCTCACCGGTAGAACCGAGGAAGCAAGGAGATCGTTCACCGCCATCCTCGACAGTCGAGCGCCCACCGGTTCCTTACTCCACTCAGCAGCCGAGCGGATGATGCAGCTTCTGAGCGGCCCAACCTGCTTGCGAGGAGAAGTCATGTCATCAATCGAGCGCCAGCGTGAAGCACTGCGTCTACCGCCGTTGACGAGGCACCTCTTCTAATGTCCGCAATGGGTGGGAAGCGGACATCGCCAAGTTGCCCATGTCGGCAGCTCCAGCCCACTTCTGAGTGCCTCATACTGCTCGATCGAGGTGTCACTTAGAGCTTCATCGCGCGATCCGGGGAGATCGTCATAGACGATCGCCTCTTTGAATTGGCTCGCCGTCAGGTCAAGGCGCCTACCGCCGACCGAATTGTAAAAGTGCCATTGCAGACCAACCCTAGTCTTAAGAATACTGCCTCCGAGCAGATCTTGAACAACAAGTGAGGTGACGCTGCATTGCCCACGTGCCGGATTCTTCTCTGTCCAAGTTGAGGCTGTCCTACTCGACCAGGCGGTTCTCAATCGCTTTTCAAGGGCAATAACACTCTCCATGTTGCCGAACATCTCACGGACACTGAACGTCAGCAATGGGTGGAAAGCGGAAACACCCTAGAATAAGCTATGATCTATGACCGACGGGACCGCCTTGGAGCAAATCGGCATTCCTCGCGTGCGTCGAGCACTTGTGACCGATGCTCCTATCTTGGCTCGCTTAAACGCAGCAGTTCAGACACTGCACGTGACGCTATACCCCGATCGCTTCCAAGCTTCGCCAGAGGTGGAGAAGGTAGAGGCCTATCTTTCCAGGATTTTGCAGCTTACGGAAAATGTCTTCGGGATTTGCGAGACTGCTCAAGGCGCGACTGGCTATATCTGGGTGGAAGAACAGGTGCGACCTGCGTCACCTTTCACCAATGCGTTCGCTCGCCTCTACGTCCACCATTTAGTGGTAGAGCACCAGGCTCGAGAACAAGGAGTGGCTACGGCGCTTCTTAACTGGGCCTATCAGCACGCCCGAGAACGCGGCATCACCGAAATTGGATTAGATCATTGGGAAGCAAACTCGGGCGCTCACCGTTTTTTTGAGAGACGCGGCTTCGAGGTCGAAAGAGTCATCATGATGAGGCGCGTGCCACGGAAGACCTGAGCCCAATACAGCCGTGACGCTTCGTGTCCGCAGTGGGTGGAAAGCGGACGTTCCTTGACGCGTGGCTTGCTCCTCATTTCGGAGTTATGTCGAACCCGAGGAGAACTATGTGGCTTCGGATGAATCGGTGAAAGCTAAGCGGCCCGCACGAGTGCGGGCTGACGAGATCAAGGCTTTCCGCTGCAAGAACTTGATTGTCGTGATCGAGGAGCCGGAGAACCCGCGCAATATCGGCACTATCATCCGAAACGTGAATGCGTTGGGTGCGGAGAAGGTCTACGTGGTGGACCCGCGCAAGGTTCTCTCTGACGATTGGCAGAACCTACGCAGCGAGCCGAAGCTGTCCAAGTTATCAGTCTCCGCCGTCAAGTGGACGTTCGTGAAGAGGTTTGACAGCACTGAGGAATGTCTCGCGCATCTCGCCAAAAACAAGTTCGTCTCCGTCGCCACCTCGCCACACGTGAAGGGCAGGACCAACAAGTTCCTTCACGAAGCCGACTTCGCCGAACACGCGAAGCTGGCAGTGTGGTTCGGCAATGAGTCGAGAGGACTGAGCGACTTGGCCATCGAACATAGCGAGACGTGCATCAGCATTCCGATGTTCGGGATGATCGAGAGCCTCAATCTCGCGACCAGTTCGGGCATCGTCTTGTATGAGGTGACCAAGCAGAGGCGTGACTACGCCAGCCGATACCGTTTGCGGGATCGTCGAGGCGAGCGGACCGAACCCTTGCCAACACTGATGACCTCGGAGCGATAGCTTCAGCGAATGTCCGCAATGGGTCGAAAGCAGACATTCGTCGGGATGTCCGGAACGGGTGGAAAGCGGACAACGCCGGAACTAGGGTCATTTGGACCTTCATCCTGTACCGGAGCAGCAAGAAATGAGGCGCAATAGGGGTTGGAAGCGCGCTGCCGCTCTGTCTCTCACCTTGCTCGCAATGAATACTTCGGCAATCGCCATCCCGCCGCCACCACCTGCTCAGAAAGGGTCCAAGACAAGTTCCTACACGTGCAGCTCAGACGTGATGACTTTTAAGCAAAGGTGGGACTATTCCGTTTCGAAAGAGCGAAAATTTGAGATCCTTATCAACGACAGGGATCTCGCCGATGCTGATGCCGAGAAGATTTCTGAAGAGATCGCCTTTTACGGACCTTTCCAAGGTGACTACGCGGTGTGCACTAATCGCGGCTTCGAGCTGGTCCTGATGCGATACACACCATCAGCTGCCAAATTGCACCTTGGCTTCACTGGACGCGCGCTCAGGCGGATTGAGGTTTCCAACGCGTCAACGGACTTCAAGCTATTGAGAAGATACTCGACTGAATGAGCAAGGCGAATGTCCGCAGTGGGTCGATTGCGGACATAGCCACTTTAGGGCACTTCACCGCTCAACTACATCGCGGCGCATCGGAGCGACCTTAGCGAGTAAGCGATTCTGGGCCCAGAAAGGCACGCCTTCCCCGCCCATCGCAATCTGCAAGTTTTCGACAAGAGCGTTCATGTCGGCATTCTCAATACCGAGATTTTTATGCGAGCTGCGCATGTCTCGGCCGGTGTAGTTGCAACCGCCGCCGAGCAGGAAGCAGAACTGCTCCTTGAGCGTGCGCCGCAGCCGAACTTGGTCGTGGTTCTTGAAGATGTCGCTAATCCGCGGATCAGCAAAGTTGCGGTCGACGAAACGATCTACCACCCGGTCTATCCCGGCCTTGCCGTTCCAGGCGGCAAGCAGGCGCGGATCGTTGGCCGCCCCAGCCCCTGCGTTGACGTTGCTGACTGCATAGGGATCGACGGGCTCTTCGCCGGCCTGCGTGGCCATCGGCTGGAGGGCAAGCGACACTGCGGCAAGAATCATCAAAAGGCTCCTTGTAGCGACAGGTAGAGCCCGCGCTGCTTGGCGAAAGTGGCTATGCTGCCAAGGTCGGCATAACCGGCCGTGAGACCGACGTTGCGGTGGATCGCGTAAGCCGCGAAGACGTCAAAGGCGTCCTCCTCCTCCGCGAAGCCGAGGTTGTCGGGCTTGGTGCGAAGTTCGGCGCCGACCAGCAACTTGCGGGTGACGAGCTTGCCGACCGAGCCTTCGAACTGGATGGAGTGGTCGCCGTTGCGATCGCCGCCGAACCCAAGCAGGCCGAACTGATTGGCCCTGGTCACTCGCGCGGTGCCGCCGATCAGGATGCCGGTGTCGAGCTGAAGCTTGGTCGCCGATATGTAGAGGTCGGTTCCAGCGGTCTTGCGAGCGCCGAGCGCGCGCAGCAGCTCATCCTTGTTGGCGCGCTTGTGCTGCACGCCGACCGCGATCTGCGGCAGCCACGGTTGATCGTAGATTGCATCGCCGATCAGCTTCACCTTGGCCCCGAACACGTGCTGGCCAAGCTTGAAGCCGCGACCGAGGCCCAGGGCAGCGCCGGCCGAGCGAGTGTCGAAGATCTGGCGCGTGTAGGACAGCTCGATCCGGTCGAGCAGGCCGATCTTGGCGCCGGCGCCTGCTAGGGTAAAGCGGCCGGTGCGGACGAGGGTCGAGTGCGCGCCGCCGCCAATACCGGCATCGGTGGCACGGCCGCCAATCAGCGCCCAGGTGGCAAGCCCGCCGCCGGACGAGCCTTCGACCGAGGTCATCCCGTCGGTCAGCAGCAACTTCCCGCCGTGGCGAAGGTCACTGGCCAGGGCGGGCGGCGCGAACATCAAAGTCGCAAAAGCGAAAAGCCACTTTGTCATATCGGGACAAAATAGCCGTGACCCAGTTAGGAATCGGTAAACGATACTGGCCTTAATACCCGTCGCTCAAGGCTATACCGCCTGTCGAAAGCGTTCGATGAGATTGCCTGTAATTGCTGGTTTCGCCCTCCTGAACCTGCCGGGGAACGTAGCGGCCGCAACCTTGAACGTGGTGGTGGTCGATGCCGCCGGGCGACCGGTCCAGAATGCCGTCGTCTCCGCCCGTCCGCTCGGCGTGCCCGCGAGCGGCCCGCGCTTTGCGTCGACCAAGGTCATGGGGCAGCGCAATATCCAGTTCACTCCGGGTACCCTGGTGGTGCCGCTCGGAAGCACCGTCAGCTTCCCCAACTACGACAAGGTCCGCCACCACGTCTTTTCCTTCAGCAAGGCCAAGCGCTTCGAGCTGAAGCTGTTCGGCCGCGATGAAAGCCGCTCGGTGTTGCTTGACAAGCCGGGCACGGTGGCGGTCGGCTGCAATATCCACGACGCGATGCGGGGCTTCATCCGGGTGGTCGATGCGCCGTTCGCGGGCACCAGCGACGCGGCGGGCCGCCTGAGCCTCGCGGGCACGCCGGCCGGTCGCTTCCAGCTGACAGTGTGGCATCCGCAGGTCCGCGCCCGTGACCAGGAAGTCACCGTGATCGGCAGCGCCTCGGCGCCGGTCGTCATCCGCCTCCCGCTGAGTCGCTGATGAGCCTGCCCCGCTTCCGCACGCTGCAAGGCAAGCTCGCCTTTCTCTATGCCGGCCTGTTCGTCGCCGCGATGGTCTTGCTCGGCTTTGCCGCGCAGGCGATGATCGATCGCCATGCTAGCGAGACTGTGAAAAAGGAACTCGCCGCCAGCGAGCTGATCTACGACCGCCTGTGGTCGGCACGGATCCAGACCCTTGGGGACCAGGCAGACGTGCTGGCGCGCGATTTCGGCTTTCGCGACGCGCTTGCCACCGGCGACGCACCGACCATCGCCTCGGCCGCCGCCAACCTCAACCGGCGGGCCGGAGCGACCTTCACCTTGGTCGTGACCCAGGACGGCCAGGTCGTCGGCGACATCCCACCGTCGTTGCGCGCCCAGGCCGCCGACCTGCCGTTCGCCTTCCCCGAAGGGCACGGCACCGCCGTAATTGCCTCGGGCAACGCACCATTCCAGATCGTTGTCCGCCCGGTGCTCGCTCCGACCGAGATCGGCTGGATTATCTTCGCCGTGCGCCTCGACCAAGGCGAGATGCGCGCGCTCGAGAAACTGTCCGCCATCCCGCTCAAGGCCAACGTGCTGTGGCGCAGTCCTCAGGGTGGGTGGCAGCTGCAATCAGCCCGCAGCGACGAGCAGCGCACGCTGACGGCCTTGACGTCGAAGGCCGGCGCCGCGCCGCAGTTGATGCGTCTTGGCGGGGAAGAAGTGTTCGCAGTGGTCAAACCGCTTGGGGCGGCCGAAGGCCAAGGCGCGGCGATGCTGCTTATCCGCTACCCTCTGGCGTCGGCCATGGCCGGCTTCCGCCCGCTACAGATCAGCTTCCTGGTCGCGGCGCTGGTCGGCCTGCTGCTGGTCATTATCGCAAGCACACGTCTGGCCCGCAGTATCGCCCAGCCGATCACCGAGCTGGAGGATGCCGCGCGTTCGCTGGCGCAAGGCGATCGAATCGACGTGCCCGTGCGCGGCGACGACGAGATCGCCCGCCTGGCCCAGCGGTTCAACTCCATGGCCAGCGAGATCGTCGAACGCGAGCATCGCATCAGTCACATGGCTCTGAACGACGCGCTGACTGATCTACCCAATCGCGTCTTCTTCCGCGAGCAGCTGGATACGCGGCTGCGCCGGCTGCGCGAGCTGGGTTCGCACCTGTCGATCCTCAGCCTCGATCTCGACGGCTTCAAGCATGTCAACGATACGCTCGGGCACCCGTTTGGCGACAAGCTGCTGATCGAGGTCAGCCGCCGGCTCAGCAAGATCCTCCCCGATGCTTTCATCGCGCGGTTGGGCGGCGACGAGTTCGCCATCATCCTCGACGAAAACCGCGACAGCGAGCAAAGCATGCGCAATTCTCGCAAGGTGATCGAAGCCATCCAGCGGCCGTTCGTGATCGAGGGGCAGCAGGCCCTGATCGGAACCAGCATCGGAATCGCCATCGCGCCGGGCGATGGAACGAGCGCTGATGCCCTGCTAAAGAATGCCGACCTTGCGCTATACCGGGCCAAGCAGGACGGCCGCGGCGTGTTCCGCTTTTTCGAGCCGGCGCTGAACGACGAAGCGCAATATCGCCGCCAGCTCGAGATCGATCTTCGCGAGGCGCTTCTGCTCGGCCAGTTCGAGCTCCATTTCCAGCCGATCTTCGCGGCCGAAGAGCGGCAGGTGGTCTGCTTCGAGGCGCTGCTGCGCTGGAATCATCCCAAGCGCGGGGTTATCGGGCCCGATCAGTTCGTGCGGGTCGCCGAGGAAAGCGGACTGATGCTGCGGATCGGTGAGTGGGTGCTGCAGGAAGCCTGCCGCCGGGCCCACGACTGGCCGAGCCATGTCCGGGTGGCGGTCAACGTGTCACCGATCCAGTTCCGCAATCCGGCGCTGAACCGAGTCATTCTCCAGGCGCTCGCGAATGGCGGGTTGGCCGCGGAGCGGCTGGAACTGGAAATTACAGAATCCATCTTTCTCGACAACAGCTGCGATACCGTCCGCATGCTGCACCGCCTGCGCAGGTTGGGCGTACGCATCTCGCTTGATGATTTCGGGACCGGCTATTCGTCGCTCAGCTATCTGCGGACCTTTCCGTTCGACAAGATCAAGATCGACAAAAGCTTCGTCGACGACATCGAAACAGAGAGTAGCGCCGCCGCAATCGTTCAAGCGATCGTCGACCTCGCCAACGCACTCGGTATGGAAACAACGGCCGAGGGTGTCGAACACATAGAGCAGTATGAGCGCCTTCGGGCGCAGGGCTGCAGCAGCATTCAAGGCTTTCTGCTGGGCCGACCTGTGTGCGCTGTTGAAGCGGCCTCGATCGCCCTCGCAGACACTGAACAGCGCGCCGTCGCCTGAGCCGCTCGCGGCTTTCTCCAAGGTGCCTGCTAAAAGGCGAGGATACACTGAAGGTCAAGTAGCTGGACTAAGTAGATGTTCGACAATTCCAACTCTGCTTACCTCGCGCATGAAGCCGTGCCTGTGGACAAGGGCGTCAAGTTCTTCGCCATTAGTTCTACAGAATGGATTGTCTGCGTCTCTCATCCGACCAAGCAATCGTTGGCACGTCCAATGTCTGCGTTTGGGTGGAAGGCGGACGTATGGAGTGACCTCCCATCACCTACTTAATACTGGAACTGCATTCCACGACATGAGGCGGAGCGCTGCAGATGATAATCTGCAAATACTGAATCGGGCTTGCCCTTCGCCTGCACGGTGATCGTCCAGCGCCAGCCAGTATCGGTGCGTCTGAAGCGATTGAGGTAGTCCGCGCTTGAAAAGCGGTAGCGTTGCACGAAACCGTGATCTGCAAGCTCGCCGAGACCGAGCGACGGTTCGTATAAGCCGCCCGTCGTATCAAGATAGATCGATCCGATAGCGCGGGGCTGCTCACCAGCGCCATAGGTTATCGACGCCTCGTAGGGGTCTGACCCGATCGTCCGAAATTGCAGGTTAAAATAGCGGCTGCCGAGATGCCACTGACCGCGCGCAACCCCGACCGTGTCGTCGCCTAGCGTTTTCCCGGTCACTTGCCAGCAACCTTGCAGGCCGGCCACCCCCGCCAAGCCGGGCGGCACAGTGTAAGCGGGCGTAGCTAGCAATATAAGCACCGTGAACAAGTCACCCTCCTGCCTGCTGCCGGAGCAAGCTGACAGGAGGATCCTATGTCCGCAATGGGTCGTAAGCAGACATCCACGCCAGCCTCTTGGCACAGCTTTCAGAGGCTGAGGCGGGCTCGGGATTGCTGCCCTCACCAAATCGCAAGTAGATGCGTTCATAGCAGCGATCACGCCCGACCAGCGATCATGCAATCGCCGCTCGCCTCCGAAGTGGAATTGCATCCGCTTCTCGCTCTTTCCCGTAACTTCACTGGCAAGGCTCGACGCGAGGGCCGGAGACAAGGGAGACAGGAATGAGGTCGCAGAAGTTACCATTGATCTTTTGTGTGGCTGTTCTTGCCAGCCCACTTGGCGCCTGCATGACAACGACCGAAGATGGGATGAGCAGCGCTCAAGGCGAGCAGACGGTGATGGTTGGCGGTGCTGCGATGTACCCCTCTCGCACCATCGTTGAGAATGCGGTCAACTCTAGCGACCACACGACGCTGGTCGCGGCCGTAAAGGCAGCAGGGCTCGTTGAAACATTGTCCGGCGCAGGGCCATTTACAGTCTTCGCCCCAACGAACGCGGCCTTTGCAGCGCTTCCGGCCGGTACGGTGGAAACACTGTTGAAGCCCGAGAACAAGGCGACGCTGCAAAGTGTCCTTACCTACCATGTCGTTGCCGGCCGGCTTACCGCCAGTGACCTGATGTCCCAGATACGCGCTGGCGGCGGAACCGCTCAGCTTCGCACCGTGCAGGGTGGCACTCTGACTGCGCGCATGCAGGGTAGCTCCATCGTTCTGGTCGATGCCAAGGGTGGCACGGCCACCGTCACCCAGGCAGACGTCCTGCAATCCAATGGCGTCATTCACGTCACCAATGCAGTCTCTCTCCCGAGCTGACTTGGTGTAAGCCGGCGACCCGTCGTTCAACCCCTCGCGGCGGGTTGCCGCACCTCCTTGTGCCCTCTTGAGCGGAACGCTCGAAAGTGTCGCAGTCGATGTCTCACCGGCGCCCGTGATGTCTTCAGTCGGTAGGAAGCAGACGTAAGCGCCGCCGGCTAAATCCCTCCGCCGGACATCATGCAAAAACCAAGCAGACCACAGATCGAGTAAAGCCCGATTCCCGTGCAAAGCCATGTCACCCAGAGGCGGTTGGCATGGCGAGCGCTGAGGGATGCAAGAGCGACATTAATGCCGGCGACAGTAAGCGGCAGACCAACGGCGTAGAGCAATCTATGCGGTTCCACGAAGCCGACCCGGTCCACCACTGACCAGTATAGTGAGCCGAAGAACGCGGCGGTCACAAGCCATAGTACCGAAGCCAAATACGCGAGACCTCTCGCGCCTTTCAGTCGTGAGTTCTGCGCCACCCACCCACCGTGAGCCAAGTTAGTAATGTCCGTAATGGGTCGAACTCAGACTTTCGGTCGTTTCGTTCAGTAGGGGTGTGACCCTGTTTCCGTTCGAGATGCTGCTTACCGCACGAGGACTCAGATGAGTGGCCCGGCAATTAGATCTGCGAGCACCTGAAATGCAGCCGTGTCAAAGGCGAAGACCTCGACGAGGTGCACGAGAAACATACCGCCACCGACAAAGATGTAGATGGGATGGACCCGCTTCTCGCGAAGGTAGTCGGCAATAGCGCCCACAGCAATGAGGGAGTCAGCGATCAGTACAGAATAGAAGAACAGCGGATTACTCACTTCGGGAAAATAGTGGCGGAAGCGGAACCAGGCCGGACCTAGCGAAGCGATGAGGGCCAGCAGCATCAATCTCTTATGGGCTTCCGGTTTTCTGCGAAGCTGTATCGCTGCGGTGATCAGCGCACCAAAAACCAGCATCTCAATCATGATGACGAGAAGCTCACCGTTTGCTGCGGGGCTACCGCCGGCGGCGCTTCTGCGGCTCGCGAGAACCGCAACATAGAGTGTGGTAAGCACCACTCCTGCCGCGATGAACGCACCAGCCCAACCAATTTGCTTGTGCAGGCGAAGGCGTTTCTTGTGGATCAGCACCGACTGCGACAGGAAAAAGCCCACCCAGCCGAACAGGAAGATGCCGTGGACGTAGACCATCGGGTCAGCACGAAAGGTGCCGGTCACCAGCGGATAGAAAAAGGTCTTCCCGAAGCCGATTGCCGCAACTGCTACTCCGAGGGCGGCCAGCCTAAGGAATAAGATCGAACGCCTTCTTGCCCCATCTCGCATCAGCGACGCCCCCGACCCGCTCCCTTAGCGTTCTTTCATGGGCGGTGAATGTCCGCAATGGGTCGAAAGCGGACATTGGCATATCTTGGTTTCGTGATAGTCTCGGCCTCATGCTCAGCCTCCTGGCCCTAGCCGCCTTGCAAGCTACCGACTTCGGTGTTCGCCAGGTTGGCAAGTCCACTGCCGTCACCAGACAGAAAACTCATGTCCAACGATCGAGCTCGACCAATTCATTTACTTGCGATGTTGCGAAGATCACTGACGGGGACACGTTGCGTTGCGCCAGTGGGGTGCGAGTCCGCCTTGCTGGCATTGATGCGCCTGAGATTAGCCCGTGCGCGCCTGGGAGAAAATGCGTGGCTGGTGATGGGGCAGCCTCTAGGCTCTCACTTGCCGGCTTGGCTTCGGCGCGCACGCTACGCTGCGAGGCTCTTGGCACCAGCTACAAGCGGATAGTTGCGTTCTGCTCGGCGAGTGGGGTCGATCTATCTTGCGCGCAGGTGAGGGCGGGACGGGCTGTCACCCGATATTCGGAAAAAGCACGGGTCTGTCGCTAGCGACGCAAGAGTAAGCAGCGACCATGTCCGCTTTCCACCCAAAGCAGACATAAGTGCAGGCGAAGCGCTCTCGGCCTCCCGAACGTCTGCAATGGGTGGAAAGCGGAGACTAGCCGCCTACCCGCCGAATCGAGAGGAAAGGCTCCTTTGGTGCCGGCGTGATCTTGAAACGATAGGTGCCAGCGTTCGTGATCGAGAGGCGAATATTGCCGCCGCGCAGGATGAGCGGCAATCCTTCGACTGGCTCCTTGACGATCGTCGAGCCGACGAGACCGTAGTCGGCCACCGACCAGTCCGCTGCTCCGATCTTCAGCTGGTGCTCGCCGGCGCCCAGAAGTAGGTCTGCCGAGAGGCTGCCGTCGGACAATTTGCGGAGCGGTGCCTCAACGCTCCAGCCGTTCATCGAGCCGCGGACGAACAGAGGCACAGACAGCGGGTCGACAGCCTTGGCGGTCACTCTCGCAAGCGTGATGGACGGTCCGCCTTCGACGATCCGGAAACCGGTTGCCTTACCCTCTGCTTCACGGTCGAACTCGACCACGATCCCGCTTGCGGAGGTCTTGAACCGTTCGGAAGAGATGGCGACCAGGCGCTCCGGCTCCGGTCCACCGGTCTGTGCGAACAAGTGGCCTTCACGAAGATCGAGGAACACGGAGAGTCCGCCACCCTCGTAAGGGCCGGCCAGAGCGGCAAGTGCGGCGATGGGCAGGGCGGCTTCGATGACCGGCTTGCTGGCCAGTTCGGTCCAGCCATAGTCGGTTGCCACCGCCCGTACGATCTCGTCGGCGAGGCGCTTGCCCGCGCCGTTGGTAAGCACAACGATGCCCTCCCCCTTGTCGACGTAGGCAGCCATAGTGGACTGGAAACCCTCGTTGACGCCGTCATGACCGAAGCGGCGGCTTGTCCCGGCTCCGGATAGTGCCGGACCCAGGCCCCATTCGCCCTTTACCGGCGACAGCATGGCCTTGACCAGCGATGGCGAGAGCAGCGTTCCGCGTTTGCCGCTTGCAGACTTCTGGATGTCGAGCAGGAACAGGGCGAGGTCGCCTGCCGAGGTCCAGAGCCCCGCCGGTGCGAGTTCCGGATAGACGTGATGCGCGCCGGGGATCACCTTGCCTTCATGGTGACCGCTCGCCGCGTTGCGGCCGATGGGGCCCGACAGGGGCTGAGCGTAAGCGCTGTGCCGCATGCCGAGTGGTCGGAAGATTTCCCGTTCGGCAAGGTCCGCAAACGACCTGCCGGTGACATCCTCGAGGGCGACCTGTGCGACGACATAACCGCCGCCCGAGTAACGCCATTCGGCACCGACAGGGAGGATCGAGCGTACCGCTTCGGTGTTGGCGGGGGGCCGGCCGTCGAGGATCTGAACGGGTGTGGGGAGAGCCGAGCCCGCGCGGTAGCCGGGGAAGCCGTGCAGGTTGAGCCCGGCGGTGTGGCTGAGGAGGTGGCGGAGCGTGACCGGTTGTTGATTCGAGGCCGCGCTCGTCGGCAACTTCCAGGAGCGGAGTGCGAGATTGATGTCCTTGTCCAGGGTCAGCCTGCCCTGCTCCACCAGTCGGAGCGCCAAGGCGGCCGTGACAGCCTTGCTGATGGAGGCGGCCTGGAAAACCGTCTCCGTCGTCACCGGCTTGCAATCTTCGCTGTGGCGAACGCCCCAACCGCGCGCCCAGTCGAGTTTACCGTTGTGGATGACCGCCACGCTGATCCCGGGCACGCCATAGGCCTTCATGCGGTCAGCGAGGGTGAGCGGCCTCGCGCCAGCTTCCATCACGGCGGGGAGGAGATTGGTTTCGACGTACCTTGTGTGATCATTGACCACGCCGCCGGCCTTGGCATCCGGCATCCGGCATGCCGGGACCTCGGCAGCATTGGAGACTTGAGACGAACCACTCGTCAGCATGAAGAACAGGAGGGCACGCCAACCTGGAAGAAGTCGCATTCCATTCTTCATCACGCCTCACAGACATCATGTTGTATCGTAGCCTATACTTGCGAGGCGACCCGACTGGGTCAAGGCGAGCTCCGACTGCCTTTCAGCTGCAGGTCGCTGATGTCCGCAATGGGTCGAAAACAGACATTCGCCCGCCGATGAACCAGCGGCCGCTTTCATGGCCTTGCCGCCAAGACCGGTCATTCTCCTGACGGCCATCGGTTGCCGCTCGGTCCGTAACGGCGCAAGCGGCCCGCCGGGAGGAACGGCGGGCCGCGCGTGCCGGCCCATGCGAGGGCTGCAAGTCGGTGCAGATCAGTCGTCGCTGGACTTGCGGACGCTGCCCTGGGCGGAGCCGCTGGCCTGCCCGGATGCGGTCAGCGAGCCGCTCGTCCGGCGAGCCGACGAAATGGCGCCTTCGGCCCGGCCCTGAAGCTCGCCGCGCACGGCACCCGCGTGCTCCTGCGCCGCCGCCAGCTGACCACTTGCTATGCCAGTCGCGCTTCCGGCGACGGAGCCGACGTGGTCGGTGCCGACACCCTGGACGCCCAAGCTTGCGTTCTTTTCGCCCGACGCATTGCCACTGAGCGATCCCGCAAGGCCGCCGGACTGGCCCATTCCGGTCGCCGCAAGTGCGCCCTCGGCAGTGCCGGCCAGCGATCCGGCCAGTCCGAGGTTGCCGCCGGCCGAGCCGCTGCGGGTGTCGACCGAGCGACTCGAGCGGACCTCGCCGGTGCCCGCGACGCTGCTGGTCACGCTCTTGGTCACGCTGCCCGAGACATTGTTGAGCGTGCCGCCGAGCGCGCCGCCGCCGCCGAGCGCACCGCCGATGGTGCCGCCGACCGAGTTGCTGCCGTTGAGCGTGCCGTTGACCATCCCGCCGATTGAACCACCGGAATTGCCGAGAAGCTGCGCGGAGGCCGGGGTTGCAATGCCGGCGGCGAGGGCCAGCGCGATGGTGAAACGGATCATATCTTTGACCTTTCCTGTCGTTCTACGTCGTGCAGCCACGGGGTGCTTGCCTGTCGAGAACGACGGCTACTTCGAGCTTCATCCCCGCTCGCGGATTTTTATTTCGCTCCGACAACTTTCGGGTCGGTGCGGCAGGTTCCGCAGAGAATGCCGCGGCCGATCCGGCCTTTGCCCCTGAGCACCTCCCGTTCCAGCGCCTGCACCGAAGGGGTGGCAGCGAGCCGGGCGGCCACGAGCGGGGTCGCGAAGCTGGTGCCGCGAACCTTCGCATAGCCACGGCCAGGCAGGGCCGCGGCCATGTCCGACCCCGGCGCGGCATAGTCCAGACGGGCGGCGCGGCCGGCTTCGGGCAGTGCCCGGTCGCGCGCATCGACGGCAGTGACTGCCGTGACGCCCGGATAGGCGGCCGGATATTGGATCGGCGCTGCGGGACCGTCATTGCCAACCGCCGCCGCCATCCGGATCTGGCGCCTGGCGAGGAGCGCGACGGCGCGCTGAAGCAAGAGATTACTGGGGCCCACGAGGCTGATGCTGATGGCGTCGGGCTGCTTGGACGAGGCCCAGGCGAGCGCCCTGACGATGGCGCTTGCGCTGCCCGCCGCCGGGCTGCCGCCGTAGACGTCGGCGACGAACAGCCTCGCTCCACCGGCGGCACCGCGAAAGGCACCGTCGCGCCCTACCAGCAGCGAGGCGACCGCCGTGCCGTGTCCGGTTGCCTTTGCCGGTCCGGCAAAGCCCTGCTGCACGATCGAGGCACCGGCGAGGCTTGGGTGCGGGGCCACGCCCCCATCGATCATGACGATGGTCTTTCCAACCGGCATCGGCGGCGGCGCCGCGGCGGCGAGCAGCGCGCCGGCACCCGGCAGGAGCGCTCCGCCCGCCGGCTCGTAGACATGATCGTAATCGGCCGTGAGCCCGGGTGCGACCTCGGCCAGCCGCCGCATGGCTGCCCGGGCGGAAAGCCGCACGGGAACCTTGAGCACGACACTGACGAGGCCGCCGAGGTCCTCGCGGGTCTCGACCGTGAAGCCCGCCGAAGTCGCAGCCCTTAACTGGGCTTCGGTCGGGTCGATCGCGACCAGCACGCCGCGCCGGATCGGTGCCCCGTCGGACCCGACGTCGAGCAGCGCCGGATTGGCGCGGATCAGCTCGGCAAGGCGAAGACGGCGCAGCTCTGCAAGCGTTTCCCGGCCAAGGTCACCGACGGCCGGACCGACCCCGAGCCGGTCGAGGCTGGGGACCGTCGCCGCGCGCCGCTCTGTCGGGGTAAGGCCGCGCAGAAGCTCGCCGACCAGTGGTGTACCGCGAACGGCGTCCGGCAGCGGAACGGGCAGGTTGCCGACCGGAAGCGAAGGCAGCAGTTGCGCCTGGGCCGCGCCGCCAGCGGCAATTGCGGCGCCGGCCAGCAGCAGAGCGGCAAGGGCGGAAGAGTGTCTGGACATTCCCGGGCATCCTAATCAGTTCGTCGTCAGGGATGAAACGGCGCAGCCTCCTCGTTTCATCCTCATGGAGAGCAATGAACAGCCAGGACGAGTTTGCCCAAGGAGTCGCATCGCTGCTGCCACGGGTGCGGCGCTTCGCCTTCGCGCTGTCGCGTCACCCGGCGGACGCGGACGATCTGGCAGCGCTCGCGGTCGAGCGGGCGCTTCGCAGCCGGGCGCAGTTCACGCCTGGCACCAGGCTCGACAGCTGGCTGTTCCGCATCACTCGCAACCTGTGGATCGACGAGGCTCGCAGCAGGCAGCGCAAGGCGGCGTGGGAAGCGCCACCGGAAGAGGGCGAGCGTCAGGGCTTCGACGGTGCGGCCGACATCGAGCGCTCGGCGGAACTGGCAAACGTCATGCGGGCAATGGGCCGCTTGCCCGACGAACAGCGGGAGGTCGTTGCCCTGATCATGATCGAAGGCCTTGGCTACCGGGAGGTCGCCGAGCTGCTCGGGCAACCGATCGGCACGGTGTCGAGCCGGTTGGTACGCGGGCGCAATGCCCTTCTTGCGGCGCTTGGCGAGGAAAGTGACGAATGACCGACGATCCCAACTTCTACGCCTGGCTGGATGGAGAGCTTCCGGACCCGCAGGCGAGCGCAATGGCCGCGAGGGTTGCGGCCGATCCCGAACTCGCCGCCTTCGCGGGCCAGCACCGGGCACTGTCGAACAGGCTTTCCGCGGCGTTCGCACCGGTCCTGGCCGCACCCGTGCCCGATCGTCTTCAGACGGCGGCGGAGCCACGAACCGCCGAAGTGATCGACTTTGCCGCACGCGCTCGCCGGCGTCAGTGGAGCGTTGTCGGGCTGGCCGCGGCCGCCAGCCTGGCGCTCGGACTCCTGATCGGCACCAATGTGCCACGGGAGGGCGGCCCGTTTCGGTCGACAGGCGGACAGCTTGCGGCCGCCGGGTCCCTGGACGCGGCTCTAGACCGCCAATTGGCTGCTGCCGGCGAGCAGAATGG
The DNA here is from genome assembly GCF_036884275.1 of Sphingomonas kaistensis. Classification (NCBI taxonomy): domain Bacteria; kingdom Pseudomonadati; phylum Pseudomonadota; class Alphaproteobacteria; order Sphingomonadales; family Sphingomonadaceae; genus Sphingomonas; species Sphingomonas kaistensis. The sequence continues at coordinate 55,652 of NZ_CP145607.1, read as the reverse complement.
TGTTCGTATCGGCCTTAGCTTCAAGGACCGGGAGGGCCGCTACTGCCGTACGTTCGCCGCTGAAGCTCAGAACGGCCTAGCCTGCCGCAGGGGTGAGAACTGGGCAATCGAGGGCTTGGTCCGCTCCGGCTTCACTCAGGGGGATTATCGGATGGCGAGTGGCCAGGATCCGGCACTTTCCGCGCTCATCGATAGTCGCATTGCAGGCGAAGCGTTCGACCCAGCGGCGGAAGCGCAAGCCGTCACGAAGCAGTGGGAAGATTAGGCCCACCTGCGCAAGCTCGCGTCTGCCTCGCGGATCAGGCACGAATAGCGGAGCACCTACCTAAACCATTGGCAGCTTTCTGCGTGAGGACCCCAACTCCAGACGGGCAGAGTACGGCCAAAAGCAGCCACTCCGCCGGCAGTGAGGATGTCTGCTTTCGACCCAAGGCAGACACCTCAATCAGTCCATCGTCATCTTAAACACGCACGTTTAGTTCGGCCCAATTTGGAAGCGTTCTTTATCCTTCGACAATGAGCATCTGCAACGAATCTTCCGAAGGGAACTACCGGGGGGTACGTCCATGGGTCATCTGCTTAGTCAGGGTTTGCGTGCCAGAGAACCTCGCAAGAAGGTGCTTATAAAGGCTAGAATGCAGGCAGGCTCAAGATGGGCTGACGTATGCCTCCTAAACATGTCGTCTCGCGGTCTCTTGATCCATAGTTTTGTGGCTCCGCCAGAGAACAGCTACATCGAAGTGAGGCGCGGCCGCCATGTTATTGTCGGGCGTGTCGTGTGGTCTAAAGATCATCGGTTTGGAGTCTGCACCCAAGATCCCCTGCCCATTGAAGCCTTGATAACAGGACAAGATAATGACGAAGGTGCCGCTCCCGCCTCGTCAGCACTGGGCGAACGGCGAGCTGTTCCCCGAGAGCCCGCTCCGATAAACAAGCACGAGCAGAGTAGGCTGCTAGGACGATCGATTGAGTTCTGCTCAATTAGTGCGGCGAGCATTGGTTTAGCCTTAGTTGGGGCTGGCATGGTTGAGGCAGCAGTGTCGGAGCCACTCTCGGTTGTCACCGCAGCTCTCGATTAGGCAGCAAAGCTTTACCAACCAGATCGATGCGATGTAGCCTAGAGCGCACGTCTGCTTTCCACCCGATCCGGATGTTTGTGGATACAAGTGGCCTAGCCTCAATGGTGGTGCTGACTGTACCTCTGCTTAGGCCAGGACTGCGCCTGCTGACCTACTCCCCAGTAGTCGGATCGATCACCGAACGCACCTACGAAATGCCGTTTGCTGGGACCGTCGTTTCCTTTGCGGCCAGCGCTGCCGGTATGGCGCATTGCCAGCTTGCCACTGCACGCGAGAAGACGGCTGCGACGCAGAGGCAAGCTTCGGGTACGCTGTCGGCGGTTTGCCATTACGGCGGCAGGCTCAACGCTTGGGGTCGCGCCAGTGGCTCCATCGATAGCCGCGCAGGTGCTCCCAACGAGGACTGACTCGGTTTCCAATGCCGTCATGGCAACATGGGCAGACGTCCAAGCACAGCTGTCACTCTGAATGCGAACGCAGGATTACGTAAACTCTTGGCCGCTAGCATGCCGTTTGTGTCACCAGCGTGGGAGGGTGTGCTGCGAAACGATCTACGAGACATCGAAATACCTGAGCAGCTACGCGCGGCTGCCGCTCGTCATAAAGAACATGTCGCTCAACTAGTGGGTCAGCTTCGAAGCTTTGGCATGACTGAAGAGGCTATTGAGCAAAGCGTCGACCAGCTGATCTCTGCCTACAGAGCCGAACTTGTAGAAGCGATTAAAGCCCTTGGGGAAGCTACCAATGCTTGATCGAAAGCTCACGGATGAACACGCCCGCTTGGCTGCGCTTCATCGTTATGGTGTGTTGGATACCGCACCTGAACAGCAATTTGACAAGATCACGTCCTTGGTCCGCTCCGTGCTCGGAGTTCCAATTTCAGCCGTTTCACTGATCGATCGGGACCGGCAATGGTTCAAGTCAATATGTGGTCTAGAAACCAGAGAGACCCCGCGGTCCGTTTCGTTCTGCAGCCATGCCATTCGCCAGACTGAGCCTCTTATCGTAGACGATGCGCTTCAGGACGATCGCTTCAAGGTGAACCCTCTAGTCTTGGACGATCCAAACATCCGCAGTTACGCGGGGGTGCCCTTGCAGACTCCCGACGGCTACAACGTGGGGGCGCTGTGCGCCATTGACGTCGTGCCGCGTGAGTTCAGCCAAGCTCAGATCGAAATACTCAGCAACCTTGCGTCGCTAGTCGTCGATGAGCTGGAGCTGCGCCGCATCGCAGAGCGGGATCATCTAACCAACGCTTTGACTAGGCGCGGGTTCGTGCAGGCGATGGACAAGGAGATCGCTCGTTTCCATCGCCATCAGCGAGCCTCTGCGCTGATCCTCTTCGACATCGATCACTTCAAGAAGATCAACGATTGTTATGGGCATCCAGGAGGCGACGCAGTTTTGAAGGCGATTGTCGCTGCCTGCCGCAACGCGCTACGCGCCAACGACGTCCTTGGGCGCCTTGGTGGCGAGGAATTTGGCATCGTCTTGGACGAAGCTGATAACTGCGCCGCAACCGCCGTTGCCGAGAAGCTCAGGCAGACAGTGGAGCAGCTGACGGTGGGCTTTTCGACAGGCATCAAGGTGACAGCGAGTTTCGGAGTCGCACCAATCGCGACTTCGGTGACAGACTCCGATGAATGGATCTTAGCGGCTGACGCCGCGCTATACAGCGCCAAGCGAGGTGGCAGAAACCAGGTCGTCGTAAACGAGCAGGACGAGAGAGCTGCGGCGGCATAGGTCCGCTCATCGGCGCATGCATCATTGTTGTTGAGGGCGGACAAAAAGTGCGCCCTCTCAGCCTTGATCGGCAACGAGTAAGCGACACTCGACCTAAGCCGACACAAGGGCCTGTTCCCACCAACTAGGCTAGAGGAAGAAAGGCTAGCGACCGATGCTCGTTGGGCCACCTCGAGCTGGCAACGATGCTTTCGCACAGAGCTCGAAGAGGGGCAAGCTAGTGCAATCCGCCGCAGCGGGGGCAACTAAGTCACTCGCCAGGCACTCACTTAACCTAAAACAGATGTGACCAGTGGGGGTTACTGGGCATACAACCGTGTTCTCGGTAAGCCGTTGACCGAGCAGCTTGCGCGATTTGACGTGGCCAGCGGTAGGAGCGTGGTTTGAGGTCGGTTCGCAATTATCTCGTCACTGCCTCAATCATGCTCGTGGCGCTTGTGGTCGCGGCAGCCTTGCTGATCCTCTCGCAGGTTGAAAGCGCTAGTCAGCGACAAGCCGAGCAGCAATTACTTGCCACGACCAGGGCCCTTTCACTTGTCGTCGATGGGGAGCTCAAGCGCTATGAGTCGATACTAACGGCGCTTGCGACAAGTAGTGAAGTCTCTCAGCAAGACTGGAAGAGAGTGGATGCTCGCGCAAGACAGCTCGGGTTGGGTCCGGATGCTTGGCTTCTTGTAAGTGATCGGAGCGGCCGCCAGCTCGTTAATACGGCGCTGCCTGCAGGGGCTGCGCTCCCAGCCGGACCTCCACCGGAAGACATGTGGCGCGAGCTGGACAGGGGACGCAGCAGAGTATGTAACCTCAGCGAGGGGTTGATCGAGCGACAGATCCTCTGCGTTGACATCGCTTCGCGAGCGAGCGGCTCTCCTCCCGTGGCGCTCTCTATCATCATGCGACCAGCACAGCTGGAGCGTATCCTGAAGGACCAACGCGTCGGACGTGCGTATACCACTGTGATCGACCGCACAGGCCGTATTATCTGGCGAAATCGAGATGCCGATCGCTGGATCGGGAAACCGGCTACCAAGGACATCCGAGCTGCCCTTCGGACGCGATCCGAGTCTGTTCAGCAAAGCAAGTCGCTTGAGGGCACGCCGACCTTGGCGGCCTTCAGCCGTTCTGCTTACTCCGGTTGGACTTTCCTCGTTGCCGTTCCTCGGGCCGACCTTGGTGTTCAAGGTACTGGACTTCTTTCTCTCAGCGCTGGCTCGGCCGTCCTTCTGATAATCATGGGCGCATTGGTTGGCCTGTTCACCGCTCGTCAGGTCACGAGAGCGACCAAGCGACTGGCACTTAGCGCGGCGCAAATAGAACGCGGAGCCTCACCCGACTTCGCGCGCACCGGCTTGGCTGAGATCGATGCTGCAGGCTTGGCGCTCCAATCTGCCTTCAATGCTCGCAAGTCCACGGAGGAGCGCTACCGGCTCATCTTCGAGCAAACGAGCGACCTCATCCTCACTGCTGATCTCGATCAAATCATCACTGACTGCAATCATTCCGCAGCGGCCGCCGTTGGTCTGAGCAGGGAAGAGGTAATCGGGAAGCGCATCGCAGACTTTATATCGGAGAGTGACTACACCCGAACGACTGGCATGCTTCAGCGCAAGCTCGATGCCGGCGGTACCACGAAGTATGACGTGCAGGTCAGGAACAAGGCTGGAGCATGGCTCTTCTGGGAGATCAACTCAGGGCTCCTTTTCCAGGACGGCGCTCCCATTGGCCTTCACGTTGTTGGGCGCGACGTAACAGAGCGGAAGAAGGCAGAAACGCGCCAACAGCTCCTAATCGACGAGCTGAACCACCGAGTGAAGAATACCCTGGCGATCGTCCAAGCTCTGGCTCAACAATCCTTCAAAGGTGGACGTCCGCCGGCCGAGGAAAGAGCAACTTTCGAGGCCCGCCTGAGCGCTTTGGCGGCCGCGCACAACCTGTTGACGAATGCTGCCTGGGAGTCCGTTAGCTTGTCGCAAGTGGTGGAGACCGCGATGGCGACTGTCTGCGGGACGGAGCTTCGGCGGTACCACATCGCGGGTCCTGAGGTTCGACTTGGCCCGCAGGCTGCCGTATCCTTCGCTCTGGCCTTACACGAGCTCTGCACCAACGCGATTAAGTATGGAGCACTATCCAACGACAGCGGGACCATCAGCATCCGGTGGCATCTTGAAGGATCAGGCGACGATCCAGAGCTTCTTCTTGTCTGGACAGAGAAGGGAGGGCCGGCAGTGCAAGCTCCGCCCAAGCGGGGTTTTGGAACTCGGATGATAGAACGTGCGCTTGCGAGTGACCTGAATGCGAGAGTACAAATCAGCTTTGAGGAGCACGGAGTGGTTTGCTCCCTGTCTGCTCCGGTTTCCAGCATGAGCGCGTGATGCAGAAGCGGGTACTGATCGTTGAGGACGAGCCGATAGTCGCTCTGACCCTCGAAGACATACTTGAAGGCCTCGGCTGCTCTGTAGTGGGCTCGGCTTCGCGGCTTGATCATGGTCTCCAGCTAGTACGAGATTCAGCACCCGATCTCGCGATTCTCGATGTGAACCTGCATGGCGAGAAGAGCTATCCCATTGCTGATCTCTTGGCTGACAACGGCGTTCCGTACTTCTTCACGACGGGTTACGGCTCGGCGGGGCACCCCGAGAGGCATCGTCGCGCACTTACGGTGGCCAAGCCGTACTCCGAGACGGTGATTGCGGATGCCATCGCCACAGTGTCTGCTGCAGCTAGGATCTGCTGATCACCTCTCCACACTGCGATGACGCCGAGACGTTTCTGCTACTCGAGCGTTTGCAATCGGCGATCCTTAGCGAATAGCGGACCAGCCGCTAGCGGCCAAAGGCGGTCGTAGGGCAGTTGTGGTCTGCTTGGCGCCCGTTCCGGCCGTTGCGGTCTGCCTGGCGATCACCGGTAAGCAGACGACCATTCAGCTAAGTTGCTTTTGTCGCAAAGCGATCCATTGCGGACACCTGGACAGCCCTTCACCCCATTACCCGACCTATCCGAACCAGCGTCCCGCTAGGGTCACTGACGGCAAACTCATAGGTGCCCAACGGCTTGGCGTGTGAAGCGCCTTCCTCAATGATGAGATCGCGAACGCCTTCGGCGACCGCGTCCACGTCATCGACGTAGAGGTACAAGCCGAACGGATTATCCTCGATATGTTTGGGCCAGCCCGGCGAATGGGTCAGGTGAAGGTGCCAGCCACGACCGTCTTCGAGAATGCGATAATGGCCGTAGTCGCTGGCGACCATAAAGCCCAGGCGCCGGTAGAAGGCCTCGCTGGCATCGAGGTCATTAGACGGAACGATGGCAACCGCATGATGCATGATCGCTGCACTCCTGAAATGATTTGAACGCCTCGCGCCCTGCGCCTGCCGCAAACCCTTGGCCAGTGAGTTCAGCCTCCCAGGTGCCGGATCCGGACATTGCGCCTCCATTGTCCGGCGCGTCACCCAAGCAACGCGGCGGCAATGCTGGTAGGAAGAGGCATGTCTCGCTCATCGCCAGTCTCCGGCCAGCCGCCTCAGAGGGCGAAAGCCATGATTGTCGCTGCCTTCACGGAGCTCGCTCAGCAGCAGCGTTACGGTACCATCAAGGTAGCCGATCTCGTCAACGCCGCCGGCGTTGCAAGATCGACCTTCTACGAAAATTTCAGGAGCAAGGACGAGGTCCTCGTCGCGGCGATGCAGCCGATCCTGCTCGCCCTCGCGACCGCGTCATCGGGGCGAGCCGCGCGGTCCTATGTGAAGGCCACCGTAGACCATCTTTGGACCCGGCGATCGATGACTCGCCCACTCCTTGATTCCCCCGCCGGTCGCGTCATGGAGCGCCATCTCGCCCGTGCAGTGGCAGATCACGGCATCCCCTTCGGCGCTGGCAGCGAAGTCCCTCTCTACGCTGTCGGAATTGCGGCAAGCCAGCTGGCCATGCTCCGTACTTGGCTAGCCGGCAAGGTGACCGTCACTGCCGATAAGGTGACCGACCATCTGATCGCCTGCGCTCACTTGCGTTCGAAGGATGTCGGCATTTCTGAGGGGCACAGGAGCTGAGGCGATGACCAGATTGATCGGGTGCGCATCCAGCGTCTGGCGCAAGAGCTTCTCGCCACCAATGGACTGTATCGCTCCGACGATCATTACATCCTCGGGATCAGGCATTCTGCCGATGATTGCCGTCATCGCCTCGCGCCAGACTTCCATCTGCCGCATCGTGAAGGCGTTGAGCACTATCAACGCTAGGCGGCTGTCCTCGTTGGCGGCATCCGCATCCATTCGAACCATGGCTCAACCTATGCAAGGGTGGGCATGCCCAAACAACGCAGCCCAATCGATTTTTGCGCAATGAATCTTAAGCGCACCAATGGCTCGGCGTGGTGGAGCCGCGATCAGTCGCGTGATGGCGTCGTCCTCCGCGAGAGCAACACAGCCTTCTACTTCTACTCAAGAGTGCAGCGCTTGATGTCTGCAATGGGCCGAACGCAGACGTCGGGCTCGGATGTCTGGAATGGGCGGAAAGCGGACGTTCCGAGGTCCGTTCTCGTGTGGTAGTCGGGGACCAAGGTCAGGGGTCTTTTGTCATGAAGATATTGGTCGTAGCTGCGCTTTTCGCCGTGTCAGTGGCGCAGCCCGCATCGGCGGAGACACTTCGGACGAACGGCGTCGAGATCGAGTATCGGGTGAGTGGTTCGGGCGAGCCGCTACTGATGATCCATGGCTTTGGCGAGTGCATCGACCAAAGCTGGGGCGCAATCATTCCGGAGCTTTCCAAATCATTTCGTGTGATCGCAATCAACCAGCGCGGACACGGCGCATCGACCAACCCATCGGGCAAATTTACCCACGAGCAGTCGGCTCAGGACGTCAAAAACCTGATGGATGCGCTCGGCGTGAAACGTGCAAATGCTATCGGATTTAGCAGCGGAGGGATGACGCTTCTCCATCTCGCCACGCGCTATCCGGAGAGCTTGTCGAAGCTGGTAGTAGTCGGTGCGACTACGCATTTCGGAGAGCAGGCCCGTCGAATCATGCGGTCGGTCGCTTCGGAGGGCTTACCACCGCCGGTCCGCGAGCAATTCCTAAAATGCGCTACCCGGGGGTCGGTGCAGGCCCACGAGCTGGCGCGGCAGTTCGGGGAGTTTAAGGACAGTCATTCGGACATGAACTTCAAGGCTGCAGACCTGATGAAGATCAAGGCTCGGACTCTTATCGTCCACGGCGATCGCGACGAATTCTTCCCAGTGGCGATTCCGGTCGCGATGTACTCTGCAATCCCCAAGTCGCAGCTGTGGATCGTTCCGCGCGGCGACCACTCGCCGACGGCTGGCGCACCGCAGGAGGTCTTTACCCAGACTGTGAAGACCTTTTTGGCACCCTAAGCGCCGATGTCCGCAATGGGTCGAAAGCGGACATTTGCGCCTGCTTTCACGCAATTAGCCAACGCGCTAGAAGATGAGCAGCAGGCTCATTGCCTGTGCTTACAAGCTAGGTCGAGTGGTGCAGGATGCAGCTAACGATCGATGAGGAACAAGCTGACGCCAGCAGTCGTGTCACAGCTATACGCTCTGCAATGATGTTGATGCGCTCGTTGGAGGTGTGGCGACAAGATCGCTTTGATCTGCCGAGCGTGTTCATCATCTTGGCCGTTATTGCCATCACGTCGGAGAAGCTGATGCGCTCGGACCTTGAGCCCAAATATCGCTCTCTGAGTGTCTACTTGCCGCTCGAGCAATTACAGCGATGCAACATTGCGTCAGTCGCTGCGGCAACCGGTCTAAATCGAGAGACGGTTCGACGTAGGGTTCATGACCTGATCGACGCTGGCACGCTTATCCGCACCGAAGCTGGTGAGATCGCACTGCCACCGCATAAGGTACAGGAAAGCTCCGCCCTTCAATTGGTGCGTCGGCAGCTCGAGGCTGTGGTGCGCTTTGCGAATGACAGCCTCAAAGATGGGGTCATCATCGCAAAGGGAGGAGAGACGTGACATCTTTGTTCGCTAATGCCCGCAATGGGTGGAAAGCGGACGTTCGCGTCGGCCTGCTGAGTGGCCGCTGATGGTCGAAGGAAGACATTCCGCCCCGATGTGCGCAATGGGTGGAAGCGGACCTACTGCCTAGACGTCGGCAACGGTCGAAAAGCGCCGGCCATTCTGTAGTTTACGCCGCCAGCAAAATGTCGCTTCCACGACTCCAATCTAGGTACTAGGGCCACTTATCGTTTGCGGCCCAGTAGCTTATCGGCACCGATCTCATTGGAGTTGCGGATGCCTGCGTACTACTTCCACCTCCAGAGTGGAGCCGAGACCCGCGACGAGGCGGGAACCGAGTTGGCGAGTTTGCAAGAGGCGAGATGCCATGCTGTGCAGATGATCGCCGAGATGCTGTGCAACTCACCCGAGCGCTACTGGGAGCATGAAGAATACCGAGTCACGGTGTCGGACCAGACAGGACTGACCCTGTTTACCGTTGAGATGGTGTCGGTGGATTCAGCGGCTGTGGGAACTTCTGGTAAGCGCGTCAGCTAGTTGGCGGCCCATACGGCAAGGGGGTCAGACGAGCCGCCGATAACAAGCTTACAGGGGAAGGCCGTCGCGGCAAGTGGGCTCGCCCGGTTCAGGGCCGAACGAGCCCACCCTAGCGCGCCTCTATGCGGCCCCCACAGAAGCGCATCGAAGCAACTGATGTTTTGGGGCTCGGTTCCAATCCGTACCAGCAGGGGAAGGCCGTACGGGCAAGCGCCGCAATCACGCTGCTAAAGTCCGCAATGGGTCGAACTCAGACGATCGGCCCGGGTGTCCGGAATGGGTGGAAAGCGGCCATCATGTCGGTCTGGCAGTCTGGATCTGAGACAGTAGCCCGTGCGCCCCTATCTCGTCACCCTCAACTGGCACATTCCGGCTTCATACGCTTTAGACGATGTCGCGTTGTCCAGCGTGATGAGGGAGACGCTCGCCCACGGTTCGCGATTGCGAGTTTCTATCCGGATTGCCACGTCGCCACGTTCCGAGCCCTGCACCGCAAGCGTATCGGACATGTCCCATCCACCCGTTCCATCGGGCATACTAACGCGACTCAACACGGGAGTTGCTCGTCTAAGATATGCCATCGCTCGGTCGGCATAAACAATACGACCGTTCGGCTGAGGAAAGTTCTTCACTTCAACTGCAATTCGAGCAACCCGTCCCGTCGGATCCAGCACCCGGCAAGTGGCTACATACTCCGGCGGCAGTTCTATTCTTCGAGGTGCTGGCGGTGGAGGTGGCGTCCCAGGCGCCGGCACCTCTCCTATCAATTGCGCAAAGAGCATGAGACCTAACATGCGTCCCTTATCGGTAAGCATCCGAATGTCCGCAATGGGTCGAAAGCGGACATTAGCCCGGCAGCTGAACGAGCGGCCGCTTCCCAGCTTTCGCCACGAACACCGGACGTTCTCCTGACGGCCAGCTTCAGCCGCTCAACTCAGAGCTCATCGGGGCGGCTGAGCCGGTACCCGCAAGCGAAATCTAGGCTTAGGCAGCCCTACCTTGCTGGCGTTGACTGCCGTTTGCGGCCACATAGTCTGGCGCTAACTGGCACGAGGCTCCAGTTGTATTGCAGGTGCGGGTCGAACCCCTTAGCCGCAGCAGGCTATGGGCAAACCTCAAGTAGGATCGATCGTTGGAGAGCGCGCGGCGTGGTTCTGGATCGGATGCGCGTTCATCAGCCTTGGCGTTCTGCTTCACCTGCCAATGCTGGCGATGGCTCACGAGATGGGAAACCACCTCGCAGGCATGCCCATGGATCTGGAAATGTACTTCGGGATGGCGGCCATCGCAGTTGGCGCTCCGCTCGCGTGCCTCGGTGCGCTGCCAAAGCATCGTGCGCCGCACGGGGATCATGCGGGAACCAGCTATGAAGCGCCAGACAGCACACCCCTGAACAAATGGCATGCCGGCGTCCTGCTGGTCCTGACCTTCGGCCTCATCATTGACGTGATGAAGCCCGCAACACTCGGCTTCGTGTTGCCGGGGATGCTGGTCGAATATGGTGTCGAACGTTCAACGGTTGCGCTGCTTCCGCTGGTGGCTTTGACGGGAACGACGGTGGGGTCATTCCTGTGGGGCTGGCTAGCTGATGTTTACGGGCGACGTGTTTCTATCCTCCTGTCCACCATCCTCTTCGTCGCGACTTCGATCTGCGGCGCGATGCCTGCGTTCGAGTGGAACCTCGTGATGTGCTTCCTGATGGGTTGCTCTGCAGGTGGGATGCTGCCCGTCATCTACACCCTCCTGGCCGAAGTGATGCCGCCGAAGCATCGGAGTTGGGTGCTCGTTCTCGTTGGCGGTACAGGTCTAGTCGGCGGTTATTTGGCCGCCAGCGCCGCCGCACACACCTTCGAGCCAATCTTCGGGTGGCGTGCGCTCTGGCTTCAAGGCTTTCCAACCGGCCTGCTGCTGCTGGCACTTGCCTGGCTCATCCCGGAGACACCTCGCTTTCTGGCGGAGCAAGGCCGGGCAGCCGAGCTTGAGCAGATGAAGGTGCGCTTCGGTCTTGTTCCGAAGGCGCGGCCGGCAAGACCGCCCACTGATGTTCCGACACCCAGTGGTTACCGCCAGATTACTCTGGCTCTAACGATTGCAGCGCTTTGCTGGAGTTTCGTCAACTTTGGCTTGTTGCTGTGGCTGCCTTCTGATCTGCAGGCGCGTGGATATAGTGCTGCCATCGCCAGCGGCATTCTCGCGAAGTCATCTCTGCTCGCGCTCCCAACGATCATGGTGGCAGCCTTCTTCTACGCTCGTGTCAGCAGCAAGTGGACTTTGGTGGCAACGATCCTGCTGACGCTTGTAGGCTTGATTGGCGCACTTGTCCCGACAGCACTACTCAGCTGGGAGCCGTTGCTGGTCTCGATCATCGCGATGCTCATAGTCGGCACTAATGGAACGATCGCGGTGCTCCTTCCATACACTGCTGAAAACTACCCCTTGGGCATGCGTGGGCGCGCAACTGGTTTAGTGGCCGGCAGCAGCAAGTTCGGTGGTGTGGCGGTGCAAGTCGCAGCCCTTGCCGGCTTTGTGCCGACTCTCGTGGGCGCTGCTATCGCCCTGCTTGTGCCAACGGCCGCCTCTGCTGGCATGATCGCCTGGGCGGGACGGGAAACCCGTGGACGCAGCCTCCGTGAACTGGAAGCTGAATGAAGCTAAGCCGCGCGCCCGTTTCGCCTCGTGCCAGCGCGCCTCTCTCTCTCTCTCTCTCTCTCTCTCTCTCTCTCTCTCTCTCAAAAACTCAAAGACATAGGTGCTTCCATCCTACGCCTTGAGGCCAATGAATGAAGGTCTGAATTCGACCGAGCGGTCCTTGCTTCCGGAAAGGCAGCTCTCGGCCAATTGCCGCCGTTCGGGTAGGGGTCGATCCAGGGCTGAGCTAAGGACGTAGCGATTGGGCGAGCCGCTAACGTTTCAAGCGCATCATCAAGCGAAGCTCTGCGCTTTCGCTAATGATTACAGGTAGAATAATTACGCCTTGGACCAAAAGCCGATCTTCGACGTCGCAACCAGGTGCTGTTTAGCGCTCGGTTCGGGCGAGCAAATCGACAAGATCGGCTTTCCAAAACTTGGCCCAGGTGTGGGTGCCGTGGCCGCGAGTTTCGGCGCTCTCCGCGATCATGCGGAAGCGGGCGTTCGGCATCCTGGCAATCGCGCGCTGCGGAACGTCGAGGGCGCGCGGATTTATGAAGTCGTCCGCCGAATTGATCCAGGTCACTGGTGCGGTGATTGCTTCCAGCTTTGGCCACGGATCGTAGGTCCGCGACGCGTCGACCTGATACAGCAGGTCGTTGGCTTCGAGCGCGGCGAGCGAAGCCTCCATTCGGGCGCGAACTTGCGCGGTCGCGGCCTCGCGCGTCGGGTAGCTCTGCTGCAGATTGAGCGGGGCCGCGCCGGCCAGGATCAGCATCGACGCTGCTGTTCGAAGGCCCTGTATTGGCTGGGTCTTGTAATCACCGCCGGCCCAAGCCGGATCGGCCTTGATGCCATCGACAAGCAGTTGCCGCCACATCCGATTGAGCCCGGCAATCTCTACCGGCTGACAAGCGAGCGGCATCAGCGCGCGTGCGAAACCCGGGCGTTTCTCTCCCCAGACGAAGCTGTGCATGCAGCCCATCGACGTGCCCATGATTAGCCGCATCTGACGAATGCCAAAACTTTTGCTCAGCAGTTGGTGCTGCGCTTCGACCATGTCATCGTAATCATAAGCCGGGAAGCGGGTGCGCAAGCCGTCCGAAGGCTTGGACGATCCACCGTGCCCGATATTGTCGGGAAGGATGATCCAGTAGCGATTGATGTCGAGCGGCTGTCCCGGGCCGAACAATTCATCGGCAAATTGGGGCTGCAGGAACTGCTTACCGCTTCCACCGGTGCCGTGCAGGATCATGACCGCATTGCTGATCTCGCCGCGTGCGTCGCGCTGCGGCCGACCCAAGGTGGTATAGTGGATGCGGAGAGACGGGAGTCGCTCGCCGCTCTGGAAACGGAAGTCACGAACAGTGAAATCTGCCTCGCGGGTTGGCCACTTGGTTACGGCAGCAGTTGCCGAGCGCGCCGGAGCGGCTGCAGGAGGTAAAGGGGCGGCCTGAGCAGCGAAGCCTGCCAGGATTTGAAGAAGCCATGTCATGCGCCTCTTCTGACTCGCTTTCGAGGCCAATCCAAGCCGATCAGGGATGTCTACATCGACACGCTGAAGGGTCTTACATGCGCGCTCAACTCAGCTTGGCAGTCTTCGCCCTCGTGGCTGTTAGCTCCGGCACCTTCGCAATTGCGCAAGCCCCGCAAAGCAAGGTCGTCCGCTTGCCAGGTCTTTCTTATGAAACGCTGCGCTCGGGCTCGCCCGCAGGGGCGCGTCCCTTGCGGTCGGACGACGTCATGATCCGCTATGTCGGACGACTGGAGGACGGGAGCATCTTCAGTACTTCAGCAGCCGACGGCACGGGGCCCACGCGCTTCTCCGTACGCACCGTGATACCTGGTTTCAGTGCGCTGGTTCAGCTTATGCGCCCCGGCGACCGGTGGCGCTTCACCATTCCTGGCTACCTTGGCTACGGCCACGAAGGGCGCCGATTTACTCCTCCCGAAGCAACCTTGCGGCGCGACATTCCGCCGGGAAGCACACTTATCTTCGATGTGGAATTGATCTCGATCGAACCGACACCTGCACCACCGCTCGCTGCTTCCCGAGGCCGGTAATCAGCAACCTGGATAAGCCCTCGCATTTGGTCTAGCGTCGCAGCTCGCTCGCGAGCCGCGACATTAGGATTGCGGCGCGTTTTGCCTGGCGCTGGATGCTGGGCAGGTCGACCGTTTCGCCCGGTGCATGTGAACCGTCGCCAGCAGGTCCAAGACCCACTAGCCCGTCCACGTCCTTGGCGACAAAGGCGATATCACCGGCGCCTCGCTTGGACGGATGGAGCTCGCCCATTGCTGGCAGGCCCATGTCGGCGTTCACCTCGTTGAGGCGCCGCAGCAACGCCCGATTACCTTCGGTGGGCGCCATCGGCGGGTAGCCTTCGTCAAAGGTGATCGTCGCCGACGCTCCGGGCAGATGCTTGGCAACGATTGCCCGCATCTTCGCCTGTACGCGCAAGGTTTGCTCTTCGCTCAGCGTCCGAAAATCGCCGCGTGCGATCCCGGCGGCCGGAATGATGTTTGTCTTGCCGATCGCACTAACGCCCGCTGCATCCGTGCTGAGCTCGGCTGTCGCGCCAGTCGCCGCGATCCCGACGTTGAACGTGAGGTTTTCCTCGGGCAGCTCAGTGCGGAACGCCGCAAGGATACGCGCAAGCTCGAAAGCTGCGCCATCACCAACGGCGTTACCGAAGATGCCGCTGGAGTGACCCGACTTGGCGGTCGTGCGCAGCGACCAGCTGTTCGAGGAGCGCCGCGCGATCGAGCCCATGTCGCGGCCGTCTTCCTGCGACAGTCCTTCGAAATCGAGCGCCGCATCGGCTCGCTTGCCCGCCGCGATCAAGTCCTCGCGCGCCACCTCGATAGGCCGGCCCGTGCTTTCCTCATCGCCTGTCAGGTGGATCTCCATGTTGGCCCCGTTCAGCGAGCCGGCGGCGCGCATCGCCCTCAGTGCTGCGACCATGACGACCATGCCGCCTTTATCGTCTCCGACTCCCGGACCGGTCGCCTTGTCCCCGCTGCGAGCGTACCGCTGGAACGGCGAGTTCGGCTCGAAAACCGTGTCGAGATGACCGATCAGCAGCAGGCGCTTGCCGCCGCGTCTGCCCTCGTGCGTTGCGATGAGATGACCGGCACGCTTCGTCTGCGGCAGCGGCTTCCACACGACCTTGAAGCCTAACGGCTCCAGCTCGGCACTCATCATGGCGCCGACTTTCGCAACTCCGTCGACGTTCATCGTGCCGCTGTTCTGGTTGACCAGCCGCTCCAACAGGGCGAGCGAACGAGCCTGTTCGGCATCGACCACTTGCACCATGCGTTTCTCCGACACGGTGAGGCGGGCCTCCACCGGGGTAACGATCACCAAGGCTGCAGCAAGTGTGCAAAGCGGCTTCATCAATCCTCCGGATGTGGGCACTTGGTGGCGATCTTACCCATTCAGCGCTATCGCGTGGCCAGTGCAACCTCAGGAGGGTGCAAATTTGCCTCGGGTAGGACGAAGACACCGCTGCGCATTGAAAGGACGACCGCGCTGCTGTGCCACGCGCCGCCGAGCGATCAGTCGACTGGTGCAACCCCAACTCCTCTATGATTACTGATGTGAGTTAATTGGCTTGCACTGCGTGCCTTGAAGGTTGAGCATCCCCTTTTCCGCAGGGGGGGCAATCGAGATGAAGCTGAGACACGCACTACTAGTCGGCTTCTTGGTGTCGTTTACACCAACTCTCGCCGCCGCAGACGAGCTTGCGAAAAGGGTGGAGGCATTGGGGCGCATCAATAGTGCTACCTCGCCGACCCTTTCCCCAGACGGAAAACGGATGGCCTATCTCTCCAATGAAAGCGGCAGTCCGCAGATCTGGATTCGCGACCTGGCCACTGGCGCCGCTCGGCAGATCACGACGCTAACGGATCCAGTCGGTTCTGTGTCATGGTCTCCGACTGGCGAGCAACTTGCATATTCGGTGCTGCCAGGCGGCGGCCTTAACACTCAGATCTGGGTGATGAACGCGGCAGGTTCAGGCGCAAGACGGCTGACTCCCGGAGGTAAGGAAAACAATGGGTTTGCCGGCTGGAGCCGCGATGGATCTGCCATCTTCGTTGATACGAACAAGGACAATCCGGCGGCGCGAGACCCGGCGCTGATCCAGGTGGCCACTGGAGCGTGGACGAAGCTCGCTTCCGACAAGGGCTTGAATAGCATTGCCGACATGCGAGGTGACCGGGCCGTTGTCGGACGGCTACTCGGTCGTGGCGACACGAATCTCTATCTCATCGACCAACGTACTGGCACGGAGACCCTGCTTACACCCCACGAAGGGAAGGCTGAGACCGGCTGGGGCGACCTCTCCCCCGATGGGAGAACCGTCTACGTAATCTCCAACGTCCGGCGGGACCGGCAAGCATTTGGCACCATAAGCATCGGCCCAGACGGCAAGCCCGGGCCGATCCGCTATTTTGCTCAGCGAACCGATGCCGTGGCCGAGGGTGCCGCCATGAGCGAGGACGGCCGCAAAGCGGTACTCGTGTGGAATGTGGGCGGAAGAAGCGAGTTGGCCTGGTTCGATCCGAAGAGCGGCCGGGTCCGTCCGGGACCCAAGCTTCCGTTCGATCTCGTCGGTGCGGGTGACTTCACTGCTGACGGTCGAAGTCTCGCGCTAGTTGGATCGGGGGCCAATCGCACGACCGACATCTACCTTGTCGACACCGCCACGGGAGGCATTCGCCGCATCACCGAAAGTCGTCACGACGGGGTCGATCTGACGACGCTCGTCCGCCCGGAATTGATTACCTACAAGGCTCATGATGGCCTTGCACTTTCCGGCTGGTTGTATCGGCCTCGGGCATCAACGGGGCCGGTGCCGGTAGTGTTCAATTACCACGGCGGACCCGAAGGACAGGCCAGGCCGAGCATGAGCCCAGACGCTCAGGCTCTAGTCGCCACCGGCATCGCCGTTTTTGCACCCAATGTCCGGGGCTCCTCAGGTTTCGGCAAGACCTTCATGGCGATGGATGATCGCGGCAAGCGCGTCGACGGCGTGCGGGACATTAAGGCTACGACCGATGCGCTGGTCGCCAAGGGGATCGCCGATCCCACGCGGCTCGGTATCATGGGTGGAAGTTACGGCGGCTACATGGTGATGGCTGGACTGACCGAGTATCCAGACATGTTCGCCGCAGGCGTGAACCTGTTCGGGGTCGTCAATTTCGAAACCTTCTTTCGTGAAAGCGAGCCCTGGATGGCGGCCATCTCGACCACTGAATATGGTGATCCCGCGACAGAAGCGGCAATGCTTCGCAGCCTCTCGCCCATCCACAAGCTTGATCGCATCAAGACACCCTTGTTCGTGCTTCACGGCGCCAACGATACCAACGTGCCGGTCGTCGAGGCGGAGCAGATTGTCGCAGCGATGAAGGCGCGGGGGGTGCCTGTTAAGTACACGCTCTTCCCCGATGAGGGTCACGGCTGGCGCAAGACGTCTAACAGGGTTCGCTCCACGACGGAGATCGTTGGCTTCTTCGCAGAGCATCTTAGGGCTGTGGCAACGACAAGCAGCGCTGCGCCACGCTGAAAGCCCGCAGGACCGACTGCTTACGGCCCGTTTCGGACGCCGAGATTTGGCAGATTTCTGGAGGATTATCCTGCATTTTTCACGATGTGACGATTCGCTGGATAACCAGTCGGGGAGAAAGCTTCAAAGCTTCGCAGATTGCTACCCCAGTTGGACGAATGGCGATGGTCAGCGTGGAGGGCTGGCGAACCAGCCCACCACGCTGTTTAGATCTCGGTCGCTTCGGCAAGCGCCAGAGCATCTTCGACTTCGACGCCCAGATATCTCACCGTCGTCTCGATCTTGGTGTGCCCGAGCAAGATCTGCACGGCGCGCAGATTGCCCGTTTGCTTGTAGATGAGGGCTGCCTTTGTGCGGCGGAGCGAGTGGGTGCCGTAGTCTTCGCGGCGCAAACCTATGGCCGTCACCCACTCGTCGACCAGGCGAGCATACTGCCTGGTGCTCATGTGTGCGAGCCGGTCAACGCGGCTGGGAAAGACGTACTCGTCGAGCGAGCCACCGCGTCGTTCAAGCCACTGAAGCAAACTTGTGCGGGCGGGTTCCAGAAGCTCGAACTGCACAGGGCGACCAGTCTTCTGCTGGACGATGATCGCGCGCTGGCGGATACGGGCTCCGCTGACCAGCTCGTCAATCTTGATCTTCACGAGGTCGCAACCGCGAAGCTTGCTGTCGATCGCTAGGTCGAAGAGAGCGCGATCGCGGAGGCGGTGCTCCTGCTCTAGGAAGAATCGCACCGCCCACACCTGCTTTGGCAGGAGCGGCCGCTTAGCGCCAAGCTTACGGCCAACGTTCCACGCGGGGCGGTCTTCCTGACCGGGATCGTAGATTGCATGTCCCATGCTTCATCTCCTCAGGCCCACAGCGGCCGAGGAGAAAACGAGCGAAGAGACTTGGCCTGGTGGAAAGCAGTCCGTCTGCTTTCGGATGCGCAGGCGGATAGCGGAAGTTCGTTCATGCGAGGCGTAGGGCAGCTATGCGCCCTTCGCAGGCACACCGAAGCCCTTCGCCAGTACCGACAAATGGACGTTTGTTCAGCTGAGTTGCTGATATTCGCAGCCGGCGAATTGCAAAAATTTCGTCACCCCGAATCAGAATAAAGGTAAACTTGAAGGAAGGTTGAGCGCATCTTTTAGCCCTAGCGCGTTCGCTGTCGCCGCGGTGCTTGCCGTATTGTCGAAGATGCACCAGCGCTCCTCGGCTTCCGTGTTCCGCAACGCCGCCGCAATGTCGCCAATCCGGTCCACATAGCTTGAGCGGTAGATGACAGGCGATCCATGCAATCGCCAATAGGCAAGGCCGTTTTCCACTAGCGGCAAGGCTGCCTCGGGCAATCGCGCGGGATCTGCCCCGACCCGGCTTACGCCCACCTCGCGCAGCAGGGCGTCACCTTCCACGCCAAACCAGCTTGCGTGACGCGGCTCGACTGTCACGCGCGCCAGTGAGGCAGCACGGAAGTCGCGAAAGAAGGCACCGGCAACTTCCGGGTCCAGTTCAAGGCTTGGCGGTAGTTGCACCAGCAGAACGGCCAGTTTCTCGCGCAGCAGCCCGGCTTCACTTAGAAACGCCTCCATCTGCTTCTCCGCCCCAACGAGCCGAGCCTCATGCGAGATGGTTTTGGGCACCTTTACGGAAAATCGGAAACCTGTTGGCACGCTCTCCCGCCACTTCTCCCAAGTGCTTGTCCGATGCGGACGGTGGAAACTGCTGTTGATCTCGGCACAGGAGAAGACGGCCGAGTAGCGCTCGAGGCCGGTCCCTGCCGAGGGGAATGCCTGTGTAGCGTCACTCGCTATGCTCCAGCCTGCGGTGCCGATGCGCGTGGTGTCCGAGAAAGCCATAAGGATACGAACGCACAAAGACGCGCATGTCTGCTTTCGCTCATTGCGGAAGTTCCGCTCACCATTCCCCAAGACATTGCG
This sequence comes from Sphingomonas kaistensis, assembly GCF_036884275.1. NCBI lineage: Bacteria > Pseudomonadati > Pseudomonadota > Alphaproteobacteria > Sphingomonadales > Sphingomonadaceae > Sphingomonas > Sphingomonas kaistensis. The sequence goes on along the minus strand of NZ_CP145607.1, from coordinate 36,197 downwards.
AGGCCGTAGCGGACCTCGGGAACATCACGGCGATCATCACCGTTCCGGCAAACGGTATCAGGAGGAACTGTTGCCATGGCTCGAGATATTCATCGCATCATGCCGCACAAAGATGGCGGTTGGCAGGTCAAACGGGACGGCGGGAAGCGCGCCAGTCATGTTGCTGACACGAAGGCCGAGGCCGAGAAAATCGGTCGCGAGATCAGCCGAAATCAAGGGACCGAGCTACAAATTCAGAATCTCGATGGCAAAATCATCAGGTCGGACAGCCATGGCAACGACCCTCGCGGGCGCGGGTAGTTTGCGAGCCGCTCCAATAGCGGTTTGACTCATCAGTGGTCAGGCCGTCGCCAACTATGCGCCGGAAAGCTTTTCATAGGCTTAAAGAATGCTTGTGACGCGCTTACGGCCGCGTGAGAGCTTGCGAAGGATTCAATGGCTCTTCAAGATGATCGTTCGCTACGGGGCGACCCATCGTCCTCATCAGGCTGAGATAGTGATCAGCTAAATCCTCATGTTGCCTCGCAATCTCAGGCGTAGGCTCGGCTAGGGCCCGTCCTGACTCAGTGAGAACCAGCTTGCGATATTTTGCGATCTTTTCGTAAGGCATGGCGTCTTATGCCTGCCACGGCTCGTACTCGTTTTCTACTTGGAAAGCGAAGCTCTTCGCCTCATGCCGCCGACGGGTTGTTGTGGCAGTTGGCCTAGTCTTGCCTGCCCAACGGGTTGAAGACTGCTTCGTCGTCTGACCACCGAAATGGAGCTACTATGCCAAGAATCATCAGGGATAACGGTCTGACTATCGTTCTCATGATGATGTTCCTCGTGAGCATCGTTGGACAGTGGCTCGCCGGTTGGAAAGTCGAGAACGAAAATCTTGGCCGCCATGGCGAGCATTTGCTTACGGGCTGGCAGTATCTCGGTAGCGCGTCCTTTATCTCGTCGGTCTTCGAGAACTGGGAAAGCGAATTCCTGCAGATGTCCACGTACGTCGTGCTGACCAGCATTCTCGTTCAGCGAGGTTCATCGGAGTCTAGAGACCCTGACAAGCCACCTCGCGATGGCTTGCCCGAGGAAGCAGCAAAGATCGAAGGATCACCGGGTGCGCTGCAACGCGGACCCCTTGTTCGGTGGCTCTACGCGCACAGTCTCGGCCTGACGCTCTTCACCCTCTTCGTCCTTTCCTTTGTCGTGCACTGGACGAACAGCGCGAGAGTGGCTGCACAGGAGGCTGAGGCCCATGGCGAAACGCAGGTCGACCTACTTTGGTATCTTGTCGACCCGCAGCTTTGGTTCGAGTCCTTTCAGAACTGGCAGAGCGAATTTCTTTCGACCGCCGTCTTGGTAGTCCTGTCCATTTTCCTCCGGCATCAGAACTCGCCCGAAAGCAAAGCGCTCTCCGCCCCAAATTCTCAGACCGGGCAGGAGTAGCTATCGGGTTCGCCTAGTGGGGTTGGGCTAGCTTCGTCTCTTTCAGATTGACCGAACACCGCATTATCCGCAGGAGTTGACGACCCGTTGCCACGTGCTCGAAGGTCGTAATGCTTCCGGGTCACAAGCGCACGAGATGCACCGCATTGCCCGCAGTCGATCCTCAGGTTGAGCAGGAGCACTGAGCCGGCGCAACCATCGCCTACGTCCAATATCGTCGTCCTAAGTATAGCGGACAGGCGAGTTTCGGCCACCTTGAGACATTCAGCCTAGGCTCTCTCAGTTGGGAGTGCGCGGGCCGATTAAGGACGTGAATTGGCGGGAGCTATTGTCGCAACCTATCCGCAAGTTCGTCGATCCGGGCGATCCCGCGTCTGATATAGCTCCCTGGCGCGGCGGCTCTCGAACCTGCAATTGCGTCAAGGCAATCTCCGGCAATTGAACGCAGCCTTTCGATATCGGCAAGACCTGCATCGCCGATCCCTTGGAGTGCCCGCCCGATCTGTCCGGCTTCTTTAGCACTTTTCGGATGTACGTGTTCGCCTGCAGTAATCTTGGCCAGCCAAGCGGCGGGTGCGCCCGCAGCGACGTCGAAAGCTGCGTCGGAGTGCGCGACCCGATCCTTGAATAGCCGTTTGTTTGCCGCATGGCCGCCTGTCCCATCGATGAAGGAAGTGAGCTGTTCGTCGCTCATTCCAGCAAGCCGGGCGAAGTGTCAGATGGGAAGCCATTCGCCGTTCGATATCTCGATCGCAAAGCGGAGATAGTCGACTGGATCGGCCCGGCTTGTATCGTCGAGAAAGTCGGAGAGCATCTCGGCGCGGTTAACGATGCCCTTCTTCACTGCCGGCTCGCCCTGACCGACTCGTACTTCGCCTACGAGCCGGAGCGCCGGCATCCCGGCTTTCTCGACGAAGTGGCCCTCCTTGATGAAGGCGATCTTGTCTGCGAGCTCCTTATCGATCCTGATCGAGCGCCTACCATCGGTTAGCTCGTTGGCAGAAAGATCGGCTACCATCGCCCTGCCAGGACCAAGCTGCACAAGGCGGTTGAGCATCGGCTGTAGTTCGGCCCGGACGCGCGCATCTCGCTCGTCGAGTAGCGTCCTAAGATCGCTATACTTGATCTTCAGGCTCTGGCCCGGATAGCGATAGTATATGTCACCCTCGGCGACGTCCCCGTCCTGCTTCGTCGCTACAATGGGACGAGCGGGATGCTGATCAACGTGCATAACGCCGACCACCTTATTACCGAACGAGATCTTCCCGATCTGGAAGACCGGAGTAGGGTCGAAGGTGCTCCGGATCCGACGGGTGAGGACGAGCGGGTCTGTTTTCAGCAAAATGTCGTCACGCATGCCGACGACAACTAGCTGTCTCCCCTCCACGTCATTGTCACGGACGCCGAAGAGGATGTAGCCTCCCTGATTGTTTGCGAGAGCAGCCATGGCGCGCAGCCAGTTCCCGCGCAGGTGAAAGGTCTCCTTGCACTCTACTCGGTCTGTCTCGTTGCCGACCAGTCGCCATGCACCCTTGCCGATCTTCTCGAAGAGTGCCCTCAGAGTCACTGGTGCGAGCGGATCGGGTTTCGCTATTTCAACATTGATCCGGCCAGCGGCATGATCATCGAGAAAGGTCTGCAGCTCTTCATCGGTCGCGGCTCCGATCACGGCGGAGCGGCCGTAGCGACCGGCGCGAATGTCGGCAAAGCGGCCTGTATTTACTGGCCGATCTTGATGGTTGAAGTAGAACTGGATGTCCGCAGTTTTCATGCCTCGCGCCATCATTGCCTTGATGAACGCAATCTCTCTGTCGGTGATCACAGTCAGGCCCCAGCTTTCTCGTTAGATTAGCTAGGTGCAAATCGACTGCAAGAGTCAGGAGCTGCGCCAGAGGAAGGCTTTCTCTTGCCACTTTCAGGCCAGGGCGCACATGAACGAACGGCTGCTTACGTTTGATCGAAAGTCAGCGCCGAACGTCGGCTTGTGGGTCTTTCCAGACAAAGTAACCCTGCGTTGGATCATTCGGTCCTCTAGGCCACTTGCAACTCGACTGCCGCTTGCCGCACGTCATTTGCGGAATCCAGAATGGGGGCACCCGTGGGGGCACCGTCCCCGAGGATGCGGGTCGTGCTAAGCAATTGGAGAGAGCAGACAGACTTCTGTTCGAATCCCACCCTCTCCGCCACTTTCCCCTGACGCTTCAGATCCCGTCGCCGCCAAGCGCGCGATAGACGGCGACGCGATTCTGCGCGGCGGCGAGTTGTACGGCGACGACGTTGCGTTCGGTCGCATAGGCCGAGCGCTGGGCGTCGAGGACGTTGAGGAAGGGGTCCAGTCCTTCGCGGTAGCGGGCGGTGACGAGGCGCAAGGTCTCGTTGGCGGCGGTCAGGTTGCGCTGATTGGCGGCGACCCGGTCGCCTAGCGCGCCGCGGTCGGCAAGCGCGTCGGCCACCTCACGAAAGCCGGTCTGGATCGCGCGCTCGTAGGTCGCGAGCGCGGCCTGCTGCCCGGCACGGGCGAGTGCAACGTTTCCGCGCGCCGCGCCGCCATTGAAGATGCTGTAGGCCGCATCGGCGCCGGCCGAGAAGTTGAACGCGCTTCCGCTGAACAGGCCGCCGAGCGTGCTGCTGGCGAGCCCGAGCAGTCCCGTCAGCGAGATGCGCGGGAACAGCGCCGCGCGGGCCGCGCCGATATCGGCGTTGGCGGCGCGCAGGCGATACTCGGCCTCAATCACATCGGGGCGGCGAAGCAGGATGCGGCTGTCGAGCCCGGCCGGAAGCGCGGCGACACTGGCCGCCGCTTCGTTGATCGAGCGGGGCAGCAGGCTCGGATCGACCGGGGCGCCGACCAGCAACTGCAGGAGGTTCGCGTCCTGCGCGCGCCGCGCGCGCTGTTCGGCGAGATCGGCGCGGGCGGTCTCGAGCACTTGCTGCGCCTGAAGAAGATCGGTGCGCGGGGCGACACCGCCGCGAAGCCGAGCATCGGTCAGCACCCGGCTCCGCTCGGCCGCCGCAACCGTATTCTCGGCAATCGACAGCAACGAGGTGTCGGCGGCGTAGGTCAGCCAGGCATCGGCGATGTCGCCGATCAAAGCGACCCGAACCGCCCGCTCGGCCGCGCCGGTGGCGAGCAGCCGCTCCTGCTGCGCCCTGGTCTGGGACGCGAGCAGGCCGAACAGGTCGAGCTCGAACGACGGGAGCAGGCTTGCCGCGCCGCCGACGCGCACGCCTTTGATGTCGCCGTCCTCGTTCCGGCGCGGGCTGACGTCGACCCCGACGGCGCTGTCGAGCCTCGGCAATTGATTGGCGCGGGTGATCCTCACCTGAGCGCGCGCGGCGGCGATGTTGGCGGCGGCGATACGCAGGTCGCGATTGTTCTGGAGCGCCTGTGCGACCAGCGTCTGCAGCCGCACATCGCGCAGCACGTCGCGGTGACCGAACGCGGGGAGGGCAGGGGCCTCGGCGCGATACGGATCGCCGGCCGGCCAACTCACCGGAACCGGTGCGGCCGGGGTGCGGTAGGTGGGGTCGAAGGAAGTGCAGCCGGCAAGCAGGATGGGGGCGAGAAGGAGAAACTTCTTCATGTCGTCGCCTCCGCTGTCGGCGGCGGGGTCCGGCGGCGCAGTCGATCGCGGATCTTGGACACGCCGTCCCTCGCAGCGCGGCGCACCAGCACGAAGAAAAGCGGGATGTAGAAGACGGCGAGAATGGTCGCGGTCAGCATCCCGCCGATCACCGCCGTGCCGATGGCGATGCGGCTGTTGGCCCCGGCCCCGGTCGAAATCGCCAGCGGCAGCACGCCGAAGATGAAAGCGAAGCTGGTCATCAGGATCGGGCGCAGGCGGATCCGAGCGGCTTCGATCGCGCTGTCGAGCACGCTCTTGCCCTGCCGCTCGGCCTGTTCGGCGAATTCGATCATCAGGATGGCGTTCTTGGCGGCAAGGCCCATGGTCGTGAGGAGGCCGATCTGCAGGTAGACGTCGTTCTCCAGCCCGCGAAGCGTCACCCCAAACACCGCGCCGACTAGGCCGAGCGGGATCACCAGCAGCACCGCGACGGGGATGGTCCAGCTTTCGTACAGCGCGGCGAGGCAGAGAAACACGACCAGGAGCGACAGGCCGTAGAGCAAGGGCGCCTGACCCGCCGACAGACGTTCCTGGAAGCTCGCGCCCGACCAGGCGACGCTGGTGCCGGGGATTTCGGCGGCAAGCTGCATCATCCGGTCCATCGCTTCGCCCGAACTGACGCCCGGCGCGGGCTGACCCTGGAATTCGAACGAGGAGACGCCGTTGAAGCGGCTGAGGCTGCTCGGCCCCGTGCTCCACCCGGTCTGCGCAAAGGCGCTGAACGGGGTCATCTCCCCGTCGTTGCCGCGCACGAACCATTGACCGATGTCGGACGGCTGCGAGCGATAAGCGGCGTCGCCTTGCACGTAGACCCGCTTCACCCGGCCATTGTCGATGAAGTCGTTGACATAGCGTCCACCCCATGCGGTCGACAACGTGCTGTTCACGTCGGCCTGGCTGACGCCGTAAGCCGTGAGGCGTTGCTGATCGACGTCGATGTCGAGGTTGGCGACATCGGGCAGGTCGCTGAGGCGAACCGACGTCAGCAGCGGGTCGCCATTGGCGGCGGCGAGCAGGCGTTCGCGTGCTTCCTGGAACTGTTCGCGGCTGAGGCCACCGCTGTTCTGGAACTGCAGGTTGAAGCCGTTGGATTGGCCAAGCCCGCGGATCGCGCCCGGCACCAGCGCGAACACCTGCGCGTCGCGCAGGCCGCGGAAGGCACCGGAGGCACGCTCGACGATCGCATTGGCGCTGTTTTCCGCCCCCTTGCGCTCGTCCCACGGCGCCAGGTTGATGAACCCCTGACCGGTATTCTGCCCGGTCGCGCCGCCGCCGCCACCGCCGCCCGCCACGGTGAACACCACCGCGAGGTTCTTGGCTTCGTACTGATTGAGGTAGGTCTCGATCTGCCGCTGCACTTCCAGCGTGCGTTGCTGGGTGGCGCCGGCGGGCAGGCGGAACTGGATGCTGGCCGCACCCTGGTCCTCGGTCGGCAGGAAGCTGGTCGGAAGGCGGAAGAACAGGATCACCAGGATGGCGCAGGTGATGCCGTAGATGCCGAGGAACAGCCACTTGCGGTTGATGACGGTCATCACTCCGCCGGTGTAGCGCTCGATCCCGCGGTTGAAGTTGCGGTTGAACCCGTCTTGGAACTTGTGCGCCCAGCGCTGGTACCAGCGTGCGTCGACCCGCTCGGCGGCTTCTTCATCGGCGGGCTTGCGAGCTTTCAGCAGGGTCGCGGTGATCGCCGGGCTCAGGATCAGCGCGACCAGCACCGACAGCACCATGCAGCTGATGATGGTGATCGAGAATTGCTGATAGATGACCCCGGTGGAGCCGCCGAAGAACGCCATCGGCAGGAACACCGCCGACAGCACCACCGCGATCGCGACAAGCGCGACCTGGATCTCCTTCATCGAGATCTCGGTGGCTTCCTTGGGGCTCATCCCCGGGTTTTCTTCCATCAGGCGCTCGACATTCTCGACCACCACGATGGCGTCGTCGACGAGAAGCCCGATCGCCAGCACCAGCCCGAACAGGGTCAGCGTGTTGATGGTGAAACCGAACAGGTAGAAGATCGCGAAGGTGCCGAGCAGCACCACCGGCACCGCGATTGCCGGCACCAGCGTCGCCCGCCAGCTTTGCAGGAAGACGAACATCACGATGACCACGAGGACCACGGCCTCGAGCAGGGTCTTCACCACTTCCTCGACCGACAGCTTGATGAAGGCGGTGGTGTCGTTGGCGTAGGCGACCTTGAGGCCGTCGGGCATCGAGGTCGTCAGCTCGGCCACCCGCGCCTTAATCAGGCCGGCGGTCTTCAAGGCGTCGGCCCCAGGCGCGAGGCTGATCGCCATGCCGGCACCCGGATGGCCGTTGATCCGGCTGACCGAATTATAGCTCTCGGCGCCCAACTCTACCCGGGCGACGTCCTTGACCCGGACGGTAGCGCCGCTCGGTTCGGTCTTGAGGATGATGTTTTCGAACTGCTCGGGCCTCTGCAGGCGCGACTGGGCGGTGACGGTAGCGTTCAAAAGCTGGTCGCGCGGCTGGGGCAGGCTTCCGACTTCGCCCGCGGCGACCTCGGTATTCTGGTTCTGGATGGCGGTGATGACGTCGCCCGGCATCAGCGCGACACCGGCCAGCTTTTGCGGATTGAGCCAGATCCGCATCGCCCGCTGTGAGCCGAACACGTTCACGTCGCCGACCCCTTCGACGCGGCTCAGCGGATCCTGGATGTTGCTGGTGAGATAATCCGACACGTCGATGTTCGAGCGCCGGTCGGTCTCGTCAAAGACGCCGACGATCAGCAGGAAATCGGGATTGGACTTGGTGACCCGGACACCCTGCTGCTGAACCTGCTGCGGCAGCCGCGAGACCGCCTGCTGCACCGCATTCTGCACCTGCACCTGCGCGGTATCGGGATCGGTACCCTTGGCGAAAGTCGCCGAAATCCCGACCGCCCCGCGCGAGCTCGAGGTGGAGGAAAAGAACAATAGCCCGTCGATCCCGGACAATTGCTGTTCGAGGATCTGGGTGACGCTGTTCTCGACCGTCTCGGCGCTGGCGCCGGGATAGGTGGCGCGGATGTTGACCTGCGGCGGGGCGACGTCGGGATATTGCTCGATCGGAAGCTGGGTGATCGCGCCGATCCCGGCCAGCATGGTGATGATCGCCAGGACCCAGGCGAAAATCGGCCGGTTGATGAACAGCTGGGACACTAAGCGGGCCCGCCGCCCTTGCTCTGTCCGCCCGCCTTGCCCCGGCCGCCGCCCTGACCCGCCGGAGGTGGCGCGATGCGTTGCGGGGTGTTGGCGGGCACCGGTCGGATGTCGGCGCCGTCACGCAGGTTGGCGAGGCCCTGCGTGATGACCTTGTCACCGGCCCGAATGCCACCGGTAATCACCCAATCGTTGCCCTGCGCCCGATCGGCCTTCACCTCGCGGCGGATCGCCTTGTTGTTGGGCCCGACGATGAACACATACGCCTGCCCGCCGATGTCCCGCTGCACCGCATTTTGCGGCACGAGTATGGCGTTGGGCGTCACGGCCTGGGTGAAGCGGGTCTGGACGAACTGCCCGGGCAGCAAAGTGCCCTGCGGATTGGGGAAGCTGGCGCGCAAGGTCACGGTGCCGGTGCTCTCGTTCACCTGGAGCTCCGAGAATTGCACGGTGCCGGTGTAGCCATAATCGCTGCCATCCTCGAGAAGGAGGCGGACCTGCGTGCTGCCCGGCGTCACCCCGCCTTGCGCCAGCGCGCGGCGCAGCGCGGTCAGATCGGCGCTCGATTGCTGGATATCGACATAGATGGGATCGGTGCGCTGGATGATCGCGAGCGGCTCCACCTGATTGGCGCTTACGAGCGCGCCCTGCGTGAACAGCGAACGGCCGATGCGCCCACTGATCGGCGCACGGATGGTAGCGAAGCGCAGGTTGATCCGCGCGGTCTCGAGCGCCGCCTGATTCTGGGCCACGGCGGCGCGCGCCTGCCGGGCCTGCGCGGCGGCATCGGTATATTCCTGCTGGCTGACCGCTTCGATCTGGGCCAGCGGACGGAAGCGATTGGCCCGCGCCTGCGCCGCATCGGCTGCCGCGCGCGCGCTGGCCACGGTGGCGGACGCCTCATTCACGGCGGCGCGGTAAAGGCTGGGGTCGATCTGGTAGAGCGGCTGGCCCTGACGAACGAAGCTGCCTTCGGTGAACAAGCGGCGCTGAACGATGCCGTTGACCTGTGGCCGGACTTCCGACGTCTCATAAGCAACGGTGCGCCCGCCGAGCTGGGTGACGAGCGGCACATCGGTGGTCGTCACGGTGACGAAGCCGACCTGCGACGGCCCGCGCGCGCCTTTCGCGTTGCCGCCCTTCTGCGCTTCGGCCTCAGCCCCGCCCGAGCAGGCGCCGAGGATCGGCAACAGCACGCAAAGAACGAGGGCCGTGGCAGCGCCCGGCGATCTTTTGCTCATCAGATATACGCATTCTTCAAGCTAGCTACGCCCCTTCAATCGTGCCGTGCGGCAAAAGTTGCATAAGCGAACTCGTTATCGACCAACCGCCGTATCGCTCGGCCAACGGCCTGCGCTCAGGCGAGCGTGGCCAGCAGCGCGAAGGTCGCCAGCCAATGCTCCCCGGCATAATCGCCGCTGAGGTGCGGCAGCGCCGCGGCGAAATTGGCGTCGGCGAGGCGGGTCAGCAGCGGCGCGGCAGGGTGGGGGCCAAGGCGCTCGCGGATTGAGCGCAGCGCCCAGGCGCGGCTGAGATTGAGCCCATCGAGATGCGCGGTCTTGCCGTCGCTGCGGTCGGACACGAAGGCGGGCGCGAAGCGACCCTCCAGCGCGCCATTGTCGAGCAGGAACGCCTCGAACCACGGCGCGAAATCCTCGCGCCCCCGCACTCGCGCCATCAGCAGGGCGACGCTGAGGGCAGGGGACAGGAACTCGTCCCCGCCGGGCTCCCACCCGCGATAATCCCGCTCCTCCCCGAAACAGCGTTCGGTCCAGGCTTCGATTGCTTCGCGCAGGGCCGGGTCATGCTCGCGTGCCCAATCGTGCGCCAGGGTCAGCGCGAAAGCGGTGTTGAAATGCGTCCCGACCGTGATCGGATAGGTCAGCTTGTCGAGATAGCCGACAAAGCGCCCGGCGAACGCTTGGGCGAGCGGGCGCAGCCGGTCGCCCCAGCTGTGGTCGCCCTGCCGCTCGGCCTCGCCATGCAGTGCCAGCAACCAGGCCCAGCCATAAGGCCGCTCGAAGCCGGCCGATTGCGGGCGGTTGAGATAGGCGAGCTCGGCCGCCACCTTGTCGGCGGTGAAGCTTTCGTCCGCGAGCATGGTGATCCGCGCCGCTTCGGAGAGGTCGGGGAACAGCCGGCGGATGGTCAGCAGGGTCCACCAGCCGTGGACGCAGCTGTGCCAGTCGAAGCTGCCGTAGAAGATCGGATGCAGCACCCGGGGCGGCACCGCGTCGGCGTCGCCGAGCAGCACATGATCGAGCTTGTGCGGATATTCCTGGGTGACGTGACCGAGCGCGATGCCCGCGAAGCGCGCCGCCATGTTGCGGGTGAGGCCGCTCATCGGAACGCCGCCACGTAGATGATCAGGATGTTGAGCGCGAGAAGCGGCAGCGCTGTCGCGACCTGTGCTTTCACCACGCCATATTGGTCCTTGAGTTCGAGCAAGGCGGCGGGGACGAGATTGAAGTTGGCGGCCATCGGGGTCATCAGCGTTCCGCAGAAACCCGCCAGCATGCCGACGGCTCCCACCACCGCGGGATCGCCGCCATAATCCTGGATCAGCAGCGGCACGCCGATCGCTGCGGTCATCACCGGGAAAGCGGCAAAGGCATTGCCCATCACCATGGTGAACAGCGCCATGCCGATCCCGAACACCGCGGCGGTGAGGAACAGGCTGCCATCGGGAATGACCGAGCGGGTCAGCCCGCCGATGATGTCGCCGACGCCGGCCGCCGCGAACAGCACGCCCAAGGCCGCCAGCATCTGCGGCAGGACGGCGGCCCAGCCGATCGAATCGATCAGCCGCCGGCCTTCCTGCAGCGGGGTCAGCGGCGGCGGCTTCAGCCAGACGAAGATCGTGAGGATCGCCAACAGCACACCGAGGCCGAGCAGCACGTAGGTCTCGCGCTTGGCTTCGAACAGGCCGGACTGACCCAGTGGCGAATAATTGTAGAGCAAGGTGCCGAATAGCGCTGTCGCCGGAATGATCAGCGCGGGCAGGAACAGCTTGTTGCCGAGCCGTGCGGACCAGGCCTCTCGCTCCGCCTCGCTGGTGGTCGCCGGCTGGCCGCGCCCGACCAAGCCGAACCCGGCCAGCGCCGCCAGCCCGAGCACCAGGAAGCCGTTGCCGAGATCGCCGATCAGGTCGCCGCCAAGCAGGCTCAGCGCCATCAGCCCCCAGAAGGCGGCATTGCCCCAGCGCTTGGCGTTGCTGCGATCGCCCGCGCTGAGGATCGCAAAGCCGGCGAACATCGCGCCTGCCAGGAGATAGAGCCAATGGAGCGTGATCATTTGGCCGACCTCCTCAATCGCCGGTCGAGCAGCAGCAGCCGCGCGCCGTGGATCAGGAAAGCGAGGATCGCGGTCGGGATCGCCCACACCGCGAGCTGCAAGGGCGCAAGGTCGATGCCGTAAGTCGCGAGCGTCGCCTGGATCAGGACGATCGAGCCGATGGCGAAAAAGATGTCCTCGCCGAAGAACAGTCCGACATTGTCGGTCGCCGCCGCCATTTCCTTGACCGTCTCGGCGGTTTCCTCGTCGAGCTCGCCATGCTCCATTTCGGCCGCCGCGAGCGCCATCGGGGCGACCAGCGGGCGAACGGTCTGCGCCTGGCCGGCGGTCGAATGAAGGCCGATCGCGGCGGTTAACTGACGATAGCCGAGGTAGAGGAGCAGGAGCTTGCCGGTGGTCGCCTTGCGCATCGAGCGGATCAGCGTCGCGGCACGCTGTTGCAACCCGAAGCGCTCGAGCATGCCGATCACCGGCAGCACGATCCAGACGATGGCGATGATCCGGTTATCGTTGAACGCCTTGCCGAAGGTCGCGATCACCGCCAGCGGGTCGAGCCCGGCAAGCAGCCCCGTCGCCAGCGCCGCGACGGTCACCACCAGCATCGGGTTGAGCCGCAGCGCAAAGCCCGCGACCACCAGCAGGATGCCGAGCAGGGGCCAATAATTCATAAGGGCTCTCCAAACCCGCCGCCGCCCGGCGTCTCGATGATGAAGCGGTCGCCGGGCGCCATGTCGGCCTTGGCGGTGGCGGTCAGTTCCTCGATCGTGCCGTCCGCCCGCTCGACCCAGTTGCGGCCGGGCAGGGCGTCGCTGCCACCGGCCAAGCCCTTGGGCGCGATCCGCCGGCGATTGGCGAGGATGTTGGCACGCATTGGCTCGAGGAAGGTGATTTCACGCACCACCCCGTCGCCGCCCTTGTGCGCACCGCTTCCGCCCGACCCGCGGCGGATGGCGAAGCGGTCGAGCCGGACGGGGAGGCGGGTTTCCAAAATCTCTGGATCGGTCAGCCGGCTGTTGGTCATGTGGGTCTGCACCGCGTCAGTCCCGTCATGGTCCGGCCCGGCGCCCGATCCGCCGGCGATCGTCTCGTAATATTGGTGCCGCGCGTTGCCGAAGGTGAAGTTGTTCATCGTGCCCTGGCTCGGCGCCAGCCGCCCGGTCGCGGCGAACAGGGCGTCGGTGACGACCTGGCTGGTTTCGACATTGCCCGCCACCACTGCGGCCGGATAGGCGGGCGTCAGCATCGAATGCTCGGGCAGGATCAGTTCGACCGGGCGCAGGCAGCCATCGTTCAAGGGAATGTCTTCGTCCATCAGCGTCCGCACGACATAGAGCGAAGCGGCACGGGCGATGGCACGGGGCGCGTTGAAATTGTCGGGGCGCTGCGGGCTGGTGCCGGTGAAGTCGAACACCGCCGAACGAGCGGCGCGGTCGACGCGGATCGCGACCGTCACCTCGCCGCCATTGTCCATCGGGTAGGTAAAGGCGCCGTCCGCGAGTCTGCCCAGCATCCGCCGCACGCTTTCCTCGGCATTGGCGAGGACGTGGTCCATGTAGGCGGTGACCACCTCCGCCCCATGGTCCCGCGCGATCGCAAGGAGCATGTCGACCCCCCGGCTGCAGGCGGCGAGCTGGGCCTTCAGGTCGGCCATGTTGCGATCGGGGCGGCGGACCGGCCACTCGCCGCCGGTCAGCAGCGCCACCATCTCCGCCTCGCGCAGCCGCCCTTCGTCGACCAGCAGCTCGTTGTCGATCAGCACGCCTTCTTGGCCGATCGAAGTGCTTTCGGGCGGCATCGATCCCGGCGCGATCCCGCCGACATCGGCATGATGCCCGCGCGCGGCGACGAAGGCGGTCGGCGTGTCGCCCTCGCCCAAAAACACCGGCACGATCACCGTGATGTCGGGCAGGTGAGTGCCGCCGCGGTACGGATCGTTCAGCAGATACGCATCGCCGCGCCGGATCCCGCGCCCGTCCTGGCCGTCGCCCCGCGCTTCGATGATGGTGCGGATGCTTTCGCCCATCGAGCCCAGATGCACCGGAATATGCGGCGCATTGGCGATGAGCGCGCCCTCGGCGTCGAAAATGGCGCAGGAAAAATCGAGCCGTTCCTTGATGTTGACCGACGTCGCGGTCGCCTGCAGCGCGACGCCCATTTCCTCGGCCACAGCCATGAACAGGTTGTTGAAGATTTCGAGCCGCACCGGATCGACCTCGCGCCCGGCTGTGCGCTGGGAGGCGAGTGGGGCGGTGCGGGTCAGGATAAGGGAGCCGTCATGCGCCCGCGCGGCGGTCCAGCCTTCCTCAACCACCGTGGTCGAAGCCGCATCGAGGATCAGCGCCGGGCCGGCGATCTGCTGGTCATCGGCAAGCTCGGCGCGCTGGTAGCAATCCCAATCGCCGTGTTTCGTCGCGGTCGCGCCGTGTCCCGCCGGGTGGGAAAGGCTGCCCGGCAAGGCGGTCCCGCCGACCGCTTCGGCGACCAGCGCCTCGACGATGACCGGCGCGCTGTCGTCGGTATAGCCGAAGCGCTGGCGGTGCAGGGCGTGAAAGCGTGCGGTCAGCGCGTCCGCGTCCTCCAGCGGCAGTTCGAGTGAGGTATCGCTGCCCTCCAGCCGCAACCGCGCCCGCTCGGCGATCCGCACGCTATTCGACGCGACGCCCTGATCCTCCAGCGCCTGCCGCGCATCGCCGGTCAGCCCGGCCAGCGCAGCGTCGAAACTCACGCCGAGCGGCTGCCGCCAGCTTCGCTCGCGAATGACCTTGCGTTCGGCCAGCCCGATTCCGAACGCCGACAGCACCCCGGCCAGCGGGTGGATCAGGATCCGCTGCATTCCCAGCCGGTCGGCGACCGCGCAGGCATGCTGCCCGCCCGCCCCGCCGAAGCAGGCGAGCGTGTAGCGCGCCACGTCATGCCCGCGCGCGACCGAGATCTTGCGGATGGCGGCGACCATGTTCTCATTGGCAATGGCGAGAAAACCGGCGGCGACCTCTTCGGCGGACAGCGACCCTCCCGCCGCTTGCCGCACCCCTTCGATCCGGGCCAGCGAAGCGGCACGGTCGAGCGGCTGGTCGCCGCCCGGCCCGAACACCGCCGGAAACAATTCGGGCACGATCCGCCCGAGCACGAGATTGCAGTCGGTTACCGTCAGCGGTCCGCCGGCGCGATAGCAGGCCGGTCCCGGCTGCGCCCCGGCACTTTCCGGCCCGACCCGGAAGCGCATCCCGTCGAACCGGCAGATCGACCCGCCGCCCGCCGCCACCGTGTGGATCTGCATCATCGGCGCGCGCACCCGGACACCAGCGACGAGGCTTTCCTCCGCCAATTCGAGCTGCCCGGCATAATGCGACACGTCGGTCGACGTGCCGCCCATGTCGAAGCCGATCAGCCGGTCCTCGCCATGCGCCGCGCCCGCCGCGACCATTCCGACGACGCCGCCAGCCGGGCCCGACAGGATCGCGTCCTTGCCGCGAAAGGCAGTGGCGGCGGCAAGTCCGCCGTTCGACTGCATGAAACTCAGTTCCGCGCCCGCGCCGAGCCCGGCCGCGACCCGGTCGACATAGCGGCGCAGTACCGGCGACAGATAAGCGTCGGCCACCGTGGTATCGCCGCGACTGACGAACTTGATCAGCGGGGCGACTTCGTGGCTGGCGGACACCTGCGCAAAGCCCATTTCGCGCGCCAGTTCGGCCAGCCTTCGCTCGTGCGCCGGATAGGCCCAGCCGTGCATCAGGACGATGGCCAGGCTGTCGAAGCCCTGCGCCCGCAGCGCCTCAAGCGCGGCCCGCGCCGCGTCCTCGTCCAGCGGCTGGAGCACGTCGCCGTCGGCCGCCACCCGCTCGGGCACCTCGGCCACCGCCGCATAAAGCATCGAGGGCAGCACGATATGCCGCGCGAAGATCTCCGGCCGCGCCTGTGTCCCGATCCGCAGCACGTCGGCAAAGCCGCGCGTGGTCACCAGCGCGGTCCGCTCGCCCTTGCGCTCAAGCAAGGCGTTGGTCGCAACCGTGGTGCCCATCCGCACCGCGGCAAGGCGTCCGCCCTCCTCGGCCAGGACCTGCCGGATCGCTTCCAGCGCCGCGTCTTTATACAGGTCGGGCCGCTCGGACAGCAGTTTCACCACCCGCTGCCGCCCGTCCGAGCTGGTCGCGATCACATCGGTAAAGGTGCCACCGCGGTCGATGGCGAACGACCAGGAGCGGTTCACAAAGCGCCTTTCAGCATAGCGCGGTGGCGGGCTCAAGGGCCGGCTTTCCACATTCCGTCGCTCCGGCTAGGCCAACCGCTCAAGGGGGTAGGGCCGCCACATGTCGCCAGCGGAACTGAGCATCGTCTTTTTCGGGCAGTTATGCCTGATCGTCGCCGCCGCGCGCGGGGTCGGCTGGCTGTGCCGGCGCTTCCTCGGCCAGCCGCAGGTGGTGGGCGAAATGATCGCTGGGGTGGTGCTCGGTCCCTCGCTGTTCGGGCTCCTGCTTCCGGACCTGCAGGGGGCGGTGTTTCCGGTCGAGGCACGCGGCATCCTGTTCGTCGGCGCGCAGCTCGGCGTCGGGCTCTACATGTTCCTGGTCGGCCTCGGCTTCGACCGCGCGCACTTTCGCAGCAACGCCAAAAGCGCCGGCGCGGTATCGCTGTCGGGGATGGCGGTGCCGTTCCTGCTCGCCGCGCTGCTGGCACCGTGGCTGATGAGCATGGAGCTGTTTTCGCCCGATCTCGGCACCTTTCAGGCGACTCTTTTCCTTGGCGCGTGCATCGCCATCACCGCCTTTCCGATGCTGGCCCGCATCATTCACGAGCGCGGCCTGTCACGCTCGCCGCTCGGTTCGCTGTCGCTATCGGCCGGCGCGATCGACGACGCGGCGGCGTGGATCGTGCTGGCGATCGTGCTCGCGACCTTTAGCGGCGACAGCGGGGTCGCGGTGAAAGCGATCGCCGGTGCCGTCGGCTTCGCCGTGCTGGTGCTGGGACCCGGCCGACGCCTGCTGCGCCCCCTGGGTGAGCGGGCCGAGCGCGGAGGCGTCGATCAGGGCCTTCTCGCGATCGTGCTGATGGCCTTTCTCGGTTCGGCCTTTCTGATGGACTGGGCGGGGATGCATGCGGTGTTCGGCGGGTTTCTTCTCGGCATCGCCATGCCTCGCGGCCGCCTCGCCGCCGAGCTGCGCCAAAAGCTCGAGCCGATCACCGTGGTCCTGCTGCTGCCGATGTTCTTCACCTTCAGCGGGCTCAATACCAAGCTCGACTTGCTTGCCGATCCCGCGCTGCTGGGTGTCGCCGCCGTGCTGCTGGCCGCATCGATCTTCGCCAAGTTCGGCGCCTGCTGGGCGGCGGCGCGGCTGACCGGTCAGGACAATGACACCGCGCTCGGCATCGGCGCGCTGATGAACGCGCGCGGGCTGATGGAGCTGATCATCCTCAACATCGGCCTGCAAAAAGGCATCATCGGCCCCGAATTCTTTTCGATCATGGTGCTGATGGCGGTGGTGACGACCCTGATGGCCTCGCCCCTGTTCGAGGCCGTCTACGGCCGCAAGGCGCGCGCCCGGGGCGAGCTTGGCGCCTTACCGGGGTAGCGCCGCGGCCCGGGCCGCGGCCGTGCCGATGTCGGCCAGGCTCATGCCCTTTTTCACCATCCAGCTACCGCCGATGCACGCGACCGCGGATTCGGCGAGATAATCGGGCGCGGTGGTCTCGGTGATTCCTCCGGTCGGGCAGAAACGCACCTGCCCGAACGGCGCCGCCAGCGCGCGAATGGCGGGCAGGCCGCCCGACGCTTCGGCCGGGAAGAATTTGAAGCGGGTGAGGCCAAGGTCGAGCCCGCGCATGATGTCGCCCGCAGTTGCGACGCCGGGCAGATAGACCATATCGCTCGCCATCGCGGCGCGGGTCAGGCTTTCGGTCAAACCCGGCGCGACAATGAAGCGCGCGCCGGCGCCTTCGACCTCGCGCAATTGCCGTTCGTTCAGCACCGTGCCGGCCCCCACGATCGCACCCGGCACCCGCGCCATCGCCCGGATCGCTTCCATTGCCTGCGGAGTGCGCAGCGTGACTTCCAGCACCGGCAGACCGGCTTCGACGAGGGTCTCGGCCAGCGCCACCGGATCATGCTCGCCGTCGAGCACCAGCACGGGAATGACCGGCGCGGTTTGCATCAGCTCGTCGATGGTCATGAAAAACGCCTCGCAAAGGCCGCGGCGGCGCCGAACAGGCCCGGCTGCGGATGGGTGATGAGCTTGACCGGCAGCGCGTCCATGCGCCGCTCGAACCGCCCCTTGGCGATGAACCGGTCGCGGAAGCCCGAGCGGGGAAGATGATCCTTGAGACGGAAGCCGAGCCCCCCGCCGATCGCCACCGCCGCCGCGCCCTGTGCCAGCGCGAGGTCGCCGGCGACCGCGCCGAGCGTCAGGCAGAAGCGGTCGAGCGCTGCCGCCGCCAGGCTGTCGCTCCCCGCCATGGCCGCGCCCCACAATTCCTTTTCGTCGCGAATGGTGGTGGGCCGGTTCTCGAGGCTGGCCAGCGCTTCGTAAAGGTTCATAAGCCCGCGCCCCGACAGAATGCGCTCGACCGACACGCGGCGAAAGCTCTTGCGAAGCTCGGCAAGGATGCGGTCTTCAAGCGCGTCCAGCGGCGCGAAGTCGATATGACCGCCTTCGGTCTCGATCACTTGAGCCCCGTTCGGCCCGAGCAGCAACCCGGCGACGCCGAGCCCGGTGCCGGGGCCGAGAATGGTGACCATGCCGGTCGCCGGCAGCGGCTGGTCGGGACCGCAAAGGTGGGTGTAGGCGCTCTCATCGAACGCAGCGACGGCCGAGGCGACCGCGCCGAAATCGTTCACCACGACATAATCGGTAACGCCGAGCTTTTCCGGGATCAGCGCGGGGCGGATCACCCACGGATTGTTGGTGAGCTTCAGCAATTCCCCGCCGACCGGCCCCGCAAAACTGATCGCCAGCGCCGGGGGCAGCGGCTCGTCCGAGCGGCGCGCGAACTCTTCCCAGGCGAGCTGAAAGCTGCCGTGATCGGCGGTCTTCAAGGTGACCGGATCGTCCATTGCGACGACCTTGTCGCCATCGATGGTCGCAAGCGCGAAGCGGGCGTGGGTCCCGCCGATATCGGCGGAAACGATGCGGCGGGTCATCAAGCGTCCTCGTCCATCGCGTGCAGCATTGCCGATGCGCCGCGCTCGGCATCGTCGGCGGTGTGGCGCATCAGCGCGAACAACTCACGCCCGGTGCCGACCGGCGGCGGGGGCGGGGAGGCAGGTTCGCGCGCGGCAAGATCGACATCCAGCGCTTCGAGCAGGCCCTCGTTGGCGCACACCCGCACCAGGTCGCCGTCGCGCAGGCGGCTGAGCGGCCCGCCGCCCAGCGCCTCGGGCGACACGTGGATCGCGGCGGGCACCTTGCCGCTCGCGCCACTCATCCGCCCGTCCGTGACCAAAGCCACCCGGAAACCGCGATCCTGCAGCACCCCGAGCGGCGGGGTCAGCTTGTGCAACTCCGGCATCCCGTTGGCGCGCGGACCCTGGAAGCGGACCACCACTACCACGTCGCGGTCGAGTTCGCCCGCCTGGAACGCTTTCAGCACCTCGTTCTGATCGGAGAAAACACGGGCCGGGGCTTCGATTGTCCAGCGCGACGGATCGACCGCACTGGTCTTGAGCGTCGCGCGGCCGAGATTGCCCTTGACCAGCCGCATGCCGCCATCGGCGAGGAAGGGCTCGGCGACCGGCCGGAGCATCGTGTCGTTGCGGCTCTCGGTCACCTCGCGCCAGATCAGCGCGTCGCCCTCCAGCTCGGGATGCGAGGTCCACGCCGCGAAATCGTCCGCTCCAGCGGCAAGAATGTCGGTATGCAGCAGTCCCGCCGCGCCCAATTCCTTCGCCACGAACGCGATGCCGCCGGCATAATGGAAGTCGTTCACGTCGCCCGAGCCATTGGGATAGACCCGCGCCAGCAGCGGTACGGCGGCCGACAAATCGTCGAAATCCTGCCAGTCGATATGAATGCCCGCCGCCCGCGCGATGGCGGGGAGGTGGATCGCATGGTTGGTCGAGCCCCCCGTCGCCATCAGTCCGATCATCGCATTCACGATCGCCCGTTCGTCGACACAAGCCGCCAGCGGCCGCTCCTTGGCGCTTGCCAATTCGACCACCCGGTGCACCGCCGCGCGGGTCAGCGCCTGGCGCAGGCCCGTCCCCGGCTGGGTAAAGGCGCTGTTAGGAACGTGCAGTCCCATCAGCTCCATCATCATCTGATTGCTGTTGGCGGTGCCATAGAAGGTGCAGGTGCCGGGGCTGTGATAGCTCGCGCTTTCGGACGCCAGCAGCTCGTCGCGCCCGACCTTGCCCTCGGCATAAAGCTGGCGGATACGCTGCTTTTCCTTGTTCGGAAGGCCCGACGGCATCGGTCCACCCGGCACCAGCAGCATCGGCAGGTGACCGAAACGCAGCGCGCCGATCAGCAGGCCGGGCACGATCTTGTCGCATATACCGAGCAGCGCCGCGCCGTCGAACATGCCGTGGCTCAGCGCCACCGCCGTGCTCATCGCGATGACGTCGCGGCTGAACAGCGACAGGTCCATCCCGTCCTGCCCCTGAGTCACGCCATCGCACATCGCCGGCACCCCGCCCGCGACCTGCGCGGTAGCGCCGACCTCGCGGGCATAGATCTTCATCTGCTCGGGGAAGCGGGCGTACGGCTGATGCGCCGATAGCATGTCGTTGTAGCTGGTGACGATACCGATGTTCGGTCCCGCCGCCGCGCGGATCGCGTCCTTGTCGCCCTCCGCCGCGGCAAAACCATGCGCGAAATTGCCGCAGCTCATCCGGCTGCGCGAAATGCCGCGCTCGGCCTGCTGAGCCATGAGGTCGAGATAACGCTTCCGCCCCGGCTTGGAGCGCTCGATGATGCGATCGGTGACCGCCGCGATGCGCGGATCGAGCTTAGTCATTCCAGCTTCTCCCGTCGCGCTCGATCAGCGCGATCGCCGCGGACGGACCCCAATTGCCGGCGGCATAGGGACGGGGCGTGGCGCCGGCCTCACCCCAGGCAGCGCGGATCTGATCGACCCACTGCCACTGCGCTTCCACCTCGTCGCG
This sequence comes from Sphingomonas kaistensis, assembly GCF_036884275.1. Lineage (NCBI taxonomy): Bacteria > Pseudomonadati > Pseudomonadota > Alphaproteobacteria > Sphingomonadales > Sphingomonadaceae > Sphingomonas > Sphingomonas kaistensis. The sequence continues at coordinate 15,591 of NZ_CP145607.1, read as the reverse complement.
ACGCACGAACAAGGTGGGATCGCCCTCGATCAGATCAAGCAGCAGCCGCTCATAGGCGATCCGCCGCCGCACGTCGGCAAAGGCGTCGGCCTGATCGATGTCGAGCTCCACTTCGCGCAGGCGGATGCCCCCGCGGTCGAGCCCCGGCCGCTTGGCCATCAGTTCGAGCGTGATGTTTTCCTCTGGCTGAATGGCGATGATCAGCCGGTTGGGCGCCGCCTTGGCCCCGCCCGACGCGAACATCGAGTGGGGCAGATCGCGAAACTGGATCGCGATCTCGGTCCGCCGCTGCGGCAGGCGTTTGCCGGTGCGCAGGTAGAACGGCACGCCCGCCCACCGCCAATTGTCGACATGAGCCTTCAGGGCGACAAACGTCTCGATGTCGCTCGGACGCTCCAGTTCCTCCGCATAGGCCGGAACCGGCTTGCCGCCGACCGCACCCGCCGTGAACTGGCCGATCACACTGTCCTCGGCCCGCATCGGGCGGAGCGAGCGCAGGACCTTGACCTTTTCATCGCGCACCGCGGTCGCGTCGAAGCTCGCGGGCGGCTCCATCGCGACCAGCGCGAGGAGCTGGAGCATATGGTTCTGCACCATGTCGCGCAGCGCGCCGGCGCCGTCGTAATAATCCGCCCGGCCCTCCAGCCCGACCGTTTCCGCCACCGTGATCTGGACGTGGTCGATATGCGCGCTGCTCCACACCGGCTCGAACAATAGGTTGGCGAAGCGCAGCGCAAGGAGGTTCTGGACGGTTTCCTTGCCGAGATAATGATCGATCCGGAAGGTCCGCTCTTCGGGGAAAGCCTTGGCCACCGCGTCGTTGATTGCGCAGCTCGACTGAAGGTCGGAACCGAGCGGCTTTTCGAGCGCGAGGCGGACATGCGGCCCGGCGAGGCCGACGGCTTCCAGATTGTCGATGGTCGGCTTGAACAGCGAGGGAGCGGTGGACAGGAAGATCGCAATTTCGCCGCTGCCCTCTACCGCGTCGGCCAGCCGCTGAAACCCCGCCGCGTCGGTCGCATCGAGCGTGACGTAGCTTATCCGCTGGAGAAAGCTCGCCGCGCTGTCGGCTTCGAAATAAGCCTCGGGCACATGCGCGACGAGCGCCGCGCGCGCATGCTCGCGAAAGTCCGCATCGTCGTGCGCCGACCGCGAGGTGGCGACGATCTTGAGCGCTTGCGGAAGCAATCCGTCGCGGTGCAGCCCGTAGAGCGAGGGAAGCAGCATCCGCGCGGCAAGATCGCCGGTCGCGCCGAAGAGGATCAGAGTGGTGGCTTTATGATTCATCAGGCAGCCTTGGCAGCGGCAAGGCGCGACAGCGCCTCGGCATGCGTCGGGAAATTGAGCGCGCAGCCGCCGACGAAGCGCTCGACCTCGGCCAAGTCGATCGGACAGTCGGCGATCGGGGCGACGCGCGATGGGAAATTGCCGTAACCGGCAAGCATGACGTTCCAGGACATGGGCGCATAATAAGCAGCGATGCCCTGCTCGTGCACCTCCTGTTCGAGGTCGGTGCCGGTGAACCAGGCGGTCAGGATGCTTTTCAGGCTGTCACTGATACGGTCATGCCCGGTGACATCGCGCCAATAAGGCGTGTCGCGGCGTTGGGCGGCCCGGTAATGGCAGACGATATAGTCGCGAATGCCTTCATAGCGCCGGGCGATGGTGGCATTGAAGCCGTCGCGGTCGTCTTGCTCATAGGCCTTGGTGAAGCCGTCGACGGTGGCCAGCACGATGTGAAGGGCGGTGGCCTCGAGCGGTTCGAGAAAGCCTTGGGCGAGGCCGATGGCGAGGCAATTGCGGACCCAGCTGCGTTCGACCCGGCCGCATTTCATCGACAAATGGCGAACCTCGGCGTCGTCGGGCAACCCGCAATGACGGCGCAGCTCGGCGGCGGCGGCCTCGCGGTCGAGGTAGCGCGAGGAATAGACATAGCCGTTGCCGACCCGATTGGTCAGCGGAATGTGCCAGATCCACCCTGCGCTGGCGGCGGTCGCCGTCGTCATGGCCCGCACCCCCGACGCGGGAACGGGTGTTGGGGTCACCACGGCGCTGTCGTTGAACAGATTGTCGCCGAAACTGCGGTGCGGTTCCTTCAGCGCCCCTTCGATCAGGCTGGCCCGAAAGCCGCTGGCATCGAGAAACATATCGGCGGCGAAGGTCCGTCCGTCGTCGGCGACGAGGTGATCGATATCGCCAGCCTCGTTCAGCACCACGTCGGCGATGGTCGCTGTTTCATGCCGCACGCCCTTTCCGACCGCGAACTCCCGCAAGGTCGCGCCGACCAGATAGGCGTCGAAATGATAGCCGTAGCCGATGTCGAACGGGAAGTTCGCGGGGGCGAGGGGAGCGCGCCCGTCACGCGCGATCCGGGTGGCGAGGTAAAAGGGATCGGGATGCGCGGCGACGTCGGTGCCGCGGCGGCGAAGCGCGTTGGCAGCAAAGAAGGTCCGCTCGGTGAACGGATCGACCGCCGTGGCGAAGGGGTGGAAATAGCGTTCGAACCCGGCGCGATCCGACCAGCCCTCGAACTCGATGCCCGCCTTGTAGGTCGCGTTGCAGCGCGGCATCCACTCGGCCTCGGCAATGCCGAGTTCGTCGAAAAAAGCCTTCAGTTGCGGCGTCGACCCTTCGCCGACTCCGATGATGCCGATGTCCTTGCTCTCGATCAGCGTGACGATGGTGCCCGCCGCGCCCCAGCGTTTCTGAAGCAGGTTGGCGGCCATCCAGCCCGCGGTGCCGCCGCCCAGAATGATGATCGAAGCGGGGGGCGGCCGTCCGGTCACCGCCTCCAGTCCGCCAGCAGCCAGCCGAGCATCTCGGGTAGCCGCGCGGCCCACGCATTTTCCTCATGCGCGGTGCCCTTGTAGACGCGGCTTTCGAAATCCTTGCCGCGGACCCAGCCCGCGTCGGCCACACCCTGATCCAGCACCGCCTGATACGGGGCGTAGGACGCATCCAGCGTTTCGGTGCCATGGTCCATCCACAGCTTGCGGCCCTGCGGCGTGCCGAGGCGGGTCGAAAGGTAGCGCTTCCAGTCGGCCTTGACCCCCGCCGCCATCATCGGCTGCTTGGCCAGGAGGTCGGGATCGATCAGCGGCGAATGCGTCGACACCGCCGCCGCCTTGCCGAAGATGTCGGCCCGCTCGGTCAGCGCGTAAAGGCTGATCAGCCCGCCCATGCTGCTTCCCGCGACCGCGGTGTAGCGGGGTTGCGGGCGGGTGCGGTAGCGCGCATCGATGACGGGCTTCAGCGTGTCGCCGAGGAAGCTCAGATATTCGTCGCCGCCAAGCTTGCCCTTGGCGAAGCCTTCGGTGCCCTGCCGCAGCGGGGCGCTCACCACCCGGGTCGGGAAATAGCGCAGGAAGCGCGAGGGACCGGGGTGATCGACCGCGACGATCATGAACGGCGCGACCTTGCGGGCGTTGATCAGCGTGAGGGCCGCCTTGTCCGCGGCCCACACCTTGTTGAAGTTCGAACGCTTGGGGAAGAACACATTTTGCCCGTCATGCATGTACAGAACCGGGTAACGCCGCTTGGTGTCCTTGTCATAGCCGGGCGGCAACCAGACGGTGACGTGGACCTGGCCGATATCGGCCGGCTGGTCGAACTCGACGAAGCGCCCCTGCGCGGTGGCGGGGGCAGCGAGGGCGGCGAAAAGCGCGACAAGCGCGAGGAGAAAGCGGGTCATCGCCCCAGTCTTACGAAACGGATCGCGAACCCGCCACCCGGTGCCATGCGAAGTTTCATCGAGTCGGAAGCGGTGACATTGCGCTTCTCGATCGCGATCGCGCGCGGATTGGTGCGGAAGTCCGCGCCTTCGCCGTCGCGATAGATTTCCGCGCGGTAGCGGGCGCCCGCATCGAGGAAGCTCAGCGGAAGGTCGAGATCGCGGCCTTCCTCGTCGGTGATGCCGCCCATGAACCAGGTCGGCTTGCCCCGCTCCTTGCGGGCGAAGACGGCATAGTCACCGACGTCCCCGGCCAGCATCCGGGTGTCGTCCCAATCGACCGCCACGTCCTTGATGAACTGGAAGGGCCCGGGATTGGCCTCGTAATTTTCGGGCAGATCGGCGGCCATCTGAATCGGCGAGGCGACCGTCACGTAATAAGCGAGCTGCCGGGCCAGCGTCGACGGGATCGCCGTGTCGCCGCGCCCTTTGAGGCTGAGGATGCCGGGCGTGAAATCCATCGGCCCAGCCAGCAAGCGCGTGAAGACCAGTTCGGTATCGTAATGCGGCGGGTTCTTGGGCTCGGCCCAGGCGTTATATTCCATCCCCCGCTGGCCTTCGCGGCTGACCCAGTTGGGATAGGTGCGGCGAAGACCGGTATCCTTGATCGGTTCGTGCGGATTGATCGCGATCCGGCGCTTGGCGGCCTCGGTCACGACCTTCAGGTGATGGCGGCTCATGACCTGGCCTTCATGCCATTCGAACACCTTGCGACCGTTGGCATCGAGTGCCTGCACCCCGCCCGCGTCCGCGACATAGCCGGTCTTGATCGCTTCCATGTTCATGGTCTGCGCAAGGTCCAGCGCCGGTTCCAGCTGCCGCTCGTAATTGGCGATGTTGGCGCTGGTCTCGTGATGCCCGATGATCCGTACGCCCTTGCGCTTGCCGTAGGCGGCGAGGCTCTTGATGTCGTAATCGGGATACGGCTCGGTGAAGCTAAAATCATCGCCGGTCGCGAACCAGTCGCCGTCCCAGCCCTTGTTCCAGCCTTCGACCAGCACCCCGCGAAAGCCGTTCTTGGCCGCGAAATCGATCATCTTCCTGGTGTAGGCGGTCGTCGCCCCATGCTTGGGCCCCGACGCCCAGGTCTGCGTGTCGAGGTGCATGCCCCACCACACGCCGACATATTTCTGCGGCTTCACCCAACTGACGTCGCCCAGCTTGTTGGGCTCGTTCAAGTTCAGGATTTCCTTGTTGGCGTGATACAGCGACGGCGCATCGCCGGCGATCAGGATCACCCGCCACGGTGTCTCGAACGGCGTGTCGCGCACGACCTTCGGCCCGCTCGACGAGGGCGTCAGGTCGGCTTTCATCAGCCCGTCAGCCACATGCGCGACATTCATGCCCGAATAATCGACCAGCGCCGCTTCGTGGATCGCGACGTGGATGCCGTCGTCGCGGCGGATGGTGAACGGGGTCTGCGCGGTGCCGACGCCGGTGATCGGCGTGTTGTTGTAGAGATATTCCTCGCGGTTGCTTTCATAGGCCGGCGCCCACCACGCCCGCCCAGTCCCGAGCACCCGGAACTGGGTCAGTTCCTCGACGATGTTGGCGGTCTTGAGGTTTTCCTGCTCCGGCAGCTCGTAGCGGAAGGCGACCGCGTCATCGAACACCCGGAACCGCACCCGCATGGTACGGCGCAGCTTGTCGCGCTCCTGAAAGGTTAGCGCGACTTCGTTGTGATGATCGCGGACCTGCCGCCATTCGCCCCACGGCTGCTCCCAGGTCTGATCGACCTTGGCCTCGGTCTTAGCCTTTAGCTCCATGTTGCGGAGCATCTGGCGGCTGTCGCTGAACAGAAAGCCGAGATGGCTTTCGCCGATCACCGGCGTCGCCCCCCGCGCCACGGCATAGCCGACCCGGCCCTCGCCATTGGTGGTGACCGTCAGCGTCAGCGTGCCTGACGGCGAGGTGGCGGTCGCCACCGTGGTTTGCGCGAGAACCGGCGCGGAAAGCGACAAGGCGGCAAGGGCAAGAAAGGTACGCATGGGTCAGAGTTCCTCGATCAGGGCCGCATAAGGCCCGAGGTCGCCGCCGGCCTGCTCGCCGGTGGAGAAGATGGTGGTGCCGGCCGGGGCAAAGGACGCCCGCGTCGCCGACAGGTTGAAGGTGCAGCGAAGGCGCGCACCGCCGCGTGCCCGCTCGAACACCAGCAATTGCTCGCTTGCTTCGATCACCTCGAGCGAGCCCCAGCGCAGTGCTTCGTGCGCATTGCGCAGCGCAATCACCGCGCGAGTGAAATGCAGCAGCGAGCGCGGGTCCGCCACCTGCGCATCGACGCTCAGCGCGGCGTGGTCGGGGCCGAACGGCAGCCACGGCGATCCGTCGGTGAAGCCGTGACCCTCGCCGCTGCGGGTCCACGGCATCGGCGTCCGCACCCCGTCGCGGCTCAGCGTCTGCGGCCAGTTGGCGATCGCTTCGGGGTCCTGCAGCAACTCGAACGGCACTTCGACCTGCGTCAGGCCAAGCTCTTCGCCCTGATACAGGATGATCGACCCGCGCAGCGCCGCCAGCAGCAGCATCTTGGTCCGGGCGAATTGCGCGGCATGGTGCTCGTCGACCCAGCGCGACAGCGCGCGCGGCGCGTCGTGGTTCTCGAACGCCCAGCTTGGCCAGCCGATGCCCTCGCGGTCCGGCCAGCGCCCGGCGCTCTCCGCGACCAGCGCCGGGGTCAGCCGGTCGGCATAAAGAAAGTCGAAGCCATAGGCACTGTGGAGCCGGCCGGGCGCCGTATAATCCGCCATCTCCGCCTGCGCCTGTTCGCCGCCGACTTCGGCCAGCGCGAACGCCGCGCCGTGGCTGTCGCACAGCGCCCGCAACCGCTCGAGAAACGGCAGGATCTCGGGCTGCGACTGATTGTGGAGATGATGTTGGAAGTCGAACGGCCGGGTCCGCTGCGTCGGGTTCGCGACCGGCGGATTATCGGTCAGCGCCGGATCGTGCATCATGAAATTCACCGCATCGAAGCGGAAGCCGTCGACCCCGCGGTCGAGCCAGAAGCGCACGATGTCGAGCAGCGCCTGCTGCACCGCCGGATGGTGCCCGTTGAGCTGCGGCTGCTCCTTCAGGAAGTTATGATGATAATATTGCTCGCGCCGCGCGTCCCAGGTCCAGCTCGGACCACCGAACACCGACTGCCAGTTGCTCGGCGGCGAACCGTCGGGTTTGGGATCGGCCCAGACATACCATTCGGCCTTGTCGTTGCCGCGGCTCGACCGGCTTTCGACGAACCAGGGATGCTGGTCGCTGGTGTGCGAGAAGACGAGATCGATCAGCACCTTGAGGCCAAGCGCATGGGCGCGGGCGATCAGCGCGTCGAAATCGGCCAGCGTGCCGAAGATCGGATCGACATCGCGATAATCGGCGACGTCGTAACCGAAGTCCTTCATCGGCGAGGTGAAGAAGGGCGACACCCACACCGCATCGACACCGAGGTCCGCGACATGGCTCAGCCGCGCGGTGATGCCCTGCAAATCGCCCACCCCGTCGCCGTCGCTGTCGCAAAAGCTGCGCGGATAGATTTGATAAATGGTCGCGCCGCGCCACCAGGGCTCGGCGGCGGCCGGCGCCCTGCTCACGGGCGGGTCAGCGAGCGGCGCGGCAGATGACATGGCCGAACGCTGGCAAAGTGATGCGGACAGTGCCCGGCGCGACCGGGGCGGCGGGGCAGGGACCCGACAATGAGGCAAGCCCGCTGATGTCGGCGGCAATCGCGACATTGCGGGTGATCGGCTGCGAGGAAGTATTGACCGCGACGATCACTTCTTCCGAAGACGCTGAGCGGCTGAAGGCCAGCAGCCCGGCCTTGTCCTCAGCCGCGAGCAGGCGCGTGTCGCCGCGGCGCAGCGCCTCGCTGCCGGTGCGGATCTTCGCCAGCTCGGCGATCAGGCGATAGAGCGGGTGCCCAGTCTCGAAATTCGCCACCGCATTGGTGCGCGTGGTGCCGAGCAATGTGTTGTCGAGATAGACCGCGGTCTTCGACGGGAACATCGTCTCGCGCGCATCCTGGTCATTGCCGTCGCCGACGAAGCCCTGCTCGTCGCCGTAATAAACCGTCGGCACCCCGCGCCAGGTGAACATCAGCACATGGCCGAGCTTCACCCGCTCGAGCAGTTCCTCCGGCGAAGCGTTCTTGTTCCCCTCGCGCACATAATAAGCGAACCGCCCCTGGTCGTGGTTGCCGAGGAAGGTCGGAAGCTGCTTCGCGGTCGCCTTGCCGCCGGCATAGAGCACGTCCTGATTGAGGAATTCGCGCCAGATCTCGGTCGGCTGCCCGCTCGCCAGGCTGCGCAGCGCGGCCTGCTTGAAGGCGAAGTCGAGCACGGCGGGAAGCTTGTCCTCGACCGTGTGCTTGGCCAGGAAACCGGGCGAAAAATCGTCGTTCGCGACTTCGCCGAAGATGTGGAAGTTGGGAATACCCTTGGCTTTGGCCCGCGCCAGCATCGCCGGCGCGAACTGCTGCCAGAATTCCGGGTTCACGTGCCGCGCGGTGTCGATGCGGAAGCCGTCGATCCCGAACCGGTCGATCCAGCTGCCATAAACCTCGATCATGCCCTGCACGACCCGCGGATTCTCGGTCATCAGATCGTCCAGCCCGACGAAATCGCCCTGGGTCGAGCTTTCGCCCGTGAACGTGCTGTCGCCGCGATTATGATAGAGCAGGGGATCGTTGAGCCACGCCGGAACCTTGACGTTCCGCTCCTTGGCATCGGTGTTCAGCGTGTAAGCGTAATTGGGATCGGTCAGCCTGGCGAAATTCTCCGCCGTGGGCACCCTTTCGCCGAGGAAGCCCGGATTGATCGCTTTGCCCCCAATGCCGCCGCGGCGCTGATAGGGATAATCGGCGATCGAGCGATACGGGCAGGCATTCGCCGCCTCGCATTCGGCGAACTTGATAACGTCGGCCGTGTGGTTGGTGATGATGTCCATGTAGACCTTCATGCCGCGCGTGTGCGCCGCGTCGACAAAGGCCTTGAAGTCGCCATTCTCGCCGAAATGCGGATCGACGCGGGTGAAGTCGGTCACCCAATAACCGTGATAACCCGCGCTCTCCTGGCCCTTGCCGCCCTGCACCGGCTTGTTCTTGAAGATCGGCGCGAACCAGATGGCGGTGACGCCCATGCCCTGCAGGTAGTCGAGCCGGCGGACCAGGCCCTTCAAGTCCCCGCCGTGATAAAAGCCCTTGCGCGCCGGGTCGAACCCGGTCTCCAGCGGCCCGCCCTTCAGCCCGCCGCGATCGTTCCTGGTGTCGCCGTTATCGAACCGGTCGGGCAACAGGAAATAGATCACCTCGTCTTCCGGCAAACGCGCGCGGAAGTCGGCGGCGGTTGGAGCGGCGGGCGCGGCGACCGTTGCGGCGGGCTGGGCCGCGGCAAGCGACAGAAACAGGGCAAGCGTCATGGGCGGGCACCATTGTTGATCATGGGGGCGAAGTTGCCAAGAAAAGCGGCGTGGTCGGGAAGCCGTCCCGCGTCGACCGCATAAGCATGCTCGAGCGAGCCGAGGAACTGCCCCAGCTGCGCTTCCGACAATTGCGCGGCAATCGGATGGGCGCGGCGCGGGCGCACATTCTGGCCGATCATGACCTGCGACCAGCCGGGCACGTCGAACAATTCGTCGCCATCACGAAGAATGGCGCCGCTGTCCTCGAACAGGGCGATGCGCCGGGCAAGGCTGTCGGGGATCGGCATGGTCCGGACCCGATCCCAGAAGGGCAGGCCTTCGCGCTGGTTGGCATGATAATGCAGCACGATGAAGTCGCGCAGCCGCTCCATCTCGAAATCGAAGCGGCGGTTATATTCGTCACGCACCGCGTCGCTGATCGGCCCGCCCGGGAGCAGGTCGAGGATGCGATCCACGCCCGTCTGAATGAGGTGGATGCTGGTCGATTCAAGCGGTTCGATGAAGCCTGACGAAAGTCCGATCGCGATCACGTTCCCGACAAAGGCGCGGCGCCGCCTGCCGGTGGTGAAGCGCAGCGTGCGCGGCTCGGCGAGTTGTTCGCCGTCGAGGTTGGCGAGCAGCAGCGCCGCGGCCTCGTCCTCGCTGGTGAAGGCGGAGCAGAACACATGGCCGTTGCCGGTGCGATGCTGCAGCGGGATGCGCCATTGCCAGCCCGCGGTGCGCGCGGTCGCCCGCGTGTAGGGCACCAGCGGCTCAATGCGGGCGGACGGCACCGCGATCGCGCGGTCGCAGGGCAGCCAGTGCGACCAGTCGTCGTAGCCGGCGCCAAGCTCGCCTTCGATCAGGAAGCCGCGAAAGCCCGAACAATCGATGAACAGGTCGCCTTCGACCCGCCGCCCGTCACCGAAACGCACGGCCGCGATATCGCCCGTCTCGGGCTGGCGCTCGGCGCCTTGCAGCTTGCCTTCGATCCGGATTACCCCGCGCGCTTCGGCGAAACGTCGAAGAAAGGCGGCGTAGAGCCCGGCATCGAAATGATAGGCATAGGGCAGGGGCGGAAGCGCGCTGCCCTCGGCCCGGGTGACATGGGCAAAGCGATTGGCCTCGGCCGCCACCTTGTTCAGCACATAATGGCCCAGCGGTTTGGCGAGGCCGAGCGCGTCGGCGCGGCACCAATAATGGTGGAACGGCAGTAGCCCGAGGCTTCGTCCGACCAGCCCGAACGCGTGGTGGTAGCGTTCGCCCTCGCGGCCCCAGTCACGAAACTCGATGCCGAGCTTGAAGCTGGCGCCGGTCGCCGCGACGAATTCGGCTTCGTCGATGCCGAGCGCATCGTTGAAGATGCGGATGGCGGGAATGGTTGCTTCGCCGACCCCGACCGTGCCGATCTCGTCGGATTCGATCAGGGTGATGTCGGCGCCCGGCATCAGGAACCGGCTCAGCGCCGCGGCGGTCATCCAGCCGGCCGACCCTCCACCGACGATGACGATCCTCATGCCATTTCACTCCCTGAACAGCGGCCGAGAAGGGTCGGCCGCTGTTCAAAGTTCATCATCGGCTCAGAACTTGAAGGTCAGTCCGGCAAGGAAACGCCGACCGTAGATCTGGTAATCGATGATCTGGGTCGGATTTTCATTGCCATTGACCGAGGCAAAGCGCTCGTCGGTCAGGTTCTGGCCCTGGAGATAGACCGACAGGCCGTTGAGCCGCGAGCCTTCCTTGAAGTCGTAGCCGACCTGCGCGTCGTATATCGTCTCGGCAAGCGCGATGCGCCGCGTCGGCGACCCGCCGAAGCCGGTGAAGTCGCCAAGGAAGCTCGACCGGTAGCGGACGCTACCGCGGGCGTTGAAGCCCCACTTCTCGAAGAAGGCGGTGCCGTTGGCGACCCACTTCGAATAGCCCGGGATCTGCGACCGAGCGCCGCTGAAATCGCGAACCTTTGTCTTGGTGTAGCCCACGCCGCCGGTCAGGCCGAAGCCGTCGAGGTAGCTGCTGAAGACGCTGAGCGGCAGCGTCGCCGCCACTTCGGCACCATACAGCTTGCCGCCGTCGGTGTTCACGGGCGAGTCGAGGCGGCCGATCAGGCTCGGCGGCGTCACCCCGACCGGAAGCGGGAAGCCGGTGTAGTCGAAGTTCTCGTTACGGCCGTCCGACACGTACCGGTCGATGTCCTTCCAGAACAGCTGAAGGGCGACATAGCCGGTGTTGGCGAAATATTTCTCGAAGTTGAGGTCGACCGCGGTCGCCCGATACGGGCGCAGCCGCGGATTGCCGCCACCGCCCGAGATGAAGGGCTGCGGACGGTCGGTGGTGTTGATCCCGTATCCGATCGCGGAACGCAGCTGGTCGAGCCGCGGCCGCTGCATTTCGCGCGCCGCCGCGAACCGGACCACGAAATCGGTCGGGAAGCGCAGGTTGAGGTTCAGGCTCGGCAGGACCATCCAATATTTGTCGCCCAGCGAGACGTTGACCCGCGTGCCGTTGAGGAAGGCGATGCCGGTCGAACTCTGATCGGTATGGATCAGCTGCGCGCCGATGTTGCCGGTCAGCTCGCTGTTGCCGAGCGTGCCCTTGATGTTGGCCTGCGCATAGCCGGTCCAGACCTTTTCAAAGACATTGTAGGCCTTGGCCGGAATGTCGTTCGACGGATTGGTGACCAGAATGAGGTTGCCGGCGTTGATCAGCGCGCGCGGATCGTAGCTGACCACCGGGCCGAGGCCGAGGTAGCTGAGGTTGGTCGGCGACAGCAGCAGGTTGCTCGGGATCGGCGCTTCCAGCGCGCCGTTCGGCAGCCGGACGAGATATTCGTCCGGGGTCAGCGACTTGGTGCGGTCGGTGTAGTTCACGCCGACCTTGATGCCGTCGATGAACCCACCGATCTCGCGCTCGAGCTCGCCGCGCAGCTGGACCAGTTCATCCTCGAGGATGCGGTTGTTGTAATAACCGGCCTGCGGGGTGGTCGGACCGCCGCCCCAACCGAGCGGGTCGGTCAGACGGATGAGATTGGTGTCGCTGTAGTTGAGCGTCGGCTTGAACACCGTGCCGGTCGGCCCGGTGACGAAGCTGATCGTGTCGGTGGCGCCAAGCGCTTCGCCGAAGCCGGTGCCCGAATAGCTTTCGATGCTCAGCTCTTCGCGATCGGTGCGCGAATAGCTGGCGTCGGCGAACGCCTTCCAGCCATTGTCGCCGTTCCAGGCGAGGTTGAGGCCGCCCGAATAAAGATCGGCCTTCTTGGCGAACACGTCGTTGCGGACGACACCCTGCACGTTGTTGAACGTGCCCGACACCACCGTGCCGTTTTCGCCCCGGAAGGTGGCAGGATTGAAGGTGGTGCCAAAGGCGCCGAAACCAAGCGGCAACTCGATACCGCGCTTGATCTGGTCGTCCTTGAAGTTGCTGTAGAAACCGTCGGCGGTCAGCACGAGGTTGGGGGTGATCTTGGCCTGGATGGTGCCGTTGATCCCGAAGCGCTTCAGCTGCGTCGAGGTGACGTAGGACTTGGAGCCGCCGATCAGGCCCAGCTGCTCGGTGCTGCCGGGCAGAGTGCCGGTGGCATAGCCCCAGGCATTGAATTCCTGCACCTGGTACGGCTCGTCGACATAGGACGCCGACACCGCGACGCCGATGCGGCCGTCGGCGAACTGATCGATAAAAGTGCCGCTCAGGCGATAGCCCTTGTCTTCCGATCCGGCATTGAGCTTGCCAAGGTCGGCATAACTGCCGCGTAGCCCGATCGCGACCGTGCGACGCCCGTAGTCGAGCGGGCGGACGGTGCGGATGTCGACGGTGCCGACCAGGCCCTGACCCACCAGCGAGGCATTCGGCGACTTGTAGACGACGACCTGGCTGACGACTTCGGACGGATACTGGTCGAATTCGACCCCGCGGTTGTCGTTGGTCGAGGTCTGCTCGCGGCCGTTCAGCAAGGTCTGCGAGAAGTCGGGGCCGAAACCGCGAATGGCGATGACGTTGGCGCGGCCGCTGGTCCGCTGCGACGCAATACCGGGCAGGCGGGCGATCGATTCGCCGATGCTGTTGTCGGGCAGCTTGCCGATGTCTTCGGCGGTGACCGATTCGACGATCTGTTCCTGGCTCTTCTTGGTCCGAACCGCGCTTTCGAGGCTGCGGCGGAAGCCGGTGACGACGATCTCGTCGCCCTCGGTCGGCGCGGGCGAGGCCGCGTCATTGGCATTTTCTTCGGTGGTCGCCGGCGGCGCGTCTTCGGGCTGCGTGGTCTGGGCGGCGGCCGGTGTGGCGATCAGCGCGGCGCACAGCGCCAGCGGGCTCGCGGCAAGGCTAAAACGGCCGAAATTTGCGTGGAAAGTCATCGTGGTCGTACCCCTCCTCGACGATCGGGCACGGCGAACCAGCGCGCACCTCGTCATCAATGGGTCAAACCTATCAACGATGGCTCGGAGGTGACTAGATCGCCGCCGCGCTATACATACGTATTCAGCACGTTACACTGTGGCTCCAATGACGCAGCGGCGCCCGACCTCCTTCGATATCGCCGCTTTGGCGGGTGTGTCGCAACCGACCGTCAGCCGCGCGCTGTCCGGAAATCCCGCGGTGTCGGCCGAGACTCGGGCGCGGGTTCTCGCCGCCGCCGAACAGCTTCACTACAAGGTCGACAAGAATGCCTCGGGGCTTCGCCGTCAGCAGAGCCGCACGCTCGCACTGCTGTTTTTCGAAGACCCGACCCCCGACGAAACCCTGATCAATCCCTTCTACCTGTCGATGGTTGGATCGATGGTCCGCGCCTGCGCCGGGCATGGCTACGACCTGTTGATCAGCTTTCAGCAATTGAGCGACGACTGGCACGTCGATTACGAAGACAGCCGCAAGGCCGACGGGATCATCCTGCTCGGCTACGGCGATTATCTCCAATATCGCCCGCGGCTTGAAGCCCTGGTCCGGCGCGGCACGCATTTCGTCTGCTGGGGCAATCCGCGCGCCAATGAATTCGGTGCGATGATCGGCTCCGACAACGAGGACGGCGGGCTCGAAGCGACGCGGCACCTCCTCGGCCTCGGCCGCCGCCGGATCGGCTTCGTCGGTACGGTCAGCGAAGCCTATCCCGAGTTTCTCGACCGCTATCGCGGCTACGTGCGCGCCCACGACGAAGCGAGCCTCCCGGCGTTCGACCGCCTGCGCATCGACGCCGGGCCGAGCGAGGAGGAAGGCCGCGCCGCGGTCGCCGAACTGGAGCGGCGCGGGATCGACTATGACGCCCTGTTCGCCGCCTCCGACCTCGCCGCGATCGGCGCGATGAAAGCGCTCGGCGAACGCGGCAAGCGCGTGCCCGACGACGTCGCGATCGTCGGCTTCGACGATCTTGCGGCAGCGCAGCTCGCAAGCCCGCCGCTTACCACCGTCGCACAGGATGCCCGCGCCGCGGGCGCCGCGCTGGTGGAAGCGCTGATCGAGCGGATCGAGGGCCGGGAGAGCGAGCCGCGGCTGCTTCCCGTGCGCCTCAAGGTCCGTGGTTCAACGTCGGTCTGACGCCCCCGGCAAGCGGCGGCTCAGGCGAGGTCTGACGCCGGCCTGCGCGCGTAAAAGCCGTATCCAGCAATTACGGCGTAGCAGAGCGCCGGCAGGATCAGCGCGATCGCCAGACTGCCGCTGGCATCGGCCAGCATGCCCGTCAGCAGCGGGATCACCGCCCCGCCGAAGATCGCGATGTTGATGATCCCCGACCCATCTGCCGCCCGCGCGCCCAGCTTCTCGCAGGCGAGGCTGAAGATGGTCGGGAACATGATCGAGTTCATCAGGCCGATCCCGAGCAGACTGTAGGCCGCGACCTGGCCGGTGCTGTGAGTCGAGATCGCCAGCAGCGCGATCGCGCCCGCCGCGACGGTGGCCAGGATCAGCCCCGGGCTCATCACCCTCAGGAACCAGCTACCGATGAAGCGGCCGATCATCGCCCCGCCCCAGTAGAGGAAGATCATGTCCCCGGCGGCGCGTTCGCTGAGACCGAGCACATGGCTCTGCTGGAGGTAATTGACGATCAGGCTGCCGATCGACACCTCGGCGCCGACATAAAGGAAGATGCACAGCGCGCCGAGGCCGAACCGCTTGCGGCTGAGCAGCGAGAAACCGGCCAGCGGCGAACTGCGCTCATGCTGCTCACCCGGCAACCGATTGCGGAACAGGAACACCGCGCCCGCGATCACCAGCAGCGCCACGGCAAGGCCGATGTAGGTGTTGCTGATCGCCTGCGTTTCGGCGGTGCGATAGGCTTCGAGCTCAGCCCCGGTGAAGTCCGACGCGCTGACACCCGCCAGCCCGCCGAGGATCAGCGCCGAGCCGACGATCGGAAACACTGTGGTGCCAAGGCTGTTGAACGCCTGCGCAAAGGTCAGGCGGCTGTGCACCGTTTTCGCCGGTCCGAGCAGGCTGATCAGCGGATTGGCGACGACCTGCACCACCACTACGCCGCTCGCGAGCACGAACAGGGC